>NZ_JADYXK010000001.1:0-611426 GCF_015864275.1 Pseudoalteromonas sp. NZS11_1
CTATGTCTAAACCAATTGTTGTAATCTTCATTTTGGTCTTCTCCCTTTGATTATTGTAACCACTTTAATCATGGCACATAGATGCCGTATAGGGAGGAGACCATTACATCAGGTTAAATAAGCTTTAGCTCATTAAGCATTGGTGCATCCATTTTTCGTTACTGAGTATGTTTTTATAAAGCGCGAGTTGGTTTTGTGCTCGCTCTAAATTATGCTCTGCATGAGCCACTTTAAAGTACACATCGTTATTTAAGTAATCAGTTAAAAAGCGCACGCTTAACATGAGCGGCATTATTTTAGCGCCTAACAGCAGGCTTTCTTGTTCTTTTGTACTCATGCTGCTTTTTAATGGCGTTACATAGCCTTTAACAATGGCTGAAAATATATCTTTTCGAATAATAACGTTGTGTAAGTTTGTTGAATCCTCGGCTTCGGGGGAGCAGAAAGTGCGTACCATGTCGCCAAAATCATAAAGCCTAAATCCCGCCATGCAGGTATCTAAATCAATCACTGCTTTTGCTTTGTGAGTTGCACTACAAAACAGCATATTATTTATTTTTGTATCGTTATGACACACTCTAAGTGGTATCTGCTTAGCTATGCTATTAAGCTCGGTGATTAAATGTTGCTGCGATAAGCAATATTCTATTTCGTCAGCGCAGTGCTTTACTCTATTTACAGAGTTAATTGTGATTGCGATATTTAATTGCTCAAAGCGCATCGCTAAGTTGTGAAAATCAGGAATTACAGTATGTAGTTGTTGTGTATCAAAATCTTGTAATGCATGAGCGAATACGCCAAAGGCGTAAGCCGCTTGCTCGCTCTGTTGCGCATTTTTAACAACGTCTTCGCTGTAACTGTCATTAATATAGCTAAGGACGCGATAATGCGCGCTATCAATTTCTATTAAGTGTTCGTTGTTTTGTATGGCTATATGCTTAACTGTTTCAAGGGGGTAGTTGCTTTGTAGTTGTTTGGTATTTAAATGCTGCTCAATTAGTTTTGCATTACTTACTAACTGAGCAGGGTATTTAAATACCTCAGTATTAAGTTTTTGCACAATAAACTGTTTATCAATACACGTAAGTAGCCATGTACTATTTATATGGCCGCTACCAATCACACTAACTTGAGTTAACTCAGGATTTAATGCTAATTGTTCGCTTAGCTTATTTTGTATTGAGATGTTCATTGTGCTCACTTGTACCTAGTTTGTTATGCGTATCGGGCTACTATTTTCTCGATAATTTCAGCATTAGCTTCAGGAAAATCATAATTTTCTAATTCACTAATTGCTACCCATTCACTAGGTTGCCCTTCAGCGCCATGTGCTTCACCGCTAAAGTTACTTACTACGTGTACATCTAATTTAACGCACTTATCGCCGTAGTCATGTTCAATCACCATAAGTTGACTAGAGCTGTGAATTGTTAATCCAACTTCTTCAGTAAGCTCGCGTTTAAGTGCAACAAAAACACTTTCACCTGCTTCTACTTTGCCACCAGGAAATTCCCATAAACCGCCTTGATGTTGTTCATCTGCGCGTTTACAAATGAATATAGCGTTATTTTTCTTAATAACACCAACAGCTACATGTACAATTTCTATAGTCATTACTTTAAAACTCCATAAAAAAAAGCGACGCTAGCGCCGCTTTTTAATAAGCTAATAACAATACTGGGCTATTTTAATTTACCGCAACATTGTTTGAATTTTTGACCTGATTTACAAGGACAAGGGTCATTACGACCTACTTTTGGTTCTGTACGAGCCATTACAGTAGCTGTTTCTGGTGCTGGCGCTTCGCCACCTACTTGCTCAGCTTCTTCATGTTGGTATTCGCGAGGAGCATTTTCACTTTTACGGTGTTGCTCTTCTACTTTTTCAACATCTTCTTCTGCGCGTACTTGTACTTTACTTAGGATGCTTACAACATCTACTTTCAAGTTTTCAAGCATTTCAGAAAACAGCTCAAACGATTCACGCTTATACTCTTGCTTAGGATTCTTTTGCGCGTAACCACGTAAATGAATACCTTGACGTAAGTGATCCATAGCAGCAAGGTGATCTTTCCAATGCTGATCAAGACTTTGTAGCATAATCGCTTTTTCGAATTGACGTAAAACAGAATCGCCAACTTGCTCTTCTTTTTGCTTGTATGACTGCTCAACCGCCTGCTCAATACGCTCACGAAGTTTTTCTTCGTATAGTTTATTGTCATCTGCTAACCATTGAGTGATTGGCAACTCAAGTAAGAAGTCTTGTTTTAAACGCTCTTCAAGGCCAGGAATATCCCACATTTCAGCAAGGCTTTGCGGTGCAATGTACTGATCAATTACACTAGCAAGAACATCACCACGAATTGCTGTGATAGTCTCTGAAATATCGCCTTCTTCAAGTAGCTCATTACGTTGAGAGTAAACAACGCGACGTTGATCGTTTGCTACATCATCGTACTCAAGCAATTGCTTACGAACATCAAAGTTACGTGCTTCTACTTTACGCTGTGCATTTTCAATCGCACGGTTTACCCATGGATGTTCAATTGCTTCACCGCGTTGCATACCTAGTTTACGCATCATGTTAGTCATGCGTTCACCAGCGAAGATACGCATTAGTGCATCGTCCATCGATAGGTAGAAACGGCTAGAACCGGCGTCACCTTGACGACCAGAACGACCACGTAATTGGTTATCTATACGACGAGATTCGTGACGTTCAGTACCAATGATATGTAAACCGCCGGCATCAATTACTGCATCATGGCGAATTTTCCAAGCTGCTTTAATTTCAGCAATTTGCTCAGCAGTTGGGTTTTCAAGTTTTTCAACTTCACTGTTCCAGTTACCACCTAACACGATATCGGTACCACGACCGGCCATGTTGGTTGCAATTGTTACTGTACCTGGTAGGCCAGCATCTGAAACGATATCTGCTTCTTGCGCATGAAATTTGGCATTAAGTACGTTGTGCTTAATTTTTTCTTTGCGTAAAAACTGTGATAAATACTCGGAGCTTTCAATTGAAATAGTACCTACAAGTACCGGTTGTCCGCGGTCTTGGCAGTCTTTAATGTCAATTAAAATTGCTTCGTATTTTTCTTCTTGCGTTAGGTAAACTAAGTCGGCGCGATCATCACGAACCATTGGCTTATTAGTTGGCATAACAACAGTATCTAGGCCGTAGATAGATTGAAACTCAAAAGCTTCAGTATCGGCAGTACCTGTCATACCTGCTAGTGTTTCGTATAAACGGAAGTAGTTTTGGAACGTAATAGATGCAAGTGTTTGGTTTTCGTTCTGAATATTTACACCTTCTTTAGCTTCAACAGCTTGGTGTAAACCTTCTGACCAACGACGACCTTCCATTGAACGACCAGTATGCTCATCGATAATGATTACTTCGTTTTCTTTTACTACGTAATCAACATCTTTTTGGTATAGCTTGTGAGCACGAAGGGCCGCATAAACGTGACTTAGTAGCGTAATGCTTGCTGCTGAGTAAAGCGAATCACCTTCTTCAATTAAGCCGCGTTCAGTAAGTAGCTCTTCTACTTTAATTTGACCACGTTCTGTTAAATGAACTTGCTTAGACTTTTCATCAATAGTGTAATCGCCGTCGCCTTCAACACCTTCTTCGTCTTCTTTTTCTTGAAGTTCAAGTAAAGGAACGATGGTATTTATTTCAGTGTATAGCTCAGAGCTGTCCTCAGCTGGGCCTGAAATAATAAGCGGAGTACGCGCTTCATCAATTAAGATTGAATCCACTTCATCGACTACGGCATAAAATAATGGACGCTGAACACGTTCATCAATGCTAAAAGCCATATTATCGCGAAGGTAGTCAAAACCAAATTCGTTATTTGTACCGTACGTAATGTCAGCAGTATAAGCTAGCTTCTTCTGCTGTGGCATCATACCCGGTACGTTACAGCCTACAGTAAGGCCTAAAAATTCAAATAACGCACGGTTGGTTTCAGCATCACGTTTAGCAAGATAGTCATTCACAGTAATTACGTGAACACCTTTGCCTGTTAAGCCGTTTAAATAAGCTGGTAGGGTAGCTGTTAGTGTTTTACCTTCACCGGTACGCATTTCTGCAATGCGACCTTGATGTAAAACCATACCACCTAATAACTGCACGTCGAAATGACGCATGCCATTTACACGCTTTGACGCTTCACGTACCACAGCAAAAGCTTCAGGTAGGATATCGTCAAGGCCTTGTCCGTTATCGTAACGTTCTCTAAACTCAGCTGTTTTAGCTCTTAAATCTTCATCAGAAAGCGCTTCAAGTTGCGTTTCTAGCGCATTGATTAGCGCGACCGTCTTTCTTAAGTTTTTAATAGTGCGGTCATTGCGACTACCAAAAAGCTTGGTAAATAAATTAGATATCATGATAAAACCGTTACAATGTATTCTTTGTCAGCCGAGTATCGGCTAACCCATTTTTAACAATTGGTAATTAATATGTGCTTTTAAATAACACTTAGAACATATTAATTAGCAATATTGTATTAAACCGCTCAAAAAGCACTGTTTATTACGTGCGCTACTATACCAGACTCTGCCAAACAACAAACTATCTCAATAAAAAGATCTGTGTATAAAATCGAAAAATTTGATCTGGTTCGTAAAAATAACTTTGTATTACTCAATTACAGTAAAAATAGTAGCGAACTGTAAAGATATGGTGCTAAATAAATTAAAAACAAGGGTTATAGCTGCGCTTAAGTTTGACGCTTAAACACAGCTATTAAATGAGTGTTTTATAATTTAAATTGGTTAACCGTTTTGTTAAGTGCTGCAGCTAAATCACTTAAGTCACGAGCTTCGTCAGCGAGGGTATGCGCATGGTCAGCGGTACTGTTCACTAAGTTATTAATTGCCGAAAGGCTCGTATTAATATCTTCAGCAACGACTGTTTGCTCCTCAGTTGACGTGGCTATTTGATGACTTTGGTCTTGTACTTTAGTGACCGACTGCGCAATATTGTGAAGTGAGCTAAGTACTTCTTTAGTTTGCAGTACTGAGCCCTCGGTTTGATCTTGTCCTTGTTGCATCATCACTGAGGCCTGTTGAGCTATTTGCTGCAAGCGCGAAATCATATTACGAATATCGTCTGTTGATTCTTGTGTGCGACTTGCTAGTGAGCGTACTTCATCAGCAACAACGGCAAAGCCTCGACCGTGTTCACCGGCACGAGCTGCCTCTATAGCCGCATTCAGTGCAAGTAAGTTGGTTTGATCGGCAATTGAATTAATTACGTCGACTAGCGCACCAATGTTATTACTTTCTTGTTCAAGGCCTGCTACCACTTTAGATGCTTCACCAATATGTAGCGCAAGTTCAGTCATTACTTTTTGCGCCTGTGTAGAGCGGCTAGCACCTTCAGCTGTAATTGCCTGAACTTCTTCAGCTGCGTTATTTGTATGTTGTGCATTACGTGATATTTCAAGCACAGTAGTCGCCATTTCAGTTACCGCAGCGCTGACGCTATCAACTTGCTGCTTCTCTTGCTGAATTTCAGAATTAGTTTGCTCAGAAACATGTCTTAGCTGAGCTGCTGCATTACTTAGCTGTTCTGCTTGCGCTGCGGTTTCTAGCATCATGGCGCGTAACTTATCAATAAAAGTGTTCATATGATTGGTCAGCTGTCCCACTTCATCTTGACTATTAATATCAATTTTTTGAGTAAGGTCGCCTTCGCCCGATGCTATATCACGCATAATGTGCGTAAGTGTTGTGATGGGTTTTGAAATCATATGGGTAGCCCATAAAATCATGGCTAATATAATAATTAAGATAATAACTACTGCAGTTGTTGTTGCGGTTACTGCGGCATTTACGGGCTCTTCAATCATGCTAGTAGGAATAAGTAGACCTACATACCAATCTATATAAGGCTGCTCTAGCTGCAGACGATGGTAAACCACATAAAACTGCTCACCTTTAAAAGTAACCATTTGGCTGCCTTTAAGGTTATTTCGCATTTGTGTATTTAATTCTTTAAAGCCTGCTGTATCTGTAAACTGTTGCTCAAGCGCATCGAGTCCTTCTTTACCGTTTGCACCTTCATCTGTAATTGAAAGTTTGTGTCCTGTGGCTTTTGAAAAGTGAACTACTTTTTGATTTCCATCGAGTAAAAATCCATAACCTTGGCCGTTAAAGCGAATATTTTCGACCATGTCGTTAATTTTGTTTAGTTGTAAATCAACACCGCCCATACCAATGAGTTTACGCTGTGCGTTATAAACAGGTTGTTGTACTACTGCGGATGCTACGCCTGTGGTTAAATCAACAGAGATTGGACCTACGTAAAGTTTGTTAACTTGCATGGCTTCTTGCCACCAACCACGCTTGTAGGCGTAATAAGGCTGGCCGTTGTAGTGACTTGTACGTTCATTTTCTTTAAAGTATTCACCGGTGGTTGCTGAGGCAAAAAAGGCCGATAAAATGTTTTCGTCATTTGAGCTTAAACGGACAAAGTCTTGGTTTACTTCGTTGTAGCCAGGGGCGCTTTCAAGTGCTTGATCGCGAGTATCCCAATTTTCAAAAAAGTTGATTAAATGTGGGTTATTAACAAAGGTTGATACCATTTTTCCGTACATCGCAAAGTAACTTTGCATTGAAAGTTGCTCGGTCTGTAGATAACTTTGCGCTTCATTTTCTATGTTTTCTCTAGAGAGGTTGGCAATGTGTTTAACAAAAAATGTTGAGGCAATAATTAGTAAAACGGTAATTGTTCCACCAATCAATAATAATATTTTCTTCCGTAATGATAAATTATTTAGCATGAGTACGCATATTTTTATTATTTATGAAATTATATCTAATCATATCTTACTTAAAATCTCTATAAAGTTAGATAGAAAGAACTAATTATGCGTTTAAAATAAAGGCTTATACAAAAATGACAAATAAAAGTAATAAATTAGTAGTATTAGGTGCAGGTTGGTTAGGACATGCGTTATGCGTAAGTGCGCAAAAAGCTGATTGGCAAGTACAAGGAACGCATAGAACAGATATACACGAGTTTGACTTTGAGCGTCAGTTTACACTTGAAGATGGGCAATTAAGACATCAAGTTGATTTACAAAATGCTTATTGGGTATGTGCTATTCCACCACGTAGCAGGCACAGTGAAAGTAATTATCCTGAAACACTCACCGCAGCGCTTAAGCTTTCAAAGGAGTTAAACGCAAAGGGCTTTTTATTATGCTCGTCAACCGGGGTATACGATCAAGAGCCTGGTGTATATAGCGAAAGTTGCGATATTTCATGCACAAACGAGCGCCAAATAAAGCTCTATGAGGCAGAAGAGCAAGTACTTGAGCAAGACGGGAAAGTGCTGCGTTTAGCTGGATTACTAGGGCCTAATAGAGAACCTGGTCGTTTTGTGGCAGGCAAAGAGCTTAATACATCAAGTGAGCAAGTAGTAAATATGGTGCACCAACAAGATGTAATTAATGCTATCTTTGCGGTGATAGAGCACTGGCAAGTAGGGCAAAATATTTATAATGTTGTTAATCCTGCGCACCCGACAAAAGCTGAATACTACGCAGTGAAGTGTGCAGAACATGGTGGCGAGTTACCACGCTTTACCAGTGATGATAAAGCTGAGCGCAAAGTTATTGGCTCAGCTATTGAAGCGCTAGGCTTTACTTACCAATATGGTATTTAATATGCTGAAGGCAGGGGACTGCTCTCTATGAAGTCGCATAGCTTACCTTCACTTAGTAATGTATTAGCAGCTTCGATATCGGGAGCAAAGTAGCGGTCTTTATCATAATAACTCACATGCTCGCGTAATAACGCTTTAGCGCTTTGCACTTTATTTGATGGTTCAAGCGGCTTTCTAAATTCTAGCCCTTGAACCGATGCTAACCATTCTATTGCCAAAACACCTTGGGTATTATTGGCCATTTCATCTAAGCGCCTTGCTGCAAAGGTTGCCATAGATACATGATCTTCTTGATTTGCAGATGTAGGCAAGCTATCGACCGAAGCCGGATGTGCTAATGATTTGTTTTCTGACGCAAGCGCAGCAGCGGTTACTTGAGCAATCATAAAACCTGAATTTACCCCGCCGTTTTCAACCAAAAATGGCGGTAACTTAGATAGGTTTGAGTCAATAAGTAATGCAATTCGTCTTTCTGCTAAAGCACCAATTTCGGCAATCGCAATAGCGAGGTTATCGGCAGCCATTGCAACGGGTTCTGCATGAAAATTCCCTCCAGAAATGATGTCGCCTACATCGGCAAAAACTAGCGGATTATCGGTTACACCGTTTGACTCGCATAGCAACACTTCTGCGGCTTGGCGTATCTGAGTTAGGCAAGCACCTAGCACTTGAGGTTGGCAGCGAAGGCAGTATGGATCTTGTACTTTTTCACAATTGACGTGGGAATCACTAATTTGAGAGTGCGTATCGAGTAGCTCTCTAAATACTTGAGCGGTGTCTATTTGTCCGCGCTGACCACGAATATCATGAATACGTGCATCAAATGGCGCGCGACTGCCCATTGCAGCTTCTATGCTTATCGAGCCGATAACGCAGCTTTGTGCATATAAGTTCTCGCTTCTAAATAGGCCTTGTAGTGCAAACGCAGTTGACGCTTGTGTGCCATTTAATAATGCTAAGCCTTCTTTAGCTGCAAGGGTAAGAGGTTCAAGCCCCGCTATTTTTAACCCTTGTGCTGCACTAATTATTTTTCCTTTATGTCGCATTTGACCTTCAGCTAATAAAGGTAGGCACATATGCGCAAGAGGGGCTAAATCCCCCGATGCCCCCACGGAGCCCTTTTTAGGCACGCACGGATATACTTCGCTACTAAGCAGCTGCATAAAAAATTGGATTACTTGCAGGCGAATACCCGAGTAGCCGCGCGAAAGCGAGTTTACTTTTAAGGTGATCATTAACCTTACTGTGCTGTCATCCATGTATTCGCCAATGCCCGCAGCGTGTGAAAGCACAATGGAGCGCTGTAATAATTCAAGTTCGTCGTCGGCTATTTTGGTATTAGCTAATAACCCAAAGCCGGTGTTAATCCCGTATACAGTGCGGTGCTCATTAATAACGTTTTGAACGGTTTGTGCGCTGGCAGCTATTTGCGATTCAGCATGCTGTACAAGGCTTAACTTTACTGGTGAATTATTAATTTTTCTCAGTGTGTTTAAATTAAGTGAGCCTGGAGTGAGAGTAAGTTCGAACATGATTATTCCTTGTCTAACATTGGTAGGTCTAAATTTTGTTCTTTAGCGCAGTTCTTTGCTATGTCGTATCCAGCATCAGCATGGCGCATTACACCCGTTGCAGGGTCGTTCCAAAGTACGCGAGCAATACACTCTTTAGCTTCATTTGTACCATCGGCAACAATAACCACACCAGAGTGCTGACTAAACCCCATACCTACACCGCCACCATGATGAAGGGACACCCAAGTAGCGCCACTTGCTGTATTAAGCAGTGCATTGAGTAATGGCCAATCCGATACCGCATCAGAGCCATCTTTCATACTTTCTGTTTCGCGGTTAGGGCTGGCAACTGAGCCAGAGTCGAGGTGATCGCGACCAATAACGATAGGGGCTTTAAGTTCGCCATTTTTAACCATTTCGTTAAAGGCCAATGCAAGGCGTGCTCTATCTTTTAAACCTACCCAACAAATACGTGCAGGTAGCCCTTGAAATTGAATACGTTCACGGGCCATATCAAGCCAGTTATGCAAATGTGCATCATCAGGAATAAGCTCTTTTACTTTTGCATCGGTTTTATAAATATCTTCTGGATCGCCTGATAATGCTACCCATCTAAATGGGCCAATACCTTCACAAAATAAAGGGCGAATATAGGCGGGTACAAATCCAGGAAAATCAAACGCGTTGGTAACACCTTCATCAAACGCCATTTGACGAATATTATTTCCGTAATCAGTAGTGGCGGCACCCGCTTTTTGCAGCTCCAGCATGGCTCTAACTTGGACTGCCATTGATTGTTTAGCAGCTTTTACCACCGCTTTTGGATCTTGCTCACGCATTTTTGCTGCGTGCTCCATTGTCCAGTTTTGTGGTAAGTAACCATTTAATGGATCGTGAGCTGATGTTTGATCTGTGACTACATCAGGTGTAATACCTGTTTTAACCAGTGTACTAAATACATCGGCAGCGTTACCAAGTAGGCCAACTGATAGGGCTTCACCTTTTATGCACGCGTCGGTTATTAATTGCAGTGCGTGTTCAAGGTTCGTTGCTTTTACATCAACGTAGCCTGTTTTTATACGAAAATCGATACGGCTTTCATCACATTCAACAACTAGCGCACTAAACCCTGCCATTGTAGCGGCAAGTGGTTGCGCACCGCCCATACCACCAAGGCCACCCGTTAATACCCACTTACCTTTAGCACTGCCTAAAAAATGTTGCTTTGCCATGGCTATAAAGGTCTCGTAAGTGCCTTGTACAATCCCTTGCGAGCCAATATAAATCCAAGAACCCGCTGTCATTTGTCCGTACATCATCAAGCCTTTTTTATCGAGCTCGTTAAAGTGCTCCCAATTTGCCCAGTGTGGAACAAGGTTTGAGTTGGCAATAAGTACACGAGGTGCATTACTGTGGGTTTTAAATACACCAACGGGTTTTCCTGATTGTACAAGCAGAGTTTCGTCGTTTTCGAGTCTATCGAGGGTTTCTATAATTTTGTCATAACTTGGCCAATCACGAGCTGCTCGGCCAATACCACCATATACAACAAGTGCATGAGGATGTTCTGCTACTTCAGGGTCTAAATTATTCATTAGCATGCGCTTAGCAGCTTCAGTTTGCCAGCTTTTAGCACTTATTTTATCGCCATGAGGTGCACGTATTACGCGACTTGTGTCGAGTCGGTTGTTCATGTTTTGCTCCTGTTGTATATACAAGGTGATTTGTTATAAAAAAAGCGCAGTAAGCGCTATTGTTTGTTATTTTTTAAATGTTAAGTGACCACCTAAGCGATATTTACTGCCTGGTGATACAAGGCGCGCAAAGCTTACAATGCCGTTAATAGACCATGTGCGTCGAATAACTTGTAAGCATGGCTCTTCGTTATATAAGTTTAACCATTGGCACATTTCGCTGTTTGGCATAATAGCCTCTACGGTATGCCTCGCTTGGGTAAGTGGTGCAACACTAGATAGATATTCATGAGGTGTAAGCGTGCTAAAGTCTTGTTGTAAGTAACCAGCCGCAAGTGCAGGGTTTACAAAACGCTCTTCTAGCTGCAAGGGGCTGTCGTTTTCGTTATGCACGAGTACACTTCGATATACAACACTGTCAATCTCAACACCAAGTGCAATGGCAATAGGTGCGACTGCATTTATTGATTCAAGTATAAGTACACTACAGGTGTAGTTGCCGTTACGTTCCTTTACTTCATCAGCAATGTTTTTTATTTCGAGTAACGATGATTGCGATTTAAATGTGGCTACAAATGTACCTAACCCTTGGCTGCGGGTTAAAATACCTGCCTCGGTTAACTCGCTTAGTGCTCGGCGGGCTGTCATTCTGCTGACACTAAATTGACTACTTAGTTCGTTTTCAGAGGGAACACGTTGGTTTTCTTGCCACGTACCGCTGCGAATTTTATCAACAATGAATTGTTTTATTTGCGCAAATTTAGGTGTCGTCATTAAATTTATGGTTACATTAAAAATAAACTATATAAATAAGATGACACAATTACCTTGTATATACAAGATGGGTTGTTAGACTATATTTTCATCACTCTGGGCGTAAAAAGGGTTGCAAAATGCAAAGCACAACAAAAAATTATGAGTTAGAAGAAATCGACTTACTTTTAACTGATGCCAATATTGCCACTATGGATAGCAATATAAATGCCCCTTATGGCGCAATCGAAAATGCTGCTATAGCTATTAAAAATGGTAAAATTGCGTGGATTGGAGAGCAAGCAACGTTGCCCAGTTTTGATGTATTTGCAACGCCGACATTGAGTATAAAAGGGCAGTGGTTAACGCCGGGCTTAATAGATTGTCATACGCATCTAGTGTTTGCAGGTTCAAGGTCGCAAGAGTTTGAGCAGCGCTTGCAGGGTGTAAGTTATGAGCAAATTGCGGCACAAGGCGGTGGCATAGCAAGTACGGTTAAAGCGACGAGAGCAGCCGATCGAGAGCAATTATTTGTTGATGCAAAAGATCGCTTAAATACGTTGTTAAAAGAAGGTGTAACCACTGTTGAAATAAAGTCAGGCTATGGGCTAGATACTGAAAACGAGATAAAAATATTAGAAGTAGCTCGTTTATTAGGTGAACATCACCCTATTGATATAAAAACCACTTTTTTAGGGGCGCATGCTCTACCTTCTGAATACAAAGGACGTGCTGATGAATATATTGATTTGGTATGTACTGATATGCTTGATCAGGTAGTGGCTAATAATCTTGCTGATGCAGTCGATGTATTTTGTGAAAATGTAGGCTTTAGTTATTCGCAAACCAAACGTGTTTTCCAGGCGGCTAAAAAGCATAACCTCCCAGTAAAATGCCATGCTGAGCAGTTATCTAATCAACATGGTGCTGAGCTGGTAGCGCAGTTTAATGGCCTTTCGGCAGATCATATTGAGCATCTTGATGAAGAGGGTGTAAAAGCCATGGCAAACGCTGGGACGGTCGCGGTGTTACTGCCCGGTGCATTTTATTTTTTAAGAGAAACTAAATTCCCACCTATTGAGTTACTTAATCAATATAAAGTACCTATAGCTATTGCGAGTGATTTTAATCCTGGCACTTCACCGCTGTGCTCAGTGCACTTGATGATGAACATGGCATGCACATTGTTTAGATTAACACCCGAGCAAGCATTGACAGGTGTTACTCGCAATGCTGCTAAAGCACTCGGGTTAGACGACCGTGGTATTTTAAAGGTTGGTGCAAGAGCTGATATTGCGCATTGGCAAATAAGTCATCCATCACAATTAAGTTACCAATTTGGCGTAAATAAACTGTTAAATTTATGGATTTTGGGTAGAATTAACTAGTTTGTATTATTTTTGCCCGCATATAATCTGGTTTAAACTTTTTTAGCGAATACGGATGCCGTTAATTTGAACATACTAACCGACAGTAACTTCCCAATATTTTTTAGTGGTGCACTATTGATGGCGATGATTGCCACTTTATTTGCCGTTAAAAATGCCAGTATTAAATTTAGCTATTTATGCACAGCAGCTGTTGGCTTGGCTATTTTGAGTACGGGCGCAGCTTGGCTAGCCATTTTGCTTGCCTTTGGATTTTGTTTTCATTTATGGCAAGCCTTCGAGCGAAATAATTGGAGCATGATTATTACCAGCTCAATGGCTGGTCTTTTATTTGTTGTTCTATTTTCAGCTCATTTATTATTGGAAGTTCCGTTATTTTGGGTTGTGTTAGCAATATTATTATTAGCTATTGTTGGCTTTTTAAATGATGAAAGCGCTGAAATAGAAGTAGTGATAGAGCCAGAACCTACAGGTGATGCATTTATTGAAGAGTCTCCGCTTTCGGTTTTTGCAGATAGAAAACAGTTACGTCAAGGTTACTATGCATGGTGCGACAATAAGCAAGTAAGTGCAGCGTTAATCGTTATTCGTCTTGAAGGATTTGAACAAGTTAACCAGCACATTGGACGTGACTTTGGCGATATACTTTTAGCACAATCGGCTAATCGAATAAAAGAACTGCTTTCAAGTGACGAAATAGTGACTTTAGTTGGGCAAGAAAAGCTAGCCCACTTAGGGGGCCTTAACTTTGCATTTATTTGTAGTTTTGCGAATCAAAAACATTTGCATGAGTTGGTTATTGAACAAATACTGGGTGCAACGCTTAAGCCATTTAATGTTGCTAACTGCACTGTAGAGGTAAAAGCGAGGGCGAGCTATGTTGATTGTAATGAGCAAGACAATAACTTTGATAATTTAATATCGTATGCATACCTAGCACTCGATAGCCATCCAAATCGCAAGGTTGTGCCTTATCATCAACAAATGATGATTGAACTGCGAGAGCAACAAGCGCGACTAAAAGAATTGGCAAATATTGATTTTTCGAGCGAATTAGAACTCTATTTTCAACCTATAATTTGTAACGAAAACGGTCAAATTGAGTTTTTAGAATTACTACTGCGTTGGCAACATCCTAAGCAAGGAATTTTATCTGCTAATCGTTTTATTGACGACATAAAAATAGCAGGGCTTGGTTACCCGCTTGCTAAATTTGTAATGGAGAGAGCCGCTGAGCTTGCAATGGCGCTTAGAGTAGAAGGTATTTCTATACCGCTTAGCATTAACGTATTTGGCCCTGAAATGCTAAATGAAGAGTTTGTTGAATTTGTTGATGTTGTTATAAATGAACATCACTTAGAGGCGGGAGACTTAATTGTTGAATGCCCTTTACATATTTTTGCTGGTTTAGATGACAAAGGTCGAGGCATGATCGCAAGGCTTAATAACATAGGCTTAAAAGTATGTGTGGATGGACTTGGTGATAACCCAGTACTACTTTCTAAGTTACCAAGTTTAGCGGTTGAGTATATTAAGGTTTCACCTTCACTTACCGCTGACTTTAGTAATCAAAACAATATACGCAGTTTAGTTGGTGGAATGGTTGATATGCATAGCCAACAAAAAACAAAAGTAATTTTTGAAGGAGTAGAAACACTTGAACAACTTAAGTTTGTAAAAAGCTTAAAAGGTTATGCTGCACAAGGTTATTACTTTGGTCATCCGCTAAGTAGTATCGGTTTAATGAGCTGGCTAAAAGAGTGGCGATCGGTTCAACAACGTTAAGTGTTTTCTTTGGCTTGTAGGTAGCTATTTACAAGTGCACTAATCACTTGCCCTACATGGGCAGCACCGGCATCTAACCCGTTAGGATGCTGGCTAGGCGCTGCTTCACATAAGTGTAAGTACTTAGAGTAGCGATGGCTTGCAGCTAAATGCACAAAGTGCTCAGTGTCATTCACGCTAAATCCGCAATATGTATACGCACTAACTGGCATATAAGTAATACTATCTAAATCAACTTCAACACCCAGTGGTAAATCATTAAAATTACTTAGTGCATTTTCAATTGCCTGCGTTAGTGTGATTTTTCGCTTAACTTGTATAGATTGATAGCTATCAAACTTAAAGTTAGCTTCACTCATTGCATCTATAATTGCTTGATTATTTTTTAATTCATGTAAGCCAATAACATGGTAATTACTTAGATGTTGCTCGTTATACGCGTAGCGAAAACCATTACCACTATGGCGACCTTCACATTCTCTAAAATCGGCATGAGGGTCAAAATTGATAGCATTAACAGGCGTGTTTTTTGACTTACTTAGCGCGCGAATAATACCTAAGCAATTATTGTGACCTCCGCCAATGACGATTGGCTCAAGCCCTGCTTTAAAAATAAGGCTTAATACTGACTCTACGCGTTCATCAAGTTGTTGGCATAAATCTCGTAATTGAGTTAACTGCTGGGCTTGCTGATTATTAAGTTGGTTGCTTTGCGCCATTAAATCATCAGTATTTACTTCACCCAATAAAAGTACTTTTTGAGTGGCAATAAATTGATTATGAGGTTGGTTTAAAAAACGTTTTAAAAAAGCAGACCATGCTTCGTTTGCACCGCCATTTCCTAAATTTGCTTTTGGGCCAATATCTTCGCAAATACCAAGAAGTACGTAGCGAATGCCAAATTGAGCTGCGTCAATAAGTGCTTGTTGCAGGTTTACTTGAGTGTCTAGCAAGGCCATTGATTGCCATGCTTTTTTTTCATTTACGCGGCTAGAGCAAAGTGCTCTAACCGCGCTTTCATCATATACTTTTAAATGGGAGGTCACGTTATACTTCTACAACTTCCAATTCTAATTCTTCTGCAGATAAAACAATGCCAGTACTATCGGCATAAATAAAGTCATCATCAAAAAATGATACACCGGCAAAGTTAACGCCTATAGCATCCTCGCCAGCACCTTCACTGTCAGCTGCAACAGGAATGGAAGCAATTGCTTGAATGCCTAAATCAAGTTCTTCAAGCTCATCAACGTGGCGTACTGCGCCGTAAACAACAATACCATTCCAGTTGTTTTCAAGTGCAAGTTCGGCCAATTCAATATCAATAAGTGCACGGCGAGTTGAGCCACCACCGTCAATAAGAAGCACTAAGTCTGTACCGTCTTGAGAAAGTAATTCGCGGATCAGTTCATTATTTTCAAAACATTTAACCGTTTTAATGCGGCCACCAAAGCTGTGTCGACCACCAAAGTTGATGAACATTGGCTCTAGCACGTCAACCACATCAGCAAAGTGGTCACATAAATCAGAAGTGCTGTAATCCATTATTTTATCCTCAAAAGGTACATTAATTTATACCTCAGTATACCCTCCTTATAAGCAATAACAACGACTTAATCGCAGTAAATTTAGACAAAACAAGCGCTAAATCATTAATCGCAATAATAGTGTCTTAAAAGCGTCACTCAATTGTTATTTACAACACATAAGCTAAATCGGTGTTCATATATTATGCAATGAGGGGGAAGTGATGGATAACAATAATATGTTTAAAAGGGCAGCTCTGCTAGATGAGCAATTATTTTTAACTCTGTTTAATTGCAACTCACCGAAGTGGTTTAAAACAATGGCGTTTGGATTATCAAAAAGCGGTGATGGAGGGCTTTACATACTTGTGTGTTTAGCGGTGTGGTGGCTTAGTAATAATGAGCAGCAACAATTATTACCTGTAACGATATTAGTTGGTTTTGCTTTAGAAAGGCCCATTTACTTACTGGCCAAAAATAGATTTGCCCGCATCCGTCCATGCGACTGCTTAGTAACAAATGCTTACATAGTACCAAGTGATAAATTTAGTTTGCCCTCGGGCCACAGCGCTGCAGCGTTCTTAGTTGCGATTATACTAAGTCACTTTTTCCCTGAATATATATGGCTACTACTTAGTTGGGCTGCTGGTGTGGCTATTTCTCGTGTTGTATTAGGCGTACATTTTCCTGCTGATATTATTATAGGTGCGATTATTGGCAGTGTTTGTGGCTTATTCGCATTAGCGCTTGTGGTACCTGTATGAAAATATTGTATGGAGTGCAGGGTACCGGTAATGGTCATATAACGCGGGCTAGGGTTATGGCAAGCTGCTTTAATAAACTTGGTATTGATGTTGATTATGTGTTTTCAGGGCGAGCAAATAAAGATTACTTTGATATGCACGAATTCTCAGATTATAAAGCGTATCGGGGCTTATCGTTTGATACTGAAAATGGGCAAGTCAAAAATTTAAAAACACTTAAAAACATGCGAGTTTGTAAGCTGGTGAGTGATATAAAATCGCTTGATATAAAACAGTACGATTTTGTACTTAATGACTTTGAGCCAGTCACAGCATGGGCTGCAAAACGGGCCGATATACCCATTATCGGTATTAGTCACCAAGCCGCATTTTTGTCAGAAAACGTACCTATATTTGGTCGTGGTGTACTTAGAAAATCGCTCATCAAGCATTATGCACCAGCATCTACCTACTTAGGCGTACACTGGAAGCCATTTGCAAATAATATAATCCCGCCTTTTATTGCTCATCATAACCATGAAAACCCTGTCGCGGTGATGAACAAGGTATTGGTATATTTACCTTTTGAAAACTTAGATAGCATTGTTGATTACTTAAAAGACTTTCCCGAAAAAGAATTTTATTGCTATCACCCAAATGCCCGCAATGAATCTTTTGGACATATACATTTACGCTCCCCATCGCGTTTGAGTTTTTTAAACGACTTAGCAAACACGAGTGGCGTTATTGGTAATGCGGGGTTTGAGCTTGCCAGTGAAGCGCTTAAGTTAGGTAAGAAGTTACTATTAAAGCCTTTAGATGGGCAGTTTGAGCAAACCGCAAATGCACAAACTTTGTTTGCCATGGGCATGGCGCATGTTATGAACTATTTAAACCCGCAAGCCCTTGATGACTGGAATAGCGCCCCGCAAAATAAGCAAATAAATTACCCTAGCGATCCCGCGCCTTTAATTGATTGGTTGGTTAAACAACAGTGGAATAACACACAATCGTTACACAAAGGTTTGTGGGATAGTGTCGCTTTATAGCCATCATAATTAAGTAGCTTAGAATAACCAATAATAAAAAGTTAAATTAATGAGTCGCTTCTGAGCTATCAGCTATAATACAAATGCATATTTAAAAAAGGCGTTAGCGATGAATTTTTTACAAAACTTAACAATCAAACGACGTTTACAGTTAAACGCAGTCGTTGTTGGTTTAGCAATGGTGGTCCTTTTATGCGTAATAATTTATGAAGCGAGAACAACGTTAAGCTTAAATAAAACAATTCAGCTTGCTGAAGAGCTTAATATCCATGAATTAGAACTGCGTAAACATGAAAAAAACTTTCTTTTTTATAAACAAGAAGAAGCATTAGACTTATTTGAACAAGATTATAACCAGCTTAAAAGTAAAATTGCTAAGTTGAATGTAATTATGCAAGAGCAGGGTATCGAAACCCAAAAAATAAGTAATCTCGATAATTTGGTAAGTGCTTATAACAATGACTTTATGAGTGTTGTTGTGCTACAAAAACGCATAGGATTACACCCAAAAGATGGGCTGTATGGCGAACTAAGAAGTGCAGTACACGAGGTCGAAAGCTTGCTCAAAGAGCAAGATAATTACAAACTCTTATCTTCTATATTACAATTAAGACGGGCTGAAAAAGATTTTATGCTACGTTTTGATCTTAAGTATTTAACTCGATTTGATGAAGGGGTTGATACTTTAAAGCGGCAAATCGCTCAGGCTCAATTTGATACGGGGTATACAGCTCAATTAAATGGCTTTTTAAATTCCTACCAAACGCAATTTCAAGCATTGGTCCAGGCACAGGTTGAATTGGGCTTAGATTTAAATTCAGGTGCACTTGGAAAAATGCGTAAAAGTGTTGAACAAAGTGATGCAATCGTTGCGCAGATACTATTAAGCACTAAGCAGCAGGTAGATAAAAGCGTTGGACAGGCACAATTTTTAGCCATTCTTATTTTTGTGATTGCTGGCATTATTGTTTTAATGTTGGTTTATTTCACGAGCCGCTCGATTATTGTGCCTATAGAGCGGGTTTATCACACCATTAACGATATTCGTCGTAATAATGATTTAAGCGTGATGATAGAGCAAACAGGTAAAGACGAAATTACCACCATGACGGTCGACTTTAATAGTTTAATAGGCGATTTTAAAAACTTAATTAACGAAGTTAATGGTGCTTTAAATACGCTTAACATAGCAACAGAGCATTTATCAGAAAGTACCGCAGCAACAAGCTCCGGTATGCAAGAGCAATTACATGAAGCCGACATGGTTGCAACTGCAGCCACCGAAATGCAGGCGACGATTCAGGATATTTCACATAATACTGAAGCGGCTGCTAAAAAAGCAGAGTCAACAAACTTAAGTGCTCAACAAGGGCGCAGTGAAGTTGACTCTACCGTTAAGCACATTAGAGCCCTATCTGATTCGTTAGGGAATGCATCAAATGTAGTATCGCAACTTGAAAAAGATGGCGAAACAATTGGTTCAGTGCTTGATGTAATTCGGGGGATTGCAGATCAAACAAATTTACTCGCACTTAATGCGGCAATAGAAGCGGCACGTGCTGGTGAGTATGGTCGTGGTTTTGCTGTTGTTGCAGATGAGGTTCGTTCATTAGCGAAGCGTACTCAAGAGTCCACGAGTGAGATTGAAGGTATTATAAGTACCTTACAGCAGCGTACTCAAGAAGTGGTGAGTATTATGCACAAATGTCGTTCTCAAGGCGATGAAAGTGCCTCGCAAGCAATTAAAGCAGGTGAGTTATTAGGCGCAATTACTGAAGATGTACAAACAATAATGGAAATGAGCTCTCAAATAGCGGTTGCTATTGACGAGCAAAGCCAAGTGGCATCAGAGGTTAATAAAAATGTAGTAAGAATTCGCGATATTGCGCAAGATGCAACTGAACATGCTGCTAAAAACGCCCAAACTAGCGAAGAAGTATCTGAGCAAGCTAGAGTGTTATTTAGCGCTATTGATAAGTTTAAAGTGTAACTAACCTGAACCCTGGGTAGTAAATATCTTAACCAGGGTTTAGGTTAACTAATCTAAAAATACCCACCTAAAGTTACCAATAAGGTTTAAGGAATAAACTTTATTGGTACACTGTTTTTGTTTTGTTCGTGCTCGGCTACGCGTGCCGAATATTCATCGCTCAACGTTTGTTGCTGCGCTTGTAGTTTTTCAAAGTAACTCCAACTGAACAGTCCGCTATTGTGACCATCATCGAAATCTAAACGCAGTGCATAATGCCCGACAGGTACTATGTTTTTTATACCTACAGATTGTTTATTAAGTACTAGCTTCATTGGACCAGAGCCATGGCCTTGCACTTCAGCAGAGGGAGAGTGAACGCGTAAAAATTCACAGCTAAAGACTGCTTGGCTATCGTCGTCAAAATAAACATCTAAATTTTTACTCACGCTGTGGTAATGCACTTTTGTAACGTGTTTCATTTTATATATCCCATTAAAAAGCCCCCAATCTGGAGGCTTTTAGTATAACGTTTATATTCGTTTTATAGAATGAAGCGGCTTAAGTCTTCATCTTCAACAAGTGCGCCTAGATGTTTTTCAACGTAAGCGGCGTCAATAACAAGTGATGAACCTGCTTTTTCAGAAGCATCGTATGAAATTTCTTCCATCAATCTTTCCATCACAGTATGCAAGCGACGAGCACCGATGTTTTCGGTTTTTTCGTTAACTTGCCACGCTGCCTTAGCAATACGCTCAATAGCATCATCACTAAACTCAATCGTTACTTGCTCAGTTTTAAGGAGCTCTCGTTGTTGCTCAGTAAGCGATGCATGTGGCTCTGTCAGGATACGTTTAAAGTCATTTGCAGTTAGTGGCTCAAGTTCTACTCGAATCGGTAAGCGACCTTGTAGCTCAGGTATCATGTCTGATGGTTTAGACATTTGGAACGCACCTGAGGCAATAAACAACATATGGTCAGTTTTAACCATACCGTGCTTAGTGTTTATTGTTGAGCCTTCAATTAGCGGTAGTAAGTCGCGCTGAACACCTTCTCGGCTCACATCAGGGCCTGAAGAATCACCACGTTTACAAATTTTGTCTATTTCATCAATAAACACAATACCGTTTTGCTCTACTGCAAAAATAGCTTGTTCTTTTAGCTCTTCAGGGTTTACTAATTTAGCGGCTTCTTCTTCCGTTAATAGTTTGAAGGCCTCTTTAATTTTTAACTTACGTTTAGTGCGTTTATCGCCGCCCATGTTTTGAAACATGCTTTGTAACTGGTTGGTCATATCTTCCATACCAGGAGGCGCCATAATTTCTACGTTTGATTGAGCTTGCGCTAATTCAATCTCGATTTCTTTATCATCTAATTGACCTTCACGTAATTTTTTACGAAATGTTTGGCGAGTAGATGAAGTATCGTCGCGTTGGCTTTCGCCATATTGATCTTTAACCGGTGGTAAAAGTGCATCTAAAATACGCTCTTCTGCTGCTTCTTCGGCGCGATGTTTAAACTTTTTAGTTTGCTGTTCGCGAGTCATTTTAATTGAAACATCAACGAGGTCACGTATGATCGTATCTACTTCTTTACCAACATAACCAACTTCAGTAAATTTAGTCGCTTCTACTTTAATGAATGGTGCGTTAGCAAGTTTTGCTAAACGGCGGGCAATTTCTGTTTTACCTACACCTGTTGGACCAATCATTAATATATTTTTTGGTGTTACTTCACTGCGTAAATCTTCATTTAATTGCATACGGCGCCAGCGATTACGAAGCGCAATAGCGACCGCTTTTTTAGCTTTAGCCTGACCTATAATGTGCTGATCTAGCTCGTGAACAATTTCTCTTGGGGTCATATCAGACATAATAGTTCCTATTATAATTCTTCGATTGTTTGGAAGTTATTAGTAAATACGCAGATGTTGCCTGCAATAGTTAAGCTTTTCTCTACTATTTCACGAGCGCTTAAATCTGTATTTTCTAAAAGGGCGGTTGCAGCTGATTGCGCAAAGTTACCACCACTACCAATTGCAATTAAATCGTTTTCTGGCTGAACTACATCGCCATTACCGGTAATAATTAAAGAGGCTGTTTCGTCTGCTACAGCGAGCAGCGCTTCGAGTTTTCGAAGTGCACGGTCACTTCGCCAATCTTTAGCCATTTCTACTGCGGCTTTAGTTAGGTTACCTTGGTGCATTTCTAATTTGCTTTCAAAACGTTCGAAAAGAGTGAAGGCATCAGCAGTACCGCCGGCAAAACCAGCGATTACTTTGCCATTATAAAGACGTCGAACTTTACGGGCGTTGCCCTTCATTACGGTGTTACCAAGTGAAACTTGGCCATCGCCGCCAATTACAACTTTGTCGCCGCGGCGAACACTTACGATAGTAGTCATGTTATTCCTCATCATCGAGCTGCAGAGGCAACTCGTAAAAAACGATTATGATGAGGTTATATGGGTGAATGGTTTATTTTCAAGTCCAGCCCCAAATTCCGCAGCCGACTATTTTTACACGTTTAAGTTTGTTTTTATCGCTTTCGGCTTGGCGTTTTGTTTTATAAGGGCCTAAACGTACTTTATACCAAGTACCATTGCTGCCTTCAGCCTGTTTTATCTCAGAAATGAGCCCTGCAAATGCGATTTTAGCTTTTAATGATTCAGCTTGTGCATGAGTTCTGAACGAACCGCATTGCATAACATAAGGACCTTTTTGCTCAAGTTCTTTTACTTCAACTTGAATCTCGTGGTTTCTAATTTCTTTAATAAATTCCGGTGTACGTGGAATAACAACTTCTACTTTTGCGGGTGCAGTTGGGTTAGCTTGTTTTTCGACAAGTTTTGGATCGGCATTACTTTTTATAAACCATAGTGTGTAGGCAAAACCACCTACAAGTAAGATGGCTATAACGGCTAAAAGAATAGGAAATGGTTTCTTAGCGGGTGCGTTTTTTTTACTGTTTCTGCCTGCAGGCTTTTTATTAATATAATCGTGCTGTGCCATGG
This sequence comes from Pseudoalteromonas sp. NZS11_1, assembly GCF_015864275.1. Classification (NCBI taxonomy): domain Bacteria; kingdom Pseudomonadati; phylum Pseudomonadota; class Gammaproteobacteria; order Alteromonadales; family Pseudoalteromonadaceae; genus Pseudoalteromonas; species Pseudoalteromonas sp. NZS11_1. The sequence continues at coordinate 23,117 of NZ_JADYXK010000001.1, forward strand.
TGTTATTTTGGCCTTAACCTAAATCATGTCTATAGGGTCTACGTCTAAGCTCCAGCGTACTTTTTGTGCAAGTTTACTGGTACTTAAATAATCAACCATTTGCGCAAGGTACTGATGTAATATGCGACGATCTTGCGCTTGAATATGCAATTGAAAACGATACATACCTGCGACTCTTTCAAGTGGGGCAGGGATCGGACCGAGCAATTGTATACCAGATACCCCATTCACAGGAACCAAATCCGTCAAAAAATCGACGACTAGTTTAATACTATGCCCTTGTGCACGCACAATGGCCATATTTGTAATGGGCGGTAAGTCAGCATCATCGCGCTCACTAAGAGCAAAGCGGGCAAAGTCTTGGTAACCATTATTAACTAAGTCTTGCAAAAGAGGGTGTTCTGGAAAGTGTGTTTGTAATAACACTTGGCCAGGCTCACCTGAACGTCCAGCACGCCCCGCTACTTGGGTGACTAATTGCGCTAAATGTTCTGTTGCTCTAAAGTCGCATGAGTATAAGCCGCTATCTACATCTAAAATTATAACAAGGCTCACATCTGCAAAGTGATGGCCTTTGGCAAGCATTTGTGTGCCCACTAAAATGCGTGCGCCGCCTAGATTTATTTCATCAAGTGCTTTTTCAAGGCTACCTTTACGGCGAGTTGAATCGCGGTCTATACGAGTAACGGGTGTATCAGGGAATTCGGTCGATAAAAACTCTTCAATTTGCTCTGTGCCTTTACCGTTAGGAAATATTTGCGTACTTCCACAGTCAGGGCATTGGTGAGGGACAGGGTACTGGTCGCCACAGTGATGACAGATCATTTGCCCAATCGCTTTATGAAATGTAGCGCTGGTACTGCATCGTTTACACTCGCTCAACCAACCGCACTCATGGCAAATAAGGGTGGGTGAGAAACCTCGGCGATTTAAAAATACCATAACCTGTTTACCGCGATTTAAGTGCTGACGCATAGTAGCAAGGATTGCATGTGCAATACCTGCTTGGTCGGGCTGACCTTTCATATCGAGTAACTTAAACTGGTTGTCAGTCGCTGTTTGCGCACGCTCGGTTAAACTTAATAGCTGATACTTGTTATTAATTGCTTTATGAAGTGTTTCAAGCGCGGGCGTTGCGCTGCCTAATATAAGCGGAATTTTATGCTGAAAAGCCCTGTAAGCGGCTAAATCACGAGCATGGTAACGAAGGGTATCTTGTTGTTTAAATGACGAGTCGTGTTCTTCATCAACAACAATCATACCGAGTTTTAAAAATGGCAGAAAAATACTCGAACGCGTGCCAATAACTATCGCGCAACTGCCTTTTTCGCAAAAACGCCATGTTTGTAAACGTTCGTTGTCGGTAAGTGCTGAATGCCAAAGCATAATGGGTGTATCAGGAAAGCGGCGGCGAAAACGGTTTACGGTTTGTGGTGTTAGGCCGATTTCGGGCACGAGTACGAGGGCTTGCTCGCCACGTTTGAGTACTTCTTCTAGGCACTGTAAATACACTTCGGTTTTACCGCTGCCCGTTACGCCTTCTAATAAGAAGCTGCTAAAGCCAGTACTTTGATTTATAGCCGTGCAAGCAACCGCTTGTTCTTTATTAAGTACTGGTTTACTACCGACGGTTGGCGCAACGCTTTGCCATTGGTTATCGTGTTCAATAGTTTGTGTAATGAGTTCTTTATCTATTAAGCTATCTATTGTTTTTTTACTAAAGCCCAGTGCTTTTAACTCAGTTAATGATGACTTACCTGATTGTGATAACTGCTTTAATAGGTTGAGCTGTGTTTTAGCTTTTAATGACGGTACTTTTGCACCTTTTTCTGTCAGGGCAACCATATTAATACTGGTTTTATCAGGCGATTCACCTTGGCGAAGTGCACCAGGTAGCGCTATATGAATAGTTTCGCCTAATGGGTAGCAATAATAGCGGGCAGTAAAGCTAAGGAGTTCTAAATGCTGGGCACTTAAAATAGGGGCGTCGTCTATTACCTCTATAATATTTTTAATTTTATTTAAAGGGACGTCGGTACTGCTTTTAATACCCAAAACAACCGCTACTTTTTTTTGATTACCAAAAGGTACCAAAACCCGCATGCCAGGTAGTAAAGGAGTTGATAAGCCACTGAGCTGTTCTTCTATTTTATAATCAAAGGTGCGTGGAAGTGGGACTTTAATAGCAACTTCAACAAAACTCATAACAACTCAACCCGTAAAATTAATGCTGTAATGTACTAAAAATAACGCTAAAAACCTACTAGCAATAGCGCTTGAGACAGAGATTGTTCACTTTTTTGGCAAAAATATAAATAAATACTTGTGTGGGGGGAGGTTGTTGGATAAAATCCGCCACCAACAAATTTGTTTTAACGACGTATGGTGCCAAACTCCGGGTTTGGAGAGCGATGCGGCCTTAACTAGAGGTTCCTATGAAAGAAGGTATTCACCCTAAGTACGAAGTAATTTCTGCAACATGTTCATGTGGAAATAAATTCGAAACTAGCTCAACTCTTTGTAAAGACATTCACTTAGACGTATGTTCTGCGTGTCACCCGTTTTACACTGGTAAGCAAAAAGTTTTAGACACTGGCGGACGTGTTGATCGCTTCAACAAGCGCTTCGGTGCACTTGCCAGCAAGAAGTAATTATTGCTGTTTAGTTAAAAAAAGCACCTTAGGGTGCTTTTTTTGTGCCTAAAATTTGTTATTTATTATCTTAAACTAACCTACATAAATCTTTAAGCAATTTAACGAATTAAATTGCACTATAACGTCGTTAAAAATTTTTTATTTAGAACAACTAGATACAAAAATTTTTGCCTAGTTCTAGCGTAATTTTCTTAACTTTAAATAGACCCCATATATAAGCAGATTGGTATTATTTCGTTGATTTTAACTATCCCCTCCTTTTGCATAACTATTTCCTATTCTTATTCTGAGTATGCATAATCCTTTACAGACAAATCGATAGATATTCTCTATATTTTAAATAGTACAATTTTTAACTAGGTTGATAAAAGTAGCTAACGTGGGCTTATCTGTTTTTAAAGTAAGGTAGTAGGCTGTTATTCTAAGTTTATGCTGATACTTTAAGTATACGTTTTATAAGATTTTGATAGACATAAAAGCACCTTAAAACTTACTTTTTAGGTGAATTTTTATTTATTAAATGTCGATATAATCCTGCAAAGTTACTGAAAAACCTCTTAAAATTAAAGGATATAGCATATAACAGGATAGACCTGATATTGCTTGGAATTTAAAAATAATAAGGGTATCGTACCCCAAGACTCCATCTCTCACTTTAACTTAAATTGCAGGATACCATCGCGTTATGTCTGACTTTCGTGAACAAGCACTACATTACCACTCACATCCCGTACCAGGTAAAATTAGCATTGAGCTTACAAAACCAGCTGAAACGGCTCATGATCTTGCACTTGCGTATAGCCCAGGTGTTGCCGAACCTGTACGTGAAATAGCTGCAGATCCTGCAAATGCTTATAAATATACTGGTAAAGGTAACATGGTTGCGGTTATTACTAATGGTACTGCAATTCTAGGCCTTGGTAATTTAGGTCCTTTAGCGTCTAAGCCCGTAATGGAAGGTAAAGCGTTATTGTTTAAACGTTTTGCAGGGCTTGATTCTATCGATATTGAAGTTAAGCACAAAACAACAGAAGACTTTATTAATACGGTTGCCAATATTGCCGACACATTCGGTGGTATTAACCTTGAAGATATTAAAGCACCAGAGTGTTTTGAAATAGAAAAAGCATTAATAGAGCGTTGTAGCATTCCTGTTTTTCATGACGATCAACACGGTACTGCCATTGTAACGGCTGCTGGTATGTTAAATGCGCTAGAAGTACAAGGTAAGTCAATTGAAGATGCAATTATTGTATGTTTAGGTGCAGGCGCTGCCGCTGTTGCGTGTATGGAGCTGTTAATTAAGTGTGGTGCACTGCGTGAACACATTTATATGCTTGACCGCAAAGGTGTTATTCATACCCGCCGCGATGACTTAAATGAATATAAACAGCTTTTTGCTAACAATACCGATAAGCGTACATTGCAAGATGTAATTGCAGATGCAGATGTATTTGTGGGTGTTTCTGGCCCTAACTTATTAGCGGCTGAAGATTTAAAGCTAATGGCTGCAAAACCAGTTGTGTTTGCATGTTCAAATCCAGATCCTGAGATTGATCCTGCACTTGCGCACGGCGCACGCAACGATTTAATCATGGCAACAGGACGCTCTGATTACCCTAACCAAGTTAATAATGTTTTATGTTTCCCGTTTATTTTCCGTGGTGCACTTGATGTACGTGCAAGCGCTATTAACGATGAAATGAAAATTGCTGCAGTAGATGCTATTCGAAGTATTGCCAAAGAGCCAGTACCTGCAGAAGTTTTAAAAGCCGCTGGTGTAGATAAACTAGAATTTGGTGCGCAGTATATTATTCCAAAACCAATGGATCCACGTTTACTGCCGCGTATAGCAAGAGCTGTTGCACTTGCTGCTATTGAGTCAGGTGTTGCACAAATTGAGCTACCTGAAAACTATATGCAGTAAATCTATACAGTAGAGCTATGCAATAAAATTTAGATATAAAAAAACCTCAGTAATTACTGAGGTTTTTTTTGTCTTTGTAATATTTATTCTTCGTTTAAAACGGGTACTTCTAGACCCATTTCTTGCATTATTTTTTTAACTTCTTCTGGCACTTTTTCGGCGTTATCTTTACGTAAGTCATCGTCATTTGGTAAAGGTTGGCCAGTAAAAGCATGCAAAAATGCCTCACATAGCAATTCACTATTTGTAGCATGGCGAAGGTTATTGATTTGACGACGTGTACGTTCGTCAGTTAATACCTTTAATACATTTAGCGGGATCGAAACGGTGATCTTTTTAACTTGCTCTGATTTTTTACCGTGTTCTGCGTATGGGTGAATATACTCACCATTCCATTTAGCCATAAGATGTATCGTTGCCTCAGATTATTAATTTCTCACACGGTATAAAAAGCGTGTAAATATGCGTGAAATTCTATCGATTTAAAAAAGATAGTCAAATAATAGATACCGATCTATCTTAATAAGCCTATTGTAGGTGTAAAGATAAGCACACTTTTGTGAGCTAAAATGTGTTATTCGCAAAGGCCCCTTCTACTTTTAGCCATCTAGAGCTTTAAAATACTTTGACTTATCAAAACGGATAACTTACTCTTTTAGACGTCTAAACATCCAAATTAATCAGGTGACGAATATGAGCGAAAAAAACAAAGCGACCATTGCTGTACGTAACGGCGTTGATGCTGATAAACATCATGGTGCGGTGGTACCGCCAATTTATTTATCGACTACTTATTCGTTTGCCGACTTTGATACTAAGCGTGAGTATGATTATGGTCGTAGCGGTAATCCTAATCGTGATATTTTAGCTGAGACGCTTGCTAAGCTTGAAGGTGGCGCTCGTGGCATAATTACAGCTACAGGCATGGCTGCCGTGCATTTAGCTACTCAGCTACTTAATAGTGACGATACGTTAGTAATTCCACATGATTGTTATGGTGGCAGCTATCGTTTATTTACATCTTTACAAAAACGCGGACTACTAAAGCTCGAAATATTAGATTTAACAAAAGAAGAAAGTCTTCAACAAATTTTAGTAATTAAACCAAAGCTTATTTGGATAGAAACCCCAAGTAACCCAGTACTTCGTTTAACAGATATTAAAGCGGTTACCGATGTGGCTAAGCAATGCGGTGCATTGGTGGCTGCAGATAACACGTTTTTGTCGCCTGCTTTACAAAATCCTCTTAAGTTTTGTGTAGATATTGTGGTGCATTCAACCACTAAATACATTAACGGACACTCAGATGTAGTAGGCGGCGCTGTTATTGCCGCAACACAAGAGTTAGGCGATGAGCTTGCTTGGTGGGCTAATAACATTGGTATTACGGGTGCGCCTTTTGATAGCTATTTAACGCTTCGTGGTTTACGTACTTTAAATGTGCGCCTAAGGCAGCATCAAGAAAATGCACTGGCAATAGCTAAGTACCTTGAAAGCTCTGAATATGTAAGCCAAGTTTACTACCCAGGTCTTGAGTCACATCCTCAACATGAGCTGGCTAAAGCACAGCAACTTGGTTTTGGTGGCATGGTTAGTTTTGATATTAAAGGCGATATAAACGACGCTGCGGCATTTTTAACTAGCCTTAAAACGTTTAGTTTAGCTGAGTCATTAGGTGGCGTAGAGAGCTTAATTTGTCACCCTGCAACTATGACGCACGCAGGTATGGAGGCAACAGCACGTTTAGAGGCGGGTGTGGGCGATACGCTTATTCGTATTTCGGTAGGTATTGAAGATATACACGATTTAGTCGCTGATTTTGAACGAGTGTTTGAACTTGTAAAACCAGGGCAAAATAAAAATGTTGGCCGTGTAGGCAAAGGAGCAGGCACTCCTGGTGGTAACGTTAAATTAAGTGCAGCTCGTCCGGCGCTTTGGTGATTAATATGGTTAATTGTATACATAAATTTGGTGGCTCGAGTTTAAGCTCAAGTGAGCGATACCAAAGCGTAGCAAAAATAATAATTACACATACTCAGCCGGGTGATTGTGTGGTGGTATCGGCTGCGGGTAAGACAACCGATACGCTAGTATTACTTTGGCAAAGCTATCAAAAACAAGATACTCAAGCAGTAGCTGATATTTTACTGCAGTTAAATAACCATCAAAGTGATTTAATAGAGCAGTTATTAGAAGCTGATTTAAAACGAAGTGCACTTAAAACACTAAGTATCGAACTTAGCTATATTGCAGAACTTGCTCAAGCTGAGCAGCTAAAAGAGGCTGCATTACTTGCACATGGCGAACTGTGGTCAGCACGTTTACTCGCTACTTATTTACAGCAGCTAAATATTGAGGCATGCGCTCAAGATGCACGTACTCTTTTTACCTTAAATGATGGCGAATTAATGCATGCGCAAAATGCGCAGCAATGTGGGCAGTTAATTTTGCCTAATAAAATAAATGTTGTTACTGGGTTTATTGCCGCAGATATCAAAGGCGAGACAGTAACGCTTGGCCGAAATGGCAGTGACTACAGCGCAACACTACTTGCAAATTATTGCAATGCTAAGCAAGTATGTATTTGGACTGATACACAGGGAGTGTATAGCACTGATCCTCGCAAGGTACAAAAAGCGATTAAGTACGGCAAAATTTGCCGTGGGCAGGCTAATTTATTAGCTCGTTTGGGTAACCCTGTATTACATGCAAAAACACTATCGCCACTTAAAAACACAGATATTAAGTTAGCTGTTCGCAGTAGTTTTGACGTACAAGCAAGTCCAACAGATATAGTAAAAGAAGGTTCAGCGAAGAAAAAACGTTTTATAACCACGTTGCAAAATGTTGACCTATTAATGGTTGAAGGATTAAGTGAAGGTGAGGTCTCAAGCGTTAGTCAGCTTATTCAGCATAGCCTTCATCACTTTAACCATAATGGTGAAGTGTATTTAGTAGTACCTGCAGCACAAACTTATCTGGTTATTAATTATTTTGCGGGTAGGGCAAATATTAGTGAGTCAAATTTAAACGGTTGTGCAATTGTAGCGCCTGAGCAAGACGTTAATACATTAAGCTTACAAGCATTAGATTTATTAAAAATCCACAGCATAAAACCTCGTTTTGTCCATCAAGATACTGGCTATGCTTTATTGCTTACCGATCAATTTATAGATAGTGATATACAAAGTGCCTTACACGATAAGTTAATTAATAAAGGCCAAGAAATCGCAATTATAGTTGCGGGGCTTGGTAACGTTGGCGACGCTTTTATTAAACAGTTATCGGCACAATTTGAGCGTTTATCGGATGACTTTAGTATTAAATTAGTCGGTCTAATTCGCTCTAAAAAAATGCTGTTTAATGCAAGTGGTATTAATACACAGCAATGGAAAACTCAATGGCAGCATGAGGCAAATAGCTATCAATCTGCAGATTTACTGAATGCTATAAATGAGCTCGATTACGAGCATAAAATTGTAATTGATATTACCGCAAGTGAACAATTTAGCTTGTTATATCCAGACTTTGTAGATAGAAACTGTCATTTAATTAGTGCTAATAAATACGCTGGAACAGCACCGACTACTTGGTATAAAGCACTTCGTAGTAATATTACAGAACGTAATTTACATTGGCGATATAACACCAGTGTAGGCGCTGGCTTACCTATTAACTTTGCTTTGGCTGATTTGCAAAATAGTGGCGATAAAATAACACGTATAGAAGGTGTTTTCTCAGGCACGCTTTCGTGGTTATGCAGTAAATATGATGGAACAAGGCCATTTTCTGAGTTGCTACTGGAAGCTCAGAAAATGGGATTCACAGAGCCAGACCCTCGCGAAGATTTATCTGGGCGAGATATGCAGCGTAAGCTACTTATTTTAGCTCGAGAGCTAGGTGTTGAGCTTGAACTTGACGATATTGGTTTATCGGCATTGATGCCAGATGAACTTGCGCTGGGAAGTTGGGATGACTTTTTAAATAAAAAAGCACAGCTAGACGCGTTCATCGAAGAGCATGCAGTGACAGCAAAGTCTAAAAATTTAGTACTTAGATATACGGGCTTGTTAGAAATCACACAAGGTGAAGTAATTGCTAAAGTGGGAATAGCGTATGTGCCTAATGGCGATGCGTTAGCAAACCTTACACCTGGCGATAATATTTTTGTAATTAATAGCAAATGGTATAGCGATAACGCATTAGTGATTCAGGGGCCTGGAGCGGGTAGAGAAGTGACCGCTGCGGGTGTGCACTCTGATTTATATTGGCTTGTTCAAAACTTAAAATAAACCTTTGGTTTAAACAAAAACGGCAGCTTAAATAAGCTGCCGTTTTTGTATTACATACATATTACTAAAATAGCTCTTCTTCTGTTTTAGTGTCTTCTTCAAATATATCGTTAGGCTGAGATAGCACATACTTTGTAGGTGCGGTGCCTTTTTCAAAATATTCAAATCGACTTGTGTAGTCATTTTTATGGCTAAGTAAGCCTGTAGCTAAATCAATACGAATAGAAACAAGTCCCTCAGGCGGCTCAATTGGGGCTTCAGGCTTGCCTTCAAGTGCCGCTTTCATAAATTCAACCCATGCTGGCTGCGCGGTTTTAGCGCCAGATTCCGCACCTGATATTTGGCTGCTATCTAGGTTGTTATTATATGTAGAGCGACCAAGAGCGTTGCCCGGATTATCAAAGCCAACCCAAACTGAGGTCATCACATTACTATTAAAACCGCTAAACCAGGTATCTACTGAGTCATTAGTTGTGCCTGTTTTACCTGAAATATCGCGACGATCTAGCGCTTGTGCTCGCCAACCGGTTCCACTCCAACCTGTTTTATGAGCCCAGCTACCACCCCCCCAAATTGCACTATTCATAGCATCAGCAATTAAAAATGCATTTTGCTTAGAAATAATTCTCGGCGCACATTTTTTCGTTTGCTCCATTTCATCATCACTATTATGCATCGAGAGTACATTGTGTGTTGGCAAAGGCTCTTCGTCACAGGCAAGAGCAGGGTTTGCTTTAAACAATACATTGCCGTAAGCATCTTGAATTTCTGAGATAAAGTAAGGTTCAATTAAGTGACCACCGTTGGCAAATGTGCTCATGCCTCTTGCAAGTTCAAGCGGAGTAATAGAAGCACTACCAAGTGCTAATGATTCACTACGATTAATGTCAGCGTCTTTAAAACCAAATTTTAGTAAGTGATCAGCTGTACGTTGCAATCCAACACCACGTAGTAAGCGCACCGAAATAACGTTTTTAGACTGTGCTAAAGCACGGCGAATTCGAATAGGACCATTGTAAACAGCAGGGCTGTTTTTAGGGCGCCATGCTACGCCTTGGCTCTTATCCCACTGGTTTATAGGTGCATCATTTAATATAGACGCAAGCGTGTAACCTTTTTCAAGTGCTGCTGAATATATAAAAGGTTTTATATTAGAACCCACTTGACGCTTAGCTTGTATCGCTCGGTTGTATTGACTTTGCTCAAAGCTGTAACCCCCTACAATAGCTTTTATTCTACCGTCTTGTGGATCGAGGGATACAATAGCGCTTGATGCTTCTGGTATTTGGCTTAATAAGTAGCTGTTATCTTCGTTTTGACGTACCCATATTTGCATACCTGGCGTTAAAATATCAGTAGCTGCTTTTGGAGCAAAGCTTTGGCGGTAGCGAGTAATATACTTACGCGCCCATTTTAAACTATCCCAACTGAGAGTTGTTTGCTCACCGTTTTTAAGTAGTACTGTAGCTGTTTTATTATTAACACTGAGTACTGCTGCAACTTTTAAAGTGCCTAACTCATTTACGCTCTGTAATTTATTGAGTATTTGTTGCTCAGTTAAAGCTGGTTGTGTTTCAGGATTCCATAAAACATCAGTTGGACCTCTAAAACCATGACGCATATCGTAACTGTGTAAGTTATTTACAAGTGCGTTTTGCGCTGCTTTTTGAACCTTTGACTCTACTGAGGTAAAAATTTTAAAACCAGAGTTGTAGGCTTTATCTACCCCATAGCGCGAAACCATTTCAGCGCGCACCATTTCAGAGATATACGGTGCGTATAAGTTTATTTCTGCACCGTGAAAATAAGCTGTAATAGGTTGGCTAGTTGCTTCGCTATATTGCTCTTGTGTTATATAGTCTTCGGTCAGTAAACGGCCTAAAACTACATTTCGGCGTGCTTTTGCACGCGTTGGGTTACGAATTGGGTTTAAAGCTGAAGGTGCTTTAGGTAAACCTGCAATCATCGCCATTTGCGCAAGTGTTAAATCTTTTAGCTCTTTACCGTAATAAACTTGCGCTGCTGCACCAATACCGAAAGCACGATTACCTAATTCTATTTTATTAAGGTAAAGCTCTAAAATTTCGTCTTTTGTTAACACTCCTTCAATATGAAGCGCTATAAATATTTCTTTAACTTTACGGATATACGCTTTTTCGCGTGTTAAAAAGAAATTACGAGCAAGCTGCATAGTAATAGTACTTGCACCTTGTTTTTTCTCGCCAGTAGATATAAGAACAACAGCCGAACGTACTATACCAATAGGGTCTATGCCTATATGATCGTAAAATCGATTATCTTCTGTCGCTAAAAATGCATTAATGAGTGTTTGAGGAATTTCATCAATAGTCACTGGAATACGACGTTTTTCACCAAATTGATTGATTAAAAGCCCATCTTTAGTGAATACTTGCATAGGAGTTTGTAATTGCACGTCTTTTAAAACTTGCACACTGGGGATATCAGGTTTAACGTAGTAATAAAGACTGATCAAAGTAATCAGACCAATTAACACACAAATGATAAAAAATTGTAAAGTTCGTTTTAATAAAATCACTTATATTTCCCTAAATGGACTCCCAATTGCGAGTTTTGACTGCTAGTATATATTGATTAAAAAATGAATAATATTTTTTCATATAAAAATTATAACTTGTTTATTATTAAAACAAAGGCCAAGTTGAAACATGCTAAGTCAACTATTTCAAAAACCGTCCCAAATGATGGTAGGAATTGATATTGGATCACACTCTATTAAGGCTGTGCTTTTACGTGAAATTGAAACTGGATTTCGACTCGAAGCACTTGCAATTGAGCCGATGCCAAAAGGTGCAATGAGTGAGCGCACAATTCAAGATATTGAAGCGATTGGTAACGTAATTACAAAATTAAGAAAAAAATTACCAAAGTCGTTAAAATCTGCAGCAGTGGCTGTTTCTGGCCAAACAGTCATTACAAAAGTGATCTTCATGGATGTATCGTTAACTGATGCTGAACTTGAGTCGCAAATTGAAATTGAAGCCGATAGTTTAATTCCATATCCTCTTGATGAAGTGAGCCTCGACTTTGAGAAGCTTTCGACGAATGAGGCCGATCCTAGTAAAATGAATGTTTTGCTTTCAGCTGCTCGTACTGAGAGTGTAGAAGCGCGTGTTGGCGCTTTAGAAGCTGCAAATTTAGAAGCTAAAATAGTTGATGTAGAAAGCTATGCATTAAGTCGTGCAATGGATGTGTATTACCAACAATTACCTAGCGACGCATTTAATAAATGTGTGGCTGTGGTTGATATTGGTGCGGTTTTAATGCTCGTGAGCATTGTTCAAGCTGGGGAAACAATTTATACACGAGACCAAGTTTTTGGTGGCGACCAATATACAAATAGTATTGTTGCTTATTATAATAAAGGATTTGATGAAGCTGAAATTGGTAAAACATCAGGTGATTTACCGCCAAACTACACCTTTGAAGTATTAGCCCCTTTTCAAACCTCGTTACTTCAACAGGTGCGACGCGCGGTGCAAATGTTTTTAACAACCAGTGGCAAAGAGCAAATCGACTATATTGTATTAACGGGTGGTACATCGATGATTAAAGGTATTGACCGATTACTCATTGAAGAACTAGGTATTCACTCTGTCGTTGCTGAGCCTTTTGAAAATATGGAAATTTCTCCAAAAGTAGATCGTAATGTAATGCAGCGTCACAAAACGCAGTTTGCAATTGCGACAGGGTTGGCATTAAGGAGCTTTTCAACATGCCACATATAAATCTACTTCCTTGGCGTGAATCGCAGCGCGAAGAATCGAAAAAGAAATTTGTAACTATACTTATTGGTGTCGTCATACTTTGTTTTGCGAGTATGTACTTATTAAGCTCTTTTTATAGTGCATTAAAAGACGGTCAAAACTTAAAGAATAACTATTTAAGCTCAGAAATTAGCATGCTAGATAAAAAAATAAGTGAAATTAGAAGTTTAGATAAAAGAAAAGAAAACTTACAACAGCGTATGAGGCTCATTGAAGAATTACAAAGCAGCCGTAATTTGGGTACGCAAATAATGGATGAAGTTGCCAAAATAGTGCCGGGTGGGGTCTATTTAACAAAACTCGAGCGCAGAGGCAGCCAAATACATGTATTGGGACGCAGTGAGTCTAATAACCGTTTATCAACAATGCTGCGCCAAGTACAAAGCTCATATTTACTAGAGAATCCTTCAATGCAAGGCATTGTTGCAGGCGATCAATCTTCGCGTTTACTTAGTGATTTTAATATGGAATTTTATGTAAAACCATTTGATAAAATTGGTGAGGTTAGCGATGCGCCTTGATTTTAAAGCACTGAGTGAAATTGATTGGAATGAAATAGAGCTCGATAACATTGGCGATTGGCCTATTGCAGTTAAAGCAATTTGCTGTACGTTTGTTGCCGGACTTGTATTGTTTTTTAGTTATAGCCTGTTAGTTTCTGATGAAATTGATAGTTACCACAGTGCAGTTGCGAAAGAGGTCGAGTTACGCACAACTTATCGTACTAAATACGCAGTCGCTAGTAGAATAGATGTTTATCGTCAACAAATGATTGAAATGGAAGGTAAGTTTTCACAATTATTAAAACGTTTACCTACCTCTAACGAAACCCCTGGTTTACTTGATGATTTGTCGTATGTTGGTACAACAAGTGGTTTGACTTTTTTAAAAATAGGTTGGTTACCAGAAGTCGAGAAAGAATTTTATACTGAATTACCGATTAAAATAGAAGTGATAGGGACCTACCATGAATTTGGAGAGTTTGTGGGTAAAGTAGCTCAGTTACCACGAATTGTAAGCTTACATGACTTTTCTATTTTATCATCGGGCGATAAACAGTTAACATTTAGTGTTGTTGCAAAAACATATCGTTATGAAGAAGGAGTTAAAAAATGAAGCTCCTTCGCGTAGTACCTGTAGTAATGGTGTTTGTTTTGAGTGGTTGTAATGATGATACGTCTGAGCAAAAAGAATTTATTGATCAGGTAAAAGCAAGCACAACACCAAAGGTTGAATCAATTCCTGAGCTGACAAAGTTTGAAATATTTGAGTACAGTGCTGGTCAGCTACGTAGCCCGTTTGTAGCGCCTCAGCCTGAGATAATCCAAAATAAATTAACGCAAGTAAAAAACTGTTTGCACCCAGATCAAGAGCGTCGCCGCGAACCGTTAGAAAAATACCCGCTAGATAACTTAGCAATGAAAGGCACAATTGGTTCTAGTGGACAAATATGGGCATTAATAACAGCAGCTGACGCTACTTTGCATCGTGTAACGGTAGGGAATTACCTTGGTAGTTATGATGGCAAGGTAAAAACAGTAAGTAACGACTATATAGAGTTAGTGGAATTAATCCCTGATGGGTCTGGCTGTTGGAAAGAGCGCTTGACTAAATTAGAAATGTTAGAGGCGGCAACAGATGGCGCAAATTAATAATAAAAAAGGTAAAAATAGCATGCATAAGGATGTACTTTGGCTTCATCGTATTTCACGAACATTACTGGCTGCTGTTGCTTTAGTCACTGTAAATTCAGCCGTTGCAGGGCCGTTACTTTATGATGTTCGTTATAATCCATTACTTAAAGGCGAAACTGAGTTACAGCTTGTTTTTGATGAAGAGTTAACGCTTGAGCCAAAAGTTCAGGTGTTTAATAGCCCAGCCCGAATCGAAATGTTTTTTGATACCGCAGAGTTAGAGGTTGGTTTAAATGATGTTGAAGTTAATCAAGCTGGAATTAGCAGCGTTACTAATGTTTTAACTAACAGTGGTTTAAAGGTAACGGTAAACTTAGATAGATTAAAAATTTATGAAACTGAAGTTCATAACAACTTAGTATCAATACGCGTGTCTGATAATCCTCTTACAGAATCTGAAAATGAAGATGTAGCGATGGACTCAGGTGATGTAAGTGGAAATTACATCAACCGTATCCAATCAATTGATTTTAGACGTGGTGAAAAGGGCGAAGCGAAAGTACTCGTATTTTTACAAGACACTCAAGCTGCAATTGAAGTCCATGAAAGTGGCGGTAAAATTTACGCTGACTTTCATCACACCGATATTTTAGATGACCTACTTTATGAATTAGATGTATTAGATTTTGGTACTGTTGTAAGTAATATCGAGACTTTTAAAGAAGACGGATTAAGTCGTGTCGTTATTGAGCCAAACGCCCAGTTTACATTTACGTACCAGCAAATAGATAATATTTTAACGCTGACGGTAGAAAAAGATGAAACGCAAAACGCCTATTTAGATGGTGGCGTTGAGTATCAAGGTCGCCCTATGACCTTAAATTTTCAAGATATCTCTGTGCGAGCAGCACTACAAATTATTGCGGGTTATAACGATTTTAACTTAGTAACCAGTGATTCAGTGACAGGTAATATAACACTGCGCTTAGATGGCGTACCGTGGGATCAAGCGCTTGACGTAGTATTGCGTATTAAAGGGCTAGACAAACGCATGGATGGCTCTATTTTAATGGTAGCGCCTGCAGAGGAGCTTGCGGCACGTGAAGCTAAAGATTTAAAAGCTAAACAGCAAGTTGAAGATTTAGAACCACTCTATAGTGAATACATTCGATTAAACTATGCTAAAGCCGAAAATTTTGCTGACTTATTAAAAACAGATAGGAACAGTATTATAACTGCCCGCGGTAGTGTATCGGTTGATCAGCGTACAAATACTTTATTGGTAAAAGATACTGTAAAGAGTATAGAAAACATTCGCCGGATGATAGAAACACTCGATATTCCGGTACAGCAGGTTGTAATCGAATCTCGAATGGTAACTGTGCGCGATAACGTTACTGAAGACTTAGGCGTACGCTGGGGGTTTAGTGATCAAGGTAGTAGTGTTGGTATTTCTGGCTCCCTTGAAGGCGCAGAAGGTATTTATAACGCGACATCAACTTCAAATGCGCCAAGTATTTCAGATCGATTAAATGTAAATTTACCAATTTCTAATCCTGCGGCCAGTATTGGTTTGCACATAGCAAAGTTGGCTAACGGTACATTAATTGATTTAGAGCTAAGTGCTCTTGAAGAAGAGAATAAAGGCGAAATTATTGCTAGTCCGCGTATCATAGCGGCTAATCAGCAAAAAGCGCGAATAGAGCAAGGTACTGAAATCCCTTACACTGAGTCAGCTTCAAGTGGTGCTACTACTGTAAGCTTTAAAAAAGCGGTACTAAGCTTAGAAGTAACACCTCATATCACACCTGATAATAAAGTAATTCTAGACTTAATTATTACTCAAGACACACGTGGTGACACTGTACAAACTGGAACAGGTGAAGCAGTGTCTATTGATACCCAAGAGATTCAAACTCAAGTGTTAGTTGAGAATGGACAAACCGTAGTACTCGGTGGTATTTTCCAGCAGCAGATCATTAATACTACGAGTAAAGTGCCAATTTTAGGTGACATTCCTTACGTAGGAAGACTATTTAAAACCACAAGTGAGTTTAATGAAAAGCGTGAATTACTTATTTTTGTGACACCAAAAATACAAATTGATTAAAATACAGTGGTTTTATGTTAACCAACGGGTGATTATTTAGATTAATTGCTCGTTATATGGCTTTTTATGCTAATTGACTTGAAATACCCCCGCAATTACTGAGATAATCCCCTCCTTAATTTTGGGGCCAGGTCGTTAGGCGGGGTTTTATTTCAAATTTTAGAGTTTGTTTGTACTAAAAGATATGGCTGAGAAACGTAATATATTTCTAGTTGGCCCCATGGGGGCTGGCAAAAGCACGATTGGTCGTCACATCGCTGACCAATTACACCTTGAATTTGTTGATTCTGATCAAGAAATCGAACGCCGCACAGGTGCAGATATTGCATGGGTATTCGATCTTGAAGGTGAAGAAGGCTTTAGACTTCGAGAAGAGTCTGTTATTGGCGATTTAACCGAGATGCAAGGTATTGTACTTGCTACCGGTGGTGGTTCAGTAATGAGCAAAGAAGTTCGAAACAAGCTTTCGGCTCGAGGTATCGTTGTATACCTAGAGACACCTATAGAGAAGCAAGTTGCACGCACGCAACGCGACAAGCGTCGCCCATTACTGCAAACTGAAGAAGCACCTCGTAACGTACTAGAGCGCTTAGCAGAAGAACGCGAGCCACTATACAAAGAAGTTGCTGATTTTGTTGTACGTACCGATGAGCAAAGCGCTAAAGTTGTTGCTAACCAAATCATCGAGAAATTAGATTTTTAAAAACCAATAATAAAGGAATAGCCAAGCATGCTTAAATTAACTGTTAATTTGGACGAGCGAAGTTATCCTATTTATATTGGGCAATCTGCACTTCAAGATAATGGCCGCCTGGTTCACCACATTGGTGATTGTCGGCCTATCATCATTACTAATGACACAATAGCGCCTTTATATTTGCAAAGGTTACTTGATTCATTAGCTGATCTAAATCCGCTATCTTTTATTATTCCTGACGGTGAGCAATATAAATCACTGGAATGGTTTGAAAAAATATCAGCATTTTTACTACAAAATAACTGTGGCCGAGATACGTGTTTAATTGCGTTAGGTGGCGGTGTTGTAGGTGACCTAACTGGTTTTGTAGCGGCTTGTTATCAGCGCGGCGTACCGTTTATTCAAATACCAACGACAGTGCTTTCACAGGTTGATTCATCGGTAGGTGGAAAAACGGCAGTAAATCATCCGTTAGGTAAAAATATGATAGGGGCATTTTATCAGCCTCAAGCGGTTTTTATTGATACGCAAACATTACACACTCTACCTGCACGAGAGTTTGCAGCAGGTATGGCTGAGGTAATTAAGTATGGTCTGATTTACGATACCGAATTATTTGCCTATTTAGAGCGAAATGTGACTAATTTACAGCAACTAGATGAAGCATGCTTACAGCATATCATTTTTAGATGTTGTGAAATAAAAGCGCTTATAGTTGCTCAAGATGAAAAAGAACATGGCTTACGAGCTTTGTTAAACTTAGGCCATACATTTGCCCATGCAATTGAGGCACAGATGGGTTATGGCGTTTGGTTACACGGCGAAGCTGTTGCAACAGGAATGGTATTAGCAGCTAAACTTGCCAAGACACGCCAAGATTTAAGCGCAGATGAAGTTGATCGAATTATTAAGCTGCTTGAGCTATATAATTTACCAACAGAAATTCCAAAGCAAATGACTAGCGAGCAGTTTTTAACGCATATGCGTAAAGACAAAAAGAATAAAAAAGGCACTATCCGCTTTATTCTACCTACCCAATTTGGCCAGTGTGCATTAGTTGATAATGTATCTGATGATCAAGTTAGAGACTTAATCGAGCAGTAAATGCAGTCACAAATTTTACCAAGCCGTGCGGCTTTGGTGGATAGAATCGCACTGCAATTTGAGTACGGGCAAAATTTAATTGTTTTACTTGGCACTTCTGGGCTAGGTAAAAGTTATATGCTCGAAACCTTCATTACAGATAAATACAACGACTTTAATAAAGCCTTCGTGCAAGTAAGTGCACAAATGACTGATGCTCAGCTAATGAGTGAGTTATTAGAGCAAAGCTTTAACTCTCCCCTGATTGATCATAACTTAAGTTTACCTGAAAACTATTACCAATTACTGCAGCAGCAACCATGCGGGCCATGTTTATGGGTACTTGATGGCGGTAGGCAATTATCTGATGAGATGTTAATTGAGCTTGAGTTACTTTCTAAAAATAGCCCAAATACGCTATATATTATAATAGCTTCACAGTCTAAACTGGCTTTAAATAACGCTGTTGAAATTTATCTGGAGCCGCTAACGCTTCGAGAAAGCAAGATGTTATTGCAGTGGTACTTTACAGACTTACCCTATGATGAAGACCCTGTATTTAGTACTTTTTTAGCTGAGGCTCATGGTAATCCCAGTTTATTGCTTGCTTGGCAACCTAGTGAGCACATAGCCGATATTATTGTTAAAGACAAAGTGTCTTGGCGATTACACTTATTGATTTTGATGTTGCTGATTATGCTTTTAATTATTGGTCTGCTTTATAAGTCGGATATGACGCAGTGGTGGCAACAGTATTATCAGCAAGAAGAAACACAAGTAGTAAATACAGCAATATCTATAGAGCAAGTAAGTGAGCCGGCTATAAAGAAAAATGACTCAATAATTAACTTAAATGAACTTGAAGTAGTTGAGCCAGATATTAAGGCAGAGCGTGTACACATTAATGATGTGCCTGCCATAATGCAAAGCCTTACCGAACCTGGCAACACAGTTAACGTATTAGACAATGATGTTGATGATAGTACTAATAATAAAAGCAGTGTATCAAGTGACGTTAAATCTGAAGCTCTAAAAGTAAATACAGCAGAGCAAACTCAGATCAGCCAAGATAATATATGGTACATGCAGCAAATAGATACAAATAGTGTTATTCAATTATTAGCCGTAACTCAGCAGGAAGTTAGCGATAATTTTATTGCTCAATTCAATCTACAGCAGCAAACTCATACTTACCAAACAAAGCGAAATAATAAAATATGGTGGGTTGTTACATTTGGCAGTTTTGAAAGTATAAACGAAGCAAAATCAGCAATGGATACTTTATCTGCTGAGGTTAGAAAAAATAAACCTTTCTATAAAAAAATTAGTAAAATAAAGCAAGAAATAGCACTCGTTGATCAGTAAAACACACTGCTTTAGTGTAAAATCGCGCAACACCAGATTGAAGTAAAGAGCCAATGCAGCAAAAGAGTAGAGCCTTCCTTAAATGGGCCGGCGGAAAATACAGCCTAGTTGAAAATATTAATGCGCGATTAAACCAAGCTAGCAAGCATGCTGATACGTTGGTTGAACCTTTTGTTGGTGCAGGCTCTGTGTTTTTAAATAGTGACTTTAAACACTATATTCTCAACGATATAAATGCAGACTTAATTAACTTATACAAAGAGCTGAAAAGCTCTCCAGATGAGCTGATTAGTGACGCTAAAAAGTTATTTGTAGATTTGAATAATCACGCAGATGCTTATTACGAATATCGTGTGCAGTTTAATCAAAGTCGTGATGTATATGAACGTTCAATATTGTTTTTATACATGAACCGCCATGGTTACAACGGACTCTGTAGGTATAATTTAAAAGGTATTTTTAATGTGCCTTTTGGTAAATATAAAAAGCCTTACTTTCCTGAAAAAGAAATGTATTTTTTTGCTGAAAAAGCACAAAAAGCAACCTTTACCTGTTTAGATTACGATGACGTTTTTAAGTTAGTGCCTAACAATGCAGTTATTTATTGCGACCCACCTTATGTACCATTAAGTAAAACCGCTTCTTTTACGTCTTACGCTAAAGGGGGGTTTAATTTAGATGATCAGGCTAATTTGGCTAATCTGGCTGAGAAGGCTGCCTTTGAAAATGATACACCAGTGCTTATCTCTAATCACGATACCGTATGGACTCGAAAAATTTATAGCCAAGCATCACTTGACCAAATTCAAGTAAAGCGCACTATTAGCCCCAAAGGTGGCTCTAGAAATAAAGTTGACGAGTTGATGGCTATGTATTTAGCACCCAAGCAACCACTGCGTAAATTGCGATAACAAAAGTAATAAATAGAACAACCGCAATTAGGATGATAGAGACAGGAGAGTGTTGTTTAAAATCGACTTGGCGTTTATTTTCAGATTGAACACCAAAAAATGCTGCTAGCACACTTTGCAACGCACTAAAAAATTGCAGCATTATTTAAAATAAAGGTTTTAAAGATGGAGTGTTTTTAGAATCATCAGAGCTAGTAAGTAGCTCTAGTAAATCGAGGTAATGAAACTGAGCACTACGGCTATCGCCAGCTAACCACGAAAACCACGATGACTCTTCTTCAGCTTTAATACACGTGATTGTAGTTAATGTGTTTTGAGCACTTACCACTTGTGTATTATGACAATTACCCACTGAGCTTAATTCTTGCTCAGAGCTTGAATCAAAGCTAAACGCCCCGATAAGCAGTAATGCCGACGCAATTAATATCCCAGTTTTAAAAGCACGCATGATGAAATCCAATAATTTGTTACTTTTTTAATCATAGCAAATATTGATTAAATATCAAACTTAAAGTTACCTGAAATAGGGGCTATTACGCCATATTACTTGGGTAACATCTTCAATTAAGTTACATTAACGCAATACACTATTTATTGATGGAGTTAATCATGTTTAACCCAGAGCAAAAATATTTAATAGCCCCTTCTATCTTGTCTGCTGATTTTGCAAAACTAGGCGAAGATGTTGATAAAGTACTCGAAGCGGGCGCTGACGTGGTTCACTTTGATGTAATGGATAATCACTATGTACCTAATCTCACAATTGGTCCTATGGTGTGTAAAGCACTCAGAGATTACGGCATTACAGCACCTATCGACGTACATTTAATGGTTAAGCCTGTAGATAGTCTTATTCCATTGTTTGCAGAGGCTGGCGCATCAATTATTACTTTTCATCCAGAAGCCAGTGAGCACGTCGATCGTACAATACAGTTAATAAAAGATCGCGGCTGTAAAGCAGGCTTAGTGTTTAACCCTGCTACAAGCTTAAGTTATTTAGATCATGTTATTGATAAGCTAGATACCATTTTACTTATGTCGGTTAACCCAGGTTTTGGCGGGCAAAGCTTTATCCCTCATACGCTTGAAAAATTACGCCAAGCTAAGCAACGCATTATTGAATCGGGTCGAGATATTCGCTTAGAGGTTGATGGTGGCATTAAAGTCGATAACATTGCAGCAGCAGCACAAGCGGGTGCTGATATGTTTGTTGCAGGCTCAGCTATTTTTAACCAACCAGATTACAAAGTTGTGATTGATCAAATGCGTGAGCAGCTTGGAAGTGTTAAGTAATGAAATACGATATAGCCTTATTTGATTTAGATGGTACCTTAGTTGATAGCGTTTACGACTTGTATATTGCTATTAACCTAACCTTGAGTGATCTCGCTTTTCCTATTGTTAGCCAACGCTTGGTCGAAAGCTGGGTCGGTAATGGGGTTGAAGTCCTCGTTAAACGCGCTTTGAGTGGTGATATGCAAGTGAGTGAGCATCTAGATGAGTCACTTAGTAGTAAAGCAATATTACAGTTTTATAAGCACTATGAACAACAAGTTGGTGAGTATAGTGTTTTGTACCAACATGTAGAAACCGGGCTTGCAGCACTTCGTGGTATGTCTAAAGCACTAATCACTAATAAGTCTCGAGTATTTACAGAAAAACTACTTGATAAACTGGCACTAACGAGTCATTTTGATGTGATTGTATGCGGTGACGATATGGCAAAAAAACCATCGCCAGAGCCATTGCTATTTGCCTGCAAAAAACTAAATGCAGAGCCTAATAAAGCAATAATGATAGGGGATTCTAAAAACGATATACTTGCAGCTAAAGCCGCTAATATAGACGTAATTGCACTTAGTTATGGCTATAACCAAGGTGAAAATCTTAAGGATTATAATCCACAGTACCTATGCGATCACTTCTTAGATATAATACCTGTTCTAACGCAGCGTTAAATATTATTAATTAAGCAAAATAAAGGAAAATCATGAGTAAACCAGTAGTTTTAAGCGGCATTCAGCCAACCGGTGGTATGACAATAGGCAACTATGTTGGCGCTATTAACCAGTGGCTAAAGTTACAGGAAGACCACGAAAGTTTCTTTATGTTAGTAGACTTACACGCTATTACGGTTCGCCAAGAGCCTGAATTACTGCGCTCTCGAGTGTTGGATGGTATTGCTCTTTACGCGGCATGTGGCATTGATCCTGAAAAATCTGCTTTATTTGTACAGTCACAAGTACCTGAGCACGCACAGTTAGCGTGGGTATTAAATTGTTACGCGCAAATGGGTGAGCTTAATCGAATGACTCAGTTTAAAGACAAGTCATCTAAGCATGCAAATAACGTAAACGTGGGCTTATTTTCATATCCGGTATTGCAAGCTGCGGATATTTTATTATACCAAGCTGATCAAGTACCCGTTGGTGAAGATCAAAAGCAACACTTAGAGCTGACTCGCGATATAGCCACACGCTTTAATAATTTATACGGCGACGTATTTAAATTACCAGAGCCGTACATTCCTGAGTTTGGTGCACGCGTAATGAGCTTGCAAGACCCACTTAAAAAGATGTCTAAGTCTGACGAAAACCCAAATGGTTACATCATGTTATTAGATGAGCCTAAACAAATTGTGAAAAAGCTTAAAAAAGCAGTAACAGATTCAGATGAGCAAGCGCGCATCTATTTTGATCGCACAGAAAAGCCTGGCGTATCAAACTTGCTTACTTTATTGAGTGTTGCAACTAAGCGCTCAATAGAAGACCTAGTTCCTGAGTATGAA
Organism: Pseudoalteromonas sp. NZS11_1; assembly: GCF_015864275.1. Lineage (NCBI taxonomy): Bacteria > Pseudomonadati > Pseudomonadota > Gammaproteobacteria > Alteromonadales > Pseudoalteromonadaceae > Pseudoalteromonas > Pseudoalteromonas sp. NZS11_1. The sequence goes on from NZ_JADYXK010000001.1 coordinate 46,384, forward strand.
GATAAAATGTATGGCCATTTAAAGAAAGATACAGCAGATGCAGTTGTAAACATGATTGAGCCAATTCAAGCTCGCTTTAAAGAGATCAGAGAAGATCAAAACCTACTTAATAGCATAATGAAATCAGGTGCTGAAAAAGCAAGTGTACGTGCTGAGAAAACATTGAAATCGGTATACGATGCGCTTGGTTTTATTCCTCGCGGTTAAATTATAAATAAATTTAAAAACAAATATGCCGCTTTACTAAGCGGCATTTTTTATATAATACTGATTAATTGAGTTATATTTTATATAGAAGCTTATTTGCCCGCCACTTTATAACTCTAAAGTACTTAACACCGACTTTCCTTATGGTGGGTAAGCAAAACCTCTATTTACTTAATAGAGGTTTTAGGTAATGCCCAGTATGTGAACGCTCACATTCAGCTACTTCTTCTGGCGTGCCTGCAATGAGTATTTCACCACCGCCAGCTCCGCCTTCAGGTCCTAAATCGATAACCCAATCTGCTGTTTTAATTACATCGAGGTTGTGCTCAATAACAACAATTGTATTGCCGTGATCGCGCAGACGATGAAGTACAACAAGCAGCTGTTCAATATCAGCAAAGTGTAAGCCTGTTGTTGGCTCATCTAATATGTAGAGCGTTTTACCAGTATCACGCTTTGATAGCTCGCGCGCTAATTTTACACGTTGCGCCTCACCACCAGAGAGAGTAGTAGCGGCTTGACCTAAACGCACGTACGACAAACCAACGTCCATCAGCGTTTTAAGCTTACGGGCAATAGCCGGTATTTTATCAAAGTAATCATGAGCGTCTTCAACAGTCATCTCAAGCACTTGGTGTATGTTTTTACCTTTGTATTGTACTTCGAGGGTTTCGCGGTTATAGCGTTTACTCTTACATACATCACACGGTACATACACATCAGGTAAAAAGTGCATTTCAACTTTAATTAAGCCGTCACCTTGGCAAGCTTCACAGCGTCCGCCTTTAACGTTAAAGCTAAAGCGACCTACTTTGTAGCCACGTGAGCGCGCTTCTTGTGTACCTGCAAATAACTCACGAATGCCGGTAAATATACCTGTGTAGGTTGCCGGATTTGAACGCGGAGTACGACCAATCGGGCTTTGATCAATATCGATCACTTTATCAAAATGATCTAAACCGCTAATTGATTTATATGGAGCAGCTTCGGCAGTGGTTGCGCCATTTAGCTCTGTATGAGCAAGTTTAAACAAAGTGTCGTTTATTAGCGTTGATTTACCTGAGCCCGATACACCTGTCACACAGGTCATTAAACCAAATGGGATTTTTAAATCCACATTTTTAAGATTATTACCCGTTGCGCCAAATAGCTCTAGCCATTTGTCGTTTGTTGGGTGACGTTCTTTTGGTATTTCTATTCTACGTACGCCAGATAAAAACTGGCCCGTAACAGACTCTTTGCTTGCTAAAATATCGTCGCGTGTTCCTTGAGCAATAATATGCCCACCATGAACACCCGCGCCTGGGCCAATATCAATAATATGGTCAGCGGCACGAATAGCATCTTCATCGTGCTCTACCACAATAACGGTGTTACCTAAGTCGCGCAAATGGACCAGTGTTTGTAATAAACGGTCGTTATCGCGTTGATGCAGCCCAATAGATGGCTCATCTAGTACGTACATTACACCTACAAGGCCTGCACCAATTTGGCTTGCTAAGCGAATACGCTGAGCTTCACCACCTGATAGTGTGTCGGCGCTGCGCTCAAGTGATAAGTAATTTAGGCCAACGTTAATTAAAAACGATAAACGGTCGCGAATTTCTTTTAATATTTTTTCAGCTATTTGGCCTTTTTGTCCGGTTAGCGTTAACCCTTCAAAAAATTCCATAGCTTCACCAATACTCATGCACGTGATTGCAGGTAAGTTGGTTTTTCCAATAAATACATTTCGAGATTCTTCGCGTAAACGCGAGCCATTACAGCTAGGACATGCTTGGCTTGTTTGGTATTTAGCAAGCTCTTCGCGTACTGAGTTTGACTCGGTCTCGCGGTAGCGGCGATTCATGTTGTTTAACACGCCTTCAAACTCATGATTACGCGTAATTAAATCGCCACGGTCGTTACGGTAATTAAACGCAATTTTAGTGCTACCAGAGCCATCTAAAATAATTTTTTTCGAGTCGCTGTCTAAATCTTGATAAGGCACATCTAAATCAAAACTATAATGCTCAGCAACAGCTTGTAGCATTTGATAGTAATAAAAGCTGCGTTTATCCCAGCCTTTAATTGCACCGCCAGCAAGGCTTAACTCTGGGTTATGCACTACGCGATTAGGATCAAAATATTGACGTATACCTAAACCATCACAGGTTTGGCACGCACCAGCAGGGTTATTAAACGAAAACAAACGCGGTTCTAGCTCAGTCATTGCATAGCCACAAGTAGGGCAGGCAAAGTTTGCTGAGAATAGAATTTCTTCAGCGCTGCTATCATCCATGTATGCTACATGTGCAACGCCATTAGACATTTCAAGCGCGGTTTCAAACGATTCTGCTAAGCGTTGTTGTAAGCCATCTTTTACTTTAAATCTGTCTACAACAACTTCTATTGTATGTTTTTTATGAAGCTCAAGTGTTGGTGGATCAGACAAGTCACATACTTCACCGTCTATACGGGCGCGAATATAACCTTGGCTTGATAGCTGCTCTAATAACTTAACATGCTCACCTTTACGCTCTTTTACTATTGGCGCAAGCAGCATTAATTTACTGCCTTCAGGCAGTGCCAAAACAGTATCTACCATTTGACTAACTGTCTGCGCAGCAAGTGGTAAATCATGTGTAGGGCATCGTGGTTCGCCAACGCGGGCAAACATAAGTCGTAAATAATCGTAAATTTCGGTAATAGTACCCACAGTTGAACGCGGGTTATGAGACGTTGACTTTTGCTCAATAGAAATTGCAGGAGAGAGGCCTTCGATGTGATCTACATCAGGCTTTTCCATAAGCGATAAAAATTGTCTTGCATACGCAGAAAGTGATTCAACATACCGGCGTTGTCCTTCTGCATAAAGTGTATCAAATGCAAGTGATGACTTCCCCGAACCAGATAGACCAGTAATAACTATTAATTTATCACGTGGGATGGTTAGGCTGATGTCTTTTAAATTATGCGTACGGGCGCCTCGGACTTCAATGTTTTCCATGCTATCTCGTTTATTACCAAAATTATTTACTCAGTATCGCATAATACGAAGCAATATTAATCCTTGATCAATGAAAAATCCTTACTTATAGGCGATTAATTATTGCCAAGCTTATGGTAGAATCCCAACCTCAATTTTTCATAGAGTAAGATCACGCAGATAATGACCGCATCTTCACTTAATTCACGAGAAAAACGCGCCGCAGTATCGCTGGCGAGTGTGTTTGCATTTAGAATGCTCGGCTTGTTTATGCTGATGCCTGTATTGGCTATTTATGGACAATCGCTTGAAGGTTTTTCGCCTATTTGGATTGGTTTTGCCATTGGTGCGTATGGTTTAACGCAAGCCGTATTGCAAATACCTATGGGTCGATTATCCGATAAAATTGGTCGTAAAAAAGTTATTGTTGGTGGTTTAGTCGTATTTGCCATTGGCTCTGTAGTTGCTGCATTAGCTGATTCTATTCAAATGGTTACCGTAGGCCGCGCTCTACAAGGTATGGGCGCAATAGCCAGTGCACTACTCGCGTTTGCTTCAGATTTAAGCCGCGATGAGCAACGACCAAAAGTAATGGCTGTTATTGGTATGAGCATAGGAATGAGCTTTGCCTTTGCTATGTTACTTGGGCCAATTGTTGCTGCTTCGTGGGGTATTGCTGGTGTATTTTGGTTGACTGCTATTTTAGCTGTTTTTGGTATATTTATAGTGACGATGCTAGTGCCAAATGCGGTAAATAAAGCACCCAAAGGTGATACATTAGCAAGCTTTAGCGACATTAAAAAACTAATTAAGCACCCTCAGTTAGCACGATTAAATGCAGGTGTATTGCTATTACACTTAACGCTAACCACAATATTTGTCGTACTGCCGAGTCAATTAATTAAAGATGGCTTAGTTGCCGACCATCACTGGTATTTGTATATTCCGGTGTTGTTTTTAGCATTTTTATTAATGGTACCAATAATGATTGTGGCCATTAAAAAAGAAAAAGAAAAACAAGCATTTATTGGCTCAGTAGCCTTGTTAACTATTAGTATGCTAGCAATGTCGGTATGGGTTAATAGTGTAGTAGGCATTGCTGTGTGTATGCTGCTTTATTTTGTGGCGTTTAACTTTTTAGAAGCCACTATGCCTGCGCTTGTATCGCGAATAGCACCTGCAAGCCAAAAAGGTTCAGCAATGGGTGGCTACTCATCTAGTCAGTTTTTAGGCGCCTTTTTAGGCGGTATGTTAGGTGGTTATGTAGCACAAACTACAACGACGCAAGCTGTGTTTGCGGCAGCGGCACTTGTTGGGTTAATATGGCTTATTATTGCGTGGAAAATGCAAGTCCCACCCAAAAGTAAAGTTATTAGTTTAATGACCAAATTAGATTCTGAAGAGCATGCTCAAACACTTGCTTCTCAGTTAGTTGCTTTACCAGGCGTAATAGAAGCAACTGTGGTTCGCGATGAAAGTCGCAGCTATTTAAAGATTAATGATAAAGAATTTGACCTAGACCAAGCACGTAAAGTAGCTGGTTTAATCTAACATTTATAGGAGATGGTTCCATGGCACGCGGTGTGAACAAAGTAATTTTGGTTGGTAATTTAGGGCAAGATCCTGAAGTTCGTTATATGCCTAACGGCAATGGTGTAGCAAATATTACCTTAGCAACTTCGGATAGCTATAAAGATAAAAACACTGGCCAAATGGTTGATAAAACTGAGTGGCATCGTGTTGTGTTCTTTGGCAAATTAGCTGAAATTGTTGGTGAATATTGTCGTAAAGGTTCACAAATTTATGTTGAAGGTAAGCTTCAAACACGTAAGTGGACCGATCAACAAGGCCAAGAAAAATACACTACAGAAATAGTTGTAGATGGCTTTACTGGTCAAATGCAAATGTTAGGCGCACGTGGTGGCGATCAGCAAAGTGGTGGTTACCAAGGTAATCAGCCGCAAGGTGGTCAACAAAGCGGTGGTTACGGTCAAAATAACCAAGGCCAAGCCGCACAGCAAAGTGGCTATAATCCGCAGCAACAAGCTGCACCAGCAGCACAACCAAAACCGGCTCCAGCACCACAGCAGCAAAGTAATCAATATCAGCCGCAAGGTGGTTATGCACCACAGCAAAAAAGTGCACCACAACAGCAAGGTGGTTTCGCTCCTAAACCACAAAGTGCTCCGCAAGGTGGCGCATCAAACCCAATGGAACCAACCATTGATTTTGACGACGATATCCCGTTCTAGTTTTCCAACTTTTACAGTGTAAAGATTTATTATAGAAAAGCCCCGTATGAACGGGGCTTTTTTATACGAGTTGTGTAGTGAGGGCAACCCAGAACTATCAATGAATATCGTCATTAAGCAATAAAATGAAATAGTATTAGTAAACATGTTAAATTATGGTGGTATTTACATTTTATTTAATTGATATATATATCGTTAACACTTACCATTAAAGGACTTTCACCTTGATTACACAATGAGAAACATGAAAACTAATATCTTATTTTTATTTCTTGTTTTTCAATTTGTGAGTCCAATTTCAAACGCTCAACCTTCTTCAAATGTTACTCATGTTTTATTTATAAATTCAACAAACCAAGATATGCCTTGGCACAAAAGTGTTGATTCTGGACTGCGTAAAAAACTTATAGGACGTTCTTTTAGTTATGAACTCTTCGTTGAAAATATGGATGTAAACCGATTCGATGAAGCAAATCAAAAACAGTTAATGAAGGACTACCTCAAACAAAAATATAAAAATAAGCACATCGATATCATTGTTACTCAGTCTCCTTCTGCAGCAGTACTTTTATCGCAATTAGATGACTTTTTTATAAATGCTCCAAGAATATATTTGGAACCAGGCGCTCAATTCAGTTTGCCTAAAAATACTAACGGAGCAGTGATCCAAGCTAAATTAGATTACGCGCAAGCAACAGCAAGCGCTGTTAATTTAATGAAGCCTAAAAAATTAATCGTTATATTAGATACAAAAAACGATATTGGGATGAGCTTTTATCGAGGGCTCTTTTCGGTTATTAACCGTGACTTTTCGTATTTAGACGTAGAGAAGTGGTTTGATCTTTCAATGCCAGAGCTACTCACTAGAGTAAAAAATGCGCCAGATGATTCAATTATATTGTTTACACCCATTTTCAGGTATTACGATAATAAATCCCTTAGCCCTTATCAGCTAGTAGAGCGATTAGCTAAAGCAAGTTCAGCGCCCATTTTTAGTTATTGGGAGGTACTATTAGGCTCAGGTGTTGTTGGTGGGTATGTGTTGTCGGGTGAAAAAATAGGTGAACGTATTGCCGATTCGATAATTTTATACAATGAAAATAAAAGCTTAAGTGCAATCAGTGGTGAAGGGCTAAGTGTTTACGCTTACGACTGGCGTCAATTAAACAAGTTCGATATAGCTCCACAAAGCTTGACGGAAAAGTCGATTATATCTTATTACGAGCCAACCTATTTTGAGCAAAATAAAACATTAATTTACAGCGCTACTGCGATTATTTTTATTCTTAGCAGCTTTTTAGTTTTCGTATTGTTTTTAAATCAACGCCGCATTCAACTTTTAAAAGAGCTTGATGAAGAAAAGCAAAGATTAGAGTCTCGCGTTGAACAGCGTACTGAAGAACTGTTGCAAGCCAAAGAAGAGGCCGAAAAGCTGACATCTGCTAAGTCTGAATTTTTAGCAAATATGAGTCATGAAATTAGAACTCCTATGAGTGGGATTATTGGCTTAACCAACATTTTGCTCGAAAAAGGTTTGCCTGGAGAATATGAGCATTATTTAAATAAAATTAAATATTCTTCAGATCAACTTCTTGTAGTTATTAACGATATTTTAGACTTTTCAAAAATTGAGTCTGGAAATATTAACCTTGAGGAATTTCCTTTTTCTGTAAATTCGGTTGTTGACTACATCAAAGCAACTTTTGATGAGCTAGCTCAACGCAAAGGGATCACATTTGATATTGTCATTGGTAAAGAGGTTAAACTCGATTTAATAGGTGATGTAGTTCGAATAAACCAAGTACTGCTAAATTTATGCTCTAACGCAATTAAATTTACTACACACGGCTTTGTATCGGTATTAATAGAATCAAAAAGATCGTTAGCTGATCCTAAGAGCGTTTGTTTGTATTTCATTGTTAAGGATTCCGGTATTGGGATTGCTGAGCAAAGCCTTGCCGATTTATTTGAATCTTTTACTCAAGCTGACAGCTCTACAACCAGGAAGTTTGGCGGTACAGGTTTAGGTTTAACTATAAGTAAGCGTTTATGCCAATCGATGGGTGGGGATATAACGGTAAAAAGTACTCAAGGTGTAGGTAGTGAATTTATAGCTTCGATTAAGGTGAAATTGAATAACCAAGCATTGATTGATAATACTCCCGACCTAACTTTTACTGATTCGTTCGAGGTATTAATTGTAGATGATAATGAAGATGATCTTAAGGTAATTGAAAATCAGCTAACGGCTATGGGGCTAGTATGTACGGCCTGTCAATCTGCTAAACAAGCTATTGATATTATTGAACACAATAAAGAGAAATTTAAAGTTGTTATTGTCGACTGGGCAATGCCATCAATGAGTAGCGAAACTTTTTTAATACGCATTTTCAATATTAACCCTCAACTTTATAACAACACGATTGTGCTTATAATGAGTGACGAAAGTTTACTTAATAATGCAGCCAAAAAAGTAAGTATAAAAACTATTTTGCAGAAACCTGTATACACGAGTGTTTTGTATGAGGCGATTGAAAGTAAAGTAGTAGCCCCTCTTAATGAGGTGCCTAAAGTAAATACTGTGAGTGAACAGTCGCTGGCAGGTATAAAAATATTGGTTGCGGAAGATAACTCGATCAACAGACTAATCGTTACAAACATACTAGAGAAGGCTGATGCTCAAATTTATTTGGTCGGCAATGGATTAGAATGTATTCAAGCCGTGAAATCACAATCGTACGATATTATTTTGATGGATATTCATATGCCTATTATGGATGGGGTTGAGGCGAGTAAAATTATTCGTAGCGATAGTGACAAAGCAATCGCAAATATTCCAATAATTGCTTTAACAGCTAATGTTATGAAAGATGATATTATACGATACTTATCCATTGGCATGAACGCCCATGTTGCAAAGCCTATTAAAGCGCAAAATCTACGTGAAACTATAATCCACTGTTTAAATAAATAGCTGAGCCATTAAAGTGATTTAATAATTATATATATCAAATGCCTGTCGTAATATCTCCCGTTGCTTGAGCCTGTTTTGAATAACTTAAAATAGAATTTGACTCAAAGGTTTAATAGGTAGTTTAACTAGTTATAATCACGGCAATTAAGCGGATCTCAAAAATATAAAATCTAAGCAATGCAAAAATAACAAAGCCATGGAATCCTCCATGGCTTTGCAACGTTACTTTTATAGTGCAGCAACAACTTCGACTAACGTGTCTTTGGCATCTCCAAAGAGCATTTGTGTATTATCTTTAAAAAACAATGGATTTTGTACCCCAGCATAACCAGTTGCCATACTGCGTTTTAAAACGATAGACGCTTTACCATGCCAGCATTCAAGTACTGGCATGCCGGCGATAGGGCTATTTGGTTCATCAAGTGCTGACGGGTTTACAATATCGTTTGCACCAATCACAAGTGAAACATCAACTTGTGGAAAATCGTCGTTTACTTCATCCATTTCAAAAACAATGTCGTAAGGAACTTTAGCTTCAGCTAATAATACATTCATTTGTCCAGGCATTCGTCCTGCAACAGGGTGTATTGCAAAGCGCACGTTAATGTCTTTTTCACGTAATTTACTTGTGAGTTCAGAGACTATTTGCTGCGCTTTTGCAACGGCCATTCCGTATCCAGGAATAATCATTACTTCTTTTGCGCTCATGAGCAGCTCTGCTGTTTCGGTTGCACTGATTGTTAGTACTTCACCTTGTTCTTGATCCCCTGCAGGTAAAGCTTTTACATTGCTACTACCGAATCCACCGGCAATGACGGATAAAAAATTTCGGTTCATAGCTTTGCACATTATATAGCTCAAAATAGCTCCGCTTGAACCAACTAATGCACCAATTACAATGAGTAAATCGTTATTTAGCATAAAGCCTGTCGCGGCAGCGGCCCAGCCTGAATAACTATTAAGCATAGATATAACAACCGGCATATCGGCACCGCCAATTGCCATCACCATATGAATACCAAAAACTAAAGCAAGAGCTATCATAATAACCAGTGGCAACATGCCATTACCAACAGCAGACTGCACAACGAATTGCTGTCCAAGCCACGCTACAGCAACTAATAAAACAAGATTAAATATATGTCGCCCTGGTAGTGTTAAAGGCTTACTGCCTATTCGACCAGATAATTTACCAAAAGCGGTAATTGAACCTGAAAGTGTAATAGCACCAATCAAAACACCTACATAGGTTTCAATATCGTGAATGGTTAAGTCAATTCCTGTAAAATGACTAGAAGCATCCGCAAAGTTAGCATACCCAACCATTATAGCCGCGAGCCCGACTAGACTGTGTAAAATAGCAATCAGTTCTGGAATTGCAGTCATTTGCACTCGTTTTGCTACAAGTAAACCAATACTGCCACCCACTAATAATGCAATCATCAACTCAATATAGTTATTGGTAACAACACCTAAAACAGTCGCAAAAAGAGCAATAACCATGCCTGAAATACCATACCAATTACCTTTACGGGCAGTTTCTTGATTGGATAGGCCGTTTAAAGCCAAAATAAAAAGAACCATCGCAGCAATGTATGCCACGGTTACAATACCAGTACTGATCATGACAACCTCACTTACGGAACATTTTGAGCATGCGATGTGTTACAGCAAAGCCGCCAACAATATTAATACTCGCAATTAACACGGTAAAAACGGCAAACCATTTAATAGTGTCGTCTGTTGAGCTTATTTGAATTAAAGCACCGATAACAATAATGCTTGAAATGGCATTGGTTACACTCATTAAAGGCGTATGTAGTGCAGGCGATACACTCCAAATAACCATATAACCTACAAAGCAGGCTAAGACAAAAACGGTAAAATGAGACATAAAATCAGCGGGTGCAACGCCACCAAGCCCAAGCAATGCTAATGCACCGATAGCGGCGCCAATAATAGGTCCAAATACCGATTTCTTTTTCTCAACAATAGTGGGTTTAGGTTTAGGTGTAGCCGCAACCTTTTTAGGGGGGGCTGATAGTGTGGGCGCTGGTGGCGGCCAAGTTGTTTTTCCTTCAGTACATATAGTTGCACCTAAAACAACGTCGTTTGTCATATCAACAAAGAGTTTGCCATCTTTTTCCGGGGTCATTTCGGCTAACAGGTTGTGTAAGTTATTACTGTATAATTGGCTCGATTGTGCAGCAAGGCGACTTGGTAAATCGGTGTAACCAATAATCGATACACCATGGCATACGGCAACCTTACCCGGAACTGTTAATTCACAGTTTCCACCTTGTTCGGCTGCAAGATCGACTATTACGCTGCCGCTCTTCATTGATGCAACCATCTCGCTGGTGATTAACTTAGGCGCTGGTTTTCCGGGTATGAGTGCGGTAGTAACAATTATATCAACGTCTTTAGCTTGCGCTGCAAACAATGCCATTTCGGCTTCGATAAATTCATCGCTCATTACTTTAGCGTAACCGCCTTCGCCTGAGCCGTCTTCATCTTTAAAGTCGAGCATTAAAAACTCGGCGTCCATGCTTTCAATTTGCTCTTTTACTTCAGCACGCGTATCAAATGAGCGAACAATTGCGCCCATACTTTTTGCAGCCCCAATAGCGGCTAAACCAGCAACACCGGCACCAATTACAAGTACCTTGGCGGGAGCAACTCTTCCTGCTGCTGTAATTTGTCCGGTAAAAAACCGGCCAAAATGTTGAGCTGCTTCTACAATTGCACGATAGCCTGATATGTTGGCCATTGAGCTGCGGGCATCCATTTTTTGTGCCCGAGAAATACGAGGAATGCTATCAATTGCAATGGCGGTGATACCACGCTGAGTTAAATCTTTTAGCATCACTGGGTTTTGTGCCGGCCATAAAAAACAGATTAATGTTTGTCCGCTTTTTAGTAATGTATTTTCATCACCTTCAGGTGCTTGTACTTTTAGTATAATATCAGACTGTGCCCATACATCTTGTGCTGAGTTAACTATTTTACAACCAGCTTCACCATACGCATCATCGGCGTAATTAGCCGCCATTCCTGCACCAGTTTCAATGACAACATCAAAACCAAGCTTTGTTAATTTACTTACTACATCAGGGGTCGTTGCGACTCGTCGCTCGCCAGTGTGGATTTCTTTTGGAACACCAATTTTCATTGTCGAACCTCGATTTAAATGCTATGAAGAGGAATTAATATGTATCTAGGCGTTATGGAATTAGCGATACGATGAAATATGTTATTTACTAACATGAATCCACCGTATTTATTACTGTTTAAAGTGTAAAATCAATAACTACACGAGATGGTACTTTGCCATGTTCGAGTCTTTCAAATATTTCATTAATAGCGCTTAAAGGCTGTAATTCAATATCCGCCTTAACTTTGCCTTGCGCCGCAAAAGCGAGCGCTTCGGCCATATCTTTGCGGTTCCCAACAAATGATCCTTTAATAGTGATGCAATTTGCTACTACATCAAATAATGGCGTCGGAAACTCACCAGGCGGTAAGCCAACTAAAACACATGTACCGTGTTTACGGGTCATATTAACCCCTTGCTCAAATGCTGGTAGGGAAGGAGCCGTAATCAGTACGCCATGGGCGCCACCTTGCGTTATTTCTTTGACGGTGTCTGCTGCATTATCTGTTTTAGCATTTACGACTGCATCGGCGCCAAGTAAGGTTGCGTGTTCAAGCTTACCGTCATCAATATCTATCGCACACACTTTAAGACCCATCGCCTTGGCATATTGAATCGCTAAATGACCAAGTCCACCACAACCTGAAATTGCTACCCACTCACCTGGTTTAGCATCGGTTTCTTTAATACCTTTGTAAGTTGTAATACCAGCACAAATTATAGGGGCCGCTTGTACTGCTGATAAGCCATCAGGAATAAGTGCAACGTAATTAGGATCGGCAATAATATACTCGGCAAAACCACCATCTTTAGTGTAGCCACCAAACTCAGCATCAGGACATACTGGTTCATAAGCACTTAAGCAAAATTCACAGTGTCCACAAGCTGAATATAGCCACGGAACACCGACTCTATCGCCTACTTTTACGCTTGTAACACCTTCGCCAATTTTGGTAACTAGCCCAATGCCTTCATGGCCAGGAGTAAATGGTGGAGTTGGTTTTAATGGCCAATCACCGTTTGCTGCATGTAAATCTGTGTGGCATACACCGCAGGCTTCTGTTTTAACTAATATTTGCCCTGCATTAGGTGATGGAATATCTAAATCGCGTAGAACTAAAGGTTTGCCAAATTGCTCAACAACGGCTGCTTTCATTTTGTTATTCATAATCGTTCCTATTAATATTTAAGGGGTTTTTATTAAACTGCGCTATTTAAAATGGCGCATCAATGTCAACAACGTCGATTAGTTTGTGGTTAACAAACTCTTTAATACCCAAGCCAATTAGTTCACGACCATAACCAGAACGGCGAACACCACCAAATGGTAAGTCGGCTTTTACCATCGTTGGATGGTTTACAAACACCATGCCGGTAGATATTTTTTTGGCAACTTCTAAGCCATGATCAGGGTTTGACGTAAATACAGAGCCACCTAAGCCAAATGGAGAGTCGTTCGCAATTCTAATTGCGTCATCTTCATTTTTTGCACGAAATAACATAGACACAGGACCAAAGAATTCCCAGTTGCGAGCCGGATTATCTTCACTAATATTCGTTAAAATAGTGGGTTGTACAAAGGCGCCTTGACTAGGTACTTTAGGGCCCACTTCAGTGGCAGTTGCACCAAGCTTGATCGCTTCGTTAATTTTAACTTTTAGTTCATCAGCTGCACCTTGTGATGACAATGGTGCCAAAGTAGTCGTTGGATCTAGTGGATCGCCTGCTTGCAACTTAGCAACACCAGCAGTATAAAGTTCAACAAACTCATCATAAACTTCATCTTCGATGATCATTCGTTTAGACGATACGCATACTTGTCCACCGTTCCAATGACGACCAAATACAGCCCAATTAACCGTTTTTTCCATTTCAGCATCAGCAAGTACAACAAATGCGTCTGCACCACCAAGCTCTAATGTAGACTTTTTAAGTGCTTTACCAGCGGTAGAAGCAACGATTGCACCAGCGCTTTCAGAACCGGTAAGTGCAACACCACGAACTAATGGATGAGAAATGATCATTTCTGTTTGGGAATGTGCGGCGTATAGGTTTTTAAAAGCGCCTTTTGGCAGACCAGCTTCGAGCATAAGTGCTTCAAATGCTGCTGCACATTGTGGAACAATACCCGCATGTTTTAGTAGCATAGTGTTACCCGCTGACAATTGCGGCGCAATAATACGAGCAACTTGATAATACGGAAAATTCCATGGCTCAATGGCAAGCAATACACCAAGTGGTTCATGGATAATAATTGCCTCGCCCTCAGCTGGATCTGCAACGGGTAATTTTTCTGATGCGAGAAGTCTCTCAGCATTATTCGCGTAGTACTCTAAAATAGCTGCGGATAATTCAACTTCAGCCTTTGCTTCTGATGTTATTTTACCCATTTCTAAAGTTAATAAGTTGGCGTAACTAACTACATCTTTACGTAATAAGTCAGCCGCTTTTTGCATTATTTTAGCGCGAGAAGAGAAAGGTGTTTTTTTCCATGATTGAAATGCAGAATCGGCATTTTCTATTGCTTGAGTAATTTCAGCATCAGTAGCATCAGGAAAAGTTTTTATAACCTCACCTGTATATGGATTTGTTGTTGCATAGCTCATGATAATATCCTCAGTTAAATTAAATAAGACTCTTATTTTAAAATTAATAACGCTTAGAAGCTGCGTGTATAATTATGGTAAAACAAGTACTAAAGTGAGGCTATTCGTGGTGTTACGTAAATACATGTGGGAATCCACATCTTGAAAGTATAACTGTTTGATTTATTTATTTTTAATCACTCAGTTAATCCTTGACGCGGATGGGAGTGATAACGGATTATAAAATAATGCAGTGCGTAGTGGGTAAACGCACTAGTTATTAATCAACGAGGCGCTAGTTTAAATTCATCATGAATTACAGTGATAAAAAATCGAAAGTATTTTCCTCATCCCAATTAGCTATTTTATTGTACGCAATAATGGTAGGAATACTGGTTACGTGTTTAATGATTTTTATAGTATTTCATATAGATTCCCAAGAGCGAATCCATATTGAACGAGTAACGCAAAATACTGCCCAAGGTATTAAAGCACTGCTTAAAGATGATTTGGAAGGGCGAATAACATCACTGTCAGAGTTATCTAAGTTGTCTTCTATATCAAGCGATATGCCACAAGGTGATTGGGAAGTAATCAGTAAAACATTGTACGATTCGCAACATGGCTATCAAGCCATAGGTTGGATTGATAGATCATTACATGTGCGAAGAATAACACCAAAGCAAGGTAATGAGATCGCCATCGATTTTAATTTGGCATTAAATCCGCCTGCATTGTTAGCCGCAATAAAAGCACAAAATACAGAACAAGCAGTCGTCACAACACCTTTGCAATCTATTTATGGTGGAGAGGGTATCGGAATATATATTCCTATTTTTAACACCAATAAAAAGAATAAAAAACTAGAGGGTTTTATTGCAAGTGCGTTGATTTTTGAACCTTACATTAAGACAGTTGTACCTGCATTTTTACTTAAGGAATATCATTTTACGCTGTTTATTGATGGGCAAAAAGTATATTCAGATCAAACAAATTCATTTCCTGTTACAAGCATTTGGGATAAAAAAGCATCCTATGATTTACAAGGTCATAAGTGGGAGATAAGCATATCGCCCAGTGATGAGTTTTTGTATATTGCTCACTATAAAATCATGAGAATTTTAATTTCACTTGGTATTTTTATTGCTTTTTTAATTGTGTTGGCTGCTTATACTTATTTATTTGCACGCAGTAAAATAAAAGACGGGCGTTATAAGATTGAATATTTATTAAAAAATCTTCCCGGCATGGCATATCAGTCTTTTAATACTATGAGCTGGCCTATGATACTGGTTAGTGATGGGTGCGAAAGTTTAACTGGTTATTCTCGAGCTGAGTTTAAAAAAAATAGAATGCTGTGGAGGGAAATAATACATTCAGATGATTATGAGCGGGTACAGGCGTCACTTACAGAGGCTGTCAAAGAAAAACGCTCCTTTGAACTTGAATATAGAATTAATACCAAAAATAGTGGGATCAAATTAGTGTGGGAAAAAGGAGGACCGGTTAGTTCTATTTTTAATGGTGAAGTTATTATTGAAGGATTTATTAATGATATTACCTCTATTAAGCAGGCTGAAGCTGACCTAATTAGTAGTTATGCTTTCTCTGATGCGGTAGTAAATTCAGTTGTTGAAGCCGTTATTACCATTGATCAATACGGGCTTATACAAAGTTTTAATTTTGCTGCGCAAGCTATGTTTGGTTATACCTCAGATGAAGTAAAAGATAAAAACGTAACAATATTAATGCCTACATCATTTAGTAAACACCATGACCAGCATTTAGCTCAATATTTAAAAACGAAGCAGACGCATATTATTGGTGTGGGTCGTGAGCTTGTAGCTAAGCATAAAGATGGCACAACATTTCCAATTCACTTATCTGTAAGTGAAATACAGAATCATGAAAGTACAATGTTTGTAGGTTTGATTCGAGATATTACCAAGCAACGTGCGTCAGAAGACCAAGCTCGGCTTCATACTGAACAATTAGCGCATACCGAAAGGGTCAATGCATTGGGTGAAATGGCAGCAGGAATTGCACATGAAATAAATCAACCTCTGACGGCTATTTCTCTTTTCTCTCAGACGGCAAAAAACTTTTGTGAGAAAGGGAGGTTTGACAAACTCCCCTTAATATTTGAAAAACTAAGTTTACACTCTCGTCGAGCGGGAGCCGTTATTGAGCGTATGCAGTTAATGACCAAAAAAGGGCAACGATCAAAAGAAGTCATTGATTGTATATTTTTAATAAAAGAAGTAACAAACCTAGCAGAATCAGAAGCGCGACTTCGCAATATTACGGTCAGAATAATTACATGTGATGAACAAATTGATGTGTTTGTTGATCGGGTGCAAATAGAGCAGGTTATTCTTAATTTATTACGCAATGGTATGGAAGCTATGCAGTTAAATGCTTATAAAAATGATTCAAAAATAGAGCTCGAAATAAAATTGAATGAAGATAAATATGTTGAGATATCAGTGGCTGATACCGGTGCAGGGTTACCTGAAGAAATGAGAGAGAAGTTATTTAAACCCTTTTCATCAACCAAAGAAAATGGCACAGGCATCGGTCTATCTATATCTAAAAGCATTGTTGAAGAACATGGTGGGCATATTCACTTTTATGACAATAAGCCAACAGGAGCTATTTTTATGTTTACTTTGCCAACACATAATAGAGGAGTCGTTTATGAGCGATAAGCAAAGCGTTTTTATAATTGATGACGATGAAGGTATTCGTGAAGGGCTTGAAATACTACTAGACTCTATTGATATTGACGCTCAGAGCTTTAGTTCAGGCGCTGCGTTTTTGGATGTATATAATGAAACCATGGCTGGTTGCTTAGTATTGGATATACGTATGCCTAAAATGAGTGGTTTAGAGCTACAACAAAAACTTAAAGATTTAAATTGCTCATTACCAATAATATTTATTACCGGGCATGGTGATATCCCGATGGCTGTAGAAGCGATGCGTTTAGGAGCAATTGATTTTATTAGAAAACCATTTAATGAACAGCACTTGATTGACCGTATTAATGAGGCATTGGTACTTGATGAAAAACAACATGAAAAATCACTCGATAAGCATAAAAATAAGATTAATGTTGAATCGTTGTCGAGTCGAGAACGTGAAGTGTTTGAACGAGTGACTGATGGGGCAATGAATAAAGTAATCGCGTGCGATCTTAGTATTAGTGAACGCACCGTTGAAGTTCATCGCTCTCATGTAATGGAAAAATTAGGTGCTAAAACACTCGCT
This sequence comes from Pseudoalteromonas sp. NZS11_1, assembly GCF_015864275.1. Lineage (NCBI taxonomy): Bacteria > Pseudomonadati > Pseudomonadota > Gammaproteobacteria > Alteromonadales > Pseudoalteromonadaceae > Pseudoalteromonas > Pseudoalteromonas sp. NZS11_1. The sequence continues at coordinate 63,794 of NZ_JADYXK010000001.1, forward strand.
CAATTAGTGCGAAGTAAAATTATGTATGAGCAATTAAATTAATTATCAGTCCATCTATTTAATAATGCTGAAATGACACAGACTTTTAAACAGCCCCCATGTGGGCCTTTATTTAATATCTAACTAATTTAAACTATTATGTCTCGTTTATCAGAGTGTTTTTTGTTTAGCGCTATTAATAAATGTTTAAACTTGCTTTACGACCTTGTACTTCTATAGATATTGAACAACACTTTAGTTAATAATTTAACGGGTGGCAGGCTATGCAAAAGAGTAAACTCTGGCTTTTCAAGTACTTCAAAGGTATCTCTTTTGTCTTATTTTTAATGATGCTTATTAGTTTTAATTTCGTTTTAAATGATGCATTACATCAAAAAGTTCATGCTTCTGGGCAGCAGTTCGTTAAACACGTTTACGAGCTGAATTTATCTCCTTCTATAAACAATGAAGTGTTGGCCGCATTAGCTAAAAGTGAAGGTTTTGTGTTGGAATGGCCAAAGCCTGCAGAGCATTTTAGGCATTTAGTGAATATAGAGCGCGAAGTTTTTTCTTACAAAACATTAAGTTTGAGCCTCTATCACTATCCTGCTTGGGTAACACAAAGTTACTTATTTATATTGCTAAACTTGATCATATTAGGCGCCGCTGGCTGGTCTTATCGCTGGTGGGGGTTATTGAATGTAAGTCGTAAAATTACGCCCAAAAATACAATGATACAACCTACTAAAATTATTAAACAAAAACAAAATAAAATACGATTAATTAAACAAGTAAAAAAATGCGAATTAAGTTCTTTGTATGGGGTTAATAGAGCATCACATAGCTTATTTTTACTCATTGAATGTGACTTTGATAAGAAAACCGATAAAGAAGCTATTTTTAAAGTGTTAATCACTAGAAAATTGACTGGATTTAAAGATGTGTCGGTAAAAATACTAAATTCCAATTACTTAGCCATCACCTTGCCACATATATCTACTCCCGAGTTAGACAGCTACGTTGAAAAGCTTCATCAGAGCGTGTTTTTACTATGCCAAAATTATCAAAAAAGTATGACTCATAAAAACATTAAAATAGGTGCGTGCGACTATCGAGTAGGCGCAGATAAAATTGCGGTTTATCAGTTAGCAAAATCAGCACTTATGCTATCGCAAAGCAGCTCAGTACAGCACTATCACCGCTTAGCGTTAAATTATTACCAAGAAAAACCACTCTCGAGTAAACAGGTTATCGAAAATATTAAAAAGAATAAGTTTATATTATTCTTCCAGCCTTTATTTGAGCTCTCTAGTGGGGAGATTTTACAACATGAAGCGCTTATTAGGGTTAGGCATAGCCAACTTGGATTACTAGCTGCTCGTTATTTTATTAATCAGGTTTATAGTAATCAAGACGCTTTAATATTAGATAAAGCCGTAATAACACAAGTTAAAAAGCTAATGCTGAGTGAATCTTCGGCTCAAACAGTTAGTGTAAATCTACACCCTAAAAATTGGTTTAACGATGTATTTTGGGAGTGGTTACCTAGTCAAATAGCTGAACTTAAATTAAGTGCTAAATTACAATTTGAAATAAGTGAGACAGAATTTTTTACTCATAGAAAATCGATAACTAATGCACTAAATATAATTAAAAAAAGCCGTTCACAAGTTGTGATTGATAATGTAAAAAGTAGTGAGAAAGTAGCTGTATTAGCTGATTATAACCAAGTATGTGGGCTTAAATTATCATACGAATTAATTCATTTGTTAAATGAAAAAACTCAAAATCAAAGGCAAATAAAAAAGATAGTCGAAGCCGCAAACCTTTTAAATTTACCCGTATATGCCGTTGGCGTAGAGACTCAAAAAGAGTTGTTTACGCTTGCCAAGTTGGGAGTGGTTGGAGCTCAAGGGTTTTACTTTTCAGAGCCACTTCAAGAGTTTACGCAAGCGGTATTTCATTAAATTAAGCCTCTATATTTAAGACCATTTAGCCCCTGAAGTCCGCCGGTATGGACCGCAATAATCTTACTCCCAGATGGGAAATAATCTTGCTCAATAAGTTGCCACAATGCATACATCATTTTTCCGCTATAAATAGGCTCAAGCGGTAGGTTGTGTGTGCGGCCTATATCTTGGCAGAACTGCCATAACTCAGGTGAAAATTTTCCATAACCACCACCATGAAACTCTGTGAGTAACTGCCAGTTAGTTTGATTATTAGCTTTAGCGCTCAGCTTTTTTATTTCTTCATTTAAATAATCAGCTTGTTTTAATACCGCTATACCAATAATTTGTGTAGTTGAAGCACTGCCTTCTATTAATCCAGCAAGCGTGCCACCGCTACCTGTAGGACAAGCTAAGTAGTTATGTTCGGGTAAGCTTTGTACTAACTCTTTACATCCTAATAAGGCGTGCTCGTTTGTACCACCTTCAGGAATGATATAAGCATTTGGAAAGCGCTCTTGCAAAGCATTAAGGTAATCGGTGTCTTGGCGTTTTCGATACTCTATACGATTAACAACATGTAGGTTCATACCACAATGTTTTGCAAATTGGATTGTTGGGTTGTTGTTATCCAGTTCTGGTCCGCGAATAATCGCGTGAGTTTTTATATTAAATTCTTTTCCTGCGGCTGCGCAGGCGTGAATATGGTTTGAAAACGCACCACCAAAAGTCAGAAGCTCTGTTTTATTTATCTTTTGCATATGCGCTAAATTGTATTTTAATTTACGCCATTTGTTACCACTTATTAGCGGATGTAGTAGATCGTCACGTTTTATACCTAAACAAATATTTCTCTTTTTTAGAAACGTTGTATCTATTTGCTGAATATAGTTATTTTCTTTAGTTTCAAATGATTTATGCATATTTATTAGTTTTCAACTTGGCAAAGTAAATAAAATGTACGACACTTGGTTAATACATCATTAACAATAGTAGCTATATGAAAGAAAAGCTGTTTTCTTGGTTGAATCGTAGTTTGGATCCTAATACAGCTATAGGTGTTGCTGCTTATGCAGATACTGTTAACGCGGTATGTTTAAAAAAACAACGAGACCAATGGATAGTTCACAGCTCACATAGTGTCAACGTATCTGAACAAGCCGATTATACCGCTGCTATTGTTGCTTGCACAAATCAAGTTTCTACAGACATTTGTGCGGTTAATTTAGTTATACCGCATTACTTTTATCAAATAGTGCAAATGGATAAACCAAATCTTAGTGATGAAGAAATCATCCAATCACTCCCTTGGACTACAAAAGATTTAGTTGATATAGCCCCTGAAAATATTGTTGCTGATTTTATCGATTATCCAATAACGCTACCGATGCAAAGCAGCAAAATGAATGTGTTTATTACTAATAAGCTGCAACTACTTCCGTTTATAGACAGTTTTGAACAAACCAAACCTGTTTTGCGTGCAATGACCTCTGAAGAAATGATTCTGGTTACCTTGTTTGGCTCATATAAAGAGGCGCATATGCTGATTGTGCAGCATGCTAATCATGAACCTCGAATCTTAATTATTCGTGATGGACAATTAGTATTAGCTAGGCGATTAAATGGTTTTTTAGGTATTTCTGATAAGGATCAAAACCAAGGACTAGTAGAGGCGTTAGGGTTAGAAATTCAGCGTTCAATGGACTTTTTTGAAAGCCAGCTCAAGCAACCGCCAATTCGCAGCATACAGCTACAGTGCGATGATTTATCTTCATCAACTCTTAGAGCCGGTCTTGCAGAGTTTTTACAAGTAAAAGTTGTAGATTTTGCGCCTAACTTAGAATTAGCGCAGCAATTAGAGCCAAACTTTTATTATGCGCTCGGGGCAGCCTATCAATTAACAGATCCGGAGTCTGTGCTATGAAAACCCGGATTAATTTTTATCAAAAAACCTTACGAGTACGCCGAGACCCAGTCCCTTTGTCTGGAATGATTACGTTGTGGTTAGGTGCGCTATTAATTATTGTAATCACGTGGGCTTTTTACAGTTATAAAACTTATTCAAGTGAGCTTGATTTAGAACAAAAAAAGGAATATCTCAAACAAGGAAAAGCTCAGTTAGAAGTTGTAAAACAGCAGCTAGCAGAGAAGCAAAATAAAACAATTTTTATTAATGAGCTAAAAACACTTCAGCAAGAGGTTTTGCATAAGCAGCAAATATTTAGTTATTTAGAGCAAAGCTCAGATCAATCCGCAACCGACTATGCGCAGGTTATGCAAGATTTAGCCAAGTATCACGAGCCTAATATCTGGCTTACCCATATTAAATTTGTAGGGCAAAGTGTCACGTTTAAAGGGCAAGTATCGCAGTCAAAATTTTTACCTATGTGGTTTAATAATTTAAAGCAGTCACCTTTTTTTATTGATAAAGAATTTTCAGTTTTAGAACTGTCAACAAAAGATGGTCTGAGTGAATTTAATGTGGCGACCGACCTTGCTGATAAAGGCGCTAAACCATGAACAACAAGAAAGACAAAGGTTGGCCTATTTGGGCAAAGTATCGAGCTCAATTTGCATCGCTGCAAAAGCGTGAGAAGTATTCAACTGTATTTGTAGGCTTATTCATGGTGATTTACCTCGGTCTGTGGTTTGTTATTTTTCCACAGCAAGATGAAGTTGCTCATATTCGCTCTGAACAAAATGCAGCATTGCAGGAGTTACAGCAGATAAATGCGCAACTCTCCATGTTAAATCAAGCACTAAACTACGACTACACTAAGGTTTTACGCAGTCAAATTGCACAAACCAGAGATGAATTAGCTGAAATAAATAATCAACTTAATAGTTTTAGTCAAGGCTTTGTAGCGGCTAAAAATGTACCTGCCGTTTTAAAAGATTTGCTCGTAGATAGTAGCGCCGTAAAAGTGAGTAGCTTTAATGTCAAACCAGCACAGGCTATCGATGTAGAAAAACTAGGTGAACATGATACGCAAACATTATTTTTTGAGCATCAGATGGTCGTTACTTTAGAAGGTAGCTACTTTAGCTTACAAAAATATTTAGCCGCATTAAAAAATAATCAAGATAAGTTATTAATACAGGAGTTTAGTTATCAGGTACTAGAGTACCCTCAAGCTGAATTAACTTTACAAATTGCTACAGTGAGCGCTAATGAAAAATTTATCGCATTATAATTTATGTTTTTTATTACTTTTGTTCACTTTCGCACCCAGTGCATTAGCGCAATTACGCGATCCTACTCAACCAAATATGTATGTAAATAACAACAAGAGTGTAACTCAAAACACAGAACTTAAATTGCAATCTATTATTAAAAACAGTACAGCATTTAAGGCTATTATTTCTGGCCATATTTATCGAGTGGGTGATGCTGTAGACGATTTTCGGGTGCTAAGCATAAACTCAAAACAGGTTGTGCTAGCAAATGACGATAAACAAATAAAATTAGAATTATATGACTATGAAATTAAAAAATAATTTATCTTACCCGTGGCTTGTTCTCCTATTATTGCCTACATTTTTAACGGCTTGCCATAGCTTTAAGCCTGGTAAAGAAGTTAAAACTCATATAGAACAAGAGCTGGCTGAAGAACCTGTAGAAGCTAAAGCGATTGCGCCTTTACAGATGCCGAGTGAGCTTACCCAAAGCCTACTATCATCAATAAATAATGAGCAAACTATAAGTGATGATTTATCTATAAAGCGTTTTGATGTAGCCGCTAATGACGTTGAAATAGGTGCCTTTTTTGCAGGCTTAACGGACGATACGCCTTTTAGTGTTGCTGTGCATCCCGAGGTAAATGGCACAATTAGTTTAAATCTTAAAAGCGTTACTTTTAATGAAGTCATTGCAGTTATTAAGCGTATGTATCCTTTAGACATTGTTAATGAAGGACGAATAGTACAAGTACTGCCAGCCAAAATGCGCACAGAAACAATACCTGTAAATTATTTAATGATGCAGCGCCATGGTCAGTCTACAGTGAGTGTGGTTGCTGGTGGGGTTAGTCAATTTGCACAAAGTGGCAGTAGTTCGAGTGGTTCAAGTTCAGGTAGTAGTAACCAGCAAAATAATGAGTTTGGCGGCGATAATCAAAGCTTAGATTTAAACGGTTCTCGAATCCAAACAATTAATAAAAATGATTTTTGGAAAGAATTAGAAGTCGCCCTTAAGTCTTTAATTGGCGCAAGCGATGGGCGCTATGTTGTTGCAAGCCCACAAGCTAGTTTGGTAACCGTAAATGCACTACCAAGCGAAATTAGTCAGCTAAAAGAGTTTTTGCGTCAAAGCCAAGAAAACCTGCAACGCCAAGTTATTCTAGAAGCAAAAATAATAGAAGTAACTTTAAAAGATGAGTACCAACAGGGGGTTAACTGGGAGCGTATAGCGAGTGGTTTAGAAGGCGGTATTTCGTTTGCTACAACAGCGGGTTCTACTATTAGTAATAGTATTTCAGCCGCAATTGGTGGAGCGTCATCGCTAACCATTCAAAAAGGAGACTTTAACGGGGTTATTAATTTGCTTGAAACGCAAGGTGATGTGCAAATGCTATCTAACCCTCGAGTTACCGCTACAAACAATCAAAAAGCAGTTATAAAAGTAGGGCAAGACGAATATTTTGTTACTAATGTATCAAGTACGACGGTAACGGGTACTGCTACAACGACCTCGCCTGAAATTGATTTAACGCCGTTCTTTTCTGGTATTGCCCTTGATGTGACACCGCAGATTGACAAGTATGGCTCAGTAATTTTACATGTTCACCCTTCAGTAACTGAAACAGAAGAGCAGCTAAAAGTAATTACATTAGACGATCAACGTTTTGAGTTGCCTCTAGCACAAAGTAACATTCGAGAATCAGATACTGTTATTCGCGCTCAAAGTGGCGAAATAGTGGTTATTGGTGGTTTGATGCAAACATCAACACAGGATGAAGAATCAAAAACCCCGGTGTTGGGTGATATCCCACTATTTGGCAATTTATTTAAAAGTATTCGTAAACGCCAAGAGAAAAAAGAACTGATTATTTTAATCAAACCAACGGTTGTTATGCCAGATACGTGGAAAAAACAACAAGGTGAAAGCCGTCAGCTTTTAAAAACATGGTATGAAAACTAACCATGTATTTAAGCTTTTTTAATTTAAGTGAAATGCCTTTCACGTTAACCCCTAACACAGAGTTTTTTTGTGCACTTGAACCGCACCACGAAGCGATGCAAGTGTTAACAACAGCTATTGAAATGGGTGAAGGGTTTATTAAAGTCACTGGTGAAGTTGGCACTGGTAAAACGCTACTGTGTAGAAAGCTATTAAACCAACTTGAGCCAGATTACATTGTGGCTTATTTGCCTAATTCCTATTTAAGCCCTGAAGAACTTAGATGGGCGATTGCAATTGAGCTGGGCATGGATGTAGATAAAGCATTAGATCAGCAAGCACTAGGGCAGCTTATAAATCATCACCTACTTGACTTACAAGAAGATAATGAGCGTGTAGTGCTTTTGATAGATGAGGCGCAATGCTTGAGTTGGGAGACTCTAGAAGCGTTGAGATTATTTACAAACTTAGAAACAGAAAGCGAAAAGCTAATTCAAGTTGTGTTATTTGGGCAACCTGAACTTGATGAAAAGCTGGCAAACAATAAAGTAAGGCAATTACGCCAACGTATCAGTTTTTCGTATAAATTACGGGCGATGACTGGCGCTGAGGTTGTTTATTATATTAATCACCGCTTACAAGTTGCAGGGTTTAATAGGCCTCCTTTATTTAATAATAGTATAGGGCTCAAAATTGCTAGAGCTAGCCGTGGAATTCCTAGATTAGTTAATGTTTTATGCCACAAAGCACTATTACAAGCTTACGGTGAAGGGTTAAATACAATAACAAATCGCCATATTCAACTTGCCATAAAAGATACCGAAGACTGCGCAAAGTATCGAACCGGACAATATTGGAGCTACAGTGCTTTAATGTTTAGTGTTTTAGCTATTGCTGCCATATGGGCATGGAGGCAGTGGTTATGAGCGTTATAAATAATATGCTTAAAAATATTGAGCAACGAGAAGCTAAACAAGTAAGTACTCAAGAAGGTATAAGCTTAAAGCCGATATATGATGTAAAAAATATTGCATTTAAAGCCGTAATTTTACTTATTATGCTAAGTGTCATTTTTTTAGCATACCTATACTTACCGACCGCCGACAAAAAAGAGACTCAACGTGAGTCTGTGTTACCACAGCAAAAAATGGTCGCGGTTCTAAGCTCTAATTTATCTGATTATCAAGATGAAAAAAGTAATGTAGAACCTTTAGTTGAGCAAGATGCTGTGAAAACGGTTGTGCAAGTTGAGCAGATAAAACCAGAAGTGAATGATTTAGCTGAATCCAAGTTGAGTGAAGCAACATTACTGGTTTCTCAACCAACGGCTGAGCCAGTTGTAATTGCTGAGGTTAAACAAAGGCCTGCACTAGCTAAAGATAATGTGTTGGTAGCTAGCGAAGTTATTGTCATCAAGCCAAAAATTACTTCAGTGACTAAAACTAAGTCTCAAAATACTATGACTAAAAGCGTGGCAGAAGCTAAGTCGCCACAGGCTTTATTGATTGAGCAATTAGCCACAGCTAAACAAGCAATACAGTTTGGCTTATACAACGAAGCCATTAGTGATTTAAATATTATTTTAGCGCAATCGCCTTTACACGTAGAGGCTCGAAATTTACTCGCTGCAACCTACTTTAAACAACAAGATATAAATTCAGCACAACAGGTTTTGCAATCAGGTATTCGCCAAAACCCTAACGTACTTGAATGGCGTGTAATGCTAAGCAAAATACTCATTATGCAACAGCAGTATGAAGGAGTATTGCTGCTTTTAAGTGATGAATTTGAGACTCAAGCGAATCTTGATTTTTGGGTGTTGCAAGGTACTGCAGCACAAAGTGCGAGTAAGCACCATAAAGCACTTGAAAGCTTTAAACATCTTACACAACTACAGCCTAGTCAAGCTAAGTGGTGGCTGGCACTTGCAACTTCAAAAGATGCATTAGGAGAGTACCTCGATGCTAAACAGCTTTACAAAGTGGCTCTAGATTTAGGTGGATTAAATACAGCTATGACGCAGCATGCATTACAGCGTTTAGTTGCGCTAAAGGAGGCCGTATGAGACCTAGTTTAAAAATGCGCTTAGGGGACTTACTGGTTCATGAGCACATGATCACCGAAGCGCAACTAAGCGAAGCGCTAAACGTTCAAGCTGCGACGTGTCGTAAATTAGGTTCGACGCTTATTACACTTGAGTTTATTAGTGAACCACAACTATTACGTTTTTTAGCGCAGCAATTACAAGTACCTTTTTTAGATATATCACAGCGAAAAATATCAGCTGATGTATCTAAGCTTTTATCTGAGGTTTATGCACGTCGCTACAGAGCATTAGTAATTGAAGACAATGGTGACTCTGTTTTAGTCGGGATGAGCGATCCTGCTGATCTAAGGGGGCTTGATCAACTTGCAACTATGCTTGCTCCTAAACGAATAGATTTAGCTGTTGTACAAGAAAGTCAAATAATGGCTGCGTTTGACAACGTATATCGTCGTACAGATGAAATTACTAACTTTGCAGCACAACTCCATGAAGAATATCAAGACGTAGAAGAGTTTGATTTAAACTCTTTAGGTGATGAAACATCTGATGCAACCGTTGTAAAGCTACTGCAATCAATATTTGAAGATGCTGTGCAAGTTCGCGCATCCGATATTCACATTGAGCCAGATGAAGGTTTGCTTCGCATTCGTCAACGTGTAGATGGCATATTACAAGAGCACACTCTTAACCAAGTAAAAATAGCATCGGCACTAGTGCTACGTTTAAAGCTTATGTCGGGATTAGATATATCTGAAAAACGCCTCCCTCAGGATGGTCGCTTTAATATAAAAGTGCGCAGCCATAGTATTGATGTGCGCCTATCTACCATGCCCGTTCAGCATGGTGAATCAGTTGTAATGCGTTTGCTTGATCAATCAGCAGGATTATTATCGTTAGATGAAACAGGCATGCCAGTACACATATTAAAACGTGTACGCAGCATTATAAAACGTCCTCATGGCATGGTTTTAGTTACTGGGCCAACAGGCTCGGGTAAAACAACCACGCTATACGGTGCATTAAGTGAGTTAAACCAACAAGAAAGTAAAATTATTACAGTAGAGGATCCCGTTGAGTATCGTATTGGCCGTATTAACCAGGTACAAATAAATAATAAAATAGGGCTGAGCTTTGCAAGTATTTTACGGACCACTCTAAGGCAAGACCCTGACATTATAATGGTGGGCGAAATGCGTGACCAAGAAACCGTGGATATTGGATTAAGGGCCGCTTTAACAGGCCACCTCGTACTATCAACGTTACATACCAATGATGCAATTACCAGTGCTATGCGCTTAATCGACATGGGCGCACCAGCCTATTTAGTTGCAAGTTCACTGCGCGCGATTATTGCCCAGCGATTAGTAAGACGAGTATGTAATGACTGCAGAGTACCGTACTTGCCAGATCATCAAGAAATAAGCTGGCTAAAATATTTAGGCGAAGATGTTACTGAAGCTCAATTCTCTAAAGGGCAAGGTTGCACAGCATGTAACCATAGTGGTTATAAAGGGCGTGTAGGTATTTTTGAGTTGCTCGAAATGGATGATGCAATGATGGATGCATTACGAGTTAACGACACGCAAGGTTTTGCAAAAGCCGCTAAAAATAGCGCGAATTTTTCGCCGCTCTCAACAATGGCATTAAAATACGCCAAGCAAGGTGTTACCTCTTTAGATGAAGTATTTAAAGTGGCTGAATATATCCCAGAAATAGTAGGGGATATTGATGCAACTATATAGCTACAAAGCTAAAGACAGCAAAGGTATGTTGGTTAAAGGCCAATTAGAAGCGAGTAACCAAGCTGGCGTAGCTGATAGTTTAATGAAGCGTCAATTTATACCAATATCAATCTCTTTAGTTGAAACAAAAAATAACATCAAAATTTTTGATAATTTATTTGTCGAAAAAATAACGCTAGACGACATGATTATGTTTTCTAGGCAAATGTATTCGCTATTAAAAGCAGGTATACCAATTATACGAGCAATGGTTGGGTTGGCAGAAACAACACAAAATAAAAAATTTAAAAATGTACTAATAGAAGTTACCAAGCAGCTCGAACAAGGTCGCGACTTATCCAGTGCAATGGCTATGCATAACTTGGTGTTTAGCCGTTTAACCGTGTCAATGGTGATGGTTGGTGAAGGTTCTGGTCGATTAGAGGATGCTTTTTATCAACTCGCTATTTATTTTGAAAAAGAACAGGAAACCCGCAAACGAATAAAAGCAGCAATGCGCTACCCCACTTTTGTTATTTTGGCTCTTGTAGCAGCTATGGTTATTTTAAATATTTTTGTAATACCTACCTTTGCGAGCATGTTTGCCAAGTTTGATGCCGAATTACCGTTAATGACACAAATACTAATTGGTACTAGTAGTTTTTTTGTTAATTTCTGGTGGTTGTTGTTGATCATGGGGATTGGCGCGGTATTCGCTTGGAGGCGTTATTTAAATACAGAGCCTGGACGCTTTAAGTGGGATCAATATAAATTAAAAATTCCATTTATTGGGGATATTTTAAAACGGACATTGCTTGCGCGCTACAGTCAAAGTTTAGCTATGGTATTGCGCTCCGGTGTGCCTATGACCACTGGTTTATCACTAACAGCGCATGCCGTAGATAACAGCTATATGGAAAAAGCGATTATTACTATGCGCCAAGATATAGAAAAGGGCGATAGTTTGCTTAGGGCCTCAAAAAGTTCTCAGCTGTTTTCTCAGCTTGTATTACAGATGGTAGCGGTAGGTGAAGAAACGGGCCGGGTTGATGAGCTATTACAAGAGGCTGCTGATTATTATGAGCGTGAAGTTGATTACGATCTACGTAGTTTAACTGCAAAAATCGAACCTATTTTAACTGTGTTTGTTGCCATTATGGTGCTGATTTTAGCGTTGGGTATTTTTATGCCTATGTGGAACATGATGTCAGCGATTAAAGGTAATTAACCAAGTGATTGCGTCAAAGGCTTACTCAAAAGGTTTCTCATTATTTGAGTTAGTTATTGTTGTTATTTTACTGGCAGTAATTTTGAGCTTTGCTATACCTCAATATATAGGTATTAAAAATCAAGCGCATAATGCAAGCGTAGATGCTATTGCAGGTGGCTTTTCATCAGCCGTTGGCATGGTTAGGGGTCAATGGGAATTAGAGGGGAGGCCAAATAGTAGGTCAAATAAAACATTTGTTAATTATGGAGGAGTAATAGTTGGTGTTGATGGAATGTTAGGTACACCAACAAGTGATGAAACAGAAAAAAAAGATACTCGGGTAAAAGCTGTAAATGCTAATAAATGCCGCCAAGTATTAAATGTAATTTTACAAGATGCACCCAGTAGTACGTTAAGTAATGAAATATCAAGAATAAAAAGTGTAAGTTTTTTAGTTAGGTACAATGCAGAAAGTTCGCAATGCGTCTATTATTTAACTCATACCATTGATATTAAAAGTATACCTAGCAATACGGGTAAAATATTAGGGTTAACAGGTTTTTCATATTTTGCTAAAACAGGCAAAGTAAAAATATTTAAAAATTAAGTAATTTAAAAGAGGCTTACTTATGAAAACGCAATCGTTAAAAAGTTTACCAATGAATAAACAAGCAGGTTTTACACTTGTTGAATTGATCATCGTAATTGTTATTTTAGGTATTTTAGCTGTTACTGCAGCACCTCGTTTTTTAAACTTGCAAGGTGATGCCAATGCTTCAACACTTGAAGGTTTACAAGGGTCGATTCGCAGTGGGATGAATATCGTAAATGGTAAGGCTATTATTGCAAGTTTACATAAAAAAACCGCCGCTGAAAACGCTGAGATAACAGGAGATAATGGTGAAAATGTTCCTATTGTTTTTGGTTATCCAGCAGCTTCACTCATTGCATTTAATGCATTTTTAGATGTAGATTTTGCGGAAGGCACTGCTACAGGAACAACCGTGGATACTGGTGATTTTAATCTTGTACAGGTTGCAGCTGATAAGAAAGTAATAATTTTCCCAAATAGCTATGTACAGACAGACCTATGTCGCATCGAATATACAGAAGCTAGTGATGCGAATGCAGGTACCCCCCCAGTTTCAGTAGAAAAACCTACTATTGATATTTATTTAACGGGCTGTTAATTACATAAATGATAAGCAGTAGTAAGCAACGATTGCGTGGCTTCACACTCATTGAGTTAATTATTACTCTAGTAATATTGGGAATACTGTCGGTAACGGCAGTTCCCAAATTTCTGGGCAGCTCAACAGAAGATGCCTATTCGTATAGAGATCGTACTTTAAATGCACTGAGAACAGTGCAGCTACGTGCAATGCAAAATACAGCCATTTCAAGTTGTCATACCCTTTATATTACCTCCACACTTATTGCTCCCTCCACACCCGATACATGTACCGGTGGAGCAGATACCAATAACACCGATCATTTAGTGGTACAAATAAACACGCAAAGAAGTGATATAACATTTAGCGCTTTAGATAGTAACGCGAATATATTTACCCAAATTAGTTTTGATCCTTTAGGTAAATCAAATCAAACCTGTACTACGCAGTGTCGAATAGATGTTGGATTAGCTGGCGTATGCATAAGTGGTGAAGGGCTTATATATGCGTGCCCTTAAAGTAAAAGGTTTTACCTTAATTGAGCTTATTATTGGCATAGTTATGTTTGCGATTGCATTGAGCATTATTACAGCTTTAATTGCCCCACAAGCCAAAAAAAGTGCAGAGCCTATTGTGGCTTTAAGAGCCTCTGAATTTGGCCAATCACTAATGAACGAAATTCAAAGTAAATCATTTGATGAACACAGCGACAGAAGCTCTCCTTTTAAGCGGTGTGGCGAAATATCTATAGGTGCTGAGGCTTGTACCGCACCTGCTGACTTCGGAGTAGATAACTCAGAAACCAGAACCAGTTATAACGATGTAGATGACTATATTGCACTGTCTAACCAGCCTATTACTAATAGCTTAGGTGAGGTGTTAAGGGAGTACAGCGACTTTAATTTAGTTGTTACTGTTGAGTACGATAGCGACTTTAACGAATCGACCACCAACGATGGCACAACCTTTAAGCGTATTACTATTGAAGTAACATCACCCTTAGGCGAAGTTTACGGATTTAGTGCATATAAAGGGAATTACTAATGCAAAGAGCTAAATACCAAAATGCATTTACCCTTATAGAACTATTACTTGTCATGGTTATTATTGGTATTTTAGCCGTAAGTGCATTTTCATTTATTGGTGCTGGAGTCAGTATTTACTCACAAGGGGTTGAGCGCCAAGAAGCAGTAGCTCAGGCCCGCTTTTTAATAACGCGACTTAGTAAAGAGCTTCGCCACGCTACGCCAAATTCGTTAAGGCTTTCTTGCGATAACAGCACTAGCGGAGCGTGCAGTGCTCAGCAGTGCTTAGAATTTACGCCGTTTTTATCGGCGACTCACTATACAAATTACCTACCTACCGTAGCGCCTTTTAATGTTAGCGCTGTTGATTTTGAACTTAATAATTTAACGCAGCCGCAAGCTGGAGATTGGGCAACTATTTACCCATTAAGCAGTGCTGATATATATGATGAAAATAATAGTAAGCGCTTGCAAGTATCAGCATTTAATAGTTCAGCGAGCGAAATTGATGAGTGGCAATTTAGTAAAGCATTTGCCCAAGAGTCGCCGAGTAAACGCCTTTATTTACTCTCTCAACCTGTAAGTTTTTGCGTTGAAGGGCAGTATTTATATAGATATACCAATTACGGTTTTATTGTTAATCAATTAGATGCCGTGAGCTTACAAATAAGCAGTGGTGTTAAACGTGATTTATTAGGTATTTACATTGCCAATAATTTAGCGAGCGATTTATTTTTTACTCTTGATGCGCTCTCCCTACAAAGAAACGCTGTGCTTAATGTGAATGCGCAAATGCAATTTAACGATACTGAAGTAATGAATTTTAACCATGAGGTGCATATTCCTAATGTACCTTAAAAAAAATCATCACGGAAAAGCCTTACCCAGTAAACAAAAAGGGAACTTAATAATTGTTTCTTTGGTAATTATTGTTGCTTTATTAGCACTAGGGTTAGCATTAGTTAAAGTGCTTTCTGGTGCATCACAACAAAATACGATTGAGTATTATGGGGCTCGCGCTTTTATGGCAGCACAAAGTGGATTAGAAAGTGGTTTAACGCAACTCTTTCCAATAAATAGCTCAGTGCAAAACTGTGCATCAGTTACAACTAATTTAACCTTTCAAACTGCATATTTAGCTAATTGTAACGTGCTGGTGAGTTGCGATGAATATATAGACCTACCCGACAGCAGCACAACAAACGGGCTTGTTAATATTTATTACTTACAAAGTAGTGCAACGTGCGCCGCAATTGATTGCCCTGCAGGAAATGATTGCAGAAAGGATTATTGGGAAACACAAAGAACACTCAGTGTGGAGGCTAAAACTTTACCATGATAAAAAGTGCATTAGTCATTATATTTTTTAGCTGCGTGTTACTTTGTAATCACGCAAATGCAGTGCCTCCAAAAATCGAGGGCCGTTATATAGAGCTGCAAGATACATACACATCGCCTGTTTGGACAAAAGTAAATTTTCAACAGCAATATATAACGCCTCCTGCTGTATTTATGCTCTCAACAAACCAAGGTGGAAACCCTGCAATAATAAGAATACGTAATATAACCACAACTAGCTTTGAGGCCTTACCGCTTGAACCTTCAGGAGAAGATGGTGGACATATTAGTATGGGGGCGCACTATTTAGCTGTTGAGTATGGTGTGCATCAATTTCCAGACGGCACAATTATGGAAGTGGGCAGTACAGACTTATTACTCGAATTACAGTATGGCTCTAAGTCTGGCTTTGCTCCACTGACACCTAAAGGCTATAAGTCTTTAACATTTGCTGAACCGTTTACTCAAAGGCCAAACTTTTTCCATTCGTTACAAACACTCAATAGCATAGACAGCAATCCACCTTCTGAGGCATTAATTCCGTTTTTAACAGTTGCAGTAGAAAGTAATTCGCTATCTGCCAGCGGCGTTAATATTGCTTTAGAGGCATCTGAAACAGCACTTGGGCTCATAAAAAACGAAACTGTTGCTTACATGGCAGTGGAGCCAGGAAGTAACCGCACATTTACTGACGATAATGGCGTTGAGGTATCGTGGGAAACTTTTTTCACAGGCTTTGAAATTGACGGTTGGAGCGATGGCTGTAATTACTTTAGTTTTACTAATAACTTTAGTGTGGCTCCTTTGGTGGTTGCAAGTAAAAACTCACGCCAAGAAGATGATGGCGGGTGGCTACGCAGCTGTAACCTAAGAACTGACAGGCTAGGGCTTGTTGTTGACGAAGACCGTGATGGCGATAACGAGCGCCGTCACGTAAACGAGGAAGCATCAATACTCGCCATGACCAGTACCTTTGTATTTAATGGTGATATTTTAGATTGTGATACGTTATTCCCAGGCGCTATTTCTACTTATAACAACGGTGAAGTACAGCTGGTGCAGGGGGTAGAAATAACCGATGGTAATGCGCAGTTTGTCACCACCACAAATTTAATTTCTACAGCGCTGACGAGCCCTCCTTTGTGTAATGGTCAGGCGTGTGTTGCTGGTGGTTATAACTCTTTAGAACCGAATCAAGCGGCGCAGGTGCCAACGGTTACAAATGATGGTAGCTCAACAGGGCCCGTACCTACTTCTTTAGCTGGCGACTATTATTACGATGAGTTGCAGTTAAGTATGCTGGAAACACAATACAGAGTAACAGCGCCTACACGTATTTTTTTAAAAGACACAACCTCACTTCTATCAACTTCATTTTTGAATATAGGTAAAACAAATATAGTAGTAGAAACTGGCGCGTACTTGGCTATTTATGTCGATGGTGCGGTTGCTATTGCAGCCGATGCAAATATTGCGGGCTATATTGTTGCCACTGGTGAGGTAAGAATCGCTCAAAATGTGACGTATCAGGGATCAATTACATCGGCTACTCAAATTATTACCGAAGGGAGCTCAACGTTTGACGCTCTACCAGTACCCGAAAGTATCCCTGGTTTTTGTGGTATTTATACACCAGAAACACTGGATCATTATCGTTTAACAATAAGCGATAACAAAGGTCTAACGTGTGAAGCTAAAGAAATGACACTAACAGCCTGCGCTAATGATGCCTGCGACTTATTATTTGCGGAACCCTCTAGTTTAAACCTTTCTCCAGATAATAGTGGTCAGCAAAGTTGGGTTACAGGGGAGAATATTAATTTTACAGGCTCAACAACTGTTGAGTTTGCTAAACGTACAACTGGTAGCGTTACATTTGGATATAACACTGCTGATCCTTCTGCACCTCTTCGTTGTTATATCGGTGGTAATAATGTTGGTTTGAGTGGCTGTAAAGTTACGTTTTCTGATGCTGGATTTATTTTTAATAATGATACAGATGGAAATACTACAATTCCTACTCAGTTATCAGCAAAGCCTTCAAATACTGGATTTAATGCAAAAGCGCTATCTATTCAAGCGGTAAAAACAAATACCACTACGGGCGTATGCGAAGCTGCATTTCCCGCTGGTGGTGATGTAAGCTTAGATTTATCGTATACATGCAGTGCTGGTGCAAGTTGTTCTGATACGGTTTCACTTAGTAACAACAATAATACCTTTGCGGTCGAGCAAGCAGCTAAATCGTTCACGCTAAACTTTGATAGTGAGTCTAAAGCACCGATTGTTATAAATTATCCCGATGCAGGAAAGTTGAGTTTAAATGTAAACACCAATTTAATTTTAGACCCAGTCACTAATTTATCAGTAAATTTAACGGGTAGTTCAAATGAGTATGTTGTAAAGCCATTCGGATTAGCGATGGAAATTGCAAGTGATGGTTATGCAGCAGACGCTGATGGAAGTTTATTTAGATTAACTGGCGAAGCATTTGATTTAAAGATGAATGCGGTGCGATGGCAAACAGGGCAAGACACTAACAACGATGGTTACCCAGATAACTACAGCAATATAATAAATAACACCATTGCCAAGCACTTTATTACAGAGCAACCACTTGTAGAGGCATTACTTAAAGCGCCTACGCCAGGCGTTCAAGGTACGCTTGAAGCGATGAGCACTGTTGCCTTTAGTGACACAGGCAGTTTGAGTGAATCTATATCGCAGTATAATTACGACCAAGTTGGCATCATTGATTTAACAGCAGGTCTGCAAGATGCCGATTACTTTGGCGCCGGAGATGTAAAAGGTGAGCTGTACAACGTTGGTCGTTTTGCACCTTCGCAGTTTCAGGTAGTGGGGGTTCAAGCTGCTGCGCAATGCACGCAATACGGGAGTAATTTAACTTATCTTGATCAACCTTTTGAACTTGGCTTTACAGTACAAGCACAAAATCAAAATGGTGTGCTAATGACTAATTATAAAGAGGGCTTTGATAAATCGAGTGTAGACGTTAATGCCGAAAATAATGAAGTAGGTAACTATGTACCTGCAACTAATTTTGCTAGCCGCTTAGTAAACCTAGGAAATAATAACTGGGGAGATACAAACGATGGCCAATGGCAAATGAGTCAAATAAATACCACACTTAAAAGGTTAGGTGTAGGACAAGCAGACGGACCGTTCGCTATGGTGAGCTTAATGGCAACGCTTTCTGACATAGAAGGGGCAACACTCATTGATGCAAATGATAAACCTAATACACAAACAGCATGCTCGGGTGGTTGTAATAGCGTACGACTAAATGCATTACCAATAGAGTTTAGATTTGGACGCTTAGTACTTGGTAATAACGCAGGCTCCGATCTCGACCCTTTACTTATTCCTATTCAGGCTCAGTATTACAACGGCAGTGGATTTGTAAATAACGCTGAAGATAATTGTAGTGTATTTGATCATACCCAAATCACTCAAATAGCACCTAGCAGCCCACAATTAACCTATAAATACGGAAATGATGCATCTGGCCAGCTAGAGGCGGGTGTGTATCCGGCAGATAACGGTATTTATGCACAGCCAAATGGTTTGGGTGAATTTACCTTAGAATATAATACTTATGATTGGTTAAAGTGGGATTGGCAGGACGATGGAACACAGCTTGATCCTCGTACTATTTTACAATTTGGACGCTTTAGAGGAAATGATCGGGTTATTTACTGGCGTGAAACACGCGAATAGTTGTAAACTAATATAATAATTGAACAAAGCTTGTGTTTTGTGCTGCAAGTACATAGCATAAGGCTTTAATTATAAAAAATAATAACGACCAAATAATTGCCGCTTTTTGGGACTGGAATATATGCGAATTACTCCTTTATCTCTGTTAATTTCAGCTAGTTTGTTAGCTAGTAGTGCATTTGCACAAGACACAGCTACAGTGACTGGAATTGACTCAGAGATTAGTGTTAAACAGACAGAATACGATAACTCGACAAGAATACTTGAAAAACATCTTAAAGAAGAAAGTCAGTTACAAAATCAATTAGAGCTACTTCGTTCTCGTTCTACAGAGCTAGATAAAGAAAAAAACCAAGCGCTCGATGCGATGAACGAAATGTACCGTCGTTTAATTGATGATCCCACTATTAATATTAGTGCGGCTCAATCACGCTATCAAAAAGCGGTGATTGATCATAAGCAAAATAAAGATGACATTTCTATGCAGTTGGCGGCAATTGCATCCCACCGTAAAGATATAGAACAAATTCGTGTTGCTAAGCATACGCTTTTAAATACATTAGAAAGTTTAAAAGAGCAGTTAACTACAGCCCGCGTAGAGCGTTTACGTAACGAGTTTACACGTGAAGGTACGCTTGAGGTTAACCACACTATTAACTGTAAGCGAACAGAAACGCTAGCAGCATGTGAGCAACGCGGTCAGCAAATGGGTCTACAAAAAGCAACTAAACGCTTTGTTGATCAAATTTTTGCAAATCTAACAGAAGAGCGCATTGTTGAGCCAAAACGTAATTTGGCGGGCGCTCAAGTACAAATATTAAGTAGCCATGTAGTTAACAGTGCATTTAGCGGCCAAGGTAATTACAACGTGAACTTAAGCGTAACTATGCGTGGCGAAGTTAATAGCAGCCGTTTATGTAGCTTATTAAGCATAGATAACCGCTATTGTTCTGAGTATGGCACGCCGCTTACGGCTGCTTATCAACCAGCGTATAACAATACATTTACTGATAGTCAGTTAACATTCAGTAATAGCGCGGATAATAGCAACACGGTTTCGGTTTCTCGTTTAAATGAGCAGCCAATACGTGATTATTCAGTTAAACCTGCATCGGTAAAAAAAGATTACCCTTCTATCCTTAATAAGAAGAAGGATCAATCAGTAGAGCTGACATTACGATCAAACGTATACGACGATGAAGTGTTTATCGATGGTGTAAGCTTTGGCTCAACACGCTTGATTACACGTTTACCGCCGGGCATTCATAACATTGAAATACGTAAACTTGGTTATAAACCTTATCAAGCACGTGTTGATTTGAATAAAGCGCAAACAATTAATGCAAATTTAGTAAAAAAGCCTAAGTCGATTGCTGCACCGACCTATACTCGAGAGCAACCAGAAGTAACAACACGCCAGGTTAGTGAAAACGTTAATGTATTAAATGCAAACGTTGAAACGCCGGTTGTCGTTATTCCTGCAGGCAAATTTAAAATGGGCGATATCAACGGCAATGGTTTAGCTAATGAACGTCCAGTAATTGAAAAAGTAATAGCGAATTCTTTCGCTATGCAAAGTAAAGAAGTAACCGTGGGTGCCTACGAAAAGTTTGTAGCAAATACAGGTTATAAAACTCAAGCGGAAAAAAATAAAGGGTGTGCGTATTATTTAAATGGCGAACCAGTATGGGAAGCAAATTTAAATTGGCGTAATCCTGGTTTTGAGCAAGGTAGTGACTTTCCTGCTGTATGTTTAACTTATAACGATGCAAAAGCTTACGCTGAGTGGTTATCGGGTCAAACAGGACAGCAATTTCGTTTACCTAACGAAGTTGAGTGGGAATACGCAGCACGCGCAGGAACCGAAACAGAATACCCTTGGGGTAACGAAATTGGTAAAAACCTAGCTAACTGTGGTTGGTGTGGTAGTGAATGGTCAAACAGACGTGCATCACCAGTAGGTTCTTTTTCTCCAAATGCATTTGGATTATACGATACCGTAGGCAATGTATGGGAATGGACCGATAAAGAATCAGGTGAGTCTGATGTAGCAGTAAGAGGCGGAGCGTGGAACTTTGCACCAAGCCTTGCTCGCGCATCTACGCGTTTAATTTTAGCGCCTGATTTTAGATCTAACTACATTGGTTTTCGCTTAGTTCGCGAACGATAAAATTCAATTAAGGAAGCTTTGCTTCCTTTTTTCATAAATTCACAAAGGCGCTGCGCTTTATATTGCTCATACAGTTGAGCATGTTAAAGTGAGGCAGCTAATATAAGAACGTATTTCAAAGGTCATCCAGCCTCATGTTTAAAAAACTCCGTGGTATTTTTTCTAACGATCTATCGATCGACTTGGGTACAGCCAATACCCTAATTTATGTAAAAGACGAAGGCATTGTATTAAATGAACCTTCAGTAGTTGCTATCCGCCAAGAACGTGCTGGTGGGCCTAAAAGTGTTGCATCTGTAGGTACAGAAGCAAAGCTTATGTTAGGTCGTACACCGGGTAATATAAAAGCGATTCGTCCAATGAAAGACGGTGTTATAGCCGACTTTTTTGTAACAGAAAAAATGTTACAACACTTTATTAAACAGGTTCACAACAATAACTTTATGCGCCCAAGTCCGCGTGTACTAATTTGTGTACCATGTGGGGCTACTCAAGTAGAAAAACGTGCAATACGTGAATCTGCAATGGGTGCAGGCGCTCGTGAAGTTTACTTAATTGAAGAACCAATGGCAGCGGCTATTGGTGCAGGCTTACCAGTATCAGAAGCAACAGGCTCTATGGTTGTTGATATTGGTGGTGGTACAACTGAAGTTGCTATTATTTCACTTAATGGTGTTGTTTACTCATCATCTGTTCGTATTGGTGGTGATAAATTTGACGAAGCTATTATTAATTATGTACGCCGTAACTTTGGTAGCTTAATCGGTGAAGCGACAGCAGAAAATATTAAGCATCAAATTGGCTCTGCGTTTAAAACTGATGAGCCAATCGAAATTGAAGTACGCGGTCGTAACCTTGCAGAAGGTGTTCCGCGTTCATTTACACTGAACTCACACGAAATCTTAGAAGCTCTACAAGAGCCGCTAATGGGTATTGTGAGTGCAGTAATGGTTGCGCTTGAGCAATCACCACCAGAGCTGGCATCAGATATTTCTGCGCACGGTATGGTACTTACTGGCGGTGGCGCATTGTTAAAAGATTTAGACCGTTTATTAATGGAAGAAACGGGTATTCCGGTTGTTGTTGCCGATGATCCACTTACATGTGTTGCACGTGGTGGTGGTAAGGCACTTGAAATGATCGATGTTCATGGTGGTGACGTTTTTAGTTACGACTAATGAAATTAATGTTTGGACGCACAGTCTCTTTGCAACTGCGACTTTTTGTCGCAGTGCTTTTGAGTATCGTACTCATAGTTGGAGACAGATATACGCAAGGTGGTACCGTTGTTCGTACCAGCCTAAATACTTTAGTTAGCCCACTCATTTATGTTGCTAATTTACCCTACGAACTATTTAGCTTAAGTGCTAAAAGTCTACATACGCGGGATCAACTTCTTACCGAAAACGAAGCGCTGAAAAAAAAGCAAATGCTACAAAGCGAGCAACTTCAGCAGTATCAATTTCTAGCCAGAGAAAATCAAAAACTACGCGCCTTATTAGGCTCATCAGCAAAGCAACCAAATCGTAAAATTATTGCTCAAGTACTTTCTGTACATTCAAATCCATATAGTCATCAGGTTGTTATTAATCGTGGTACTACTGATGGGCTCAGTGAAAGCCAAGCCGTAATTGATGAGATGGGTGTAGTAGGGCAATTAACTAAAGTAGGGTCAACTACGTCACGCGTATTACTCATGACCGACACTACGCATGCCACACCTGTGCGTATACTGCGTAACGATGTGCGAACTGTTGTTGAGGGCATAGGTAAAATTAACGTCGTTAAGCTCTCTCACGTTCCGCACAGCTTAGATGTGCGAATTGGCGATGTACTTGTTACATCAGGATTAGGTGGCACATTCCCTGAGGGATACCCGGTGGCTGTAGTAACCGAAATAAACCGTGATGAAGGCCGCCCGTTTGCACAAGTTTTTGCAGAACCTATTGCGCAATTAGATCGCATTCGTTTGCTGGTTATTTTATGGCGTAATCAACAGGAGCAAATCAGCGATGATTAACCGTTATTCATTGTTAATTGCGCTAAGCATCTTTTTTGCGTTAATAATGGCATTAATGCCGCTCCCTTTTTCGTTTGAACCATTTAGACCTGACTGGGTTTTACTTGTACTTATGTATTGGTCGTTGGCAGTACCGCATCGTTTAAATATTGGTACTGCTTGGGTTGTTGGTTTATTAATAGATTTAGCATCTGGCTCACCGCTAGGTGTGAACTCGCTTACATTTTCAATATGTATATTTGTAACCGCGAGCAACTTTCAAAAAATTCGTAACTTTTCGCTTTGGCAACAAAGCTTATTAATTGGTTTGTTTTTAACGCTGTATCATTTAATGCAGTTTTGGCTAAATCACTTTTTGTTAGGGGTTTACTTTAATCCACAGTATTTATGGCCAGTAGCAACCGGAATGGTTAGTTGGTTTTGGGTGTTTTTACTACTTCGTAAATATCGCAGACATTTTAGGATCAGGTAATGACTACCGCAGTATATTTGGCATCAGCCTCTCCCCGTCGTAAAGAGTTATTAAGCCAATTAGGTGTCGAATTTACACAATTTAGTGTTGATGCAGATGAAAGCCCACTTCCAAACGAGCAACCTAGAGCACTTGTTGAGCGTTTAGCACGCTTGAAAGCCCAAAGCGGTGTAGAGCTTGGATATACCGATCGCCCTGTACTTGGTAGTGATACCGTGGTTGTTATCGATAACGAATCACTGGGTAAACCTCGTGATAAAAACGATTTTATACACACATTAAAACGTTTATCAGGTAACACACATCAAGTACTTACCGCAGTTGCATTTGCGACGCAAAATGATGTGCTTAGCTGTATTGTAAGCACAGATGTCACCTTTAAAACTTTAACTGATGAAGAAATAAATACCTACTGGGATTCTAATGAGCCACAAGATAAAGCCGGTGGCTACGGTATCCAAGGTTTAGGCGGCCGCTTTGTAACTCACATTGCGGGTAGCTATTTTTCTGTTGTAGGCTTACCTTTATATGAAACCGAACAATTATTAAAAACATTCTTAAGAAGGTAACATGAGTACAGAATTACTGATCAATGTCACACCGAGCGAAAGCCGTGTTGCCCTAATAGAAAACGGTGTACTGCAAGAAATACAGCTAGAGCGAATTGGTAATCTAGGTATTGTAGGCAATATTTACCTAGGAAAAATAAGCCGTGTACTTCCGGGTATGCAGGCTGCTTTTGTTGATATCGGCCTTGAAAAGGCGGCATTTTTGCATGCATCCGACATTGTAAATAGTGCCTCTATTGTTGAAGGCGTAGACGATGTACCAATAAAAAAAGTACAAGATATTAGAGAGTTAGTTCGTCAAGGCCAATACATTATGGTGCAAGTGGTAAAAGATCCGCTAGGCACTAAAGGCGCAAGACTCACCACTGATATAACTATTCCTTCTCGCTATTTAGTGTTTATGCCAGATGCGACCCATGTAGGGGTTAGTCAGCGTATTGAAACTGAAGAAGAGCGTTCACGCCTTAAAAAAATAGTCGCAGAATATGGCGATGAAAATGGCAGCTTTATTGTGCGTACAGCAGCCGAAGGCGCTAGCGAAGCAGAATTACGACACGATGCCGGTTTTTTAAGAAAACTGTGGGAAAAAATTACAGCTCGTCGCAAAAAAACCAGTAAGGCCAGCATCCTTCACGAAGATTTAACGCTTGCCTTCAGAACCTTACGTGATTACGTAGGCGAAGATATGGAACGCATTCGCGTTGACTCTAAACTTACTCATGAAGAGCTAAAGTTATTTACTGAAGAGTTTGTTCCACAGCTTTCTCAAGTACTAGAATACTACCCAGGTGAGCGACCTATATTTGATTTGTTTGACGTTGAAAACGAAATTCAAAAAGCACTACATCGTAAAGTCACGCTAAAATCTGGTGGTTATATAATTATTGACCAAACAGAAGCAATGACGACTGTTGATGTTAATACTGGTGCATTTGTAGGACATCGTAATTTAGAAGAAACAATTTTTAATACCAACGTAGAAGCAACCTCTGCAATTGCTCGCCAGCTTAGGCTGCGTAATTTAGGCGGTATTATCATTATCGACTTTATCGATATGGTAAGTGAGGATCATAAGCGCCGAGTATTACATTCACTTGAATCAGCACTCGCAAAAGATCGCACTAAAACAAATATCAATGGGCTTTCAGCACTTGGGCTTGTTGAAATGACACGTAAACGTACACGCGAAAGCTTAGAACATATTTTATGTGATGTATGTCCTGCGTGTTCTGGTCGTGGTTCACAAAAAACAGTTGAAACAGTGTGCTACGAAATACTACGTGAAATAGTACGCGTTAATAGAGCATACGCTGCCGATAAGTTTATGGTATATGCAGCGCCTGCTGTAAGTGAAGCCTTACTAAACGATGAGTACCATAACCTTGCCGAGCTTGAACTATTTATTGGTAAGCAAGTCAATATTCAAACAGAGAGCTTATACAGCCAAGAACAGTTTGATGTGGTAATGATGTAATGAAAGCAAAAGCGGTCTGTTTTTTTTGTTTTAGAAAGTTATGGCAGACCTGTGCCATAATTTTGGTATTACTGGCCGTTATTGTTTCAATTTTAAAATATACCCTCCCGTATGCAAACGAATACAAAGGTAATATAGAAAGCTATTTACACGAAAAATTTGAAATAAGCTTATCTATTGGTGAAATATCAGCAAGTTGGCAGGGCAGTGGTCCTGCATTAGTACTAGAGAATTTATCGTTTAAAGATAACGAAACTGCACCAATATCACTCACCATTGCTAAAACCAGCTTAGAGCTAAACTTATGGGAAAGCTTAAAAGCGCTACAACTTAGATCTAATTATTTTGTTATTAATGGTTTTCATACCAGTGTAAATATTACCAACTTATTTAAAACCGGTGACAACGACGAAGTCTCTTTTGAGCAAAAAGAGCTAATTGAAGAGCTGTTTTTGGGTAAAACGGGTCATTTTGCAATAGAAAATTCCAGTATTAACTTTGTTCTAGAAGACGGTAAAGAACGTAAATTACTCCTCAAAAATATTGTTTGGCAAAATGAAGATGAGCAGCATCTTGGTAGTGGGAGCTTAGCACTGCCGGGTATTTCGGTCGGTGATTTTGATGCGCGCATAGCACTTACTGGCGATACCCTAGAGCAAGTTGCGGGCGACATTTATGTGCAGGCTAACAAAGTCGATGTATCTAACTGGTTAGCGCAATATATAAATACGCAAAAGCAACAACTGCATAGCGATATTAATTTACAAGCGTGGCTAAAACTAGATAAAGGTTTTGTAAGCGATATAAAAATGCAGTGGCTACCAAGCTTTGTGCGTTGGCAGCGAGAAGAGCAAAGCCAACAAGTTAGCTTGAGTGAAGGTGGATTCCATCTATATCCCGAGCAAAATAGCTGGCACTTAAAAAGCACCGGTTTAACATTTAATAGTAACGATAAAGCATGGCCAAGTTTAGAGTTTGAAGCTCAACTAGGGGCGACAAATGAAGTGTGGCTCCATCAAGTTGATTTTGAATTACTGAGTAACCTAGCAGGGCTAAGTAATTTTAATGCACTTGAACCATTTTTAGAGCGCCAACCTAGCGGGCAAATAGATCAAGCTTATTTAAATTTTTCCAATGCACAGCAATGGCAATTATGGTTTGAGGCTGACAATATTGGTTGGCAAGAATTAAGATCGGTACCTGCAGCACAAGGACTTAGAGTAAATGGTTTACTTAATCAAAGTAGTGGTCGAATAAATTTATTTGGCGAAAATGGCACATTAGTTACAGGCGAAAGCTTTAGTAACGACATAAATTATAATCAGCTAAATGTAGAGCTAGATTTAGCTAAGCGAGATGATGGCTGGCATATAAGTAGTGACAATATATGGTTTGATAATGATGAAGTCACTCTTGCTGCAGAATTAAAAATTAGTCTAACAGATGATCCTCGATTAGATCTTTATGCTGAAGCGTTCGCCCCAGATGCCAAAATTGCAGGTCATTATTTCCCATTAAAAGCAATGAGCCCTGAGCTCGTTAGCTATTTAAATGGCGCAATTAAAGGCGGAGAAATATCTAAAGCACAAGTCTTATTTGCAGGACCTTTATCTGGTTTTCCATTCACCGATGGCAGTGGCCAGTTTGGTGTATTAGCGCAAATAGATAACGCAACCTATGAGTTTGATCCTGATTGGCCTTTGGTCACCAATGCCGACGTACAGCTACATTTTGATAATGAGCGTATGGACATATATAGCCAGCAAGGTAAGTTGGTTAATTTAGATATTGGTAATAGTGTACAGGTAAGCATTGCAGATTTAATGCATGCTGATGAACTTATTGTGCAAATTGATAAAAAAGCACAAATGGAAAAGTTACATGACTTTTTTGCAGCGACACCTATTGCCAAACCTCTTGCTGAAATTTTTAAAGTTGTGCAGGGCAAAGGCGAAGCCGATGCCAGTATTGAGCTTTTAGTAGGCTCAAAGTTTAAAGGCGGAGCCAGTGTTAGCGGCAAGGTTAATTTAAATGACTTGCCAGTATTTATAGCAACGCCAGGGATTGAGCTTAAAAACTTAACTGGCGAGCTTAATTTTAAAAACGACAATATCACACTTAAAAATGCGACTGCGAAGTGGCTGGGCATGCCGCTAACTATTGATTACAGCAGTAAAAGTGATGCAAAAAATTACCAAGCAAACATAGATATAAACGCCAAAATTGATGCCGATACACTAATAGATAGTGGACAAGGCATATTGAAAAATTATTTAAGCGGGCAAAGTGATGTTGATATTGGCTTAGTACTTAATTTTGAAGAACAAGGTTTTAATTACCGCGCCCAAGTTACTTCGGAGCTACTTGGTCTAACAAGTAATCTACCTGCACCTTATAATAAAAATAGTGAACAAGTGTGGGCGCTTGATGCAGTAGTACAAGGTGATGATATTTCTAATCTCATTACCGCAAACGCTAATCAACAGTTTTACTTTAATGCTATTTTAGAAAATGGAAAATCACAGTTTAGTAATGTCCATTTTGTGCTCGGAAAACAAGATTTAGGATTAAACCAAAAAGACTTAAGCGTAAATATAAATCTTGAACAGAGTGAACTAGTGCCTTGGTTTGATCTGATTGATCAAATAATTAAAGCTGGTAAAGCAAACCCAGATCAAGAATCAAAAGGGATTATGCCACCGCTTAATGAGGTGGTCGCAAATATAGGTTTACTTGATGCGAGTAACATCATTTTTAATGATTTTGAAATGCGTTTAGCACCATCAAAAGACGATTTATACCTAAAGCTAAATGCTAAAGAACTTAGAGCTGGGGTTTTTATTCCTACATCACAGCCTAGCCAGCCCATACGAATTAATGCCGATTACTTAAGGCTTAATTTTGCACCGCACAATGAGCAAGTACTTGAAATAACAGATGTACTTCCTGAGAAAGACTTGAGCTGGCTTACTAAAATACCTGCTATTGAGTTTGAATGTAGTGATTGCAAAATTGACCGCTACCAACTTGATAAAGTGAGTGCGTCATTATTGGGTGATGGTGAGCGCTTATCAATATCAGAACTTGTAGTCGATAAAGGCGATCATGTACTGCGCACTAAAGGGCAGTGGCAAAATGGATTAACAACGCTAAGTGGCGAGCTTAAAAGTGATGACATAGGCGCACTGTTTGGTGAGTTTGATATAACCTCCGCGATTAAAGACTCAAAAGCCGATCTAAATTATGATCTTACTTGGCAAGCAGCACCTTATGATTTTGATGTGAAAAGTTTAAGTGGCGAGATAGCTTGGGATTTAGGAGAAGGTCACTTAACTGAAGTTAGCGATGGCGGGGCACGCGTATTTTCGTTACTGAGCCTTGATTCATTAGTACGCAAGCTGAAACTTGATTTTAGAGATGTGTTTTCAAAGGGCTTTTTTTATAACAGCATGCAAGGCACTATGCAGTTAGAAAACGGTATTGCTTACACTAAAGATACCAAAATGGACGGCGTACCCGCCGATTTAACCATTAAAGGTTATGCAAATTTAAACACGTTTGATATAGATTATGATCTTGCTGTAGCGCCGCAGGTAACCTCGAGTATTCCGGTTATAGTTGCATGGATGGTAAACCCAGTAACAGGGCTTGCTGCCTTAGCAATTGATAAAGTTATTCATTCTGCGCGCGTCATCTCAGAGATCAACTTTAAAGTGACGGGTAAAATGAACGATCCCATTGTTCAAGAACTCGACAGAAAAAGTCGTGAAGTTACGCTTCCTCAAGCTGCGCAAAATCAGCCACAAGCATCAGTCGATTTAAAACTTAAAGATGCACAAGTAACAGTAACGCAATGAACAAAACAGCAAGCATAAGCACTCCCACAATAGTTGCCCTGCAAATGTGTTCAGGGCTAAGCCCTGATGACAACATAGCAAGCTTAAAGCGTGCACTTAAAACACTTCCAGCAACAAGACCATTACTTGTTTGTTTGCCTGAGGCTTTTTTAGTGTTTAGTAAAAGTGGTAACGATACGTTACGTGTTGCTAAGCAAGTTGAGCGATACAAACTACAACTTAGTGAATTGTGCCAACACCATAATATTTGGTTAAATGCAGGGACAATGCCTGAGCCATGTAACGAACATAAATATTATGCAGCATCGCACTTATATAATAATCAAGGCGAGCTGGTTGCAACGTATAACAAAATACATTTATTTGATGTAAACGTAGATGATCAAACAGGTAGCTATCGAGAGTCAGATTTTACCCAAGCAGGTAGCGATGTGGTTGTTGTTGATTCTCCCTTTGGTAAAATAGGCTTAACAGTATGTTATGATCTGCGCTTTAGTGGCTTATTCAATGAACTAGTACGCCAAGGCGCCGATATTATTTTAGTACCAAGTGCATTTACAGTCGTCACAGGACAAGCGCATTGGCAGCCATTATTAGCAGCTCGCGCAATAGAAACACAATGTTATGTAGTTGCAGCAGCTCAGTACGGTACACATGAAAATGGCCGACAAACATATGGCCACAGTATTATTATTTCACCTTGGGGAAATATCCTGAGTGAATTGCCAACAGGCACCGGTTTTATAAACTGCAACGCAGATTTAGACCAGTTACAAAAAATTAGACGAGATATGCCCGTGCAGTCTCATCAACGATTTAGAGAGCATTTATTATGAATTCGGTTGAACAGCATTTACTACACGACAGCCAGCTAAATAGAGAAGAGCTCGAAAAAACGCTCGCTTACATACATCAGCATAAAGTGGATTACGCCGATTTATATTTTCAATCAAGCCACCACGAATCATGGGTGCTTGAAGACGGCTTAGTTAAAGAAGGCTCTTATAACGTTGAACGTGGCGTTGGTGTACGTGCTGTAAGCGGCGAAAAAACAGGTTTTTCTTACTCTGATGCAATCAACCTCGAAGCGCTTAATAAAGCGGCAACAGCAGCACGTAGTATTGCAGATGCCGGCGAAGATAGAGCGATTAAAGTATTTAGTGATGTTAAAGCTAAAGAGCAATTTGCACCGCATCAGCCAATTTCGAGTATGAGCGACACCGACAAGGTGAGCTTATTACGCGAACTTGAAAACTATATTCGCGAACTAGCACCCGATGCAGAGCAAGTAATTAGTTCAATGTCAGCGGTTTACGAAGAAGTATTAATCGCAGCAAGTGATGGTACGTTTGCCACCGATATTCGCCCGCTTATTCGTTTAAACTGCTCAGTACTGCTTGAAAAAAATGGTCGCCGTGAACGCGGTGGCGCAGGCGGTGGTGCACGTTTAGATTATGGTTACTTTAAAGAACTTGTTGACGGTAAACCGCGTTGGATGGAATTTGCCGAAGAAGCAGTACGCCAAGCTAAAGTGAATCTTGAGGCTATTGATGCACCTGCAGGCACGATGGAAGTTGTACTTGGTAATGGTTGGCCTGGCGTGCTTTTACACGAAGCGGTAGGGCATGGGCTTGAAGGCGACTTTAATCGCAAAGGCGCGTCTGCGTTTAGTGGTAAAGTGGGCCAAAAAGTAGCATCTGAGCTGTGTACTGTTGTTGATGATGGCACCATGGCCGATCGCCGTGGCTCACTTAATGTAGATGACGAAGGCACACCAGCCGCATACAACGTACTCATCGAAAACGGTATTTTAAAAGGTTATATGCAAGATAAGCTAAACGCGCGTTTAATGGGTGTAAGCCCTACCGGTAACGCTCGTCGTGAGTCGTATGCACATTTACCAATGCCTCGCATGACTAACACCTACATGTTAGGTGGTGAGCACAGCCAAGCCGATATTATAAGCTCAGTTAAAAAAGGGGTATTCGCGCCTAACTTTGGCGGCGGACAAGTTGATATAACGTCTGGTAAGTTTGTATTTAGCGCATCAGAAGCGTATTTAATCGAAAATGGTAAAATTACCCAACCAATTAAAGGCGCAACGCTTATTGGTAATGGCCCAGAAGTAATGCAGCAAATATCGATGGTTGGTAACGACTTAGCGCTTGATAAAGGTGTTGGTGTTTGTGGTAAAGATGGTCAAAGCGTACCGGTAGGCGTAGGCCAACCAAGCCTTAAAATTGATCGGTTAACAGTCGGTGGTACAGCTTAAATATTACTCAAGCGCGAAGTGAATTCGCGCTTTTTGTTTTAATGAAGGCGAGGTTGTTTAGGCGTCTCCTTCATCCTCTTTATTTTTTTCAGCCTCTTTATACCATAATGCAAAAAAGCACTCTGTTAATTTATGCTCTATCTCAAGCGCTTTTTCTGTTGGGCAAAACAAGGTAAAGCTTGCTTTAAATTCACCTAAATCGGTTGTACCAAAGTGAATTACTGGTTCTGGGCCAGATATTTTTGCATCAAGTTTACGCTCAATCATCGAATTATAACGGCTTGCTACTTCTTGAAACTCTTCGCAATACAGCTTAGCTTGCTCAGTTAATGTGTCGTGAATAGGGTACGGATTAAAGCTCTCTCTTCGGACAATAATAAAATGATGTGTAACAAAGCGTTTTACAAAGTTTAAGTTTTTAATAGAGCTGGTAATCAGCTTATTATTAGGTATGTATATGGTTTTTCTAGAAAATTGATAAGTATGTATATCAATTTCATGCATGGTTGTTTTTATCCAATCCGTTTCAGCTACTTCACCAAAATAATCACCAACTTGTATCCAATCACCGACTCTAAACGGGCGGGTTGTTACGAGGTAAAAAAAGCCTATTACACACTGAATAAACTCACGCGTTGCAAGCACAATCGCTACAGCAAAAGCAGCAATAGAAAGTGCAAAGTTTTGAATTTCGGTAGACCACACAAATAGCAGCGATATCATCATTACAAAATTAATAAAATGCTTAATATTGTGTGCGATGTAACGAATATCTTTTTCTTTTTTTTCTGCGCGATTTTTAGCCAACTTATCAACAAGTACTTTTAGTACAAATGCAATTGTGATCATTACAATTGAAAGAAGAAACGGATGCAGCAATATATCTTTAGTCATAATATCCAATTAAACGCGAGTTGATAAAAACAGGCTCAGTATATTGATTTATTAAACCAATTAGCAAATTTAGTGCAAAAAAAGTAACCAATAAAAATGGAGAAACGCTATTGAGTTACTTCATCAGTGCAATGTTTGTGATTTTTAGCCATTCTTTTTCGGCATATGAGTACAAGCTCAATGGCTGAAATAAAGATTAGAGTATAGCCAAGCGTTTCTATACCCTCTTCAACAATGTTTTTTACTGCACGTACGTAGTCATCGCCCATTACTGAATGCCAAAATGCGCCTTTGCCCATCATTCGCGAAAATGCGAGTAAAGTAACCATGCCTGATAAGCAAATTCCATAACTAGGAGTGAAGCTATAGGCTTTTAAAGCGTTAAAAATACTTCCTTTGTTTGTTATTAAATAAACAAACACACCAGCTAAAATTGAATAGACGATACTTTGCCAAGCGCCATCAAAAAAGTATAAGTCGAGGTAGGTATCAAACTCTCTTACAAACATCATTGCCGATAACGCAGCAAGTAATACTGCCGGTATTTTGAGTTGAAAGTTAATTCGCGAAGCATAGAAAAACAAAATACAGCTTAAAAAAGTTAAAACATCTTGCATATGTTCAGTAAGAGTTTCTTCACTGTAAAGTGCATACTGTTTTAATTCAAACCCTTCAAGTTGAATTAAATGAGCAACACCCGCTAGGCATAATAAATAAATAAAAGATCGCAGTAAAAACATAAATAACCAAGAGAAACTATAAATGCGCGAGATTCTAATTGTAAAAATGCCTTAAAGCCAAAACAAAATTTAAACTTTTAATCTTTTTATCGGTCTAATATTTTTACTGTTAAAATAATGGCTTAGATATTTATTTAATGTTGAATGGATGTTTTTAATGTGACGTTTTAAGTGGTTTGTTGTGCAAAATATAACAAGCATTAAAAAGCCCTTACTATTTACTTAGCAAGGGCTTTTTATAATTGAGAACTTAGAGTTTAGCGCCTAGCGCATCGTTACAAATTCTTCCGAGCCTGTCGGGTGAATCGCAACAACGGCATCAAAATCAGCTTTAGTAGCGCCCATTTTCATGGCAACGGCAAAACCTTGAATCATTTCATCAACCGCAAAACCAATACCATGTAGGCCAACTACTTTTTCGTCAGGGCCGGCACATACAAGTTTCATTTTACAAGGCTGGCGATGTTTAGTTACCGCTGTGTACATAGCCGTAAAACCAGATTGGTAAATTTTAACGTTTTCTTCGCCGTACTGAGAAATAGCTTCTTGCTCAGTTAAACCAATAGTACCAATAGGTGGATGACTAAATACAACAGTAGGAACTAAGCTGTAATCCATTTTTAAATCATCTGGTAGTTCTTTATTAAATAAACGCTCAGATAAAGTACGGCCTGCTTTTACTGCTACCGGTGTAAGTTCAATACCATTTTCGATGATATCGCCAACCGCGTATACATTTTTAGCTGTGGTATTTTGATACTCATCAACTTTTACAAAACCATCGCTGTTAACTTCTACGCCGGCAGCAGCTACATTAATTGCATCTGTTGTTGGCTGGCGGCCAATGGCCCAAATAACTTGATCAACGTTATGAGTTTTGCCGTTATCTAAATGCAGTGTTACAGAGCCATCATCTTCTTTTACCAATTTATTTGGTACAGAGTGAGTATGTAAAGTAGGGCCTTCGGCAGCCATTACTTCAACAAGCGTATCTACAATATATGGGTCAAAACTACGAAGAGGGGCATGCTTACGTACAAATAAATGTGTCTCAGTACCTAAACCATGTAATACACCAGCAAGCTCAACGGCTATGTAGCCTGCGCCAATAACGGCAACGCGCTTAGGTTGCTCTTTAAGCTCAAAAAAGCCATTTGAATCAATGCCGTGCTCAGCACCTTCAATATGCGGAATGCTTGGGCGGCCGCCTACTGCAATTAATATATGGTCGGCTGTGTAGTGCTCGCCGTTTACTTCAACTGTTTTATTATCTACAAATTTAGCAAAGCCTTTAATTACAGTAACGCCATTGCTAGCAAGGCCACTGTCGTAACCTTTATGAATTCGGCCTATGTAGGCTTCACGGCTTTCTACTAGTTTGCTCCAATCAAAGCCTTTTACTTCAACATTAAAGCCGTAATCTGGGGCATATAAATTAATTGCTTCAGCAACCTGAGCACCGTGCCACATTACTTTTTTAGGTACGCAGCCTACGTTTACACACGTGCCGCCCATGTGTTTTGCTTCTATAAGTGCTACTTTAGCGCCACGCATTGCCGCTCTATTTGCAGAGGCAATACCACCACTGCCACCACCGATTGCAATATAATCAAAGTGTTGTGTCATTTTATGTCCTTAGGCGTTGAGTTTTATGCGCATTAGCATAACATTAAGTTTTAAAAATAAAGAGTGTTTAGGTGACCTATGTTTAGTAAAAAAACATTCGAATTTCTTGCTCAGCTTGATAAAAACAATAATAGAGACTGGTTTAACGACCATAAATCACAGTATGAGGAATACGTAAGAGAGCCCGCTTTAGATTTCATTAGGCAAATGCAAGCACCACTTGCTGAGGTTTCTAGCCATTTTGTCGCATCAGATAAAAAAGTGGGCGGTAGTTTAATGAGAATCCATAAAGACGCGCGTTTTAGTAAAGATAAAACCCCGTATAAAATTAATGTAGGGATTCAATTTCGCCATTTTATGGGAAAAGACGTACATGCCCCGGGTTTTTACTTTCACTTAGCAAATGACGAATGTTTTGTAGGTGCTGGTATTTGGCGACCAGAATCAAAGGCGCTTAACGCAATTAGAACCTGCATAGATGAAAACCCAAATAGCTATAAAAAAGCAATTTATGATGAGCAATTTAAATCTATATTTGAAATGTCAGGAGAATCGCTAAAACGCCCGCCAAGAGGTTTTGAAAAAGAGCATCCCTTAATAGATGAGCTCAAACGAAAAGACTTTATAGCCATTAGCTCGCTTAATCAAAAACAAGTATGTAGCAATAATTTAGTTGATACGGTACTAGAACGTTATAAAGTGGCCGACTCATTAATGGGTTATTTGTGTTTTGCTCTGGAGCAACCTTATTAAAATTAAACAACTTAAAAGCGGCTGAGTTGTTTTTTTACTTTTAGACCCAATTTAAAACGTAATGCATTAACGCAAAGAGAGTATTTATGAGCAACCCATTAATTGGCCTTGAAGGCTTACCACCATTTTCAAAAATAAAGCCTGAGTACGTAGTACCAGCACTAAAAGACGGTATCGAGCTTTGTCGTAAAGCCATTGATGACGTGTTAGCTAAAGGCTCGTATACGTGGGATGACTTAGTATTACCCCTTGAAGAAGCTGACGATAAATTATCGCGCATGTTCTCCCCTGTATCGCATTTAAATTCAGTAATGAATAACGACGAATTACGTGAAGCTTACGAGCAGTGCTTACCGTTAATATCTGAATATTCAACATTTGTAGGTCAGCACCAAGGTTTATACAACGCGTATAATACGCTTTATAACAGTGACGAATTTAAAACGCTGACTACAGCACAACAAAAAACAATTACTAATGCGCTACGCGATTTTAAATTATCGGGTATTGCTCTGGCGGCAGAGCAGCAAACACGCTACGGCGAAATTAGCGCGCGTTTATCAGAGCTTGCCTCAAAATTTGGTAACAACGTAATGGATGCCACACTTGCTTGGCACAAGCATATTACTGATGAAAGCGATTTAGCAGGCTTGCCAGAATCTGCTTTAGCACTTGCAGCTGATACAGCAAAAAGTAAAGAATTAGAGGGTTGGTTATTTACACTCGATTTTCCATCATATTTACCAATAATGGCTTACGCAGATAACCGCGAATTACGCAAAGAAACTTACACCGCGTTTTCTACGCGCGCATCAGATCAAGGCCCTAACGCCGGTGAGTTTGATAACTCTGACATTATGAGTGAGGAGCTTGCGCTTCGCCATGAACTTGCACAGTTACTAGGGTTTAACAGCTACGCTGAAAAGTCACTGGCAACTAAAATGGCCGAAACACCAGAACAAGTATTCTCATTTTTAGAAGACCTAGCGGCTAAATCAAAACCACAAGCAGAGCAAGAAGTGGCCGAGCTAAAAGCGTATGCTGAGCAAAAACACGGTATTTCTGAATTAGAAGCATGGGATTTTGGTTACTACAGCGAAAAGCTTAAGCAAGAAAAGTATGCAATTTCAGACGAAGTACTACGTCCTTACTTCCCAGCAAATAAAGTGCTTAGCGGCTTATTCGAAACCGTTAATCGCTTATTTGGTATTAGCGTAAAAGAAGTTACTGATTTTGATACTTATCATAAAGATGTACGCTTTTTTGAAATTGTAGATAGTAGCAATACGCTTCGTGGACGCTTTTATCTAGATTTATATGCACGCGACCACAAACGTGGTGGTGCGTGGATGGATGACTGTATGGGTCGTAAAGTACGTGCTAACGGCGAACTACAAACTCCAGTGGCTTATTTAGTGTGTAACTTTAATAAGGCGGTTGGCGATAAACCGGCGCTGTTTACTCATGACGAAGTAACTACTTTATTTCATGAGTTTGGTCATGGTATTCACCACATGTTGACACAAGTTGATGCTGCTCCTGTTGCGGGTATTAATGGTGTTGCATGGGATGCGGTAGAGCTTCCTAGTCAGTTTTTAGAAAATTGGTGTTATGACGAAGAAGCCCTGAGCTTTATTTCAGGTCATTATGAAACGGGTGAGCCGTTACCTAAAGAGCTACTTGATAAATTACTAGCGGCTAAAAACTATAACTCAGGCGTACAAATGCTACGTCAAATTGAGTTTTCGTTATTCGATTTTAAAATCCATAACGATTACAAAGCGGGTGAGCAATGCCAAATTCAAGCAGTACTAAACGATGTGCGTAGCCGCACATCAATCGTTAAACCGCCTGAGTTTAACCGTTTTCAAAATGGTTTTAGCCATATTTTTGCCGGTGGTTATAGTGCAGGTTACTACTCGTATAAATGGGCTGAAGTACTTTCTGCTGATGCATTTTCTAAATTTGAAGAAGAAGGTATTTTTAACGCTGAAACAGGGCAAGCCTTCATGCAAAATATTTTAGAAAAAGGCGGCAGTGAAGAGCCAATGGAATTATTTAAAAAGTTCCGTGGTCGTGAGCCAAATGTCGACGCGTTACTACGCCATAGCGGTATTGCTGTTTAAAAATTAATATTTAGCACAAACCAAATTAAAGCGCCTATATGGCGCTTTTTTATTATTTTAAAATTATTATCTAATAATTTTTAGTAATTTCATCCTACCGTACTATGCTTTTAGCACACCTAATAAAATGGACTAAGGCATGGCAAAGTTGGTATTGGCAATTGATGACGACAAGTATGTTCATCATATAATTGAAGAGTCTTTAGCAGGGTTTTGTAAAATAATTCATGCAAAAGATGGCGATGAAGGATTAAGGCTAACCAATAAATACAACCCAGATATTATTTTACTCGATATTGAAATGCCAGGTATGTCAGGTTATGACGTATGTAAAACAATAAAGCAAAGTCAAAATACTCAGGATATTCCCGTTATGTTTCTCTCATCTAAAATAGAGCTAAGCGACCGGGTAAAAGGTTATAGCGTCGGCGCATCCGATTACATTACAAAACCTTTTAATGCAGAAGAGTTAATAGCGCGAATAAAGGTACTTTACGAATATAGGCAAAAATGCGCAAAACTAAAATTGGATATAGTAAAAGCGAATAAAACAGCTGAAATGGCAATGACAGAGTCAGGCGATATGGGGCGTATAATGCGCTACGTTGGACAAAGTTATCACGCTAATAACTTTCAATCGTTGAGTGAATACTTTTTTACCTTTTTTGCTCCTTTAAATTTAGATGTTGTGGTGGTGTTTTGGTATCAAGGAAAAGGTATTTTTTACAGCCAGCAAAGTGGTGTTTGCCCGTTAGAGCAAGAGCTGCTTGAGCAACATCGAAATGCTCAACGATTTGTTGATATTGGTAGCAGCACTATTATTAATTACCCCAAAGTGTCCCTTTTGATAAAAAATATGCCAGTTGATAACGATGCTTTGTATGGGCGCTACAAAGATCTGTTCCCGCATATATTAGAAGTAACCAACGAGAAGGTTGTTACCATGGAAAGAAGCGAAAGCAGTTATGAGCAGGCAGCTCAAATAAGTACAGCCCTTCAAGATATTGTTAAGCAGTTAACTACTCAAAATGTAGAGCAAAACAAAAGTACTAAAGAGTTTATAGAGCAGCTACATGAACTTGACTGCGCTATTAAGCTACAACAAACACAAGCAAATCCTGCGGATCTCACTTTATATATATCTCAATTGGATCAAACAATGCAGTTATTTGTATCGGCTAATAGTGATTTAGCCTTTATCAAATATCAGCTTAAACAAGTTGCCGAAAGCCGCAATGAACTTATATCCAATTTACGTACTAAAGCGGAAGCCGCAAAGGTCAATACGAATCATCATAGTGATATAGAGCTATTTTAGTGCTTTAAAGTAAAGCGGTTGATATACTACAGGCGTATTTTATCGTCGGAGTTTATTGTGGTTATTCAGTGTGCTTTTAAAGAGTTACGCCCTTATTTAAATGAATTAGAAACACGCTTTGGTTTAGCCCAATGGGCGCAAAATTGCAGTGGCTTTAGCTTACATTACGATGATAAAGGGTTAAGTCTATTTAAAACCGACGAGCCTAAGCTAGGTGCAATTAACGTTGATTTTGTAACCGGTGCTGCCGCCCATAGGCGTAAGTTTGGCGGTGGTAAAGGGCAAGCAATTGCCAAAGCGGTGGGTTTAAATAAAGGTGCAACGCCTGTTGTACTTGATGCTACCGCTGGTTTAGGGCGAGATGGTTTTGTACTTGCCTCGCTAGGGTGCAAAGTTATATTACATGAACGTCACCCGGTTGTAGCTGCACTTTTATACGATGGTTTAAAGCGAGCCTATAGCGATATTGAAATTGGTTTGTGGATGAAAGAAAACATGAGCCTAATATTTGGCTCAAGCCATACTTTGCTCTCTCAATGCGAAAGCATGCCTGATGTTGTTTATTTAGATCCCATGTTCCCGCATCGCGAAAAATCAGCATTAGTTAAAAAAGAAATGCGCGTATTCCAAGAGCTTGTTGGTGCAGACAACGACGCTGACGACCTACTTGATTTTGCCTATCCACTTGCCAGTAAGCGTGTTGTTGTAAAGCGCCCCGATTACGCTCCATTCTTAAACGAAAAAACTCCAAGTATGCAGATCAAAACCAAAAAGAACCGTTTTGATGTCTATGTAAAAGCGGCAATGGTTTAAGCATCAAAACAAATCGGCGTTATATCCCTAGAATTTACCCATGTAAGAATCGTAATATTGGGTTTGATCATAGGATCTAGCCTTTTGAATCTAGGATCTTATTACATTTTCATGTTAGAATTTGCGCAATTTTTTGGCATAGCAAAGTAGCACAGTAATGATCTTAAATGATATTCGCATTGTTTTAGTTAACACGTCACATTCCGGCAATATTGGTTCGGCGGCTCGCGCCATGAAAACCATGGGTTTATCAAAACTTTATTTAGTTGATCCTGCTTGCGAAATAGACAGCCAAGCAAGTGCATTAGCTGCAGGCGCAACTGATGTTTTAGGCAATGCAGTTATTGTAGGTACCGTTGAAGAAGCTATCGCTGACTGTACATTAACGATTGGCACAAGTGCGCGCTCTCGTACGCTTTCGTGGCCAATGGTTGAACCACGTGAATGTGGTGAAAAGCTCGTTGCTGAAGCCGTAAATGGTCCTGTAGCGCTAGTATTTGGTCGTGAAAACAGTGGTTTAACTAATGAAGAATTACAGCTTT
The DNA here is from genome assembly GCF_015864275.1 of Pseudoalteromonas sp. NZS11_1. Taxonomy (NCBI): domain Bacteria; kingdom Pseudomonadati; phylum Pseudomonadota; class Gammaproteobacteria; order Alteromonadales; family Pseudoalteromonadaceae; genus Pseudoalteromonas; species Pseudoalteromonas sp. NZS11_1. The sequence continues at coordinate 104,738 of NZ_JADYXK010000001.1, forward strand.
GTAATTACCATGTGTGTATTCCTGCTAATCCAGAGTACAGCTCGCTTAATTTAGCTATGGCCGTACAAACACTTAGCTACGAAACTCGCATGGCATTTTTAAATCAACAACCTAAAAAGGTTGAAGAAGACGATGCAGTTTATCCAAGCTCAAAGCAAACTGAGCTGTTTTATGATCACCTTGAAGACACGTTGTTTAAAACAGGTTTTATCATCAAGCAACACCCTGGTTTAGTTATGACTAAATTGCGCCGTTTGTTCAACCGAGCTCACCCTGAAGATGCTGAAATGAATATTTTACGCGGTATTCTCACCTCAATTAATAAGGCTATCCCTAAGTAACTTAGGTATAGCTATTAGTTATAAAAGACCTAGACTAATTAACGCGCTAATACTTGACTAAATTACTCAGGTAATTACAATGGCTGTAATACTTGACCAAAGAGGTCAAGTATTGAAAATTTGTTAACTCTACAATTTAAAAGTATGAGTTTCTAAATCAAATTTTTATCAAGTGATAATACTTGACTAATTTACTCTGGTAATTAAAATTTGCACTCTTTTGTGCAGGGGGCGTTATGAAGTTAACATCAAAAGGCAGATATGCCGTTACAGCTATGCTGGATGTTGCACTACACACAGGTGTAGGTCCTGTAGCCCTTGCTGATATTTCACAAAGACAAGAAATTTCTTTGTCTTACCTTGAACAATTATTTGCTCGTTTACGTAAAAATGGCCTAGTAAGTTCTGTTCGTGGACCTGGTGGTGGTTATTTACTAGGACGTGAAGCGAGCGTTATCTCTGTTGGCGATATTATTAGCGCCGTAGACGAATCGGTCGATGCAACACGTTGCCAAGGTGCCGATACCGGCTGTCAGAGTGGTATGCGCTGTTTAACACATAATTTGTGGTCAGACTTAAGCGCACGCATAGAAGAATTTTTGAATAATATTACCCTTGCTGAATTGGTGGAAAAATCAGATGTGAAAGAAATAGCATCGCGCCAAGATAACAGTATCAATAATGCAATTAAGCAGTTGGAAAACATTCAAGTAAGCTGTCAACTTTAAGGTTGACCTGCAGCGGAGAGAGAAATGAAGTTACCGATTTATTTAGATTACGCAGCGACCACGCCTGTTGACGAACGTGTTGCTAAAGAAATGATGCAATGCCTGACAATGGACGGTAAGTTTGGTAATCCTGCGTCACGCTCACACCGTTTTGGTTGGCAAGCAGAAGAAGCTGTTGACCAAGCGCGTACAGATATTGCTGATTTAATTAATGCAGACCCACGTGAAATTGTTTTCACATCGGGTGCAACAGAATCAAATAACCTTGCTATTAAAGGTGCAGCACAGTTTTACAAGAAAAAAGGTAAGCACGTTATTACCGCTAAAACTGAGCATAAAGCTGTAATCGACACATGTCGTGAGCTTGAGCGCCAAGGTTTTGAAGTAACTTACATGGACGTTGAAGAAAACGGCCTACTTGATTTACAAAAACTTGCCGACACAATGCGTGACGACACAGTACTTGTAAGCATCATGCACGTTAATAACGAGCTAGGTGTAATTCAAGATATCGCGACTATTGGCGAAATGTGTCGCGAACGTAAAATTATGTTCCACGTAGATGCAGCGCAAAGCGCGGGTAAAGTATTAATTGACGTGCAACAGCTTAAAGTTGATTTTATGTCGTTCTCTGCACATAAAGTGTATGGCCCTAAAGGTGTTGGCGCACTTTACGTTCGTCGTAAACCACGTGCTCGCCTTGAAGCGCAAATGCACGGTGGCGGACATGAACGTGGTATGCGTTCCGGTACACTAGCTACTCACCAATTAGTGGGTATGGGTACTGCGTTTAAAATCGCTAAGCAAGATTTCGAAAAAGATCACGCACACATCAGCGCCTTACGTAATCGTTTAATCGACGGCATTATGGCTGATATGGACGAAGTATACTTTAACGGCACACAAGACCAATCAGTACCTGGCATTGTAAACATCAGCTTTAACTTTGTTGAAGGTGAGTCGTTACTTATGGCAGTAAAAGACATTGCAGTATCGTCAGGTTCAGCCTGTACATCTGCAAGCTTAGAGCCTTCTTATGTATTACGTGCACTTGGCCGTAACGACGAATTAGCACATAGCTCAATTCGTTTTAGTATTGGTCGCTTTACTACCGAAGAAGAGATTGATTACACCGTCGAATTAATGAAAAACTCTATCGGTCGCCTACGTGAGATGTCTCCACTTTGGGAGATGCATCAAGAAGGTATTGATTTAGATTCAGTTGAATGGGCTCACCACTAATAGTGTGAGCACATACCCTAGCAGGTAATGAGGATAGAATAATGGCTTATAGTGATAAAGTAATCGACCACGTAGAAAACCCACGTAACGTAGGTACTCTAGATAAGAACGATCCGTCAGTGGCAACGGGTATGGTAGGCGCACCAGCATGTGGTGACGTAATGAAATTGCAAATTAAAGTATCTGCCACTGGCGTTATTGAAGATGCAAAATTCAAAACCTACGGTTGTGGTAGCGCAATTGCTTCATCTTCACTTGTAACAGAGTGGGTTAAAGGCAAAACGCTAGACGAAGCAGCGACAATCAAAAACACTGATATCAGTGCAGAGCTTGAATTACCACCAGTGAAAATTCACTGTTCAATTTTAGCCGAAGACGCAATTCAAGCAGCAATTGCAGACTACAAAAGCAAACAAGCGAAGTAAGAAGAGAAACTCATGGCAGTGACATTGACAGATGCGGCAGCAAACCGCGTACAATCATTTTTAGCAAACCGCGGTAAAGGTTTAGGCCTGCGCGTTGGCATTAAAACGACGGGCTGTTCAGGTCTTGCTTATGTACTTGAGTTTGTTGACGATTTAAACGAAGACGATGAAACTTTTGCGGCTAAAGGTGTCACATTAATTGTTGACGCTAAAAGCTTAGTTTACATCGATGGCACAGAGCTCGACTACACTAAAGAAGGCTTAAATGAAGGGTTTAAATTTAGAAACCCTAATCAAGCAGATGAGTGTGGTTGTGGCGAAAGCTTTACCGTTTAAGCTTAAAATATCTTTGTAGTATAAATAAGCCCTGCCAGTTAATGTAGGGCTTTGTTATTTCTGAATATTATTGGTTGAAGTTATGCGTTACTTTGAATTATTTGCAGTCCCCGTTGATTACAATATTGATTTAGCAACGGTTAACAAGCACTACTTGGAATTACAGCGTACTGTACATCCAGATCGCCACGCGAATGCGAGTAGCCGCGATAAGTTAATGGCAGTGCAAAGCGCCGCCGAAATTAACGATGCGCTACAAACATTAAAGCACCCAGTAAAACGTGCTGAATATATGCTGAGCGAGCTAGGCGTTGATATTCGTGCAGAGCAGCAAACCTTGCAAGATCCAATGTTTTTAATGCAGCAAATGGAACTTCGCGAAGAGCTTGAAGAGCTAACATCGTCGCGCGATCCTGATACCGCCATTGCAAATTTTGAAAAACAAATTAAGCAACTAAACACGCAGTACAGTGCACAACTTGCCGAGCAACTCGCAAGTAACGATGAGCAGCAATATCAACTTGCCGCAGATAATATTCGTAAACTGAAGTTTGTTTATAAGTTACGTGACGAACTAGAGCGTATTGAAGACAGTTTATTTGACGATTAATTACTTGCTGCAAAGCGAGCAACACGAGTTTAAAGAGCATTATGGCATTATTGCAAATTGCTGAGCCGGGGCAGAGCGCGGCACCACACGAACATAAACTAGCTATTGGTATTGATCTTGGTACAACTAACTCATTAGTTGCAACAGTACAAAGTGGCGAAGCCCGCACGTTAACTGATGATCTTGGCGCGGCTATGTTACCGTCGGTTGTTCGTTATCAAGCAGGCGGTATTACTGTTGGCGCAGAAGCTGCACAAGCAGCAACGCAAGACCCTGCTAATACACTTATTTCGGTTAAGCGTTTTTTAGGTAAAACTCAGGCTGAAATAGAGCAAAGTTATGGGCAACTACCGTATGAGTTCTGTGAGCACAATGGTGCGCTAGCAATAGAAACTGCGGCAGGTAAAATCAGTCCAATTAAAGCATCAAGCCATATTTTAGCTGCATTAAAAGCACGAGCTGAGCAAAGTTTTGGCAACCAAGAAATTTTAGGGGCTGTAATCACAGTACCAGCGTACTTTGATGACGCACAACGCCAAAGTACTAAAGATGCCGCAGAACTGGCTGGTATTAACGTACTACGTTTATTAAATGAGCCAACAGCAGCAGCCGTTGCTTATGGTTTAGATTCTGGCCAAGAAGGTATTATCGCTGTTTACGATTTAGGCGGTGGTACATTTGATATATCAGTACTTAGATTACACCAAGGTGTGTTTGAAGTAATGGCAACTGGCGGCGACTCAAGTCTCGGTGGTGATGACTTTGACTCATTACTTGTTGATTACTTTAAGCAGCAAACTGGTGTGTCAGCGTTGTCACCTTCAGTTTTACGTTTATTCATCAATAAAGCAAAAGCGTGTAAAGAAGCATTAAGCCAATACGCTAAAGTAAACGTGGGTCTTGAGTTTGACGATCAAAAATACACAGTAGAAGTAACACGCGAAACGTTTGACGAAATGGCTATGCCTCTCGTTAAAAAAACACTGCGTTCGTGTCGTCGTGCTGTAAAAGATGCTGGCATAGAAAACGACGAAGTACTGCAAGTTATTATGGTAGGCGGTTCAACCCGTATGCCACTGGTACGTAGCCAAGTACAAAGCTTTTTTGATAAAGAGCCGCTAACTTCAATCGACCCTGATCGTGTTGTCGCTTTAGGTGCTGCGCTTCAAGCCGACGTGTTAATTGGCAATAAGCCCGATTCTGACATGTTATTACTTGATGTATTACCGTTATCGCTAGGTCTTGAAACTATGGGTGGTTTGGTTGAAAAAATCATTCCGCGCAATACGACGATTCCGGTAGCACGCGCGCAAGAATTTACGACGTTTAAAGACGGCCAAACAGCCATGTCATTACATGTGCTGCAAGGTGAGCGTGAGCTTGTTGATGATTGTCGTTCGCTTGCTAAGTTTAGCTTAAAAGGTATTCCACCAATGGCGGCAGGCGCTGCACATATTCGTGTAACCTTTAAAGTTGATGCAGATGGCTTATTAAGTGTTTCAGCAATGGAAAAATCAACAGGCGTACAAGCTGAAATTCAAGTTAAACCTTCGTTTGGTTTATCTGATGACCAAGTAGCTAACATGCTAAAAGAGTCAATGAGCAACGCTAAAGGCGACATGCAAGCACGTATGCTTAAAGAGCAACAAGTAGAAGCGTTACGCGTAATAGAAGCGCTTAATGCGTCACTTGCAGCCGATGCTGCATTACTTGACGATATGCAACTTGCTAACTTACGCGCTGAAATTGCAGAACTGGTAAAAGTGCGCGAAAATGCACAAGAGCCTGGCGAAATTAAAGCAGCTATCGAAAAAGTCGATAATGCGAGTAGCGACTTTGCATCGCGTAGAATGGATGCATCAATTAAAAAGGCCCTTACAGGGCAGTCAGTAGACAACATTTAAGAGAGATTAGAATGCCACAAATTGTTTTTCTTCCACATCCTGAATTATGTCCTGACGGCGCTGCAATTGAAGCTCCTACAGGCCAAACGGTACTCGACGCTGCACTTAAAAATGGTATTAGCATTGCGCATGCTTGCGAAAAGTCGTGTGCATGTACTACGTGTCATTTAGTGATTCGTGAAGGATTTGATTCACTACAAGAGAGTGATGAGCTAGAAGATGACATGCTAGATAAAGCATGGGGTTTAGAGCCTGAGTCACGCCTTGGTTGCCAAGCAATTATAAGAGATGAAGACTTAGTGGTTGAAATACCTAAGTACAATCTCAATATCGTTAATGAAGAGCACTAGTTTTTAACGATGTATATATTAAAAGCCGCTGTTTGATACAGCGGCTTTTTTGTTTCAAAAAAGCATTTATAAACACGTAGCAGCGACTTTATGTCGCGTTTTTAAATCTCAAACGTTTTAAGTTAAATTTTTCTAATCTCAAACTTGAACATCAAAATGATCACGTATTTTTCAGATTATATAAACGCGGGGTAAACCCGCTGCTAAGAGTTCAACCCAATCCCTAAAATCTATTTCGGAGGTTTATTTTGAGTAATCTTATTTTCTCAGACTCATTTATTAACGGCGAATTTTATAAGACTGATACGCACTTTAGCGTTAACGATCCCGCTACCGAAAAAAGTATTGTTGAAGTAAGCGATATTGACGAGCAGGGTGTAAATAGCGCAATAACCTCAGCTCAAGGGGCTTTTGTTAAATTAAAAGCGACAAATGCCACCGAGCGAAGCGAAACGCTGATGCGCTGGTATGAGCTAGTTATAAAACACAAACAAACACTTGCAGATCTAATGACCAAAGAGCAAGGCAAGCCGCTCAAAGAATCGCTTGGCGAAATTAACTACGGTGCAGGTTTTATCAAATGGTTTGCAGAAGAAGCCAAACGTAGTTACGGAGATGTAATTCCGCCAACAGATAACTCGCATCGTTTAACTAGCTTTAAGCAGCCTGTAGGTGTTGTTGCTGGTATTACGCCATGGAACTTCCCTGTTGCTATGGTTACTCGTAAAGTAGCTCCAGCTTACGCTGCGGGCTGTAGCTTTATACTTAAACCTTCTGAACATACGCCACTATGTGCTATCGCACTTGCTTATTTGGCCGATCAAGCTGGTTTTGTTAAAGGTGCATTTAATGTACTGGTTTCACAAGATGCCAAAACAGTAGGTAAAATGCTGACTGACTCAGAAGTCGTGCGTAAGTTTACATTTACCGGCTCTACCGGTGTAGGTAAGCAGTTGCTATCGCAATGTGCAGACACAATTAAACGTACCTCGATGGAGCTTGGCGGCAATGCGCCTTTTATCATTTTTGATAATGCAGATTTAGATGAAGCTGTAGAAGGGCTAATGGCGGCTAAATTTAGAAATAGTGGGCAGGCATGTGTTGCTGCAAACCGTATCTTTATACAGCGTAATATTCTCGACAAAGTACTGTCAAAAATCACGCCTAAGGTTGCAGCGTTAAAAGTGGCAAATGGTTTTGAAGACGATGTTGATATTGGTCCGCTTATTTACCCTAAAGCCAAAGAGAAAGTACAACAGTTAGTACAAGACGCACTCGATAAAGGTGCTACGTTGATTGGCGATAGTAGTGACTTAGGTGGCAGCTTTCAAAACCCATTAATAGTAAACAACGTAACTACTGACATGGATATTTACCACGAAGAAGTATTTGGTCCAGTATTAACGGTTATTCCTTTTGATGAAGAAAGTGAAGTGCTTGCACTTGCTAACGATGTACCATTTGGTCTAGCAGCCTATTTTTATAGCCAAAATATTAAGCAAATTTACCGAATTAGTGAAGGGCTTGAATTTGGTATGGTAGGTGTAAATGAAGGTGTTATATCAAACCCAGTAGCGCCTTTCGGTGGCGTTAAACAATCTGGTTTGGGCCGAGAAGGTGGGCATCAAGGGCTGGATGAGTACCTAGAAGAAAAATACGTTTGTATTAAAATATAACGGCAGTTAAGTATACAAGCGCGAATTTACTTCGCGCTTTTTTATGACGTTAATATGGCAGATATATGAACTTTACCTTTTACTGTTGCTACCCAAAGCGCTAAATGCTACCTTTGGGAACATATTTTTTGTTAATAAAACAACATAAAAAAACAAATAAAAAGTAAAAGGATTTCTATAAGTAGAAATAACCCCGTGTGTAAATGCCACCGTAAGGTGGCATTTTTTTGTTTGGATAGGTATAGGCTGTAATAAGCGCATTTTGAATAAAGGCATGGCTTATAGGTGCTAACTTATAGGTGTATAACCGGGTAAGTTATCAAAATCTATCTCATCTAGCTGCTCAGGGTTAGCATACTCGTTGATATAATTTTTATAGACTTGTGACTCAATAAAAATAGCAAAAATGTCAGCATCAAGATGGTTTTTAGCAACCATTGACCCTAAAATAAATAAACACTCACTGACCGGTTTTGCTTTTTTGTAGGGCCTGTCTACCGCAGATAGCGCTTCAAAAATATCCGTAATAGCCATTAACCTTGCAGGCACCGACATTTGCTCTTTGGTTAAACCTCTTGGGTAACCAGTACCGTCAAGTTTTTCATGATGACCTAAAGCATATTCAGTCACATTGCTTAAGTGTTTAGGGAACGGCAGGGCATCTAAAATATTTTTAGTTACATCCATATGACGTTTCATTACTTCACGTTCGGCTTCGGTTAACGTGCCTCTTCGTATTGTTAAGTTTTCAACTTCATCAGCTGAGAGCAATGGTGTATTAATATCATTTATAACGAGTTGGTATTTGTTTGCAATGCGTTCAATGTGCTCAAGTTCTGCATCACCTAAAAACTCGCCCCCTACATTCACACGCTGTAACAATGCACGGTCTAATGCCAACTGTTTAAGCTCGGTATCAAGTAGGCGTTCAAATTGTTGAACCTCGATAGGTTTTTGCAGCTTCATCGCACAGATGATTTTTTGCTGATACGCTATTTTTAAATCTCGGCTAATTATTTCAAATTTAGCATCTACATATTTTATTCGATCAAAAATAGTTTCTAGTTTTGTCGACTTTTCCATAATGTGATCGGGAGTCGCGATTTTCCCACAGTCATGTAACCAGCCTGCTATATCAAGTTCATGCCGGTCGGCCTCACTCATCGAAAATGAAGCCAAAGGGCCTTTATTTATATCATGCACGGCATCAGCTAGCATTAACGTGAGTGCTGGCACTCGTTTACAATGGCCACCGGTATGAGGAGATTTTTCATCTATTGCCATCGCAATTGTTTCAGCAAAGGTCGAAAAAAGATCTTCCATTCCCTTAATTAGTGTTGAGTTAGTTAGTGAAATAGCGCCTAAAGAGGCAAAAGATCGAATTAGAGTGACAAGCTCTTCACTAAAAGGAATGTTTTTATTTTGCGCATCTTTTACATTTATAAGCTGGATTACACCAATAATGTCATCTTCGTGATCTTTTAAAGGAATTGTTAGCATGGACTCAGAACGATAACCCGTGCGTGCGTCCATTTTGCGAGCTGCGCTCATATCAAAGGGCAGGGCATCATACACGTCAGGAATGTTAATCACTTCGCCAGAATTTGCAGAGTGGGCAACAATAGCTGTTTCGTTTGGTTTGCCATCAATAAAAAGATCTATATTAGGAAAATCTACAGGGCTCCCTAAAGTGCCACCTAAATAAAGATTTAATGACTTATTTATTACCGTTTCAAACTTGAGTTGTTTGTTTGGGGTAATAGAGTAAATGCTGCCAGCATCAGAATTTGCTATCGACATCACAACTTGCAGTATTTCATCAAGTAACTTAGACGAGTTTTTTTCTGTTGTTAGCCTAATACTAATATCGATAAAATGCTGAAGGTTTGTTTTGTCTTTAATGTGCTGTCGCATATGTTTACTACTTTTTAGTATGTTTGAAGGCACCATTCCAATCCTTAGCTAGTGTTTGCAAATCAGTGCCCTTAATACGTTCGATAAAAATGGTATAAACGTCAGAGCTAAATACGGTCGTGCTGTGTAGTTCTTTAAATAAGCTAAGCGCTTGTGGCCAGTTTTTATTATAAAAAAGCGTCATGGCCTGCTGTGATTTTTTAACTTCATTTAACTGTTCTTCATCGAGCTTATCTGTAAAATTTATAGGCTCAAACAACTGTATAGCCGTTGTTTTTCCGACAACTTGTACTTTATCTATTAAACGAAATGAAATATGAGGGCATTCGTTCATCGTTTCTTCTGTAACAAGAATAGCTACGCCATAAAATTTGGTCAAGCTTTCTACTCTAGCACCTAAATTAACAGTATCACCAAGAACTGTATAGGCTTTACGGTAAACCGAACCCATATCACCTACATTCATATCGCCAGTACTTAAACCGATACCAATTTTTATTGCAGGCTGATTGTTTTCTGCAAATAACTGATTTATTTGCGTTAACCCGTTTATCATACCCATAGCAGCTTCAACACCATGGCGAGCGTGGTTTTCGTCTTTTAGTGGAGCATTCCAAAATGCCATCACCATATCGCCTACGTACTTATCAATAGTCCCGTTATGATCAAATATGATTTTGGTAATAGCCGTAAGATATTCGTTTAAGTATTCACTTAACTGATGGGGCGACATACTTTCTGATAGTGAAGTGAAACTACGAATGTCGGCAAACAACACCGTCATATTTTTTCGCTCACTTTTTTGAGATAAACTTTTACCCTGTAATATCATCTGATTTATACGCTCAGGAGGCATATATTGGTCAAACATAGATTTTATTTTTCGGCTATGTTTCATTTCAGCGATAGAACCAACAATGATGTAATAACCCGCTAATATAATGATGAGTAAAAGGGGCATTAATAAAGGTAAACTAATTTTTTGCACTGACCATAAATAAACGTTTAAAAATATAACGACACTTGTGACTGTAAGAGACAAAACAATAATAAAACGTGCGCTCTTACCGTGGCTAAAAAACGACAGTACGCTACCCGTTAATGCAATGATGAGCAAGCTTGCTCCCAGTGACCAATTAGGTTTAGATGGCAGTAGCTCTGGGTGCATTAACCCTTCAAATATATTGGCATGTACCTCAACACCGGGATACTGTAAACCAACAGGTGTTGATCTTAAATCAGCGAGTCCAATTGCCGATGTGCCAATAAAGGCTACTGTGCCTTCTAATTCCTCTAAACCAATTTTTTTGGTCAAAATATCGGTAGCCGAATAATAAGGGAAGCTATGTGCACGCCCTTTGTAAGGAATTAATATTTGCCCATATTCATCAGTTTGAATCCACTTATCTTGAAACTTTATACCTTCGAATAACGTTATACCATCTAATATATTGGAACGAGTTTCTATGTTTTCAGCAAGGGTATAAAGTCGAGCAACTTCAAGTGCTAAAGAAGGGTAGAGCTTATTGCCAACTCGATTTATAAGAGCTGCTTTACGTATAAAGCCATCTTCATCGCTATGTGCATTGATAAAACCGGTACCCGTTGTAGCATTTTGTAACTGAGGAATATTTACAATAGCACCAGGAAACTGGTTTATCTGTGAATTAGTATGATCCGCATTTGCCCATACAACACTGCTTTTAGCTGGCAAGTTTTGATTAGTGAGTTGTTCATCAATTAATAAAAAACCAAGAACAGTATCATTTTTAGATAATGCGCTTGCTAGTTTTGTGTCTGCATCGACTTGTTTAGTAATTTCAGCAAAGGGGATGGTGTACTTTTTTGATAAATCAGGAATTTCAGACATAATTTTTGTAACAGGGTTTTCTTCCTGTTCAGAAAAAAATATATCGAATGCAATAACAATAACACCTGCATCAGTAAGCTTTGTAACAAGGTCAGCTACTTTTGAGCGACTCCAAGGAAAGCGTCCTTGTTCTTGCATGCTCTTTTCATCGATATCAATTATTACAACGGTTTCATCAATACGCCTAGGCGTCTCTGAAAGTGTTAGTAACAACCGAGAGTCGTATATTATACCTTCTACGCGGTTCACTAACTTTGCAAGCGACCCAGTTGAAAATAGCTCTATTGATGCAATTAATAATGTAATAACAGCGCCAATGAAAAAGTGCTTTGAAGTAATTGGTTTTAAGGAGCTAATGAGTAACGCTCCTTGATAGACTAAAAATCAAAAACTCGTCCTTCTCGGCCGCATTCTATTTTTACCTGTTGAGCGTACTGCGTGTGTAAATATTTTTCTATAGCTAATAACTGTTCATCGGTTCTTGATGGATCGTGGCTAATAATAACCACATTTTTAATACTCGCTTTTATAGCAAGCTCAGCCACCTGATCTATGGTGCTATGCCCCCAACCATGTTTAAGAGGCAAGTCTGCATCTATAAATTGAGCATCATGAATTAGTAAATCAGCGCCTTCAATAAAATTGACCCATTCGCTAATACTTGTGTTTGCTTTTTCTGGCGGATTTAGCTCATTGTCGGTAACGTAAGCCACCTTTTTATCATCCGCTTTAATACAATAAGCAGTCCCACCGCCAGGGTGATTTAGTGGAGCAGTCGAAACCAAAAAACCATTAAGTGTAAATTGCTTTTGAGACGATAAATCAGTATTAAGCGTAATGCTGGCAGGTAAATCTTGATAACACACCGGAAAGTACGAACCACTCATTTGCTTTAATATGGCATCTTGGCTTTTTTTATCATCAACGTTACCCACAGTAATAGTTATATCGCGGTTGGGTTGGTAAATAGGTTTAAAAAAAGGAAACCCTTGAATATGGTCCCAATGGTTATGCGTTAGCAAAATATTGATAGGACTTTGTGTTTCTAGTAAACGTGTACCGAGCTCTACAATACCGGTACCAGAGTCTAAAATGAGATCTTTGCCATTATTTTGTTCGATGTACACACATGAGGTATTTCCTCCAAAAATGTGTGTATTACTTCCTGCTGAAGCCATTGAGCCTCTAACACCAAAAAATTCAACTTTCATAATTTAAGGCTAAGCTCCATCTTCTACAAAATTGAATTTAGAAATACTAACATTGTTAGAGTTAGTGTCATTACAGGTGCTGCTTACAACAACTTGGGTGTCATTTTGTAAGATGATTGAAGTAAATACATGTGTACTGGTACATTGGTTTGCTTCATAAAATCCACTGCTATTCGCCCCAAACGTATCGTCAATTGTGCCATCAGCTAAAATACGTGCCAACATACCTTTATTATTGCCCATACCAACTAAAACGATATTGTTGTTGCTATCAAAAACGGCACTTTTTACTTCGGTATCCCCCGTTGAAGTTAACGCGTATTGGCCTAACGGATAGCTGTCATCAATTACTCCGGATGCAAGTAATCGCGTAATACTGGCTTTATTAGGCGTATCTACAATGTTTGCAATTAAATATAATTTATTTGATTCGTCGACTAAAACTTTTACCATTTTATTCTCGGTATCAGTGGTTGTTTCACCTGTGTATTTGTAGGTTTGCTCGCCGTCGGAGTCGAGCTTTAATGCTACTAATTCTGAACTGGCACCTGATACAGATTTACCACCAATAAAAATATTATCATCATTAATAAAAACACTTTCATAATATTCAAAAGGTATTCCTATAATTGTTCCATTACTACCAAAGTTATCGTCAAGTGTACCGTCAGAATCTAGCATCATGATAAACGAGCTAGGAGTATCAGCTATAACTACAGAGCCAACTGCAACAATGTCGCCATCATGAAGTGCTAAATCAGTTAAGTTAAGCTTTTCAGCACCTGAAATAGTAGTATAGTAAATACCATCACTGGCGAATGAGGTATCTAAATCACCATTTTGATCAACTTTAGCTATAAAGCCCTCTTCACCGTCAGTTTTACTTTTAGATCCCGCAATAAATAAGCTTCCGCTATTGTGTTCAACCAACGCTATATTAGATGCGCTTAAATCTATGGCAATTTCTTTATGGCCACTTTCGCTAAAGCTAGTATCGATAGCACCCGCACTCGTAAAGCGTGTTAATACTAACTTAGTAATTGAGTCCGATTTAGCCGTTGATGCAAGAATATACTTACCGGCATGAGGGTCATTGCTAAGTTGTAAAACGTGCATTGATTGATCGTCAGATTCTGCGCTTATAGTATCAAAAGCAAGATAACCAACGTCTGCAAAGTTGGTAAATAATGTGGCTTGCTCGTCAACTGCAGCAACAAATGGTTTGGTGGTTGAGTCGTCAACAACACCCGATATCCATACAGTATCATTAGCATCTATAGTTGCTGATTTGGCAAATTGTTTTCCATTGATATCTGAAATGATATTAATACCTGATGCACCATAAGTACTATCAAGTGAGCCGTCTGAAGTTAAAATACGGGCAGAAAATAACTTTTCGTTAGCTGAAACACCGGTAGTGCCAGATAAAGTAATTCCATTTTTAATTGGCTCGTATTTTACGCCTGTTACGTTCGCGCCACCATTACCTGCACCACCGTTACCATCAATATCGTAAATAGCAGTACCTGCATCACCAAAACTCGTTATAAGAGTACCCGTTTTATCAATAGCCAAAACCACGGCTTCTTTTTCACCACTGTTACGAGTTATGTAACCACCTGCAAAAGCTGTAAAGTCGGTGTTTTTAGCACCGCCAATTGCAAATAATTCGTCATCTTTATTATTCTCAGACAAGTCGAACGATAATGCTGCGCTACCATTAAAACTTCCGTTGTTTTCACCATCAGAAATTAAATAACGAATAAGTACGTCTTTATCGCCAGTTGCACTTGTTACACTGCCGGCAACCATAAGATCAGAGCTATTAAAGTTTTTAATAGCAAACGCTTCGTCATCTCTATTAGCACCGCTCACATCGACAATTTTAGGGCTTCCGGCTTCATAAGCGAGTGTAGATATATCGTATTTTATCCATAAGCTATCGTCGTCGTTACCATTAAATGACTTACCAACAGCTTGAATTTTATTGTCGCTAAACTCAAGGTCATTAATAACGAGAGTGCTTGCTAATGCGGTACAGTGAATACCTGAATTATTATCTCCAGAGTTATTACTTAATACGCCAGCGGTATTCATTTTCAACAAACATGCTTCGGTATTTGTGCCATCAAAACTAGTGTAAGCAACAAAGAGGCTTGCACCATCAGAGATAATAGCAGTTGCTTCTTCATCATTTTCTAAATCTAATACTTTAACGCCATCACTGTTAAATGCTGTATTTATTACACCACTCGTTGTATAGGAAGCAATAACAATATCTTTGTCGCTGTTATTACTAAAACCTACAAAGTAAAGGTTATTATTTAGCTCAATACTGTCATTAAATTCACCACTTGAAAAAACACCCGAAAGCTCAAGTTCACCTGTTATAGGACGACCAAATGTTTCATCTTCAACAGGAACTAGAGACTCCGCATCATCAGTGACATCAATTATTATATTAATAGTAGTTGTTTCGTTAGGCGTACCGTCGTCAGTAATAGCTAGGCTCAATATGTACTGAGGAGTTGTTTCAAAATCAAACGGGCTTTCACCTTTTACAGTTAATAAGCCAGAATCATTATTTATTTCGAATATGGGAGCACCACTGAGTAGGGTGTAACTTAAATTTTGGTTCTCAATGTCTGAGGCACTAACAGTCCCAATAGTGTCACCATCGGTTGCGTTTTCGCTAATATTAAAACCTTGGTTTGACGCAACTGGAGCATCGTTAATAGGAGTAATCGTAATTGATAAACTACCAGTATCTGTAGCGTTATTCCCATCATTTACAGTATAACTGACAACAACAATACCGTTGTTATTTGCAGCCGGTGTGTACTGTAGTTTGTTATCGACAACGAATACTGAACCGCTATCGACTGACGCTGCTGTTATGCTTAGGCTATCACTATCAGCGTCTGTATCATTAATCAGCACATCAATGAGTAGCGGCGCAGCATCTTCATCCATAGTCGCCGTGTCGGCATTTGCAATGGGTTCATCGTTTACGGGAGTAATAGTAATAGATAGTGTTGCTGTACTGGCACCACCGTTGCTATCAATTGCCGTATAAACAACAGTTGCGAGTCCATTTGAGTTAGCCTCCGGTGTATATTGAATTTGATTGCCAACTACTGAGACCGAACCAATATCAGCTGAGGTTGCACTGATAGTGAGGCTATCGCCATCCACGTCTGAGTCATTTGCCAATACGTTTATTAGTATCGGCGCTGCATCTTCAGCCATGGTAGCCGAATCGGCGTTTGCTATTGGATCATCGTTTACGGGGGTAATAGTGATAGTTAACGTTGTTGTACTGTCACCACCGCTGCTATCGCTTACAGTATAAGTAACTGTTGCTACGCCATTGTCGTCGGCTGCCGGTGTATATTGAATTTGATTGCCAACTACTAAGACCGAACCCGTATCTGCCGAGGCTGCACTGATAGTGAGGCTATCACCATCCACGTCAGAGTCATTTGCCAATACGTTTATTAGTATTGGCGCTGCATCTTCATCTACTGTCGCTGAGTCTGCGTTTGCAATAGGAGTATCGTTTACAGGAGTAATAATTATTGATAAGTTTGTAGTTGCAGTACCACCATTACCATCACTTATTGTGTAGCTAATAATTGCTGTTCCATTTGTATTAGCGGCAGGCGTGTATTGGATTTTATTATCAACAACAGATGCAGAACCTACATCTGCAGTAGCAGCTGTTATTGTAAGAGTATCGCCATCAATGTCGGAGTCGTTAGCTAGTACGTTAACTAATAACGCAGGAGCATCTTCGTTCATCGTTGCTGAATCAGTATTTGCAGTAGGGGCATCATTGACGGGTGTCACGGTAATCGTCACACTTGCTGTTCTGTCGTTTATACCTTCATTATCAGTGCTATAGCCATCCGTAATGGTGTAAGTTAGTACTATCTCACCTGAAAAGTTTGCTGGTGGAGTAAACTGTATTTTCCCGGCGACAATAGTCGCTTCTCCAGCAATATTTTCTATGTTCGAAATACTAATCGTATCGCCATCTGCATCAGTGTCGTTAGCTAGCACGTCTAATAAAGATGCAGAGCTGTCTTCGTCTAACGTAAATTGATCGTTATTGGCTTCTGGAAAAGTATTAACGCCGCTTTCACTTAATGTTACTTGAGCTGTTGCAGTTAAGCCTTGCTCATTTGAAATTGAATAAGTAAAGCTATCTACACCAATAAAACCTAAGTCTGGTTGGTAGGTAAATGAACCATCAACTTTTAATGTAAGCTCGCCATTTTGAGTTGCATTGATTGCCGTGGTGTTAACTGATAAATCGCCAGCCTCAATATTAAAATCGTTAATTAATAAGCCATTTTGTACTGTTACTTCAAATAGTTTATTTTTACTAAATTGATAGGTATCATTTTGTGCGACAGGGCTATCGGGTTCGCTGTTTATTACTAAAGTTACTGTGGCTGTAGAGGTTGCACCTAATGAGTCGATAGCTTGATATTGAAATTGATCAACACCATTAAAATTAGCATCCGGCACATAACTAAAGCTGCCATCAATTGCTAATAATAGTTGGCCATGTGTTGGTGCCACAATAAATGTTTCATCGACTGAAAAACTGTCATTATTTGGGTCAGTATCGTTACTAAGCACACCATTGGCTGCTGTAACCACAAGTGTTTCATCTTCGCTTAAACTATAGCTATCATTTTTTGTTACAGGGGCTACGTTAGTGTTTGAGCTTACAATAGTTACATTTGCAATAGCCTGAGCACCTTGTGCATCAACAACTCTATACTGAAAGCTGTCTTGGCCTTGCATGTTCTGCTCGCCTTGGTATTCAAAGCTACCATTATCAAAAAGGGTTAATTGTCCTCTTGTCGGTTCGCTAACAGGCGTTGTATCAACAGTTAAGTTATCTAAATCAATATCGCTATCGTTAATAAGTAAGCCAGGCGATAGGACAACTAAGGTTCCATTGTTTGTAATGTTATAAGTATTATCAAGCGCAATAGGGGCGTCGTTAACAGCTAAAATAGTTATCTCTACAACTGCGGTATCTGTCATACCTAGCTCGTTAGCAACTTGATAGCTAAAGGCATCTTCACCATTAAAGTTTGCAATAGGGATATAAGTAAAATCCCCATTTTCATTTATATTAATGGTGCCATGCTGCGGTAGAATTAATGCATCTGCATTTACACGTAAATCGCCACTGTATTGATTCGTATCATTTGTTAGAACGTTGCCTTGCAGGGTTTGATCTTCATTTATCTGAAATTGATCGGTATTAGCTTCTGGTGCAAATGCAAGCTCTCCACCCACTGGTGCTATGTTTATTATATTAGCAAAGCCACTTTCACCACTGCCATCAATACCGGTAATAAGTACTTGATAACTTTTATCTGTAAGTGACTCGGTAATGCTTAATGCAGTATCTTGAATACTTAAAAATTGTTGCCCGTTTTCTAATTCATTAATATTAGTAGATGAAACTCCAGCTTGAGTTGCAATATAAACGTTATAACGATTAAGTTCGGGGTTAGCTTGCCACGAAAGATTAATATTATCTTCGTCTCGCTGAGCTGTAACACCTTCAATTTGATATGGTTGCCAGTTAAAAGTAATTGCATCAGCAAGGACTTGATTATTTAAAGTGTCAGTTATCCATATTTCTAGGCGTATCTCTCCTGGAGTTACACCATAAAGTGCAGGGCTGAGGCCTATAATTGATTTTTCGTAGTCAAAACCACAATCAGAAGAACACAGTGATATGCTTTTATTGACACTAGGGAGCACTAAATTAACTTCAGCAATGCCATCAGTATCCGAAGCTTCAAGTAAAAAAGAAACGTTGCCTTGCACAGTTTCGTTTGTTTGTGAAAAAACAATATTAGCGCGTGTATTAGCTATGCTTGATCCAACTACTCCTCTACTTGAAGTGACAGCACCTAAAACTTTTGTATTCTTGGTTTGATTACTCGCTATAACACCAGCTAAATTTATATAGCTAGTCACCGTTGGCGTTACTACTTCAGCCGTAGGTGATTGTATTGTCTCTTGAGCAGGGCTTTCTTCTGAGCCTCCACAGGCACTTAACAAAAACACCATAGAACCAAGCAAAAATATATTTTTTGCTGTCATTTTAAATACTCCATAATAAAAGCTTTGTATCCAATGTGTTTATGGTTCTAATTTAAAAGAACCGCTAGCATTTACATCAGGATTATTTATTTCGTTAAGATTAAAGTTGCCAGTAATGTTGTCTAAGTCATTCAAAAATATTGCATCAACATCGCCCTCGGCTTTATTGTTGCCATGGGATGCAAATGTAACGGCTAAGTCAAGTTCGCTTAAATTTATTAAACCGCTGTAAGCCGCATACCAATTTCCGCCCGCGTCATTAAAACTAATTTCGCCATCAGGCACTGTGCCATTATCAAAATCAACGGCCATAGTCATAGCAAAGTCAGTAACAGCACCCACACTCGAATTTACATTAAAGCTTGATGCTTCATAGTTAAATACACCTTGGCGCTGAGCTATTTGATCGACTAAAGATGCGCTGCTAACTGTTTGAAATTGTTGTTCAGAATATATATCCATAGTATCTGTATCTGCTTCAAAAGCATTTACTTCAACTTCAGTTACAGATGCTTGTTCAGTCTCTTCTTCGTTGTCATCTTTAGGGTCGATCGTTACTATATTTTGATCAAACACACGTGCTGCACGCGTCGTTTTTAATACTTCACCAGAGGCTGTAATTTGTGCAAACGAAAATGCCTCGTTATCACCCAAAGAAACCACGCTATTATTTTCTAAAGTTAAATCTATTGCGCCATCCCATACAGCTAAAAACACATTGCCTTCAACGAGCTGAACTTCAAAATGTGTTCCACGTATACCAATAGAGCCAACGGGGGTTTTTACATTATAAGAGCCGCCATTTTTTTTAATCACACCCGAAATAGAGCGTAAACCACCTTTAAGTAACTCAATAGAAGCAGAACCTTGTTGGGTATTATCATCAAATTCGTAGTTAGCAATATTTAGTTCTGAATTTTCTTTTAAAGCGATTAAACCACCATCCGACATTGAAAATTGCGCTTTGCTTTTCTCTCCGGTCGTAATGCGATCTACACCAAAAACGGTATCTCTGCGCTGCAACTGCCGTCGTTGTTCAGAGCTTCCATCAACCGCTAGTACAGAGCCTCGCGCTAAAATAGTTTTACCAGCAGGATCATTTGCTTGTGTATAAAAACTTACACAAAGTAAAGTGGTAATTACAGGGAGTAAATGTTTCATAAATACCTTAAATTAAAATGAGTAAGAAGCGCTTAAATTGATATCTAAACGGTCATATTCGAATAAAGAAATATTACTGGATTTATCTTGATAGTTGGCAGCCAACTGTATTGCTAAATCACGATTAACTAAATAGCGAACAGTGGTTGAGAGCATAAAGAGGTTATCGGCACGTTCTTGTAAAAATAAAGGGTGATCATCTTTATAATTAATCCATTGGTATCCAGCAAGAGATAACAACTGCCAATGTTGAGCTAGTTGAGTGTTCACTTGGTAGTACAAACTCGTAATATTACGGCTATTAAATTCACCTTCAGTAATATCGGCTTCTTCATTTTTAGCGTTAACACTTAAACTTTGAAACCATTGCTTAGTTGCATAGCTAGCTCCTGCGTTTATTGCATAAAACGAATTATTGAGCTTTTCATCAAATCTATTATTTAAAACACCCGCAGTCGCAGAGCTAAATAAATTAACTTGTTTATTCAGCTTATAACTAGCACCTGCTGTTAAAGCTGATTCAGTACGATAAAGATCGCCATCAAGCATTAATGGAGTCGTCGATACTTGTGCAAACCAACTTATGTCATTTTGTTTATATTGATAGGCAGCATTAATATGCGCATTTATACGATCGTATTGGCTGAGTTCTGCAAACTTGTACCACCCGGTATTAACACTCAAAGTGATTAAACTTTTCTGATCTATAGGGTGAGAGTACTTTCCTCTGTAATTTAGTCGCGCATAGTTGTCTTGCGTACTTTTACTTTCTGGCGATAATAAAAATTCACCAATATTAGGGATTATAATCGTATTTTCTGCCGTACCCGCATTTACGTTGCCATCAACGCCAAGGGCAAGCTCAATATTTTGCTTATAAGAACGTCCAGCTTCTTGCTTTTTAAGTGTGGTTGTATCAAGTAACGACTGTGCCGAAGACTTTATGTTATTAGGTGTATTAGGTGAGTTAATCAGTATTAAAGCTTGGGTATCGGCAGCAGGTAAATTATTAACGGTTAAATAAGCACGAACTAAGTACAAGCGAGCTTCATACCATCTAGGGTTGTTTTCAACCACGCGTTCAAAAGCAAATACAGCACGTGCCGCATTTCCTGTTTTAAGCGCAGAAACCCCAAGTAAAAAATCATAAACAGGCTCACCTAAGTATTGAAATTCACTGTTACTTTTTTCGTAAGCCTGAGTATATTTCTTTTCAGAAACTAATTTTTGCAGTTCAATCAATAGATTATCATATTCATCATTGCTTTGAGCCAATAAGCTAAAACTTATTAAGGCCAAATAACTACATAGTAAATTTCTTAAAAGCTGTTTAATCATGCTTAATTTTATATCCCATAGGAAGTTTGATGTTTTGTAATAAAGTGATGTTATACCAATCTGCTTATATGTGAGGTCTATTTAACGTTAAGAAAATCACGCTAGAACTAGGCGAAAATTTTTGTATCTAGTTGTTCTAAATAAAAAAATTTTAACAACGTTTTAGTGAAATTTAATTCGTTAAGTTGCTCAAATATTTATGCAGGTTGGTATTAGTACTAGAAATCTAGCACTTTTTGTACTTAAGTACAGCCAATGCAATCACATTAGTTAAATAAATGTTATTTAATTGCAGGCTAAATACTTGCTTAATAAATCTTCAAGTTAAACTCATTAAAAAGGGAGAGGTTGCTGATAAACTAATTTAGCTTAAAATATTAATTAATTTGGGTAACAAAGCTTAGGTATGCTGTATAGAATATTAAAAAATATAATTTAGGGGAATTATTAAAATATAATAAGGGTATTACTAGGAGAAAAAGTGGGGCGATTGACGGGGCTTGAACCCGCGACAACCGGAATCACAATCCGGGGCTCTACCAACTGAGCTACAACCGCCACTACACACACCTTGTTTGGTGTGGCGCGCATAATACATAAAATAATAAATGTTGTGAAGTCTAAAAGTGAAATAAATTAAAATAATTTAAATAAACAAATTTAATCAGTGTTGGACAGCTAGTATTTACGGGGATTAGGTAACATATTTGTCTCATAACCTTCGCGAAAAATCGAATACAGGCGACTTTAATAGTATTAATTCATTATTCTATGAGAATAAATTGTAAATTAATGTATAATAATGCTCGGAAAACGCTTAATAAAAAACATTTGGAGTAAATATGGATTCAGTACTTAATTGGCTTAACGATAACTCAGGCCTAATCTTACACTACGGTATACAAGCTGTTGTTGCGCTTGTTATCTTTTTACTTGGTAGTCGTATCGCTAAGTTTTGTTCTAACTTAACTGAAAAAGGTTTTGCTAAAAAGAAAGTAGATAAAGCTGTAGGGTCGTTTGTTTCAAGCATTGTGTACACACTTGTATTTGCTGTTACTATTTTAATGGCACTTTCGCAAATTGGTATTGAAACAACTTCGTTCATTGCTATTTTAGGTGCTGCAGGCTTAGCTGTTGGCTTAGCATTACAAGGTTCATTATCTAACTTCGCATCAGGCGTACTTATTATTTTACTTCGCCCATTCAAGTCTGGTGACTTTGTTGAAGCCGGTAATAAAATGGGTACTGTTAAGAAAATCGAAATATTTTCAACTGAACTTCGTACTCCAGATAATAAAGTAATCATCGTACCAAACTCTCAAATAATGTCAGGCGCTATTACTAACTTCTCGCGTGAGTCTACTCGCCGTATCGATTTAGTTATTGGTGTTAGTTACGATGCTGATTTACGTCAAGCAAAAGAAGTATTAAAATCTGTATTAGATGCAGAAACACGCATACTTAAAGACCCAGCTTATACAGTAGCTGTATCTGAGCTAGGTGATTCTAGCGTAAACTTTGTTGTTCGCCCTTGGGTTAACGCTGCTGATTACTGGCCTACTTACTGGTCATTAATGGAAAATATTAAAATTGCATTAGATGATGCAAATATTGCAATCCCATTTCCACAAATGGATGTTCATTTACACAAGCAAGACTAATTTTAAATAGTTATTTAATTAAAGTTATCTTTAATTGTTGTAGTGATAAAGCGGCTATTAGAAATAAAATTTCATGCAGTATTTGCTGCATGAAATTTTTTACATTATTACTTAGCTGTTTTGCTTGCTCTAACAAGTAACGCTTTAATAAAATAGATATACATTTATACAAAGGTTATTTTTAATGAAATTAAAGCTTTTATCAGTTTTAGTTGCAGCATCTGCTGCAACAAATGCATTCGCTGCAGACGCAGATCAAAAAACGTGGGAAGTTACCAGTGAACTTGGTGCTATTATCACAAGTGGTAATACAGAAACGACCACACTCAAAGGTGGTATTAAAGTACAGCACAACCTTGAAAACTGGAACAACGAATACAAACTAGACGGCATCTATAAAGAAGATGAAGTTGAAGATGCTAATGGCGACAAAAATAAGCAGCGCACTAATGAAAAGTACTCGATTTCAGCGCAAGGTAATTACAAATTAAATGAAGATCATTCTCATCTATTCATTTATGGTTCACACGTTTCAGATTATTTTGGAGCATATAGAAGTGAGTCAGTAATTTCTGCAGGTTACGGTTTACGTTTATTAAACGAAAAAACAATGTGGTTAAGTGCCGAAGTTGGTCCTGGTTATAAATATTTTGAATACCCAGATGACAGCTCTGAAATTGATGATAACGGTAACTCTCTTGCTGGCGAGTTTGAAGGCGAAGTAATTGCCTTAGGTAAATTAGATTACAACTGGCAAATTTCTGAGAGTGCACGTTTTACTCAATTAGTTGCTGTAGAGTATGGTGATACAAACACTAAAACTCGTTCAGAAACTGCATTGCTTGCAAAAATAAACGGCTCATTACAAATGAAAGTCGCTTTTAATGTCACTAACAACTCAGATGTTGCTGACGACAAAGAAAGCACTGACACAGAAACATCATTTACTCTGGTTTACAGTTTTTAACCAATGTAACTAAGTTAATGACACTAAAGTGACAAAAGGGACGAAAGTCCCTTTTTTATTTGCCTAAAATTAAGGTATTATAGCCACCAATTTTGGTTGTAGACCTAGGGATATACCTACTCGTGAAAGTTTTTACACAATTTATTAGTGCTTTTATTCTACTTTGTAGTTTTAGTACTTTGGCTTTTACGCCAACAGCGTCTCAAATTGAGCAATTTAAAAAGTTACCTAAAGCTCAACAAGAAGCCCTCGCAAAACAGTACGGTGTTGATATAGCAACGATCACTGGTACAAACCAATCTAATAATCAAAATAATACACAGCAGCAAAATAGTATTGGTGAGCGCGCAGAACCCGAAAAAGAAAAGCTTACAGATGAAGAGCGTTTTAAACCAAAAACAGACGAATTAAAGCCGTACGGTTACGAATTGTTTGCAGGTGAACCAACTACATTTATGCCAAGCGAAAATGCCGCAGTACCAGATACATATATTGTGGGCCCTGGCGATGAATTAAAAATAAACTTTTATGGCAAAGAAAGTGACAGTTTTGAAGTCATAGTTGACCGTGAAGGACGTATTAGTATTCCAGATTTAAGCCCTGTAGAAGTGGCCGGTTTGACCTTTGCTGAAATTAAAGAATTAGTAAAAGTAAAAGTAGAGCAAGAGGTAATAGGTGTAAAAGCGTTTGTATCGCTTGGTCAGCTTCGTAGCATGCGTATTTTAGTGCTAGGAGAGGCTTACAAGCCAGGTAGCTACAGTGTTTCATCATTAACAACCGTTTCGCACGCATTATTTGTAAGCGGTGGCGTGTCTGATATTGCTTCTCTTCGTAATATTCAAGTTAAACGCGCAGGCAAGGTTGTAGCAAATTTTGACCTTTACGATTTACTTATTAATGGCGATAGCAGCAACGACATCGTATTAAAACCGGGCGATGCTGTATTTATACCTTCAGTTGGCGCTCAAGTAACAGTTGAAGGTGCAGTTAAACGCCCTGCTATATTTGAACTTAAAAAAGGTGAGTCAGCTAAGCAATTGTTAGCTATGGCAGGAGGTCTTAAACCAAAGGCATACGCCAAAAGCGTAATTGTAGAACGCTTCAACTTCGATCGTAAAGAAGTATTGTCAGTAGACTTTTCAAAATCTCAAATTAATTATATTCCACAAGATGGCGACAGTATTCGCTTCAATTCAGTTAGTTCTCAATATCAAAATTCAATAAGCTTAATCGGTGCAGTTTCGCGTCCTGGTAATTATCAATGGCACCAAGGTAAACATATTTCAGATGTACTTAAATCAGTGCGTGGTGACTTACTACCACAAGCAGATTTAAGCTACGGACTCGTAATTCGTGAAATCAATATAAATGGTGACATAGAAGCTCATCAGTTCGATGTAGCCCAAGCTATTATCAAAAATTCAGAGAATGACTTACAGCTTCAAAGCAATGACAAAATTGTTGTATTTAGCCGTTTTGAAGAAAAAGAAGCCGAGCTTTCTGCATTAGCAAATATGGCTCTTAGCCAGGATCAGCAAGAGCAGCAACAAAAAGCAGAACAGTGGCATAAGTTTGAGCAAAAAGAATTTGAAAAATACGTTGGTGTAGTGAATAACTCCAAGCTCAAAAGCGGCCAAGGCAACTCCATTGAACAGATAACCGAAGGTAAAATTAATAAGCTAGATCTTAAACGTTATACATTTTTTAGTCGTCACAACATACTAACACCTATAATTGAAAAACTTAAACGCCAAGCTTCTACTGAACAAGCCATCCAGCTAGTAGAAGTTAACGGTAGTGTTACTTACCCAGGTGTTTACCCACTAACCATTGGTGGGGATGTGGCAGACCTTGTGACCGCCGCGGGCGGCCTACTTGAATCGGCTTATACCAAACAAGCCGAAATTACTCGCATGATTGATGGTGATTCTTCAAAGGTTGAACATTTAAAAATAAACTTTGCCCAAGCAATGAGCGGTAATACAAAAAACCGTATTAAACTACAAAGTAAAGACAGCCTGAATGTATTTACAATTCCAAATTGGCAAGAAAACGTAAAAGTAACCTTAAAGGGAGAGTTTAAGTTCCCAGGTACTTATACCATTCGCCGAGGCGAAACTTTGAGTAACTTATTAGAGCGTGCAGGTGGTTTTAGCAACTTTGCTGAGCAAAAGGCTGCAGTGTTTATTCGCCAGTCAGTAAAACAACAAGAGCAAAAGCAATTAGCACGTTTAGCTAACGAGCTGCGCCGTGATGTAGCTGCAAAAAGTTTTCAGGATTCTGTAGGTAGTAATGCACTTTCATACGACGAAATGAATAAGCTACTTAGCGATCTCGCCAGTGCAGAAGCAGTAGGGCGTTTAGTTATCGATCTACCATTAATTGTTAAAAACCACCAAAACTTAGTACTGCAAGATGGCGATGCACTTTATGTCCCAAGCAAGCGCGACTCAATTAGCGTAGTAGGCGAAGTTAATTACGCAACAACACATTTATTTAAAGCAGGGGTAAATGTAAATGACTACCTTGAGCTCAGCGGTGGCTTAAAAGAGCGAGCTGACGAAGACCGAATTTACATCATAAAAGCAAATGGCTCGGTTACAATTCCTAATAAGGGTGGGTGGTTTGCAGCAAATAATACAGACCAATTAGAACCAGGCGACACAATAGTAATACCAATGGATACAGGTCATATGGATAAGCTAACGCTTTGGAGTACTGCAACGCAGATACTTTACCAGCTAGGCGTAGCAGTCGCAGCGATTGGTAGTCTTTAGTTGTACTAATTTTAACTAAAAAGTTAATACAGATTGTTTTATAAGGACATTGTGTATGAGTAAGATAAAAGTATTTATAAAGAGATTTAAATGCGTAACAAAATGGCTTTAGATGAGCAAAGCACTTTGGTAGAGACAAAAGCATCACTTGATGATGAGATTGACTTGAGGGAGTTATTCATAACATTGTGGAAAGAGAAATTTAAAATTATTTTTATTTCTATAATATTTACCACTTTTTCAGTTGTGTACTCCTTAAGCCTACCTAATATTTACAAGTCGGAGGTTTTATTAACTTCTGCAGAGCAAGATAGTGGTGGTGGCTTATCTTCAATTGTTGGCCAACTAGGCGGTATAGCTAGCTTACCAGGCGTTAAGTTAGGAGATAACGCTGGCTCTAATAGTAAGTTACTAGCTATTGAAATTCTTAAATCTAGGCAGTTTAGTGCTGAATTTATTCAAAACCATAATATATTAGCAGATCTGATGGCTGCTAAATCATGGAACTTAGCGAGTAATAAAATTACTTATGATTCTGATATTTATGATCATGACACAGACACTTGGATTCGAGAGGTAAGCTTACCTTTCAAGGCAAGACCTTCTCCATTAGAAGCTCATGAAATATTTAAAGATATAGTAAATATTAGTGAAAATGAAGTGACTGGAATGCTTATATTATCAGTAAAGCATATATCCCCTTATATAGCTAAACAATGGGCAGACTGGCTGGTTGAAGACATCAATAAAGTCATGAAAGTACGTGATGTATCTGAGGCTGAAAAAAGTACTGCATTTTTAGTTGAGCAGTTAAAAGAAACTAACATCTCAGATATGAAATCAGTTTTGTACAGACTTATTGAAGAGCAGGCAAAAACTATAATGTTCGCTAATGTTAGAGACGAATATGTATTTAAAACAGTCGATGCTGCCATAGTTCCTGAAAAAAAAGCCGAGCCTAGTCGTGCTCTTATATGTATCTTAGGTGCTTTATTAGGTGGAATAATTGGAGTGTTTATTGTTTCTCTTAGGTATTTAGTCAAAGGCTCTGAAAAGAGAAGTTCAAATTCATAGGTAATTTTTCGTGAAAAGATTCAAATCCAATAAACAAGTTTTAAAACAGCAGCGCATTTATGTTTATTGTCCTCAATATAGAGAGGGCGAAATCAAAAGCATTATTAATAAATATGGCTTTGAAGCAATATTAAATGATTATTCTGTTAAAAATTTTAGTCTAAAAGTTATTTGTCATTTTGAAAGTGCTAGCTTTGAAAAGTGGGAAAAAGATTACCTTGTTAAAGCAACCGAATTAGGTGCCTGGGTTGAGCCTTTAGTTAGTTATTTAGATAGAAGAATGGGCTTTACCGAAGTTCAATTACTTCAAAGCAGTTATTTTTTGCATCAAAAAGCATTTACTATTTTATCTACGAAAAGAACACAAATAGCTAAAAGAGTAATTGATATAATCAGTGCAATTTTTTTACTGATTATTACCCTACCTATAATTTTAATAACAGCTATCTTAATAAAAATAGAAAGCAAAGGACCTGTTGTTTATAAACAAAAAAGAACAGGTCAATACAACGAAGAGTTCAAAGTAATAAAATTTCGCTCGATGTACTCTGATGCAGAAGCAAGCGGGGCTCAATGGGCTAAAAAGAATGATAATAGAATAACTAAAATTGGAAGGTTCATCAGAAAAACAAGAATAGATGAACTGCCTCAGTTTATTAATGTACTGAGAGGTGAAATGTCGATGGTGGGACCTAGACCTGAGCGTGAAGTCTTTATAAGTGATTTAGAAAAAGTTATAAAATATTATCGCTTTAGACATGCTGTAAAACCAGGTATTACTGGTCTAGCACAAATAAGCTACCCTTACGGGGCTTCAGTTGAGGATGCTGTTTGGAAACACAAATATGACATTCACTACATTAAGCACCATAGTACTTTTGTTGATTTAAAAATTATGATTAAGACTATCAAAGTGGTCATTTTTGGTATGGGGCGTTAAATGCAAGAATTAGTTTCTATAATAATGCCTTCATATAACGCAGAGAGGTTTATAGAGGAAAGCATTAATTCAGTACTATCACAAACATACCAAAACTGGGAGTTGTTAATTACTGATGATGTCTCTAAAGATAATACGGTTGCTATTGTTAAACAATACGCTATAAATGAACCGCGTATTCGACTAGTTGAAAAAAGTAATAATGGTGGTGCAGGCGTAGCTAGAAATGATTCAATATTAAGAGCTAAAGGTCGGTATATTGCTTTTCTGGATTCTGATGACTTATGGGTGCACGAAAAGCTAAGCAAGCAAATAAGCTTTATGCAGAATAACAACGTGCCTTTTTCATACACGGGCTACCAAAAATTTACTGGTGATAAAAAGCTACTAGGCGAGATTATTCCTCCAGCTGAAATAACATATAACGAGCTACTCAATAGTAATGTAATTGGTTGCCTAACAGCTATTTATGATTGCCAAGCGATAGGTAAGCAATACATGCCTACAATTCGAAAGCGACAAGATATGGCCCTGTGGCTACATATTCTTAAATTAACTCCTAAAGCTGTTGGTCTACAAGAGTCACTAGCTCACTACCGAGTTGATGTAGGTATGAGTAGTAATAAAGCTGAAATGTTAAAGTGGCAATGGCGTTTATATAGAGAAGTAGAGCAGTTAAGCGTTATCAAGTCTTTAAAACATTTTGTGATCTATGCCTTAAAGGGCTACCTAAAATACAAGAAATAAGCGAACCATGATGGAAAACATACTTAAGCTAATTGGACGAACAGAACTTTTATTTAAAAGTGACATAGCAATTAACGAGCTGAAATTATCTGAAATAGTCTCAAATTCAAAATTTCTTGTACTAGGTGGAGCAGGCTCAATAGGCCAAGCCGTAACAAAAGAAATTTTCAAACGTAATCCAAAAAAGCTTCATGTTATTGATATTAGTGAAAATAACATGGTTGAGTTGGTTCGCGATGTTCGTAGCTCGTTTGGTTATATAGAGGGTGACTTTCAAACATTCGCACTTGATATTGGCTCAGTTGAGTATGATGCATTTATAAAAGCAGATGGCCAATATGATTATGTATTGAACTTGTCTGCACTTAAACATGTTCGTAGTGAAAAAGACCCATTTACATTAATGCGTATGATCGACGTAAATGTATTCAACACTGATAAAACAATTCAGCAATCAATTGATTGTGGTGCAAAAAAATATTTTTGTGTCTCTACTGATAAAGCAGCTAACCCAGTCAATATGATGGGTGCATCAAAACGTATTATGGAAATGTTTTTAATGCGTAAAAGCAAAGACATTGCTATTTCTACAGCTCGATTTGCAAACGTTGCTTTTTCTGACGGTTCATTATTACATGGCTTTAACCAGCGTATACAAAAACAACAACCAATTGTCGCTCCTAGTGATATAAAACGTTACTTTGTTACACCACAAGAATCAGGTGAGCTATGTTTAATGTCGTGTATCTTTGGTGAAAATAGAGACATTTTCTTTCCGAAGTTAAGTGAAGCTTTGCACTTAATTACCTTCGCTGATATTGCTATTAAATACCTTCAAGAACGTGGTTTTGAGCCTGTTTTATGTAAAACGGAAGACGAAGCACGTGAACTAGTAAAAACTCTACCAGCTCAAGGGAAGTGGCCATGTTTGTTTACTGAAAGTGACACTACAGGTGAGAAAGACTTTGAAGAATTTTTTACTGACAGTGAAACATTAGACATGGAACGCTTCGAAAATTTAGGCATTATTAAAAATGACGCTATATTTGAGCAAACTTTATTAGCTAAGTTTGAAGAAGCTATTGCGCAAATGAAAGCGGATAAGTCTTGGACAAAAAACGAAATTGTCTCGCTTTTCTTTAAAATGATTCCTGATTTTGGGCATAAAGAAACAGGCAAATACCTTGATGGTAAAATGTAATTAGGTAGATATATTATGACTAAACAGCTTGTTTCATTTGTAAAAGATCTTTACCAAACTAATGAGTTTATTCCTCTACACGCACCAACTTTTTCAGGAAATGAACAAAAGTATGTATCTGAAACAATTAGCAGTACGTTTGTTTCAAGTGTTGGTAAGTTTGTAGATGACTTTGAAAAACATATTGAAATTTATACCGGAGTGCCAAAAGCAGTTGCTACTGTAAATGGTACTGCAGCATTACATGCAGCATTATATATGGCAGGTGTTAAAAGTAACGATATCGTTATTACTCAAGCTCTAACTTTTGTAGCAACATGTAATGCAGTACATCATATGGGGGCTGAGCCTGCGTTTGTTGATGTATCACCCGTCAGCTTAGGTTTATGCCCTAAAGCATTGTCTACATTTTTAGAGCAACATGCCGTATTAACCGAATCGGGACCGATACATAAAAAAACAAAACAGCGCTTTCAGGCAGTAGTGCCAATGCATACATTTGGGCATCCTGTTGAGCTTGATGAACTAATCAGTGTGTGCAATGAGTGGCAGATTGCTTTAGTCGAAGATGCAGCAGAAAGCCTTGGCTCATTTTATAAAGGTAAGCATACAGGTACGCTAGGTGATTTTGGCGCAATTAGCTTTAACGGTAATAAAATTATTACCACCGGCGGCGGCGGCATGGTTTTATGCAAAACCTTAGCCACGGGACAGCATACAAAGCATATAACCACTACAGCTAAGGTTCCTCATCCGTATGAGTTCTTCCATGATGAAGCGGGCTTTAATTATCGTATGCCTAATCTAAATGCAGCACTTGGTTGTGCGCAAATGGAAAGCCTTGCCGCATTTATCGACAATAAACGTCATCTCGCCAGCCTATACTTAGACTT
This sequence comes from Pseudoalteromonas sp. NZS11_1, assembly GCF_015864275.1. Taxonomy (NCBI): domain Bacteria; kingdom Pseudomonadati; phylum Pseudomonadota; class Gammaproteobacteria; order Alteromonadales; family Pseudoalteromonadaceae; genus Pseudoalteromonas; species Pseudoalteromonas sp. NZS11_1. Next base: position 136,242 of record NZ_JADYXK010000001.1, read on the forward strand.
TTTTAAAGGCTCTGACTTTCAATTTGTAACTGAGCCTAGTTATGCAAAATCAAACTATTGGTTAAATGCAATTATTTGCCCAAACCCCAGTGAGCGAGAAAAGCTACTAAAGCAGACTAATGCTGATGGTGTAATGACTCGACCAATATGGCAATTAATGCATCGACTACCTATGTTCGAAAATGCAATGCGAGGCGATTTAAACCATTCAGAGTTTATTGAAGCTCACTTAGTTAACATACCAAGCTCTCCAGTTAAAAGTTTAGGCAAGTTATAATGACAAAGAAAATAGCTGTATTTACAGGGACTCGTGCAGAGTATGGACTGCTGTACTGGCTTATAAAAGATATTCAAAGTGATCCAGAGCTTACATTACAGCTATTAGTTTCAGGCATGCATTTATCATCTGAGTTTGGTGAAACCTACAAACAAATAGAGCAAGATGGTTTTAGCATAGATGAAAAAATAGAAATTCTACTTTCATCAGATACTGCCGTCGGTACAGCTAAAAGTATGGGGCTTGGTGTGCTTGGTTTTACTGACGCGTTAAGTAGATTAAAGCCAGATGCGCTGGTTATTTTAGGTGACCGCTTTGAAGCACTTGCAGCCGCTCAAACCGCAATGATATTACGTATACCTATTTTGCACCTGCACGGAGGTGAAATCACCGAAGGGGCATATGATGACGCTATTCGCCACGCCATTACTAAGCTTAGCTATTTACACGGAACGTCCACTGAAGAATATCGCCAACGTGTTATTCAGTTAGGTGAGATGCCTGAGCGGGTTAAAAATATTGGTGCAATTGGTCTTGATCATTTAGCACGTAGTGACTTTATGAGTGTCAATGAAATTGGCAACTCTTTAAACTTTAATTTGAAGCCGCCTTACTTTCTTGTTACCTATCATCCAGTAACGTTAGGTGAAGAGCCTCCAGAGCAAAGCTTTACGGCATTACTCAATGCATTAGATGAGTTTAAAGATTATCAAGTTATTTTAACTTACCCCAATGCAGACGATGGTGGACGCCGTATAATCCCAATACTTGAAGACTATGCTAAACAGCATCCAAATAGAGTATGTGCAATACCTTCATTGGGACAAAGGCGCTATTTGAGCACGGTAAAAAATGCCGCTGTTGTTATTGGTAATTCATCGAGTGGTATTATTGAGGTCCCTGCATTTAACGTGCCTACAGTCAATATAGGCGTACGACAAAAAGGCCGTTTAGCAGCTATAAGTGTACTAAATTGTATAGCGACGAAAGAAGCAATTTCAGCCGCATTAGAATCGGCTGTTACAGGCCGCTATAAAGCCCCTGACGAAATAATAATAAACCCATACGGCGCCGGCAATGCAAGTGCTCAAGCAATTCAAATGCTCAAATCTTTAGAGTTTGAGCCGAGCAAATCTTTTTACGATTTAAAGTGAGAACCTCTATGACATTAATTATAGCTGAAGCTGGTGTTAACCATAATGGCAGTGACGACTTAGCGTTTTCTCTTGTTGATGCTGCGCATCAAGCAGGAGCTAATATAGTTAAGTTCCAAACATTCAAAGCTAAAAACTTGGTCACTGAAGATGCACAACAAGCTGAGTATCAAATTACTAATAGTGGTCAAAAAGAGTCTCAGTACTTAATGCTCAAGCGATTAGAATTAAGCTACGAAACGCATCATAAGTTAGTTAAATATTGTAATAATTTAGGCATTGAGTTTTTATCTACTGCATTTGACTCAGAAAGTCTTTCATTTTTAGTTGATGATTTAGGAATAACGCGATTAAAGTTACCATCTGGTGAAATCACAAATGCGCCATTGGTACTTGAGCACGCAAGAACAGGTTGTGATCTAATCGTATCAACAGGTATGGCAACGCTTTCGGAAATAGAGCAGGTATTATCAGTAATTGCTTTTGGTTATATAAACCCAGAAGGCACTCCAACAGAAGAAGCATTACAAACAGCGTATTTTTCAGAGCAAGGTAAGCAATTATTAAAAGATAAAGTAACACTTTTACATTGCACAACCGAATACCCAGCGCCATTTTATGATATAAATTTAAATGCCATGGACACCATGAAAGACGCGTTCAAGCTCAAAGTAGGGTACTCCGATCATAGTGCGGGAATAGTAGTGCCTATTGCTGCGGTAGCTAAAGGTGCAGTGTTAATTGAAAAGCATTTTACTGTTGATAAAGCATTGCCAGGGCCAGATCACAAAGCATCACTTGATCCAATAGAATTAAAAGAAATGGTTGATGGCATTCGTATTGTAGAAAAAATATTAGGTGATGGCATTAAAGGGCCAAGGCCTTCTGAAGTTAAAAATAAAGCCGTTGCGCGTAAAAGTTTAGTTGCAGCACAAGCAATTAAACAAGGAGACATATTGACGGAAAAGCATATTTCAGTAAAACGACCTGGGGACGGCATTGCACCAATTAATTTTTGGAAATTATTAGATACCCCAGCCACTAAAGATTACTCAGTTGGTCAATTACTCGATGAAAAATAAACCTCTTGTAATGATTGGTGGCGGAGGCCATGCAGCAACCTTATTAGAAATTCTTTTACTACAAGGAAGAGATATTATTGCTGTTGTTGCACCCGAAATAACAGCAGGCCAGGAGTTATTTAAAGATATTAAGCATTTTAAAAATGACGACGCTATTCTAAACTTTTCTCCTGAGGAAGTTGAACTTATAAACGGCATAGGGGCAATGCCTTATTCTGGTTTACGAACTAAGATCCATATTGAATTTAAAAGCAAGTTTTATGAATTTGCCACAGTGATCGCAAGCTCAGCTAATGTGTCTGCATACGCAACCATTGCACAGGGAGCGCAAGTTTTATCAAATGCCACAATTTGTATAGGAAGTAAAATTGGTTTTGGAACCATAGTAAATACTTCAGCTAGCATTGATCACGATTGTGAAATAGACGCGTTTTGTCATATAGCACCTGGCGTTATAATGAGCGGCCAAGTTTATGTAAAAAAGTCCGTACATATAGGCACTGGTGCAAAAATTATCAATGGCATTCAAATAGGCAAAAATACAATAATTGGTGTTGGCGCTAATATTTCAAAAACACTCCCAGACTCCGCTATCGTTTATGGAGCCAGACCATACATAAAACTGGAAGGTAAGTTATGACCACTAATTTTGAAAATATTTTGATCTCTCCAGATGTCAAAATACGAGACGCGCTAAAAGTAATAGACAAAGAAGCCATGCACGCTGCTTTAGTTGTTCTCGAGTGTAATAAGTTAATCGGCTTAGTAACCGATGGTGATATTCGTCGAGGATTAATTAACGGCATTGGTCTTGATGATCCTGTGACCGAAATAATGAATATATCACCAACCAGTGCAACAACGTCGATGTCTAATGAGTCCTTAAAAGTAATGATGCAAAAAAAGAAAATTTTGCTTTTACCTATACTTAATGAAAATGGCCGACTTGTTAATGTAAAGACATTACATGAAACACTTGAGATTGAAAAACGTGATAATCCCGTTTTTTTAATGGCGGGCGGCTTCGGCACTAGATTACGCCCACTAACAGATAACTGCCCAAAGCCCATGCTCAAAGTGGGTGGTAAGCCAATGTTAGAAATATTAATCAATCATTTTAAAAGTCATGGTTTTTATAAGTTCTATATTTCTACGCACTATTTACCTGAAGTGATCATGAGTCACTTTGGTGATGGTAGTCAGCACGATATAGAAATCACATACGTTCATGAAGATGCCCCTTTAGGCACAGGTGGCGCACTTTCGTTATTACCAAAGGGCATTCCTAAGCTACCTCTTATTATGATTAATGGAGATATCCTTACTAACGTAGATTTTGGAAAGGTCCTTGATTTTCATATTAAAAATCAAGCGGATGCTACTATGTGTGTTCGTGACTATGAAATTAAGGTTCCCTTTGGTGTTATTGAAGGTAAAGGAAATGAAATTTCAAATATCGTCGAAAAACCAACTTATCGCTACTTTGTAAATGCCGGTATATATGTTATTTCAAATAAAGTAATTGAGTCACTATCAAGTAATGAGTACTTAGACATGACAACATTATTTGAAAACTTAAAAGCGAACGATGAAAAAACATTAAAATTCCCGATACATGAATATTGGCTAGATGTTGGCCGCCATGATGACTTTAATCGTGCACAAGTTGATATTCATGATCTTGGGGTGCTTTAATGAATAATGAAAAAACTATTTTAGCGATTATACCTGCTAGGGGGGGAAGCAAACGCCTTCCAGGGAAAAATATTCTACCACTAGCAGGTAAACCAATGATTAATTGGTCAATCGAAGCTGCAAAAAATGTACCATCAATAGCGCGAGTAATGGTAAGTACAGATTGCGAAACCATTGCCAATACGGCAAAGGCCGCTGGCGGAGAAGTCCCTTTTTTAAGGCCTGCTAGCCTATCATCAGATACAAGCAGTAGTGTCGATGTAGTACGCCATACGCTTGAGTATTTTAAAGGTATAGGCGAATGTTTTGATTATGTATTACTACTCCAACCAACATCGCCTTTACGCTCCGCTGCTGATATACAAGGTGCGCTTGATTTATTAAATGTTAAAAATGCTGATTCAGTAATATCAGTTTGTGAGTGTGAGCATTCTCCACTGTGGAGTAATACATTAGATGATTCATTATCTTTAGAAAACTTCATCCCTAAAAATGTAAAAAATATGCGTAGCCAAGATCTACCACAATATTACAGATTAAATGGTGCAATTTATTTAACTAAAGTTGAACAGTTTCTGCAAGAAGGGGTTTTGATGTCTGGCAATAGTGTAGCTTATAAAATGGATAGCCATAGCTCTGTAGACATCGATACAAAACTAGACTTTATAATTGCTGAAACAATCCTGCGAGACAAAATACATGAATAAAATACTTATAATAGGTGCTGGGCAACTAGGAAGCAGACACTTACAAGGTGCTTTACAAAGTGCTTTACCACTGAATATTACGGTTGTAGACCCATCCATCGATTCGTTAAATATTGCACAGCTAAGAGCTGAGCAAGTCTCTATCGAAAATGTAAAAAGCACAGTGCAATACTCGCAAAGCTTACCAAAGGCAGAGTCATTCGACGTATGTATTATTGCAACCTCAGCACCAGTACGCGCTAAAGTAACAGCCAACTTACTTGCTGAAAATAAAGTTCGTTATATTATTTTTGAAAAGGTACTATTCCAAGCGCTGCGTGAATATACAGAAGTTGCAGCATTACTTGAACAGCATAATGTAACTGCATGGGTTAATTGCCCTCGAAGACTTTACCCTTCTTATCAGCAAATTAAAGAACTTTTAAACCCGAACGAAGTACTTGCAATGAAAGTGTCTGGTAGCGGCTGGGGAATGGCATGTAATAGCATTCACTTTATTGATTTGTTTTCGTATTTATGTAACGAAGCAAACTTACAAGCTACCGAAAATAATCTAGATACACAATTATTGGAAAGCAAAAGAGTGGGTTTTTACGAGCTAACCGGTAAAGCAAAGTTTATGCTTGGCCAGCATTCATTAGAGCTTGAGTGTACAACGGCTGACGAAGTAGCAATACAAGTATCGCTTTCATCTGATTCTAACACTATATCAATCGACGAAATTACAGGTACTATTATTACAGCCAATGTTTCAGCTGAGCAACAATTTAAGCACCAAGTAAAATACCAAAGCGAGCTAACCGGTTTAAATATTGATGAAATACTAAATACCAATACTTCATCATTAACTCCTTTTAATGAGTCGTGCCAGCTACATACCCCTATGATTGAGCTATACCTTGAGCATATAAATAACGTGCTAAATAAAAACTTATTAACGTGTCCAATAACATAAAAAGGAGAACAAAATGATTTGGTTAGTTGGCTCAGGCCCTATGTCGGTTGATTATGCAAAAATTTTAGATGCTCAAAATCGTGATTATATCGTTATTGGCCGTGGTAAAGTATCTGCAGATGAATTTACCAACAAAACAGGTAAAGAGGTTATTCAAGGCGGACTTGAAGCCTTTTTAGAAGCGGCCCCTGAATGCCCTGAAGCGGCAATTGTGAGTGTAGGCGTTGCACAGTTATACGCAACCACTCAACAGTTAATTCAAAACGGTGTAAAGCGCATATTGGTTGAAAAGCCAGGCGGAACAACATTAACCGAGCTTAATACTTTATATGAGCAAAGTACGGCAAGTGGCTGCGATGTTTTTATTGCTTATAATAGACGTTTCTTTGCTTCAGTTATCGCATTAAAAGAAAGGCTTAAGGCTGAAGGTGGCGTAACATCGTTCAACTTTGAACTAACAGAGTGGGCTCATGTTATAGAAAAAATAGACAAGCCTAAAGACGTGCTCAGTAAATGGTTTTTAGCTAATTCTACTCATGTAGCCGATCTAGCATTTTATTTAGGCGGTCAACCTAAAGAAATGGCTAGCTTTGTTACTGGTGAACTAAATTGGCACCCTACCTCTTCAATCTTCTCAGGGGCTGGTGTGAGTGAATCTGGCGCATTATTTAATTATGCAGCTAACTGGGAGTCGGCCGGACGCTGGGCTGTAGAAGTACTTACTAACGAAAATAGATACATATTAAAGCCAATGGAATCGTTGCTAGTGCAAAAAAGAGGCACTATTCCTCAACTTAGTGTCGAAATAGATGACTCGCTAGATAAAGAGTTCAAGCCCGGCTTATATAAACAGTTAGACGCATTTTTACAAGGCGATGTAACAAACCTTTGCTCGTTAGATGAACAGCGCCATATGTGTAGCTTTTATAATAAAATGGCAGGTTATGAGTAAGCATCAAGATCACGATTTAAATGTTTTTTATGTAGAGTCTCCAGGGCAGTTAATAAATGCCATGGAGGCAATATATAAATTTCAAAGTAAATGGAAGTTACTTATTCGCTATAATGGTGATGCCATAAATGATCAGCAAATAGAAAAAGTGCTTAACTTTTATATGAGCAAAAGTGAGCCTGTATTTACAAGTGGCGAAGTCGTAAAAGTTTACTCTTTCATTCGTTTTGTAACCACATTTATGAGTGTTTTATTATTGAATGGTAAAGCTAAAAAATATGTTGGCTGCCATAAAAGTAAATTTTTAAAACCGTTTCATTTATTAAGAACACCAATGATTTTAATGGATGATGGCGTGGCCACATTAGCTTATTTAAATCGGCTTAAAAACGAAAAAAGAAGCTTTATCCAACGGTTTTTTTCTACGCTTAACCCTATGGATTTATTTACAGCACTAGATTTATCTAGTTTTGATGTAGGAAAAGCAACTGTCGAAAAACATAACTTTAGCTTTTTAAAAAGTTTAATTACCGATAGCGACGACTCATCAAAAGTGTATTTTTTTGGGGCTAAGTATATAGAAGCATCGATTCTTAGTGAAAAATCCTACGAAAACCTATTAACACAAGTTATACAGGCATATGAAGGACAAGACGTATATTACCTTCCTCATAGAGGTGAAGATAGAGGACGATTAAACAGATACAAATCAATCGGATTTAAAATATATGAGCCTAGTTTTCCGTCTGAGTTAGAGCTGGTATTAACTGAGCATAAACCGGCTGTAGTCGCTGGCTTTTTTACTGCGTCTTTGTTTACAACAAGTGTAATCTCACCAAATACACAGGTCACCTCGTTTAAAATACCTAACGAGCTAATTAATACGCCATCATTAAATTATATATATGACTATTTTTCGACCTTTTCTAGTATTTATGAATTAGAAGCCTGAAATGAAAAAGCTTTTTACATTGAGCCTAGTTACACTTATTTCTTCTAGTGTCGCATTCTTATTTTTACCTTATATTTCAGCCAGTCTGTCAATGGCGTCTTTTGCTGATTATTCTTTACTGTACTCTTTAAGTGCGGTGTTGTCAGGTGTTTATATATTTGGCACCACTGCAAGTTATTCACTAGCCGCAGCAGAAAAAAATGATACATACGCATCTGATTCAGTACAGATGTTTTATACTGTAAATGTATTTTTAACCGTGTTTGCTTTTTTAGCCACGTTAATAGCGATAATTGGCTTTAATATTTCTTGGGCATTGTTGGCACTGCCTCTTTTAATCTCTGGAAGAAGTGTTTTTCAGGTTACCTCACATTATTTTAGAGTTAATAAAAACACATCTAAATTTGCTTGCTATCAAATAATTACTTTGACGGCCTCTTTTTTAGTGCCTTTAATATGCAGTGAATTAATTGAAGAGTTCTCAGGGATAGACTTTATTGCTGTTATGTCATTTATATTATTAGCAGCGGCATGTGTTGGTTTTGGGGTTTTATACAATGCGGGCCTTTTAAAGTTTACTTTAATTAACCCTTTAAAAATTACATTTTTTAGGTTTGGTTTGTTTGCAGCGTTGCATTCATTAGCCGCAGCGTTAATAACCATTATGGATAGATTTATTCTAATTGGATTTATAGAAAAACAAGTATTCGCACTTTATGCGCTGGCAGCAACCCTCGCATCAGCCCTTAGTTTGTTTTTTACTATTATCAATCAAAATATAGCGCCCGACTTTTACTCAAAAATGAAAATGACAAACAATAAAAGGAAGGTGTTTTACCAGTATCTCTTAGCGTATTCAGCCATTCTTGTTGTGGCATTTGGCCTGTATCAAGGTTTAATTAGCTATATTGTTGATATATTTTTCCCTAAGGAATATGCGGGAGCTGTTGAGTTTTCTAGAATATTAGCATTCGCTTCACTTATTCAGGGGATGTACTTTTTTGCATCATCATTATTAATGTATTTTAATTTATCTGAAAAGCTATTTAAAATTACTCTTTTGCTTGGCGGTATTAGTATCGTTTTTGGAATAAGTGCTTATAACTTTTTTGGTATATATGGTGTGATATATAATTGTATTTTAATTTGGTTTTTATATGCTTTAAGTGCTTATTTTGTAGGTTACAAAGAGTTAAAGCGTGTAATTAATTTGGAAAGTGTATGTTCATAATAAAAAGCTTACTTAGGGTTATATACCAGTTTATTGCACGGGCTAGAATCGGTTCGTATAAAACAAAACCTAGAGTAAATGGTTTTACCTTACTGACAAAAAAAACTTATATAGGCACTAACGTCAATTTTAATGGTTTTAGAGTGTATGGTAATGGGGAGGTTACAATTGGAGATAACTTTCACAGTGGTTCAGGGTGTTTCATTATAACGCAAGTTCACAACTATCAAGGCGAAAGTATTCCTTACGACAGTACCTATTTATACAAAACAGTCACTATAGAAGATAACGTGTGGTTTGGTATGAATGTATCGGTACTATCAAGCTGTGTTATAGGTGAGGGCGCAATTATTCAGGCTGGCTCAGTAGTTGTGAGCGATATTCCTAAATATGCAATTGCTGGAGGTAACCCATGCCGAGTATTTTCTTCTAGAGATGTAGAACATTACCAGCGACTAAAAGCGCAAGGGAAGTTCCATTAAATGGTAAGAAGTAAATTACTTAATAAGGTGTTTTTTGTCTTTTTTGTGTCATTTTTCTTCCAGCAATTTTGGTTAGTAAATATCGGTACGCCACTAAAGCCATATATGCTACTAGTGATCTTAATTGCGCCGGTTTTATTTTTGCTCCCCAAAATTAAAATTTATTCGCCTAAGCTGCTTGTATTACCCTTTTTGTTTTTTGTATATATGCTTTTTAGCTTTTACCAAGCTACAAATTTTAATTTAGTAATGGTTCGATTTATCGGAATTACACTATTAATTGTTGCCTACTTAATTTTAGTTATTTCATCTAAGCACATCACATTAGAATCATTTTATATTTTCATTAAGAAATTTTCCTACATTTATTTAGCCTTTAGCCTTGGTTATTATTTTATTGGCGTTGCTGGGTTATTGCTATTCGGCATGGAGCTAGATGGCGACAGAAAGCTATTTGGTTTATATATGGAAGGAGTACTGCCAAGGTTAAGAGGAGGAGCCGACAGCCCTAATAATTTTGTATTGTTACTGTTACTATTAAATGTAGGCTACTTAGTGAGTGCAAGTACGCTTAATAAAAAAGTAAGCTCAATTATAATGCTAGCTTCAGCTTTGTGCTTACTGTTAACGATTTCAGTAACAGGCTATGTTGCTTATGCATTACTGATCGCCACTATTAGCTTAAGAAAAGTTAAGTACTTACTGGGTTTAATTACAGTATTAACTTTATTGATGGTTGTACTCGCTTTTTCTTATTTTCAATTTGAATGGTTACAACAAATAATTAATGCCCGAGCTGATAGAGTGAGTAGTGGTAGTGGTCGTTCAGATCTTTTTGCATACATACTGCAATTAATTAGCAAACAGCCATTTTTTGGCTTTGGCTTAGCGCAAGTGCGTGAGTTTTTGGTTGGCTTTCATGGCCGAGACTTACAAAGTGCACATAACTCCTTTTTAGAAGTGTTTTTTGAAGGTGGTGTACTCGCTTTACTTTTATTTATCTTGTGCTGGATTATGCTAGTTTTAAAAATGGTCTCTAGTAAAGTTCCTGTTTATATAAAATTAATCCTATTAAGTTATATAGGTGGCTTGTTTCTTATTTCGATGGCTAACATGATGGTATATGTTGAGTTAATGGTTCTGAATTTATTTGCCCTTATATTTTATTGCAGGCTAGTTGAAGTTTATATCGGTAACAAAACAACATTAGTCGTATCGAAATAATATTAACTAGAGGTCTTCACTTAACGTAAAAATTCGCTCCATACAGCTATTGATAATTCATATATTTGATAATGTAAGAAAAAATAAAGCGGGTAGATGGTCGAATAAAAGCTCACCTAGCTTTTATTTATAAGCATTAAATTTTTACTAAATACTTTACGGCTTTTAAGCGGAATAAAAATAATTACTCAAGAGGGCTGGTATAAATTGCTAAGACTTATTTACATGGATACTCCATACAGGTTATAATTATGCATTATTATAGACTAGTTTAATTTTGTATTTATTACAATCATAGTTATGGATTAAGGACTACTATGGGACGTTGGTACTTAGTCTTATGCAAGTCTAAGCAAGAAGAACGAGCTAAAAATAATTTGCAAAATCAAGGGATTGAAGCGTTTTACCCCAAGTTAACTACTGAAAGGCTAGTTAAAGGTCGTCGTACCGTCAAACAAACCGCTTTATTCCCTAATTATTTATTTGTATGCCTTGAGTCAAAAAATGGGAACTTTTTTTCTGTAAAAAACACGCGTGGAATAGGAGGCTTTGTTTCTTATGGGGCAAGCTATCAAGTGGTTTCTACGCAAATAATAAACCAACTAAAAAGTGAACGTTCGAACACTATAGAATCAAAAGTCCCAAAAATAGGTGATGTAGTAAGTGTTAATAATGAGTCATTTAACAATATCCAAGCAATATATAAAGAACCTGATGGAGACATGCGTAGTATATTGTTAATAAACTTGCTTAATCAACAAGTAGAAATGAGCGTAGATAACAAAGAAATAGCAACTAAAAACACAAGTATCACGTAAATTTCAACAAGTTTTATATACGGTTAAGGTTACATCTAAGATCAAAATAGCATTAAAGAATAAATCAGTATGTAGGAACTGTAACCTAGGGACGGAAGTGTGCCTTAAAGGCTAGTACTTCTAATTAGCTCACCTAATTTCTATTAATACATCGCATCTACAAAGGTGCTGGGCCATAGAAAAAGTGCAGGCTAAATTGAATTGTTTTAGTGAGTTTTTTGTTTACTTTTATTTACTTCATTTCACATAGTGAAAAGTAGTCTATAAAGTATGTGATTATGAGATGATACGGCTAAATAGGTAAAAAATTAATAACCGCACTAAAGTTATCATTTTGTACAATACTAAAGAATTAGTGACGCCTCTTCTTTACATTTTTTTAACCACTTAAGCGTTTACTAACACCCTGTTTCTTGCTTAGGCTTTATTGTCATGCTTTAATTAGCCAGTTAAAAATACAAGTACTCGCCAAGGTTGGTGGGCAAGTGCAATATTTAAATAAATTTTGGGATTCTACTATGGCGTTAAGCTGTAAATCACTCGTTACTTCACTCGCATTATTATCAATAGCTGGCTGTACTATAATACCCGGTAGCCACTTTGAGGGTATTGACCCAGGCGAGCAAACTCAAAATCTTGATAAAGATCTAGAAAAAGTAAACATTCAAATAATTGACTCGTCATTAATCAATGAGCAAAAACGTGGGCGTGAAGCTGCTAAGCCATCTTTGAGCACCGCCGGTTTAAACGTGAATGATTACGAATATAAACTAGGTATAGGTGACGTACTTACAATTGGTGTATGGGATCACCCAGAGCTAACAATACCAGCCGCTGTACAACGTACTGCCGAGTTTGATGGATTTAGAGTTCAAAAAAATGGCACTATTACTTACGCATATGCGCCTAACATTCAGGCCGAAGGTAAAACGGTAAGTCAAGTACATAATGAACTAGTAAACCGCTTAGCCCGAGTGATTGAAGATCCTCAAGTAGATGTAAAAGTAGTGGGTTTTAGAAGCCAAAAAGCCTATGTAACAGGTGAAGTAAGTAAACCAGGTGTTTATCCGGTAACCGAAATTCCTCTCACGCTAATTGACGCGCTAAATCAAGCTGGTGGGTTAACCGAAGCTGCGGATTGGCGTACAGTAACCTTTACCCGTGGCAATAAAACCGAAATTATTCAGTTAGAAGACTTTTACGCCCATGGTGATATATCTCAAAACCGTCTATTGCAAAATGGTGATATAGTGCACGTAAACCGCAATGATAAACAAAAAGTATTTGTACTGGGGGATGTAAAAAAAGCAGGTTCGGTTACATTAACACGGTATGGCTTGAATTTAGCTGAAGCATTGAGCGACACTGGTGGCTTAAATGAAAATACAGCTGACGCCAATGGCGTGTTTGTATTGCGCAAACGTAACTACGAACAAACAGGTGTTTTGGCCGACGTATATCAATTACATGCTAAAAGTATCGCAGCACTTGTGCTTGCAGAACAATTTGAGCTGCAACCGCATGATATAGTTTATGTAACATCAGCACCACTAGCTCGTTGGAATCGCGTAATAAGCTTATTACTGCCTTCAATATCGACAGTCGATAACCTTAACGATATTAACAATTAAGGGTTATAAATATGTTTGATTCTGTTTTAGTGGTTTGTGCCGGTAATATATGTCGAAGCCCAACTGGCGAATATGTATTAAAGCAAAAGCTTAAAGGCAAAAATATTAAAGTGTCGTCAGCAGGGTTAACCGCGCTTGAAGGCAAACCAGCAGATGCAAAAGCTCAGCAAATAGCACAAGCGCATGGTATTAATATGGACGCCCACCAAGGTCAGCAGCTTAGTTCAAGTTTAGTAGCTCAAAATAGTGTAATACTGGTAATGGAAGAACGTCATTTAAACGATGTACACGCACGTTACCCAGAGGCACGAGGTAAAACATTTTTACTTGGTAAATGGATTAATAACGCCGAAATACCCGACCCGTATAGGCAAAGCCAAGAGGCTTTTGAGCACGTATACACTCTAATCGATAGCGCCTGTAGCGCTTGGCAAAAGTATTTATAAGGAATGGCTAATTTAATGAATACCCAGCCGAACAATAGCTCTAGTAGCGCGAAGAATAAAAGCACAAATAACACCACACAACCGACGCAAGAAATCGATTTAATGGCATTATTAGGTGCATTGCTCGATCGCAAATATTTTATAGTGGGTGTAACTGCAGTGTTTATGTTTATAGGTGTTGTATATGCCGTATTAAGCACACCTGTTTACCAAGCAACAGCTATGATACAGGTGGAAGATGGCAGTGCATCAGTTCCTGGTTTCGATGATATGGCTGGCATGTTTGAAAGTACATCAGCTGCAGTAACTGAAATAGAACTACTAAAATCGCGAAGCATAATAGGTGAAGCAGTTGATACGCTAAAGCTTGATGTAATTGCAGAGCCTAAATTATTCCCGTTTATTGGCAGTCGTAGTTACCGTAAATTTACTCCAATGAAAGATGGAGACTTAGCTGAGCCAAGCTTCGGAGCCAAAAGTTACGCATGGGGTGGTGAAAGTATAAACATATTTAGGTTTAATGTTCCGCATTTTGCAGTTAATCAAAGTTTTACCTTAGTAGCGAAAAATAATAATAGCCTTGCTCTTTTAGATAGTGATGGTGAGCAAGTATTAGCGGGAAAAGTAGGTGAAGAGCTTGCAAGTGGTAAATTTAACTTAACAGTTCGCACTTTAAACGCACGTCCAGGTACCGAGTTTATTATTAGCCGTAAAGATCGCCTTAATACTATATTAGATTTACAAACTGCAATTGGCGCAAGCGAAAAAGGCAAAGACTCTGGCATAATAAATTTAAGCTTACAAAGTACTAAACCGAGCTATGCCGAAAAAGTACTTGATAAAGTGGCTGCTATTTATGTACGTCGCAATGTTGAGCGTAATAGCGCAGAGGCGCAAAAGTCGCTTGAATTTTTAGAAGTACAATTACCTGAAATTAAGAAACAGCTTGAATACGCAGAGCAACGCTTTAATGACTACCAAATAAAGCGTCAGTCAATAAACATAACTCTTGAGACGCAAGGTGTGCTTGAGCAAGTCGTAAAGCTAGAGACAAAGCTGCAAGAACTAAATTTGAAACGCTTAGAACTTGGTCGAAAATTCAAAAAAGATCATCCTTCATATCAAGGTATATTGGAACAAATAGAGGCGGTTGAAAGCCAAAAACAAGAGCTTGTTGGTGAGGTAGGTAACCTACCAGAAACTCAACAAGAGTTATTACGTCTAAAGCGTGATGTTGAAGTTAGCAACCAAATTTACACATTGTTATTAAGCAAAACACAAGAGCTAGACATCGTACGCGCGGGCACTGTGGGTAATGTACGTATTATTGACTTCGCCGAAGTCAATACAAGTAAGCCAGTTAAGCCTAAAAAAGCATTAATAGTGGTTATGGCTACTATGCTGGGTGGTATGTTAGCGGTGGCAGTTGTACTTATACAAAAAGCAATGCATAAAGGGGTTGAAGACCCAGCAGAAATTGAAGCGCTAGGCTTGCCGGTATACGCAAGTGTACCGCACTCCGATTATCAAGATAAGCTAAGCGGCTTTGCTGAACGTGCGCGTAAAAATAAAACGAATAAACCCAAAAGTATATTAGCGCTTGATAACCCAGCCGATCTCGCTATTGAAGCACTGCGCAGCCTGCGAACTAGCTTACACTTTGCGATGATGGAGGCTAAAAATAATATTATAGCTATATCAGGTCCAAGCCCAAGTGTAGGTAAATCATTTATATCGGTTAATTTAGCAAGTGTTCTTGCTCAAAGCGGTAAGAAGGTTCTTATTATAGATGCAGATATGCGCAAGGGTTACTTGCAAACACAATTTGGGCTAGAGGCAGCAGATGGCCTAAGCGATTACTTATCGGGGCGTTTAAACTTGGAACAAGTTACAAAAAAGACCAAGGTTGATGGGCTTAGTGTAATTACTCGCGGGCAAATACCTCCAAATCCTTCTGAGTTATTAATGCACAGTAATTTTAGCAAATTAGTTGAAGAAGTAACTGCTAATTACGACATAATATTGATAGATACACCACCAATTTTAGCGGTAACAGATCCGGTACTTGTTAGTGCGCACAGCGGCACTACATTACTTGTAACCCGCTTTGGTCAGAATCACGTACGTGAGATAGAACTTACTCGCAATCGCTTTGAGCAAAATGGCATAGATGTAAAAGGTGTCGTGTTTAATGGCGTAGTTAAAAAAGCAAGTAATGCATATGGATATTATGGTTATTACAACTACGAATATACAAGTGATAAAAAATAAGGGGGCCTATTGGGCACTTTTTAATAAAAGTATAAAAACAAGGTATTACAATGAGATAGTCTAAATTGACTGTCTCAAATTGGGAAAAATTGTCTCAGTTAGCTGAAACATAGCTGAGTTAATTCATTGAAATAAATCATATTTAAAGCTGTATAATAATTCAACCCGAATAGCCCTAACTAGACATGTAAAGTATTTATTGTCAAAATATTAACGAATTCGTTTATGAAACCGTTTGGGTAATATTTAAATCAATTAATAAAAGAAGCAATGATGATTCCCCTCAATAAGCCACTAACACCAGATTTACAAACACTGACAAAGTATATTACTCAAGTTAATGATAAAGGTTGGTATACTAATTTTGGCCCCTTACATGAATTATTAACTGAACGATTAGAGAAATATCTGGGTGTAAAAAATTTATTATTAGTGTCTAATGGTACTTTAGCTATCCAAGTTGCTTGTAAGGCATTAAATATTAAATCAGCTATTACTACACCTTTTAGTTTTGTTGCAACAACTAGCTCTTTATTATGGCAGGGAATTGAAACTGCTTTTAGTGATATTGATGCTAGAAGTTATAACTTATGCCCGATATCACTTGATAAAGCTCTCACTGAAGATAATCGATATGATGGGGTCGTGGCTACCCACGTGTATGGTAATCCATGTGATGTTCAAGGCATTAAAAAAGTAGCAATTAAGCATAATAAAAAAGTAATTTATGATGCTGCACACGCCTTTGGAATCAAAGTAGGCGATAAGTCAGTATTAGACTTCGGTGATGCGAGCACTCTGAGCTTTCATGCAACAAAGGTATTCCATACTGTTGAGGGTGGTGCTATTGTTTTTAAACACAAAAAAGACTATGAAAAAGCGAAGCAGTTGATTAATTTTGGAATTAAAAGCGGGGGGGAGCTTGGTGAGCCCGGAATTAATGCCAAGCTAAATGAATATCAATGTGCGGTTGGCTTAACGTTACTTGATGGAATAGAACAAGTTATATCACATCGAGAATCATTATTTAATTTATACCGTAATGAATTAAAAAATGTAGTCGAATTACCACAATGGCACCCAGAAGCTAATATTAATGGGGCTTATATGCCTATATATATAGAAGATGAGACATTGCAGCAAAGAGTAATAGATGCTTTAGCCGAAGAGGGTATCCAAAGTCGACGATATTTCACTCCTTCACTTGATTTAGCGTACAACAAGCAAAAAAGCTATGGTTGTTTTAATAGCCATAGTATTGCGGGTGGAGTGATTTGTTTGCCCCTACATTACCACATGAATATTGAAGCTGTATTAAAAATTACATCATTAATAAAGAGTAATTTAAGTTAGCGCAGTGAATTATTTTTATATCGAAAAGTATCGTTAATATTACTAATTAAAAAAGGAATTGTTTAAATGGTGATTCTCGGAGCTGGAGGTCTAGCTAAAGAGGTAGCAACAGTGTTGCTATGGGATAATTATGAAAAAGACATTGTTTTTTTTGACAATATATCTAAAGTTATTGACTCAAATATAGTAAGTAAATTTAAGGTGCTTACAAGTGAGTCACAATTAAAGGGATATTTTCAAAAAATTGATAATGCTT
This sequence comes from Pseudoalteromonas sp. NZS11_1, assembly GCF_015864275.1. NCBI lineage: Bacteria > Pseudomonadati > Pseudomonadota > Gammaproteobacteria > Alteromonadales > Pseudoalteromonadaceae > Pseudoalteromonas > Pseudoalteromonas sp. NZS11_1. The sequence continues at coordinate 153,728 of NZ_JADYXK010000001.1, forward strand.
ATTGCATTGGTGTTGGTAACCCAAGAAATAGGCAAAAGCTGTCTCAACTAGCAATGCGTAATGGAGGAAAGGCGTATTGCTTGATTTCTTCTAATACCTTAGTAGGTCAGTTTGGCACTGAAATAGCGAAGGGTTCAACTATACTTTCAGGAGCTACAATTACTGCTAGTGTATCCATAGGTTGCGGCAGTCTAATAAATAAAAACTGTATTTTATCACATGATGTTAAAATTGGTGATTATGTTGAAATATCTCCCGACGTTAAGATATTAGGGAATGTTAAGATTGGTAGTTACACATCGATAGGAACTGGAGCAATAATCTTACCTAAAATTACAGTTGGAGTTAATTGTGTCATTGGTGCAGGATCTGTTGTAACTAAAGACGTTCCTGATAACACCACTGTAGTTGGTGTCCCAGCAAAAGTTAGATAAAATAAAATTATTGTTTAGAATAATACAATACCTAGGTTTAAGTGTGCTAAGAAATACATAGATCTATTGGGTAATGGTTTTACCGTATAATTAAAAGAGTAATATTTTGATGTCTAATTATATTGTTGATAGTTTTTTTATGAACATATTTATAAATAAATGAGATCTACAGCAAATGGGTTTAAATGGAGTATTATTGAACGTTTATCTACCCAAATAATACAACTAATAGTGACGCTGTATTTAGCTAGGTTACTAGGTCCTCATGTATTTGGTTTGGTCGGTATGCTAGTGGTATTTATCGCGATCAGCCAAGTGTTTGTAGATAGTGGATTCTCTTCTGCGTTGATCAGGCACACAGAGCGAACAGAAAAAGATTTTTCAACTACATTTTATTTTAGTATAGGTGTAGGGATAACTTGCTATTTTGTTTTATTTGCCATAGCACCGTATGTCGCATCATTCTTTGAGCAGTCTGAATTAATTAATTTATTGAGAGTGTTAGGTCTGACTGTAATTATTAACAGCTTTGCTATTGTGCAACGTACAAAACTTATCATAGAAATGGACTTTAAAACGCAAGCAAAGGCTTCACTTATTAGTGTTTTTATTAGTTGTGGAACTGTAATTTATTTAGCGAATATGGGGTATGGGGTATGGGCATTGGTCGGGCAAACAGTAATAAATACTTTGTGCAATGTTGTTTTCCTTAATATTTACCTTCGATGGTTTCCAACAACTGGTTTTAGTAAAAACTCATTTAATTATTTATTTAGCTTTGGTTCAAAATTATTGATAGCAGGGTTACTAGATACAATTTTCAAAAATATATACCAAATAATAATAGGTAAACAGTTCTTCGCAAATCAAGTTGGTTTCTTCACACAAGCTAATCAGCTAGCGAGTGTGCCAGCAATGACCTTTACTTCTGTAATACAGCGTGTTACATACCCTATGTTGAGTAATATACAGAACGACACTACAAAATTTGATGAAACATACTTACTAACATTACGTATGACGGCATTATTTATTTTCCCATTAATGGTTGGTTTGAGTCTTAGTGCAACACCATTAATTACCCTGATATTAGGTGAGGAGTGGCTGCCAGCAGCAGAATTGTTACAAATTATAAGCTTGGCATTCATGCTCTATCCAGTACATGCAATAAATTTAAACTTATTACAGGTGAAAGGTAGGTCAGATATTTTTTTAAAGCTCGAAGTTATTAAGAAATTTTTATTGGTTTGCATCCTCTTTATAACAACGCCACTGGGTATTAAAGCTATGTGTATTGGCATGGTGATACAAGCATATATCGCTTTCTTTATTAACTCTTTTTACACAGGTAAATTCTGTAAGTTAAATACAGCAAAACAGCTAAAAATATTAACCCCCATTTGGCTAGGTGTTTTTATATGCGCGATTTTAACTCATTGTACCTATCTTTTTATTGACACTAATGCATACATAGAGTTGGCTATAAATTTAAGTGTTATGCCACTTTTATATATAGCTTTTATAAGATGGATGCAACCAGATTTATATCTGATAATTACAACGACTGTGTTTGGTAAAAGACTTACTTAAATAGAATGATGAGAATGCAATGATTGAAATCATTGGAGTTTTTATTAGATTACATATGCTTAAATGTCGAGAAATTTGTAGTTTTATATTGAATTTTTAGAGCGTTCAATAAGGATTTCTAATGACATTAATAATTATTGAAATACATATACTCTAGCAGTTATTAAAATGAAGTTTGATTAAAAATGAATGATTTGTTTAAATTGGAAAAACCGTTATCAGAAGAAGTTGTAAAATCACATTGGGTTTATACAGATAAAGTTTATATTTCTTGTGTTTGTACTACTTTTCAACAATGTGGTTACATACGAGATACAATAAACGGCTTTTTAGGACAAGAAACGAAATATAGATTTGAAATTATAATACATGATGATTGTTCCAATGATGGTACAAAAAAAATTATAGAAGAGTATAAAAACGCTTATCCAACTTTAATTAAGCTAGTTATCCAAACAGAAAATCAATATTCTAAAGGTAAGAGGATTTGGCCTATTGCTTTAAGTTATGCAGAAGGGGTCTTTATTGCTTTGTGTGAAGGCGATGATTTTTGGATAGATAAGTATAAAATACAATATGAAGCTGAAGTCTTAATTAATCGAGGTGAAGTAAGCTTAATTCACACCAAATGTTATGACTATAATGTTTCTAATCGTACGTGTGAAGTTAGCCATGTCCCTAAGGTTATGAATAATATTGAAAGTTTACTTCTTAGTAATAATATTCATACATTAACAACGATGTTTAGACGCTCCTATTTTATAAAATTTACAGAAGTTTTTAGTGAAAATATTAATACTTGGGGCTTTGGTGATCTTCCTCTATGGATATATTTAAGTACACTTGGGGAAATTGTCCTCTTAGATCGTAATACAGCAGTTTATAGAGTTTTAACTGAATCTGCTTCTCATTCAAGGTCAGAAGAAAAAATGCAATTATTTGCTAAGCACGGTATGGATATTCGTGTTCACATGGCTAAAAAATATTATAATAAGTTACAAAAATCGAAAGCCCTAAATGAACTTGCTAATAGGCATATATATACAGCAATTATGTATGATTATAAAGTTGAGAGTTTTTTAATTAAACATGCAAGATTTGATAATAGGATTTTAATTCTTCTTTTTCAATTTAGGTACACTAAGCTTCTTTCTAAACGCTTATTAAAATTTAAATTGAAGATATATAATTTTCTAAAGCGATACTTTTTACTGTTTAAAGCCAGTTGATAAATAAAATATATATTAAAATCCTAGAAATGACTGTCTCTTAATATGAAATTTAAACGTTGTATGGCGTAAGTGGTACTATTAACTATATGTAAATAACTATATATAAAAGTAAATGTTAGGACCTAAATAAAAACATAAACTTATTTTGTTACTTAAACGAAAGCAATGAAGTGTAAGTTACGACATTAAAAATTAAATAACTATAGTGAGCAGGTGAACTCTGAGTAGTCATGAAATTTTTTGAATGTAATTGGCATAGTTAAAAAGGTGTTAACCAATGAATTTAATTATTAGTTTTTATTAACCGAATTAATATTGTAAGAAACTTAGTCGTACCCCAGTTCTGCTTTAGATGAAATTATATTTAGATAGTGTTGATACAGATTTTACCAGAATATCCTAGCAGGAAGTTGACAACCCCCCTGTTCTTGTGCTTCATTTTGAAAGTTTGGGTGATTAACACGTAATATCTTTATCAGTTTTATTAAAAGCATTTTTACTGAAGTTTTTTGTATAGATAAAATTGAATAAAAAAGGTTAAATAGTCTTTAATTAATTATACTTAGATTTAAAACGCTGCAATTTAAATGTGGCAAATAAGTTAGTAGAATAGACGCTCAACTTAATATTTAAACTGGTATTAGGTAAGTCAAAATGTTCTCACTTGATAACATACTATATCCCGGTATGTTTTAATTTCACTAATTAAATTAAAAAAGGATTGATTGTGAAAATACTTGTTACAGGTGGAGCCGGTTTTATCGGTTCAGCAGTTGTTCGCCATATTATTGAAAACTCGAAAGATTTAGTAGTAAATCTTGATAAATTAACATATGCAGGTAATTTAGAGTCATTAAAGGGCATTGATAAAAGCGAGCGCTATTCTTTCGAGCAGGTGGATATTTGTGATCGAGCAGAGCTTGACCGCGTTTTTTCATCTCATAAACCAGATGCTGTTATGCATTTAGCGGCCGAGAGCCATGTTGATCGTTCTATTACAGGGCCATCGGAGTTCATCCAAACAAATATTGTTGGGACTTATAACTTGTTGGAGGCTGCTCGTGAGTATTGGAATACATTAGATAATGCTGCCCAAAGTGCTTTCCGCTTCCATCATATATCCACAGATGAAGTGTATGGTGATTTACCGCATCCTGATGAGCAAAGTGGTGAACTACCACTATTTACTGAGCAAACTTCGTATGAACCAAGTAGTCCTTATTCTGCAAGTAAAGCTTCTAGCGACCATTTAGTGCGGGCATGGTTACGCACATACGGCTTTCCAACTTTAGTTACGAATTGCTCAAATAATTATGGACCTTATCACTTTCCAGAAAAACTAATTCCTTTAGTGATTTTAAATGCGCTTGAAGGTAAAGATTTACCTATTTACGGCAAGGGTGATCAAATTCGTGATTGGCTTTATGTTGAAGATCACGCTCGTGCTTTATATAAAGTAGTAACAGAAGGTAAAGTTGGTGAAACCTACAATATAGGTGGCCATAATGAAAAACAAAATATAGAAGTTGTACAAACTATTTGCAGTATTTTAGATATTTTAGTGCCTAAAGAATCAAAATATGCAGAGCAAATTACATATGTTACAGATCGTCCTGGTCATGATAGGCGTTACGCTATAGACTCAACAAAAATGAGTAAAGAGCTTGACTGGATACCAGTTGAAACCTTCGAAACTGGTTTGCGTAAAACAATCCAATGGTATTTAGATAACCAACAGTGGTGTAAAAATGTTCAAGACGGTTCGTATCAACGTGAACGTCTTGGCGAAATAAACTCATAATTTAAGGAGTATTTTATGAAAGGAATTATATTAGCTGGAGGTTCAGGTACTCGCCTTTATCCCCTTACTCGCGGTGTATCAAAGCAACTACTACCTGTATATGATAAGCCGATGGTTTATTATCCACTTTCTACATTAATGTTAGCGGGTATAAGAGATATACTAATCATTACTACACCTGAAGATAACGAAAGCTTTAAGCGATTATTAGGTGATGGTGCTGATTACGGTATTAATTTAAGTTACGCGATACAACCCTCGCCAGATGGTTTGGCTCAAGCATTTATTATAGGTGAAGATTTCATCGGTGACGATAATGTATGCTTAGTGCTTGGTGATAATATTTACTATGGTCAATCATTCAGTAAAATTTTAAAAAGTGCAGCCTCGAGAGATGTGGGGGCAACTGTTTTTGGCTACCAAGTTAAAGATCCTGAGCGTTTTGGGGTCGTTGAGTTTGATGAGAATATGAAAGCAATTTCAATTGAAGAAAAGCCTACTAAACCTAAATCAAACTATGCGGTTACTGGTCTATATTTTTATGATAATCGAGTTGTTAAACTTGCAAAGCAAGTTAAACCTTCACACCGTGGTGAGCTTGAAATCACTACACTTAATGAAATGTATCTAAATGATGGAACCTTAAATGTTGAACTACTGGGCCGTGGTTTTGCCTGGCTTGATACAGGTACACATGAAAGCCTTCATGAAGCATCATCATTTGTACAAACAATAGAGAATGTACAAGGGTTAAAAGTGGCCTGTTTAGAAGAGATTGCGTGGCGCAATAACTGGTTAAGTTCAGAGCAGCTACTTAAAATTGCTAAGCCAATGATGAAAAACGAATATGGTCAATATTTAACTCGTCTAGTTACTGAGGCCTAATAATGAAAGTACTTATTACCGGTAAAAATGGTCAAGTTGGTAATTGCTTGGTATCTCAACTGCAAAATATGTCAACTATTAGTTTCCTGGCATTAAGTCGTGATCAGCTTGATATAACTAATGCAGAAGAAGTTTATAAGATAGTTAATGAACACAAACCTAGTATCATAATTAATGCTGCGGCTTATACTGCGGTAGATAATGCTGAATCAGATTATGAGTCAGCATTTGCTATTAATTGCTTAGGCCCTAAAAATTTGGCTAAAGCAGCTACGGCTGTTAATGCAACTATTATCCATATATCAACTGATTACGTTTTTTCTGGTGATAAGTTAGGCTTGTATAATGAAGTTGACGAAGTAAATCCTCAAGGGGTCTACGGGCAGACTAAACTAGCAGGGGAGCAGGCCGTTATTAATGAGTGTTCTGCCCATATTATTTTACGTACAGCATGGGTATTTAGTGAGTTTGGTAATAACTTTGTAAAAACTATGCTACGTTTAGCCAAAACACGCGATACACTAGGTGTAGTTAGTGACCAGTTTGGCGGCCCTACATACGCAGGTGATATTGCTAAGGCAATAATTAAAATGGCACAGCATATTGAACAAGGGAGTGCTAAATTCGGTATCTATAACTACTCTGGCTATCCACATGTTAATTGGCAAGAATTCGCAAAATGTATTTTTGAAAGTGCACTGAAGCAGAGTTTAATTACTGCGCCAATTATGGTTAACGCAATCACAACTGCCGATTATCCAACACCTGCAAAGCGTCCAGCTAATTCAAAGTTAGATTGTTCAAAAATAACTACTGACTTTAGTATCGCTCCAAGTGATTGGCAATGCGCATTAAATAATATTCAGCAGTATCAATAAATAGGTTGTAAGCATGAAAGTAATAGACACCAAAATTCAAGATGTAAAAATAATTGAACCAGCAGTTTTTGGTGATGAACGTGGTTTTTTTATGGAAACATGGAGTCAACAAAAGTTCGAAGAGTTAGTAGCTAAAAAGCCAATACAGTTTGTTCAGGATAACCATTCAAAATCTAAGCAAGGTATTTTACGAGGCTTGCATTATCAAACTGAAAACACACAAGGCAAATTAGTACGTGTGACTTCTGGTGAAGTATTTGATGTGGCTGTAGATATACGGAAAAACTCTGAAACTTACGGGCAATGGGTTGGAGTATATTTATCTGCTGAGAACAAACGACAGCTATGGGTTCCAGAAGGTTTCGCTCATGGTTTCTATGTGACTAGTGAAACTGCAGAGTTTGTTTATAAATGCACTAATTATTATCATCCAAGTTCTGAAGTCTCACTTGCATGGAATGATGAAGACATCTCAATAGATTGGCCATGTAAAGAAGAACCTCTATTATCAGAGAAAGATAAAAATGGATTAGCACTTGCTGCTATAAACCCTTTAACAATCTGAAAACTTTTGAACATAAAGTGTTGCAAATAAAATTATTAGCTCCTATCTGGTTTTATGTAATTAACTATTTGTAATTTTTAATTTAAATTGTGAAATTCAGGTATTTAAGTTTAAAAAAGAGTGTGTTTTGTTTGATACCGCTATTATAGTTCTGCTTTACAATAAAGAGATTAGTGATAGTACGACGCTATCTTCATTAATTTCGTCAGGTACTCAATTTAGTAATGCAAAGTTAGTTATATGGAATAATGGACCCAACGAATTAACAAGTTGTGATGTTTCATTTTTAACTAACTTAGGTTATAAAGTACAAATAGAAGAAACGTTACATAACGAGTCATTAGCTGTGATATATAATTTTTTTATAAACAACAACCAAGCTGAAAAATATATTTTTTTAGACGATGATTCGACATTAAATGCTAATTATATAAAAGCTGCTTGTCGTAGTGCAGCCTCTGTAGTTTCAATGCCAATGATTAGCTCTGGTGGCAAAGTTAAAAACCCCGTTATAAATTCAATTGTTTATAGTAAAGGTCAAAATATTACAGCCAATGATAAAGTCATTACCATAGGAAGCGGCCTTGTAGTGGGTAAAGGTGTAGTGCATGAGCTACTAAGAAGCTTTAATTCAGTTTTCGATGAGCGATTTTATTTGTATGGTGTAGATACTACATTTTGTCACCGCCTTACACTGAGCAGACTTGTTGCTAGTATAAGAATAATAGTTGGCTTTGAGCATTCATTATCTCGTTTAGAAACTGAAAGTGAAAGGGTGACTAAGTTCAGACAAAAAGAGCGTAGCTATGACTTTGGAATGACACTTCGGTATTATTATTCATTCCCGCGAGCATTGTATATTTTAGCTCGTATTACGCTACATGTTTTAAAATGTATACTCCTTAGTAAAAAAAGAGTATTTTCAATACTATTCCTATTTAGAGCTTACATAACCGGTAAGCACTATAAAGCATTATGATTTTTAACTAAAGGATAAGCAATGCCACCGTTAGTTACTGTATATATAACAACACATAATCGTGGAAGGCGTTTAATTACAGCTGTAAACTCTGTTTTAAACCAAACATATAAAAATATTGAAATAATTATTTCTGATGATGGCTCTCAGGATAATACCCCTGAAATAGTCGAGTCACTTACATCTGAATTTAGTAATATTAGATATGTAAGAAATGAAATCCCAATGGGAGCTAACCATGCGAGAAACAGAGCTTTAGAATTGGCTAGAGGTGTGTTTATAACTGGTTTAGATGACGACGATGAGTTTAAAGAGGATAGAATTCAGTTGTTTGTCAGTAATTGGGATGATAAATATGCATTTATTTGTGATAACTTTATCGATTCATTCAAAGATAGAGAAGATGCACATTATATGGAAAAAGACATTTTATTTTCATGCGAAAATTTGCTATTTGAAAACTTGGCTTCAAATCAGGTGTTTACTTTATCTGAGCGGTTAAGGGAAGTTGGTGGCTTTAATTTAAAGTTAAAACGCTTACAAGATTGGGACTGTTGGTTACGCCTATCTCATAGGTATGGGACGGCTAAAAGATTTAACTGGTGCACTTATATGATGTACCATGATCAAATAGACAGAATTAGTAATAACCAGAAGTCAAGGGAAGCATATAAAGTTTTTGTTAAAGAGAATCTACATATTTATAAACTGTTACGTGGTGGTTTAGGTGTTAAGCTTGCTGATAATTCAAAAGCTATCACTCTTAGTGATTTGATTAGAGCGAAAAGTAAAATTGAGTTTAAAATATTATTGAAAGAAATTATATTGAGTCGTTTAAAATAATGGTTAATACTATTTTTGCCCTATTGACCCCATATCTTTTTATTCCTCTTTTAATAAACGGGTACAACAATAAATATATATGTAAATTTTTAGCTGTATATGTAACTCTGTTTTTTGTTTTATTTTATGGAATGAGAGGGGAGACGGTTGGAAGTGACACTGCATATTACTTTCATGTATTTAATAGTATAGACGATGTATTTATTGAACCTGGATTCTCAATATTTATTAAATTAGTTCGCTTTTTCACTACTGATGGATCCGTTTTTCTATTTTCTGCTACATTTGCTTCTGCTTTATTCTTTTTTCTTGGAGCTCTAAAATTAACTCATAATAGTGATAATGTTAAACTTCCGCTTTTTATTTTGTTTGTATTTACTTCTTTTGCTACTTTTGATTTATATATAAATGCTATACGACAAGGGTTGGGTTTATCATTGTTTTTTTTTGCTGCAACATTTTTTTTAGTTGATAAAAATAAGAAGAGCTTTTTGTTTTTTTTACTACTTTCAGCTTTAGCTATTTTGGTTCATTATTCTATTGCCATATTGTTGTTAGCGTTTTTGTTAGCGATTTTTTTTAGGAATAGTGATAAAGCTTTAAAAGTAATCCTTTTATTAAATATATTTCTGTTCGTATTATGTCTGCTAGGAGTTGATCTAGTTTCCTCATTTGTAAATATTATAAGAAATGTCTCATTTCTTAATTCCAACTTTGTTTTTCGCAAAGTTATCAATGCATTGTCTGTCTATTCTGAGTTGGATAAGGGGTCCATAAATAATCTTAATTTACTAGGTAAGTTACAACTATTGGCTCCTCTTATTATATTGAACCTCATGTATTTCAAAACAAGAGTTGTTCCCAATGATAGGGTATTCTTTTTGTTGTGCTCTTATATTCTAGCTATTTATTTTTTATTTGCTCAACAGGCTTATTCATTTAGATATTTGTATTTGATGAATTTTTATATTCAATATTCAATTTTAATTTTATTATTTTCAAGCCTTAAAATGTTTAATTTAAATGTGAAATTAACTTTGTCTATTGTGATTTCTATGGTGTTTTCTTTCGTTTTTTTATGGAATACTAAACAAGCAATGTTATTAATTGAGGGATTTAATGGGTAATCATAAGTTTTACGGTATAGTAGTTACATTTGAGCCGACAGTAGAACATTTTGAAAACATTAAGATGATGGCTAGTGAATTAAGCCATTTAATTATTGTTGATAATTCGGAGGGCTTAAAGGGTTTTGAATGTTTGGATAGTTTAAATAATATAAGTGTTCTGAGTAATAAAAATAAGAATGGTATAGCTGGTGCATTGAATTTAGGTATCGTGGACCTTCTTGAAAAAAACGGTGGTTTTGTTTTCTTGTTTGATCAGGATTCTTCTTTGCCTGATGGGTTTGTAGCTAATCAATCAAAGTTTATTATCGATAATAATGAATGTTGTGTTGCCCCTAGGTACTATGATGTTAACTCTAAGACTTATGGAAATTACACTATACTGAGTAAATTTACTATTAAAAATATTATGGGTGAATTTTTGAGTAAGCCTACATATACAACCTTTGCGATAACTTCTGGAACATTATATTCTTTAGACGTTTTCAAAAAGGTAGGTTTGATGGATGAAAGTTTTTTCATTGACCACGTAGATTCTGAATTCTGTATACGCATGAAACATCATAATTTCAAAATTCTCATAAATCCTGAAGTGGTGTTTAATCATTCTATAGGTGCTAGGCAGTTAAGAACTTTCCTGGGGGTGAAATTTAAGCCTAATAATCATAACCCTACGAGAAGGTATTATGCTGTACGAAATGGTATATTTATGATTAATCTTTGGGGAAGAGATTTTCCGGCTCTTGTGTGGCTTCTTTTTTTAAGAAATGTTTATGAATTTTTAGGTGTTCTCTTATTCGAAAGTAACAGAAAAGAAAAGCTTAAAGCTTTATTTTTAGGTGTGTATGATGGTGTTGTATCCAAAAAAGGTAAATGCTCTCGTGCTTTTAAGCAATAGCCTTCGTAATCATTACATAGGTAGTTAGTTTTTAATACGATATCTAATTATTATAGTAATCGTATTTTTATTTGCTTATTTGAAGTTTTACCGCGAGAGTTTTATGGCAAAAATCATTGTTGGAATAGTTTCACATGGTCATTTGGGCTATATTCATAGCAATTTGGCCTTAGTTGAAATCGCTCAGTTGGATAATGTAAGTGTTGTTATTAAAGATAACATTAAAGACTATAGGCTAAAATTGTATGCTGATGAGGTAGGGTATACTTACATTACAACTAATGACAATATGGGGTTTGGTGAAAATAATAATTTCATTGCTAATTTTGCTTTAGAAAACCTCGAAGTAAGTAAAGGTGACTGGTTTATTATTTTAAATCCTGATGTTGAAATGTCATTATTTGAGTTTAACAAACTCATAGATCAATTAAAGCTCCAGTCAGGCCAGTTTTTTGCTCCGAATTTGTTTAAAGATTCTGAATTTAAAACAACAGAAAACTCAATACGTAAATTTGCTAGCTACCTCGATTTATTTAATCCTTTTAAACTACAGCCTATAAATAAACCTTACGATAAAAATGACCTCACTGATCTTGATGTTGTTGAGTGGGCATCAGGTGCTTTTTTGTGTGTTACCTTCGCAGCATTTGAATCTGTAGCTGGCTTCGATGAAAAATACTTTATGTATTATGAAGATGTAGATCTTTGTTATAGGTTAAACCAAAAAGGCATTAAGCTTAGGTTTTTGAAAAATGTTAAAGCAGTTCATAAGGGTGAGTATAAAAATAGAAGTATTTTTTCTAGGCATTTTCGTTGGTATTTAAATAGTTTGTTTAAATTTTTAAAAATGCAGAGCCACAATGGACACTAGCACCCATAAATTAATGCTCACAGGTTATTCAGGTTTTGTTGGTAATTACTTAGTAGAGCAGCTACAAAACAGCAAATGTCAATTGCATTTACTTGGACGTAAACAATCAAGTTACGGAACTGTTTTCAAGTATAATTTGGACGAAAGTTCACTTTATAACGATGCAGTAGAGCATGTTGATGTAGTAATTCACTGTGCCGCCAGAGTCCATATTATGGATGACACAGCTAATGATTCTCTATACGAATTTAGGGTAGTAAACACTCAGGGAACACTTAATTTAGCTAAGCAAGCAGCAAAAGCTGGTGTAAAGCGCTTTATATTTTTAAGTTCAATAAAAGTAAATGGTGAAAGTACTTCAGGTAAACCGCCATACACTGCTTTTGATATAGCAGCTCCAGAAGACCCTTATGGTGTTTCTAAAGCTGAAGCTGAGCAGCAATTATTTGAACTGGGCGAAAAAACAGGTATGGAAATTGTGATTATCCGTTCGCCACTTGTGTATGGTGAAGGCGTGAAAGCAAACTTTGCATCACTTATGCGGTTTGTTGGGAAAGGTCTGCCTTTGCCTTTTAGAGCGATTAAAAATAATAAACGCAGCTTAGTATCTGTTTATAATTTGGTTGATTTAATTAAAGTATGTATTGAACACCCTAAAGCACCAAATCAAGTATTTTTAGCCAGTGATGATCATGACTTGTCAACAGCAGAGATAGTAGCATTAATGGCGAAAGTGCAAAATAAAAGGAACTTTGCTGTACCTATGCCTGTTTGGTGTTTTAAGTTAGCGGGTAAATTACTCAATAAAAGCGATGTAATTGATAGGCTAACCGGCTCACTTCAATTAGATATTACTCATACAAGAAATACCCTTGATTGGGCTCCGCCTTATTCAGTTGAACATGGCTTTAAACTAGCTGCTAATAAACCTTCAAAAAATAATTAATGGATTTATGAATGATACGTTTACTTGACTTTTTGTTTTCACTATTTGGTTTGCTGTTTGCCTTACCATTCCTAGTAATTTTATACATCATTGGTTTATTTGATACTGGCTCACCTATTTTTATGCAAGAGAGAGTCGGTCGAAATAAAAAACCATTCACTTTGGTAAAATTTAGAACCATGACTGTAGATACTGCATCGGTAGCTAGCCACTTAGCAAGCACAGCATCTATAACTCCGTTTGGTGGTTTTATGCGCAAAACAAAATTAGACGAATTACCACAACTCTGGAATGTACTTAAAGGTGAAATGAGCTTAGTTGGCCCTCGCCCAGGTTTGTTTAACCAAGCAGATTTAACTCGAGAACGTGAAAAAAAGAATGTATTTATAGTTCGCCCAGGTATTACTGGTTTAGCTCAAGTTAACGAAATAGATATGTCTACTCCTGAGTTACTTGCTAAAACAGACCGTGAAATGATTGATACATTAACTATAGGTAACTACTTTAAATATATATTAATGACGGTTAGTGGTAGTGGTAGTGGTGATAGGGTCAAATAAAGGTTACTACTCATATCTGTAAATGGAGCGCGCTTTATGCTTAGCTATTAGTTCAATTTAATCGCCTAATTTAGCCTTCTCATAGCAATTACTTTCTATACGCTCAGCGGATAAACACCATTAAAAGCTAATTACATTAGCCTATTTTTTGTTATAATTACCACATTGTTAATTTCTAGTATGATACAGGGTTTATCCTGTACTTAAACCGCAAAGGAACGTGCCTTGGATAGTTTCATTCGCTCTATTTTAAACGCATCGCGTGCCAATAAACGCATCATTACATTGTGTATTGATTCGTTATTTATTGTGCTGGCTTTTTGGTTGGCGCTTATTGTAAGGCTTGATAGCTTAGAGCCACTTCTGCGTTTAGATAATTGGCTTTTGTTAGCAATGTTAATACCTGTGAGTTTATACACATTTATAAGTTTAGGTTTATATCGCGCAGTGCTTAGATATATGAACTCGCAGGCTATTTGGGCAATCGTACTTGGCACGGTAATAACAACAGTGTGTTTGGTTTTAATTGCTTTTTTTATCGGTATAGACATACCACGTACTATGCCATTTATATTTGCTTGGTTATGTTTATTAACTGTAGGTGGTTCTCGCGTATTGGTACGCGCCATGATTGGTAGAATGACGACAAGTAATAAAGAGTCTGTGATTATCTATGGGGCCGGCTCTGCAGGGCGACAATTAGCGACTGCATTGGGTGCTGGGCCAGAGTATTATGTAAGAGCCTTTATAGACGATGATATAACTAAACACGACTCAATCGTTCAAGGTATACCTGTCGTATGTTTTAAAGACATTTACGAGCTAATAAATAAGCGCCAAGTAAGTAAAGTTTTGTTAGCACTCCCAAGCACAACTCGCTCACGTCGCAAAGAAATACTCGCTCAACTAGAACCTTTAACAATTAATGTACTTTCAATACCCGGCATGGCAGATGTAGTTGAGGGGAAAGCAAAGCTTGCAGAAATAGCTGAAGTAGGTGTTGAAGATTTACTAGGTCGTGATCCAGTAGAGCCTAACGCTGATTTAATGTCAGCTAACATTAAGAGTAAAGTGGTTATGGTGACAGGAGCAGGTGGCTCTATTGGCTCCGAACTGTGTAGACAAATAGTGAAACAAAAACCGATAAAACTCATTTTATTCGAACTAAGCGAATTTGCTCTATATTCAATAGAAAAGGAGCTTTGCGAATACATTACTAATAACAATCTAGATATAGAACTAGTGCCTATAATGGGCTCGGTACAGCGAATAAACCGAATCGAAACTGTAATGACTACATTTTGTGTGCAAACTGTTTATCACGCAGCAGCTTATAAGCATGTTCCATTAGTTGAACATAATGTCGTAGAAGGTGTTCGTAATAATGTGTTTGGTACTTATTACACAGCAAAAGCAGCGGTCAATGCTAAAGTAGAAACTTTTGTACTTATATCAACGGATAAAGCTGTACGTCCAACGAATGTAATGGGCGCAACTAAGCGTATGGCTGAATTAGCTCTGCAAGGTTTAGCGCAAGAGCAAGGTATTAAACATAGAACACGTTTTTGTATGGTCCGCTTTGGTAATGTATTGGGTTCTAGTGGCTCTGTAGTACCGCTATTTCGGAGACAAATAAAAGAAGGTGGCCCGATAACGTTAACACATCCCGACATAACACGCTTTTTTATGACGATCCCTGAAGCCGCGCAATTAGTTATACAAGCAGGAGCTATGGGCAAGGGAGGCGACGTATTTGTACTTGATATGGGTGATCCAGTTAAAATTAAAGATCTGGCGACTAAAATGGTTCGTCTTTCTGGGTTTGAAGTCAAAAGCGATACTAATCCACACGGTGATATCGAGATTAAGTGTACGGGTTTACGCCCAGGTGAAAAGCTCTATGAAGAACTGTTAATTGGCAATAATGTTGACGAGACCTGTCATGAGCGAATAATGACAGCCAATGAGCTAATGTTGCCTTTGGCCGAGCTTAATGTGTTTATAGAAGCGCTAGATATTGCATGTCATAATTTTGATCACGAAACAATACGTCAATTGCTGTTAGACGCACCAACCGGTTTTAATCCAACAGACGGTATATGCGATTTGGTATGGAATGCCAAAAAAGTTAATACTTTAGACGATTCAGGGAATGTTATTAGTTTTAATTAGAAACCAATAACATAGGATTTTATTTGAGTTTTAAGCCGTAGTATTCGCATATATTAATTTATAAAAACTATTAAATAGTATTTATTGAAAATTTAAATTTATAGGAAATTAAATGAAAATTGCAGTGGTTGGTACCGGTTATGTAGGACTTTCTAACGCTATGTTATTGGCACAACATAATGAAGTTGTAGCGCTTGATATTGATGAGATAAAAATAGAGCTGCTAAAAAATAAGCATTCGCCCATTGTTGATATTGAAATTAGTGACTTTTTAACGCGTAGTGATTTAAATTTCACAGCTACTACAGATAAGATGGTGGCTTATACCAACGCCGACTTTATAATTATAGCCACGCCAACTGATTACGATGTAGAAAATAATTATTTTAATACAAGCTCGGTAGAGTCTGTTATTAAAGATGCAGTCGCACATAATCCAAACGCTGTCATGATAATTAAATCGACTATTCCTGTAGGCTTTACAAAAGAGATTAAAGAACGACTCCGTATTGATAATTTAATATTTTCACCAGAGTTCTTACGTGAAGGTAAAGCACTGCACGATAACTTGTATCCTTCACGTATTGTTGTGGGCGAACAGAGTGAGAGAGCGATTGTATTTGCTAATTTATTAAAGCAAGGCGCAATCAAAGACGATATTGAAATACTGTTCACCGACTCAACAGAAGCTGAAGCTATTAAGTTATTTTCAAATACTTATTTAGCAATGCGTGTTGCTTACTTCAATGAGCTTGATAGCTACGCTGAAGCGCATGGTGTAAACAGTAAACAAATTATAGAAGGTGTTAGTTTAGACCCTCGTATAGGTAAGCATTATAATAACCCTTCGTTCGGTTATGGCGGTTACTGCTTACCAAAAGATACTAAACAGCTACGCGCTAATTATGCTGATGTGCCTAATAATATTATTGGCGCTATTGTTGACGCGAATACTACACGTAAAGACTTTATTGCGGATTCAATTATAAAACGCAACCCTAAAGTTGTGGGTATTTATCGCTTAGTAATGAAGGCCGGTTCTGATAATTTTAGAGCTTCGTCAATTCAAGGTATTATGAAGCGTGTTAAAGCTAAAGGTATTGAAGTAGTCGTTTATGAGCCAGTGCTTGAAGAAAAAGAGTTTTATCACTCTCGTGTCATTAAAGACTTAAATGAGTTTAAGAAAATATCTGATGTAATAGTATCTAATCGTATGGTTGAAGAGCTTAGTGATATAGCAGATAAAGTCTATACACGAGATTTATTTGGCAACGATTAAAATATAGCTAAAAATTTTCTGTATATATTTCAAATAAATGACTATTCATGAAAGCTGTAATTCCTGTTGCTGGCCTTGGCACACGATTGCGGTGACAAGCTAGGCTACCTAAAAGAAATTGTAGAATACGGTACGCACGACGCTAAGCTCGGTACTGAATTTGTTCATTACTTAAATACGATTGTGAATAAATAAGTTCCTTCACAAACTGCAATGTCGATAATTTATAAATATGCTCGTCTAAATCTTTTTAATTAGAGTTTACTAAGTTAGATAGTACATTATAAAAATTATTTAGGCGCAGCTTTAAGCTGCGCTTTTTCATTTGAAAATCAGCTTTGCTTTAAGAAAATTGAAAAAACTAAATACATAAGGGAATAATTATGCCACGTAAATATTTTGATACCGATGGAGTAAGAGGTAAGGTCGGTACTTTTCCTATTACACCTGATTTTGCAATGAAGTTAGGCTGGGCCGCGGGCACAGTTTTGGCATCGAGTGGCACAAAATAAATTTTAATAGGTAAAGATACACGTAACAGTGGTTATATGTTTGAGTCTGCTATTGAAGCTGGGTTTTCTACTGCGGGTGTTAATGTAGCATTTGTTGGCCCAATGCCAACGCCTGCAGTAGCTTATTTAGCATCAACTTTTAGAGCCGATGAAGGTGTTGTTATTAGTACATCGCATAATCCATATTACGATGATGGTATTAAATTTTTCAATAATTCTGGTACGAAGTTGAACGATGAGCAAGAGCTTGAAATTGAAGCCTCACTTGAGCAAGCATTAAATAACAACGCAATGCAGTGTGTAAGCTCAGAACACTTGGGTAAAGCAAGACGCATTAACGATGCTGCAGGACGATACATTGAGTTTTGCAAAGGCATATTTGCTAAAGATTTAACACTAGAAGGTTTAAAAATTGTTGTCGATAGTGCAGATGGGGGGGCGTATCATATAGCACCTAATGTTTATGCAGAGCTGGATGCTGATGTTATTAGCATTAACGATAAACCAAACGGTTTAAACATAAATGAGCAATGTGGTGCCACGCATCTAGATAGCCTTCAAGCCGCTGTACTTGAACATAAAGCAGACTTAGGTATTGCGCTTGATGGTGATGCTGACAGACTAATGCTTGTTGATGATAGTGGCGCTGTGATTGACGGTGACCAAATTCTTTATATTTTAGCTAAGGCCGCGAAGCTGCAAGGTAAAATGCAGGGTGGTGTTGTTGGTACACTGATGTCTAACCTCTGGTTAGAGCTAGCGCTTAAGGAAATGGATATACCGTTCAAGCGCGCTAAAGTAGGTGATCGCTATGTTGTTGAGCAGCTTAAGAATACGGGGTGGAGACTTGGTGGTGAAGGTTCAGGCCATATTCTACACTTTGATTATGCAACCACCGGTGATGGTATTGTTGCTTCTTTACTGGTATTAACTGCGCTAATTAAGCAAAAGCAATCATTAAAAGACTATGTGGCCGGTATGCAAAAATTATCTCAAGTACTCTTAAATGTGCGTTTATCACAAAATAATGCGAATGAGATTTTAAATACTGATTCAGTGAAGCAAGTAGTAGTAGAAGCTGAAACACTTTTGGCAGATACAGGCCGTGTTTTACTACGAAAATCAGGCACTGAGCTACTCATCCGCGTTATGGTTGAGTCTACAGATTCGGTGGCCTCGCAAGCGCAGGCTGAGCATATAGCCGCGGCTATAAAAGCGTTATTGTAAAACGTACTTAGAGAGAGTGAGTGTGCACTCACTCTCTATGCTATCTCTAGATACGCTCTGTTTTGAGCGTCATCTATGCGTTATTACCAATTCTCTTATTAGAAAATGCATTAATGGATAGATGTACACATATCCCTACTTAATCCTATTAAGCAATTCCTCGTTCAATCATCATTTCATTAAATGCAAACCCATCCTGCCTTGACGCATTAGCAACATAAGGCGCATAAACCTCAAATAATAAACGCGTATCACTGTGCCCAAGCATATGTGAGATATATAACGGATTTTCGTGCGCGGCAATATGTAACACAGCTGCGGTGTGGCGTGTTTCGTAAGGGCGCCTACGTGCTAATCCTGCTTTTTTTAGTGTGGGGTACCACAACTGTTTACTCACAAAGTGGTTATTGAGTGGGTTATCTTTATGCGTAAATACAAAGTCACTACTCGTTTGCTCTTTTAAGCGGTTGAATAGCGTATAAAGCGTATCGCACATTTTTAATTCGCGGCGAGACTTAGGGGTTTTTACATCGCACAACTCACCATTAACCCAGTTATGGCGAATACGAATAAGTCGGTGATTAAAATCTATATCTCCCCAGCGCAGGCCGTGAACCTCACAGCTACGCATCCCAGTCCAAAAGCGCACTTTAAAGTAATCTTTCCACTCAATAGGTGCAGCCTCTAAAAAGCATTGCACTTCATCAGCTGTTAGCGGGTTCGAATCAGCGCGTTCTTCTTTAAGTGTTTTATAGCGACGCATTGTGTAAGGAAAGTCGTGCTCTTCGGCCGCCAAACTTAAAATAGCAATCAGTGGCCATAAAATGCCATTAATGCGCTTATTGGTGAGCTTTCGTCGACCATTCTTTTTTATCATCGTCAGGCTTTCACGAAAATAGTCTAAATTAGCCAATTTGATATCATTTACGAGTATATTGCCAAACTCAGGTATCAAATAGGTATCAAGTGTATTGCGCATCACACTTTGATAACTGCTTTTCCATTTCGCTTTTTGACGATCGAACCATTCATTCGCGTAGTCATTGAAAAACGGATAAAGACGATCGGGATCTTTGGCGCGTTGCAGTGTCTCAAACTTAGCGAGTTTTTTACTCTCAGGAAAATAATCACGATACTGAAATGTTTCTAAATCAATTTCTGCATTCATCTTTTTGAGGATAGCATGGGCTTTTTTTAAGTTAGCCGGAGTAGCCATGAGTTTAGTGCCTTCACGAAAGCGTTGCCCATAAAGATGTAAATCAAATTGAATACGTCCATTTGGACGAATGCGAATGTGAGCCATAATGGCCTCCATTAGTTAGTCGATCTATAAATAGATCTATCCCTCACCAATGGAATTCGTTAGAATTAAGCCATCGGCTGGGTTAGGTTTAAACAGCTCGCAGCCGGTACGGGGTAGGGAGGTTGCCGCCTCTTTACCCCAACTGCTTATTTTATTTCTGGGTTGTGTTTTATACCACTGTGTTATAAGTAGTAAAATGCCACATTCTTTTAATCTTACTAACAAATATAATGACTGCTGTTTATTTGTCCAGTACTTTCTGTTTTTAATACTCATCTTCAAAGTCACTGTTAAAAAAACCATTCTTTTCTATTAGTTCTTCTGGCTCACTAGACCCTTTATTTTTGTCATTTTTATTGAGGCTCGCTAGCAGTGATGCTACTTTTTTATATTGGCTATCATCTCTTTCAATTGAAATGGTATGGGATGGCAGTATGTCATCTTTTGCGTAATACACGCCCAGTTTAAGTTTTCTACCTGCCTCTTGTATAATATCGAATTGCGCTGTTTTCGCGCCTACTAAATCTTTAATTTTGATGTTAATTAAATCTTTAGGTGAGAAGTGATACACCGAGTCTATTTCAGTGTTTTCACCGATTATTTCGGATACTTCAATTGGGAGAACAAACTCATAAGGCTCTGTAAAAAATGCTACCGCCGCTTGTTCTTTATTGAGGTATAGCATTGCACGGTTTTCTTTTTTGATAATTTTATATGCCTTTAAACAGTGTCTGAGTTCTTCTTTAAATGTATAAAAATCTAATACAAAATGAAGTAGGGTCTTCATTTTTGTAGGTGTTTTTGCCCGAAATTCTTCAATACCAGCCAATGAATGTGTGACCGTGCACTCGTCTGTTTTAAACGTGAGTACCTCACCTACCTGATCTATTTCTATATCACTACTGTTTGTGGTCTCACACAAAGCCGCGAGGTGCTTAGTAATTTTTTCTGTAATTATCAGCGGTGTAGTAAGGTCTAGAGTATCGGGCAAAGGCTTATCCCTTACTTCACCATCGCGTTGTATTCGTATGCAATCTTTTCTGAATTCAAGCAGCTCAAAGGGCAGGTTTTTTGTTGCCTCTTCAACCACTTTGGTAATAAGCGTTTTGGACACTTTTGAGGGCTTCATTTTTTTATTATCTTTAAGGTATTCTAAATGCTCAGGTTCTGCAGCACTGCATGTACAACGACGCAGTGCGACTGCATTATGTTTTGTATTTATATGTTGTAGTTCCATATAAAGGATTTGCTTGGGATCTGTACGTATATTTAATTCTATATCGGCTTTGGTCGTAAAATAATCGGGAAGTTGTTTTACAAAGCTTGCGTCAATAGCATACTTTTTATCCTTTATCCCCGTTGATTGATTGCTAAGCTTAAAATTGAACTGATTGCACAGTGGTTTTTTACCTTCAATAAATACTATCTTTTGCTCTTTTTTACTTACTATAACGGTGACCTTATTCTGTGGAATACGCGTATCGATTTTGCTAGCAAGCTCTTTAAGTTGAGCATGGTTACTATGAGAGATGATAATTTTCATGTTTTATCCTTTTGAGATTGAATAGATTGTATAAATAACAATGTAAATTCGAGTACGTTGGGGGGAAGTTGTGTTTTAGGGCTTAGCAAAATCGTTAATTTTGTTTTGCCGATAGGGTGTTTACTAAGCGTAATTGTTTCGTTCTTTTGAGCGAATACCCTTTTAAGCAGTGCTAGTTTTTGTTCATTGTTAGTTTTTCTATTCACTGACAACGAAAACTCAACATTTAACCATTTCCACGTTGCCTCCCTAAATACTGTAGAAAATGCATCTGCGTTTTTGCTATTACAGGCAAGCGCTACTTGCAGTGCTTGGCCATCTTTAGACAGAGCAAAGGGAGGTAAGTTTTTTAAAGCGGTGCATTGTTCTTTCGTAATTGATAGGTCGTGGTGTCGGCTTCCTTTATCCCAAATGAAGCTCAGCGCGCTCAGGTCAAATGCTTTACTTTTGTGCATGCTTATTAAAATAAAGCCTAATAATGTGTTATTGCTGGTGTTAACTGATTTCATCCAAGCTGAAGCGTGATCAACGGTTGGGCGCGTTATGTTCGCTTGTACCTCTTTGATGAACACCTCTTTTCTAAGATCGTTTTCACATGGTAAAATGGGTTCATTATGTTTTGGATCGAGTGTATTTTTATCGTAATGACGGCTAAGCTTGATTAATTTACGAGGTAGGTCGTTAGAGTCAGATTTTAGCCCTAATAAATAGCGCAGCTCACTGTGCGTATAGTTTCGCTGTGTATACGATGTATGAGCACGACTGATAATAGGTAGTAGCCAATCGATGTCGTGTAAATACGACCAACGTGTGGTGCTATAATGAATGTGACCAATTTGTAGGCCCATTTGATCTAAAAAAACGGCGTCATTTACTTCGCGCACTTCTCTGTCTTCAAGCCAATAATTAAACCTTCTAGCGACAGATTCACTTGATAGGACTTCACGCTCAAGTGGGGTTTGTCCACGTTGTTCATCAGGTGTATCACTCACACAATGTAGAGTTTGCAGCATAAATATATGCACGCCACTGTGGCGAAGATGGTGAAAATTAAGGTGTGTACCAAAGAAAAAACGCAACGCACGTGACACAGGTAATAGGTAATAGAGTTGCCGTGACTGGTACTTTTCACCTTCAAACCCTAAAAGTGGGTGATTACGCGGTGAGCCTTTTTTTATCTCAAAAAGGTATATAAATAAGGGACGATATTGCTGAGGGACGACGGTATATACCTTTCGAGATTTTTTACTTTTAGTTGTTCCTTCAGCGGTGTTAGTAACAGTTACGGTTAACAGCCCTGACTTAACGGTAAACTGAGTATCTTTACGGCGTAGTCTCAGCACTTCACCGCGGCGGAGCATAGCGTAAAAGCCCAATAGAGCAGCAATTGCACAAAATAAACTACGCAAAGGGTGGTTTGTTTGGTTATCTATAAGTGACTTAATTAGCAGATCACATTCATCAACATCTAAGCGTGCAGGGCTCACCGAAGGCGGCACAAAGGGAGGGCTAAAAAGTTCTAAATCAAGCGTATCTGTTTGCTCTTGGTAGCTTAAAAAGCGCAAAAATCTATAAAAAGTTGCCTTAACATTATTAGAATCTATAGAGTCATAAACTTTTTTAGCCCACGTATTAACTGCATTTTCGCTAATCGCATCTGCGTAACATAGCGGATAGGGCTCAAGTTTACTTTTAAGTGAGGTGTAGTTTTTAATAGATCCTAGTGCGAGGGGGAATTTTTTAACTCCCCCATTCAAAAGCAGTTGTTTTGTGTAATCAAACAGTAAGCGCGGTAGAATATTATTGGCATCCCAAAGAGGTGTTTCGACAGAATCCCAGTTCTCTGAGTCTTTAAGTAAAATTTCATGCGTCCAGTATATTCTTTTTTGTAATTTAGTTAATGAATCAAACCAATTGGTATTCCAATTGATAGCATAAATATCTGCTTCTTTTATATTTGATGCAGTCATGCTGTTAGACAGGCCTACATGCCGCTCAGGGTAAGCCAAATCCTTAATAAAAATGGGGGGAAGTTTAAAGCGAAGGTACCAACTTATCTGAAAAAGTTTTGGCCATAAAAATTCATTCGTATAGAGTAAGCCATGTGAGTGTAAGTATTGAGTTAAGCTTGTACAGAGTGCTTTAGTGCTTATTAGCTCAAGCGATTGTGCATAATAATCTTTAAGTATGCGATAGGTCATGAGTGGTAAGTGATAGTGTGTTACGCGTTGTTCATCTGAGCCAGAGGTTATATGGTTAACGCGAAGGCGAGGGTAAGGAGCTTCATTAGTAATCGAATCTGGGTTATTCAAAATTGCAGTGATATGTGTGAGTGACAATGGAGCAACGTCATATCCTAACACCAAGGCCATAAAACATGGCGTTAACGGTGTTCTTGTTTTAATGAAGTGTTGTTTTTCATCTGTGTAGTGGGAAAAAATGCGCTGTGCCTGTGCTGATCCTTTTGCGATATCTTCAAACCACTTATTATTTGCATCATTTATTGCTGATTCAATTTTCTCGGGTACTTGCCATTGGCATGCACTCCCTAAGTAAAAGAGGACACCATCAAGTGCAAGCCGATAAGCTCTTTTTTTTCCTGTGGGTATGGTATTGATCAACTTTTTTATAAGTCGAAGGTCTTGGGCCCCTACTGTACGCGCTTGCTTTTCTATAAATGAGCTATTTTGTAACACCCAGATGATGTCATCTCGTGAAGTACTTAAAGGCCAGGACTGAGTTAAAAAAGTGTCAATAGTTTCAGCATAATCAGGTATTAGTTGCTTACACATAAGTCATTACCTTTAGTTTTAAGCGTTTTGGAAGTGTATTTAGGTAGGTCTTTAATTCGTTAAATTTAGCAGGAGAAAGGAAGTCACTACCGAGGTGCTCACCTAGCTTTTCATGGCCCATGAGGCGATCAATATCTTGATCAAATAACTTTTCTGAGGCTGTATGACTATTAGCGCAATAGCAAAAATAGTGACGTAATTGATAAGGCACCACATTCGGCCAAAGTTGATGCATGAATAAGCGTAACTTGCGGCTGGTGAGTGCTTCTTGAGTGCCACCAATATCAATTTCATACCACAATTCATCCATGTCGAAGTGTGAATTAAGTTGGATACGAACAGCCGATTGGAATACTAAATACTGTTTGATCTCATTCTGCAAATAGTCGCAAAGTATGAGTTGCCTATAACGCCCTTTATCTTTAATAAAGGTAATATCACCGCCTGAGTAATAGTCAGATAGTATACTTATACTATGGGTGGGTCTGGCGCCTGTAAGCAAAATAAATAAAAACGCAATACGATAAGTTGCATTTTTATAGTACTCGTATAAGTCAGATCTATACATAAGAGAGTGTTTAACAATATCGTTATTCAGTATGGGCAGTGTGTTTGGGTGCCTAACTAATTTATCTAATTTTGAAAAAAACTCACTAACGTAGGTATCTTCTATCGAGCGTCTGCTTCCAAATTTAATTGCTTTGCTACAGACTTTATCGCGACTGTGGTTTGTGTTATCAAGTTGAAACTGACTTATACTGCCTTGCTGCGATAACAAGTATTCCGCTTTTTTGGTGGGGGAGTCTATAAGGTTTACTGAGTGGTCTTTTTGAAACAGGTGATAATAGCTGTATAATTTGGCTCGACGTGTTGCATCAATAAGGCGAGATAGGTAGCGATCTTGTGCCTCAAATATTTTATAACGAATACGATCACTATCAAGCGTTTGATAGTGCATTGCACTCTTGTGGTGTGCTTGCTGAGCTTCAATGAGCTGTACTGTAGTGATAGAACCAAGAGTATTATCTATTTGGACACATTGAGTAAAGTAACGAAAAAAGCTATTTTTTCTGACTCGAGGCTCTGCGGCTAAAGCCCGTGGCGTTTTCCATGTCGCATGCATCAACTCGAATAATGTTATTTTTTCTTTTTCTGTTAAAAAGGGGGTATCGTAACTTTGAGCCGCAATAAAGCTTTGAAAAAATTTATTCAGATGAGGCGGAAGTGGCTGCCATAAGTACACTGTATTATTTTTGTCTTTACATCGCCTTGCATACTCAGCCCAAGATTCCGTACCATCAAAATAGGTTCTAAAAGCGTGCTCTTGGCAAGGTGTTGAGCCTGAAATTTTAATAAAGTCAGGTATATCTCTGGGATCATCAATACTCCCCCAATCTTGAGTTAGCCATATAAACAGGGCAACAATGCTCATTGCCGTTCGCTCTTTCTTATCAACCTTCGCCAATTTTTTTAATAAAATAGCCAATGTTACAGCGTGGCCAACTGCATCTGGATAGCAGCCGCCTGCATTTTTTAAACGGTTGCTTCTTGCCACATGTTCAAATGAACTCATAGGAACTCCTGTACTATCTAAAAGTTGAAGGCGACGTATTAGCTAAGTTTGCCAATAATGATTTTTTAGGGCGCGAGATCCCTTGCACATCAAAGCATGTGAGGCGATTGCGTAAATTTTTATTAAAATTTGCTTTTAAAGAATATGTAAATGCGGGATCACAAAGTAAGGTCGATCTCAAAACAAGCTCAACAGCGTCACTTGGATAAACCAATAACTTTAAGTTAAGCTCGGTGTGTAATGGATGAGCTTTAAAGCGTTCAAGCACTCCAATGGGCGCGAGTGCGAAGTAGGTATCATCATTAGCAGTTTGGCTCACTGGCAGTGGATGTAAATCTAATAATGTCTGTATTTCTTGAATTGGTAACTTATTAATACACAGTGAGGGACTTAATTTTAGTACATCATTTTCTATAAGCTTATTAAGTAATGGGTCCGCCTTTAACTTCGCTTTGAATAATGGAATTGATTTCTGTTTATATAGCATAGTATTCACCTTTTTTTTAAGCTCATCACATTTGATGTAGCTTCAGGAAGTTTTCTATACTTTTTGATTATATTGTTGATTTATACGCTGTCTATTTTTGGTACATTTATTTTAAATAGCTTAAATATTAAGTGATAGTTGCTTTTAAATGGTGCAAGGGAAAATTCGAAAGGTAAAAATTAAGGCTTAATGGATTGAGCGTATTAATTAGCAATAGGGGTTACTCTAAAAGAGGTCATAATAATTATAAGCAGTGGCTGCGAGAAAACGTGACTTGTAACCTTATTTTAGACACGAACATAGAGAAATAGTGATCTAAAATGACTCAACGGCTAAAAAAGCGTAGCTGTATTGGTAATCCTATTGATACGGGTTCTTTTCTTTATCGACTTCTTTTAATATTTGCTCGAGAGGAATTGTATCTAAAGCGTCGATAAGACTCATATCTAGATCGTAGTTGAAGGAATTGAACCAAAACGCTAAATCCCAGTTTTTATAATCGCCATCGAGTATTTTTAAAATACGGGCTATAACAGGTCTTACAACACCTGCATCGAATTGAAAGGCAGGGTAGCCAGGATTGGATTTTTCGCTTGTTTGTGTGACAGAAAAAAGGATTTTATTTTCTTCCATAAGCTCAAGATCACTCTGAGTGTATAGTTTGTCTAGTGATAGGTAGTCTATGACTTGTTGCGGTGTAAGTATTAATAAGTGTTTTGTAAATTTATTTATCTCATTAAAATAAATTTCATGTTGTTTTGTTGGTGCCTCGTTTACGCTTTTTAAATTTAGAACGTCGATAAAAAACCTTTCATATTTACACGTCATTTTAATCCCCTATATAAGCCCATTATATAAACCTTATTGTAGCGCTCTAGAAGAGCATTGGGTGTTTTTATTTTATCCTTCCAGCCCCTAAATTTTTGATGGTATAAACCAATTGAGAGATTTATTAACTCCTGTTAATTACAGCCCTTTTTGAACGCACGGATACCCCATACATAACTTCAGTGGTGAAGTAGGTAACTTAACTATTCATGAATTCATCTAAGTCTGACTTGTGCCAAATAGGATAAAGTTGCAATTATAAATGCTTACTCTTTAAATAAATATTAGTTGTTTATTACTGCAAAAGCATTGAAATCTAGAATGTAAAAAGTAAAATATATACGAGATAGGAATCTAAATTATATGGAATTTTAATGTTCAATAAATGTTCAGTAATAATGTTTTCGTGCACCCTCATTGCTTGTAACACTACAATGCATACAGCGCCAGACCCCTTGTCATTTGAAACACATTCATCAAATTACTCAGCCTTTCCCACTATGTATGGTTACCTTGAGAAAATAGATGAGGGCTACGTATTTTCTAAGTTCAGGTTGCAACCAACTTCGGGGCCATGGGTGAAGTTAAATGATATGTCGCCGGCGTTTAATGTTAGCCCCAAAGAAAACTACTGCTCTACAGATAGCTTAACGGGCTCAAAAGGAAATAACACCGGATTGTGTGATACAGACGGCCCCTTATTTAGAACGATGACAGTATCCCTTGAAGAAGGTGTAGCAAGTGCGATGGGGGTTATTGGCACTGCATTTAGTCTAGGATTGTTGTCACCCATAGCGCGAGGGATATATGGCACTGAGTTCGATGAGAGCGCTTATGCTTTAGCTGCTCGTGAAGCCGTGAAAAAAGTCGATCTTGAAAATATGTTTTTAGCACTGTCGACACATAATAAGAGAGCAGGATCTGCATATACGCACTTAATTGAAAAATTAGATAAAACTACATCTGTTATTAGAGAAAACGTAAGCATAAAGACGGTTGATAATAGTAAGATCTATACACAGAGTGTGGGTGAAGAAAAAGTACGCGTTAGCATTCAAAATAAACCAGAGAATCCGAGTTCGGGCATAAGTAAAGCATGGGTAAGTACTGGAGAAATGGATGCATTATTTAATGCGTATATTACGCAATTAGGAAACGATATAAAATTTTCACTGACGTGCTATTCAATCAATAATTGGCAGACAAAAATTGATAATTGCACCAAAACGTGGAGGTTGGATCAAAAAATAGCAAAGCACCAAGTGGTGTATTCAATCGAGAGTCAAAATAAAAGGTTACTCAATTTCACTCCCCGTTACCACAATGAAGATATAGTGCTCTACACGTCAGGCGGTGATCAAACGCTATATATAGAGAATAAATCTGATAGCTTTATAGATTTGATGTCACTATCAATTTATATAAATAACGATGTATCTACTTATAGTAATATAAATATGCAACTTTCCCCTCATACTTATCGATCCGTAAGATCACTTCATAGATTTGAAAATTTTAGAAAAAACATGAGCCTCTATACAGTTACAAAAGATGACTTAATGAAAAAGTATAGGTTAGGTGCTGCTGTTAAATACAGGATAACAGGTCTAAACAGTGAAAAAACAATGCTTGAGTATGAAGAAAAAAGTGGCTTATCTTTAGGTGAGCGACCTTAAGGGTACATTAAATAGTAAGTCTTTTTAAATAGGGACGAATTTCTCCCTAGTCTAGACGAAATAGTCATTAATATTACAATGTCCTATTGTCTGAAATACCCTAGTAAAAAAGTTTTGTGTTTCTGAGCAAAGTTAAGTGTTCAAAGGTCTATAGGCGAAAAGTGTAGCTTACTGGTAGGTCTATATTCCTCTACAAAGGATTAATAATATATGAAGTACATAAGATTTGCTACGACAACTAACTTGAAAAACTCTGCATCTGAGCCGAACATTTTTAACTACAAAAATACTACATCGAAGTCTGTATTATAAAAGCCATTTCTGAAATATCTCTTATTGATAATAAAAGAGAGGGCTTAGTTTTACTTTATAATTGTTCAACTAGTTAAGAGCAAATATAGCCTTGATTTTCGATAGATGTTAAAGGGGGATTATCAGATCAAGCAAGTCTTAATTTTCTTTCAAAAGCGTTTGGAGCTAGCGCTAATCGCCTCTGCTTTACGGGAATGCAGAAACAACCATTATTTAAACATAAATATAGGGAATAGTAGTGAAAGGTAAAGTTGTATCATATATAAAAAGTAAAAAATATGGATTTATTAATGGGGATGATGATGAAAGCTATTTTCTTCACTTTACAAATTTACTCAATAGCGCAGATGAAGCTAAGCTTGTTAAGGGCGTTGTAGTTGAGTTCACTCCTATACCTACCCCTAAAGGGTTAGCTGCAAAAAAAATCATAGTCCCTCGTGTTTATTTTAAAAGTGAGCCCGTTAATTTTTTTATGAGCAAATACCCTAACCCTAAACATGGTCACGTGGAAAAAAGGTTGCCCCTAAGCACTCAATTTTTCGAAAACCCTGATGAAGGGAGGGAGCATATAAAAAAGCTTGCTGTTGAAGCCGGTTGTAATGCAATACTTAACTTAAAATATGAGAAAGACACATTTTCATCCGGAAACTACCAATATTCTGTACATGCTTTTAAGGGTGACTTTGCAATCGTTACTCAGCTTATACCGTGTGATATAAAAGAAGAAGCGGCTGAAAGTGTTAAACTAATTAAGGAATTAATTGAAGCCTTTACAAGTCAGTTTCAGGCTGTATGTGAACAGGAGAGTGAGAAAAGAAGAAAGCAACTAGAGGGGCCAGGCCCAGTAGATCTTTCTGGGGGCATATTTATATTTATGATTCTAGTTGTTGTTGGCTTATTGCTCACTGCGTAATAAGTACTTGAGATCAAAAATATCAATGTTTTATTAAAAAACCGTGGCATCTTAATGGAGAAAAAATTACCAAACTTGTCATAGGTCGTGATTGGCATGATGTTTTTGTATATGTGCCTCTATTATCGACTAAAGTTGCCAGGCATTCATCTAATATGCAAGACATGTCAGTAAGCATAATTCGTGCTAGTCATCCTAAACTTATAGGGTACCCAATAATATTTTCATATAGAGAAGAGTATCATGGCTATGAATTTAGAAATTTTGGGGTGACTGAAGAGGATGCTATGGCATGGCTAATAGTCGACGCTATACACCAGCTCAAAGATGTTAAGCTATGGAACATTGAATTAAAATATCACCGAGCGACTATGCGCTACGCTGCTGAAAAAGATAAATTCATATAGCATGCTTTTTAAAAAGTTAATCCCTTAATTAAAAATGCGCTACTTGCGTGACACAGAAAGCATTCATTAAGCACCCGCATAATAATAAAAAAGATCGGTTCTTAGTGTGTCGGTCTTTCTATTGGCTACCTGATTTAATTCTTTATTATGTTACCCACCGTAAATATACATTCATAATCAGGGCTGTTAACCCATATATTGGTGTCTTTTGTACTGAGATACCTTAGATACTGTAACAACCGTCATTGATATTTTAAGGTAAAAAATAAGGTGATGGCACACGCTATGTGCGCCTTTTCCGATGTTCAGTTGACCATTTTAAAAATAAATAGTTTAACAAATTAATTAGTGAGGTAGGTTACCTAATTCGGAAATTAGGCTTTATCGACTAAACGTGCATGATTTACTTTAAGTAGTTATGCAGTTTATCGATAATAGGCTAGGTTCATACTTTGGCTTTAGTGTTTTATCGTTGAGTTTTGATTCAATGCTATGAGAAATCCACAATGCTTAGCCCATGGTTATTCACTGTAACTATAATAATATTGTGTGGGTTAAAAAATTGAATTGGCAGTTAGCTCGACAAATAACGTTCATGCTACTTTCAAATAATCGGCTTCTTTAAAAACAGCACGAGAGAGCACTGCGCTTGGATCCGGTATTGAGTATGTTCTAAAGCGCGTGTCCTCTATTTTAAAGACTGCATGAATTTACATTGATTGTAATTAGTTGACCATAACAAAAAAGTATATAAATTAGTAAATTACTTAGAGCGTTTAAATTAAAAGGATGTAAATAGATGCTTACAGAAAACTACGTTAAAGACATAAAAAAATCACTCTACACCCCCCTATTTATAGAGATAAACCGAAAAGATATGGCGCTGTTTTTGCCGGGCTATGAATTAAACCTAACTAAAAACTTGCCGTTAACATTAGCAGCGGAAGTCTATAATAATGAGCTTAAAGATAATCAAAGTAATCTTCTGTGCATAGAAGGGAGTCCAACGCCATCTTCAAGTTGTTTTGTTATTTTAGAAACAATATTGCAATTATTGGAAGAACAACTTAAAGATATAAAAAGTATTGAAGCGCTTAAGAAATCACTACAAGGTGTTATATCAGTAACAACCGGTGGATGGGTGGATTCGTTAGTTGGGGACTATTTAGACAAAGGTTTGGAAATCATATTCAGTGAACTAAGTGATTATGTGAATGATACGATTATTGGTGCGACTAAAGAAAGTATCGATATTAGTGGCAAGCTAACAAATTTTCTACAAGACAGCCTCGTTGATACGTCGGGTAATAAGTTAGCTGCGAAGGCTGAACTAATAAAAACAGCTGATATCTATCTTTGTGATGAAGCTAAAGCGAAGCTGGATAAATTATCGACTAAATTTAATAAAAGTAGTAATGCAGATGTATTTCAGCTCGCGTTTAAATTATTGATGATCCTTAGCCATAGTTCACCTCGGTTATTGTGGATAAACAATCCGCAGTATCTTGATATAAACTCACTAGAACTAATTTCTTTGGTGCTTGCGCAAAATAAATACCAAAAAGAGCTTGGGAAAAGTACTGGTATATCAATCGTGTTTCAGTATAGCGACGAACAGTTTCAGCCATATTCTCCATTTCCCACTGAATTTGAGAATAAACAAACTCTACTAAATAACCAGCGAAGTTTTGCACAGCGTTATGGAATGCTTGAAAGGCCAACACATGATATGCCTAAAGTGGCAGTGAAGGCTGCTAGCTTTGTCGGTCGTGAAGTCGAACTTCAAGATTTAGTTACGTATTTTGATAATAGGAAACAAGGATCTATATCAATCGTCTCTGGTGAGCCAGGGATAGGCAAGACGACTTTGATCAACCACCATATAAGACGACTTCAAAAGCATGAACGTAATATTCGTCTGACACTCATCAATGAAGCGGGGAGTACATCGACGAATACGGGGCTGAGCGCACTAGAGCAGAGTATTATTGAGGAAGCACACCGCCTTGATGCATTGAAGGGACTTTCTAACAAAGGGAAAGATTTTTTCAAAAGTCAGATGAATATAGAAAATGCGGTAAAGGCTATTGGAGCTATTTTTGGCGTATCAGTATCTGGAGTCGATAAGCTGGCGAGCACGATTGATAAGGTAACAGGACGGATAGGTGTGAGCAGCTCCATAGCGCACCTGAAAAAACAAGGACAGCAGGCGCTTAATAGGCAAAATAGTGAAACAAAAACGCAACAATTTGAAAAAATAAATAAAGCGATCGACGTGCTTAAATCACTGGTAGGTAATAACCAGCCCGTTACAGTCTTCATTGATGATATTCAATGGATCGATGATGTTGCAGTTGAGTACCTTCTCAAACATTTGCTTAATAAGAATATTTACATAGTTACTTCAGTAAGGCCCAGCGATGCTGCCACCCTGTTTTCTAATAGAATTAATTCACAAGATAGGGCTTTTTATCAACATGTTAACTACCTGTTCGCAAAACTAGGTATTGCTGGGGTTGCAAGCGCAGATCTAAATATTGAGGCTGATCTAGTTGAGCTGCAAGCTATAGACGTTGTGCCGCATACACTCTATTTGAACGGGCTCGATCAGTTAATGATCCAAACGATATTAGGTCGTATTCTTTATTCAAGTGACGCTCAATTAGCACAGCTATCAAAAGGGATAATTTCAGCTTTAAAAGGGGAGGGCACTACACTCAAAGAGTCAGAGAGAGTAAATACACTTTTTGCGATTGAAACAATTAACATGCTGTGTGATAGCAACTTTTATAATGATAAGACAACGTTACCATTAATATTGCAACGAGCGCTTATAGCAAATAATGAAAAGCCTTATGAAATTAACCCTGAGATCATTGACTTCTCATCAGTGCTTGATGAGACATTTAAACAATTAATCGAAAAATACCAGATATCACTAAGTCATTATAATAGCACTGATCTACATTCAGGATTTAGTTTAATGGCCTATGCAGTAATGGAGGAGCGCTTAAATCTGATAAGGATTTATTTTGGTCAGTTCGGTGATTGCGCTGTATATAGCTTATTGTTCTCTTCTTTGCTGGGGGCTCCTTTCTCTTCAAAGGTTGTCCGTGACGTCATTGAAGGCATTATTTATTCAGACGATGAGTTATTAGCCCCTCTTCAGGCGTTACTTCCGACTGAGTGTGATTACCTATCTTTGACGGCTGAACACTATACGATCATGGACGAAATATACGAGATACTAAGGCGCTTGCCTAATTATGCCGAACAGTATAATTACAAACATGGTTTGCTCGCAACGTTCTTTAAGCAACAGCTAAGCTTTATTATTAACACTATAGAAGGGAATGAAAAAAAGAATGAAAACTCGCTCAATTGGCGCATGTTGCAGCTAATATATAAGGTAATAGATGCTGAATTGGGTGAAGATCAAAAGTATATAGATAAAGGGGTCGCTGGCTATTTTGCAGCGCTGCCTTTGACGATATTAAAGCGTGATATAGCTGAATTTTTTTATACCATGGATTGCACTCAGACATTCATGGCTTGCGCCTATTGCGATGAAGCGCTTCTCGTCCTCAGATTACTCATCAATCTTAATGAAAACCAAAAAGCGATGGAAGAGCTGCTTCGCTTTGAGCATAAGATAAAAGCTGAACCATATCTTCAGATCATATTTACTATGCAAGAGCAACGTGAAGAGTTAAGTCTGTCTCGGGCTCATATCTATAGCCGACAGGCAGCTCCCGACTTAAATGAAAAATCGGTCGCAGCCTTTGACGAGCTTAATCAACTGTCATCTAAATATAAAAAAAATAGCCCAGATAATTACAGGGCATATGCGCGAGAAATGAGTGGTATCACCGCGAAATTAGACAACAAAAAAATATCAATCGAACAAGCACATCATGATTACCTTAATGTCTTTGAAGAATTTGATAATGGATTTAAAGATGATTCGTTTGGCGTCAGGGATTTGATCGTGAGCTTAGTATTAAATATTGCGCTGACTTCAAGCTCGCCCGATGAAAAAGAGCAATTATTATTAAAAGCATGTCAATTTGCGACTGAGAATTACACCGACTACGGTGAGCAGGCAGTAGATAAGGTGTTAGAAACGAAGTCTAAGTTCGTGACATATGTGCTAAATACCGGAAATACGCATGTCGATGCATTAGACGAAGCTATTTTATTCTGTATAGACATCTATAAAATAATGTCTG
This sequence comes from Pseudoalteromonas sp. NZS11_1, assembly GCF_015864275.1. Lineage (NCBI taxonomy): Bacteria > Pseudomonadati > Pseudomonadota > Gammaproteobacteria > Alteromonadales > Pseudoalteromonadaceae > Pseudoalteromonas > Pseudoalteromonas sp. NZS11_1. Next base: position 188,590 of record NZ_JADYXK010000001.1, read on the forward strand.
AATACAGAAAGCGGTTACCGGGGTGTTTTGATGAATATTACTTTCCTTGTGTATTTAGATTGTTTACTTTTAAACCACACTATGAAGGAGAGTTCCCACAACTTCCGTCAGAGAAAGACATTACACACGCTTTTCTTGGCTTAAAAGAAAATAAACCAGCAGTGTATGAATCAAATTTAGACAGGTTTAAGAACTTTAAAGCGGTTGCTAATGTCGGTCATTTTCTTAAAGAGAGTCACGAAAATTTTTACTTTAACAAAAGAAATTTAGATTCTTTGTCTCTAGGTAATATGGTGCTGACTTATTCGCTTAGTCTCGAAGTGGAAACGGTCATAGAGCATATAGATTGGCTGATAAGGCGTTATGATAGCACACAGCGAAGTGAGCTCACGTTACTGACATTGAGTGCCTGGCATAGGCTCAGCCAAGACCCCATGAGTAAAGACGACACGCTGAATGAGACTCTCATTCAGGCCCTGAAAAGGCTTATTGATACAGACTTTGATTTGCACCCTTACCTGCTTGAGATGGATGCTTTATTTCAAGCGGTGATAGCAACATATATGCATGATAATCAGGATAGGTTGGCCAGTATTCATATTGGTGAGCGTTTATTCTGGGCAACCGTGATGAAGTTATCTCATTTTTTTTACAGCGCGACAGAAAAGGATATATGGGAAGAGATATTTAACATTGCTTATGCGTTAGCAGACAAGGAAGAGCCTACTCACAATCACTAACGAAGGGCCTCAGTTAATCACGTGCTCTGCTCATCTGCAAAAAGGTGGGGAGAGCTGGGTGACGTGTTTAAGGTGTTTTTACGCGTGTGGGGTTAATAAAATCACTAAAGTGCCAGATCTGTGTTGTTTCATATCCCCAGTGTAAACGAAAATAAATAGTCCTTAAAAAGTCCTATCATAACGGTTTATCGCCGTGCACACGCATGTGGTCGCGCCGATAAACGTGCATGTATACACGTTTTTTATCTCAGGTTTTAGTTGGTTAATTCTGTCTCAAATGCCCACGTCGGCGCGTATTTGCGTCTCATGGGTAAAGTGGGGCGGGTGCAACGCTAAGCGGTAAAAGGGCTGTCGGGGAGGGGAGTGTTTTCTTCTAATAGCGGGAACTATCGGGTTTGAATACGAAGTATTATCATTAAAGTGAGCGTCTATACCAGATAGTTACCCTGATTAAAAAGTCGATAGCTGGGTTTGGTTCCTGCCATTATTTTTTGCTGTATACAGCGCTTTATCTGCCTGATTAATCACATCATCTAGGTTTATGTTCTCAGGTTTAACCTCTGTGATACCACTACTCATTGTTAAACGAATCGATAAGGTCTTATTTATACTTACTTCAGTGCGCTCTAATGTTTGTCTCATTTCCTCTACTAGCGCATAGGCTTTACTTGAGCGTGTGTCCGGCATGAGAATAACAAACTCCTCGCCTCCATAGCGGGCTAATAAATCGTGTTTACGACACTGTTGTCTAATAATATCCGCGACACACCTCAACGACTTATCGCCAGCGACGTGCCCATACGTATCATTAACACGTTTAAAATGATCTATATCGATAATAATAGCAGAGATAGGGCGATGCATTTGCTTTGCTTTGTTTAATAACTCTGTTGCAGCAAGGCTAAAATGACGGCGATTAAATAACTGTGTTAAAGGATCTGTTGATGCTAATAATTGAAGATCCGCTTGTTTTATTTTTAGGTTCTCTAATATTCGAATTCTATAGGCGATAATAAGCGATAGAACGAGGGCTTCTAACATAATACCAATGCCTACACCGTGACTGTTGATGTAGTTAAATTCCGCTTTTCCTTTGTAAAAGAAGACAGCTAAAATACTAAAGATGACAAATAACCCATGACCTATTAAAAAGAATAGTGCGATGGGGTGTTTTCGAAACAACATAGAAAAACTGACAGAGAGACTAACAGCCATCATTACAGCAGCGAGTGAGCTTGAGTACTTAAGGGCTGTTACAATATCAAATAAACCATAAATAAAGTTGATAGTTAATAAAACTATAATTGATATAAGTGCCCAATGTTCAACTGGGTATTTACTTTTAGTCTCGAAAATATTGATCATAAACAATATTAAAAATATTGGCATTGCGACTAAAGATAGATGCCATTTCAAAGTAATGGAGCCAAAGATATTGAAGAAATCGGCAAACATCCCATAGGAAAGTGCAATCCAAAAACCACCACAAACGAGATAGCATGAATAATAGAAGTGCTCTTTTAAACGAGATGAGATAAAAAGTAAAAAATTATAAATAATAAGTGCAAGTATCATCCCTACAAGCAGCGCGATATCGGTATATTGGCCCAACAAGGCTCTTTTAGACTGGTCTTCATTGTAAAGGTTAAGGCTAAACCATTGGTGAGAGAAGGAAATACTTTTTATATATAACGTTTTTTTATTTTGTAATTCTATATCAAAAACGGCGCTACCACGGTACATCCATTGTAATGTTGCAGGGTTATCCATATCAAGAATGCGTTCACGGACTAATGTGTTATCGATAACTTCATAAAGCTCTACTTTATGATTATGGTATGCATAAGGGTGGTGGAGATAGATTTTTTGTATTTTTTTATCTAAATTTTCCAGTTCTATTTTTGCCCACGTGACTTTAGCGGCTGTGCCGAGTGAAATACTATTGGAAGAAATGCGAAACGGTTGTTTTTGTATTTCATTTAACTGCATTTTTTCTGTTACATCAGTAAAGTAACCCATTTTAAACTGTTCAATAATTACGTCGTTTCCTTGGATTTTTTGCACAGGTATCGAGGTCGTAGCCAGTGCTGTTGAGTGAAATAAACAACAGCATAAAAGGGCGAAGGTATACAGAAGAAAGCTAGAACCGTCGTTATTCATTATATTTAGGCAAGATTACTTTTTTTCAATGAAAGAAGTAACTGCTTGCGCTCTCCATTTTTATAATTTATGAAACTACTCGAGCTGCTCAACCAACAGTGTGTGTTGGCGGTTAGGCGATTGAAATTTTGACCCGTACTTATTTATAGTATGAGAAAGTTCGTTCTGCCTTTATTAAAAGTTAGAAGTGACAACTATCCTGACACCTGACTCTTATACACAAATAAATTAGGCTTCAATTGAACTTTATTTATATCAGTCGATCAGATCAGTTATAACGAAAAAACCGGTCGAGTTTAATTATTATGCTGATAAAAGATACTGAAAAATGGGCTAATCATTTGTTTAAACATGCTGAATTAGGTGATGAACGACGCACTAAACGCCTGGTAAAAATAAGTCATCAAATGGCGAGCAACACAGGAAGTTCTATTGTGAAAGCATCTGGCTCACAGGCCTCTATTGAAGGCGCATATCGCTTTCTTCGCAATGATAAAGTTGACGCAGATAACATCGCTACCGCCGGTTTGAATTCGCTGTTACCTGCAATAACGCTGTCAAACACAATCCTTGCGCTAGAAGATACATCAACATTGTGTTACCGACACAATGTGACTAAAGAGCTCGGACATACTGGCGCATATAAACAAAGCTCTTCTAAAGGGATGTTGGCGCACACCGTCCTTATGGTCGATGCAGAAACAGAGCGTACTATTGGCTTGGGTGCACAACATCGTTGGTGCAGAAAAGATGAAAACTTTGGTACCGCTAACGACAGAAAACGCCGCAAGTACGAAACGAAAGAAAGTTATAAATGGCAACGCTCGTCGGAAGAAATGAGTACCCGATTTGCAGATGTCATGGACAATATCATAAGCGTTTGTGATCGAGAATCTGATATGTTTGAGTATATTGATTATAAAACAATAAATAATCAACGGTTTGTAGTGAGGGCCAAGCATGAGCGGGTCGTGAATGCAGACGGCGATAAACTAAGTCCCTACATTGAAAATCAATCTAGCGAAGCTTCATATTCGGTTAAGATACAGCAAAAAGGAGGCCGAAAAGCACGTATTGCGAAAGTAGCTGTACGTTATGCTTGCATTACTATTTATCCGCCTAAAAAACACAAGAAACTTGGTGGTATGAATTTAACAGTAATAAGTTGCAACGAGATTGATCCACCAAGTGGAACAAGTCCTTTGTCGTGGAAATTGTATACAGGCGAACCGATAAATAGTGCTTCTGATGCACTAAAGATAGTTAGATTTTATGAACTAAGATGGCGAGTTGAAGAGTTCCATAAAGCGTGGAAGTCAGCGGGCACTCAAGTTGAGTCGTTTCGCATGCAAACGCGAAATAATCTAGAAAAGATCATTGTAATAACAGCATTTATTGCGGTGAGACTTCTCCAGTTACGCGAGCTTATTGTCGATAAAGATAATGCAAAATCAATTAGTTGCGACAATTTTTTCAATCTTCTTGAATGGAAACTGTTGTGGTCAAAGACTGAAACTAAAAAAGCACCTAACACAACACCTTCATTACATTGGGCTTATTATGCACTTGCCAAATTAGGCGGGTGGCACAACAGCAAGCAAACAGATGTTGTTGGTTGGGAAGCTTTATGGAAAGGTTGGTTTTCACTGAGCCAACTGCTAGAAGGCGCTCGATTCATACAAGCGCAACAACAGGAGATGTGATCAAGAGACAGATCCTGACACAGGGGTGAAAACCCCCTTTCTATATTAAAAATGACCTAATATTATTAAAACTTAGGTCATATATTTTTAAGGAATTATCATATCATTTTTATATAAATGATATTACCACCTTCTTTTACTTCGTATATTTCCTTATGTTTTCTATATTTTTCATGCTCTAATGTTATTTTATACTTCCCTACTGGCACTTCCATACCATAAGTATAATTTTCGAAACCTTCAACACTAACCTTAACTCTGAATTTATAACTAGGCAGTATAAGTAAACTACCTTTCCCTGTGCCAGTTAATCTTTTATCATCTTCTTCTTTCTTTTTTGTTGGGTCATAACGAGCTGAAATTATTTCTGGAGAATAATAAGTAAAACCTTTTTCGTTCATACTCATCTCTTTATACCGTTCTTCTCTTAATTTATTTCTTTTTTTATTTTGTATAATTTTTTCTTTTTCTTTTCTAATTTCCTCTTTTTTATTTTCAATGTTTTTTTGAACTTCTTGATATTGCATATAAGGAGGAATAGAACCTAATAAAAAAGCAAAAATAACAGCAAATATAGAATAACTATTTTTATCTTTTAATGTTAACAAAATAGATATTAAAGAAACCATTATAGGTAATATGTAACCAGAAAAGATAAATAAAGGAACAAAAAACAATGAAAAAATACCATCTTTAATATTTTTACTATCTCCCATTTCTAAGAAATCAATTTTGTATAAATATACCGTTATAGCTATAGAAATGGCTAAACCAACAAATGATACAATAATAAATGGCAGTGATGATTTGTCGTTGTTTAAATGTTTTTTAAAGCTTTCACTAAATAATAATGATGCTGTGCCAGCAATACAAAGTGGTAGAAGAAAAATAACACCTGTTTCTAAACTAGCATGAAATACTTTAATACAGGCTTCTATACCTTTATATGTAAAATATATACCCGCTCCTACTATAAGAATACGTATCAAATTACCTGATTTATATGTACTTGAAAGTCCTGTTTTATGTATGCCATTTTCAGAATACCTAACATATGTTTTATCTCTTCTATCTTCCTCCCCAAGAGAAAAAATAAAAGACATTAAAAGTTTCATAACAAACCAAAAAAAATACAAAGAAGAAAGTATAGGTATCGTAAAAAATATATACCATTTGGAATAGGTGTCTTCTGAAAAATCCTGTTCTTCAGTGATTTTTTCTTCTTTCATTATAGCTCCTAGTAAAGATTGATTTTGAATGTGTTTTTATTTTAAAAAGGTTTAATTGATAATTGTTTTTCTTAAAAAAATAAAGATCCTCAAGGAAAAGTACCATTTATTTATATGGTTTTTCATCGCTTTTAGACATAATGCTATTTTTTGTTTTTTTACTTGTTTAATGTGTTATTGAAAATATAGTGTTCTTTAATTAATTAAGGAAATATTTAGAATTTAAAATTAAAGTATATTAACGGTTTGCCTAATATGCACCTTTTAAATTCTTCTGATAATGATTCTTTAGAACTCAGGGCAAGAGCATTAAAAAGCTATGCATAGTACAGCCTACCTTGAAAAGGTATTGAACTAATAGACTTTTTTCATGTTCTTGCCTTGTATTTTAAGGTAGGTACGCAGTAAATAATTAATCTATCCTTTTAAGCGCGTCCTCGCAGCGCAGAAATACAACTGGCAAGAATTACAAACCCTAGTGACACTGTAAACGCCAATGAAATCGTACTCATTAATGCGTGGCCATTTTGTGCTGAAAAGGTGCTGTCACCAAGGTAATAATGTACAATTAAGTTGATTAAGCTCATACCAAATAAATTACCAATAGTGCGCGAGAAGTTCATTGAGGAAGATGCGACGCCTAGCTCACTTTTATCTACAGCACCCATAATGGCATTATTGTTTGGGGTCGAAAATAAGCCAAACCCAACCCCTAATAATAACAACGAGCCGCTAATGTAAACTGTGCTTGAACTAATTGCTTTATACCTAATTTTATAAATATACTGCCTACAACGCCTTTATTCTAGATCGCCGATGAGATAATCAAGCATATCGTGTGTCTCTTGAGAATATTGTTTTTGTGCCTTTTTTGCACTAGCCAAAAAACTTTTAGTATCACCAACTTTGCCGTTATCAGGGTTAAGTAATAGCCACATTTTATGAAGCTTGTCACGCTGCTCTTCACTGGATATAACGGCTATCATGTCTATAATTGGCGTAATACTCGTTAGTTTAGTGTCACCTAAATATAAAGTTTGACGAAATTGGATGCGCGAATGCTCTTTAGTTAAACACCAATACCCTGAAGAATAGGCCTCATTTTCTTGTAACATATACTTTAATAGGGTGACGATGTTGAGCTCTTGATAAGTAACACCCGTATATTCAAAAAAGTCACATTTATAATCCGCGACGACATGTAAAATTGTGCCGCCTTTCTCTCGGTATATACTGATCGTATAGACGTTGCTTTTTTCAGGACTTATGAATACATCGTCTTCCTCAGAGTATATGTAAGATAAGTAATTCATTTTGAGATATTGAGTAAGCTCATCGTGCGTCATTGCCATTACGCATCCCCTAATAGTGTTAAAATTTGGTGGCCCATCAATGACTCTTCATCAATCAACTTTTCAGCAACGACTTCTAGTAATGAATAGTGTTCAATAAGTAACTCTTCAACTTCTTTTTCTGCCGTTTCAATCCATCTTTTTACTGCGTTTTGCGCATTCGCAAGTAAGTCACTCTCTTCAAAACGTGTGAGTAGGCCAACATTTAATGGCCCTACGGATGGCTCAATTCCCCCTTGATAAACTGCATGCATCGCCAACTGTGTGGCTTTTTCAATATCGTTACTTGCACCAGTGCTTATTTCATCAGCAGAGCCTGTGCACAGTTTTTCTGCAACTCTTCCGGCAAGGAGCATTTGTAGTTTGCGCATTATAGTAATTTTTGAGTAGCTCTCATATTCATCTGGCTGTCGTGTGGCGACAAATCCAAGGGCTTGATTACGAGGCTCTATAGTAATGAAGTCAATATGTTGTTTAGGGAATAAAAGGTGGTGCGCGACTAAATGACCGGCTTCGTGATAGGCTGTTTTACGCTTTTCGTCTCCGCTTAAAAACAAATGTTCAGAAGGAGAGCCATACCTCACTCTGATCATTGTTTTTTCAATAATCTCTTTAGATAGTTGAACATCATTTGATACCGCAAACTGTATCGCTTCTTTTAGTACCTGCTGAATTTCAGCAGGAGACATCCTTTGAGAAAGTGCAACCAGGTTAAGTAGTTCAGCATCAGTCCAGTACAAATTATGTTGTGAGGCGTATTGAGTGAAAAAGAGAGTACGTGCTTCTTTATTGGGTAAATCACAATAGATAGTCTCGTCAAACCGCCCAGGGCGGGTAATTGCACGGTCGAGTTTTTCAGGGTGATTTGTTGCAGCTAATACAAAAATCTGGCATTTATCATCAAAACCATCCATTTCGGTTAATAATGCATTGACTGTTTGGTTTGCATCTTGAGCGGCTCCTGAAGTGCCTGCGGTTCTCGCTGCAGCAATAGCATCTATCTCATCAATAAAAACAATAGCGGGTGCATATTTCCTTGCGGTGGAGAATAATTTTTTAATATTTTGTGTTGTTCCACCATGGTGTGAAGCTGAAAGTTCAGCGGCTGATACACTGAAAAAAGGTAAATCACATTCACCGGCAACAGCCCTTGCTAGAAGTGTTTTACCTGTTCCAGGAGGGCCTGCAAATAAGTAACCTGCGGGTACTGATATACCAAAGTTATTCAATTTGGATGGTTGTTTTAACCATCCAATAACATCATTAAGGCGATTTTTAGCACGCTCGAGTCCAATGACGTCGGATAGTTTGTCAGTGGGAGCTGATTGAGAGAAAAAATCACTTTCACGTAGATCATTGGAATAAATAAGTTGTTGGGTATTCAAGTCATGAAAGGTTACTTCAATATCACCTGACGACTTCTCAACAGAGATGTTATATTTGAGCATTTGATTTTGATTACACATGCGAGTGAGCGAATATTCAGTATCAATGTAGAAATTAATCCGTTTAAACATACCTACCAACGCGTGTGTGACAGATACCGCATCTAAACTAAAGTGCTCTCTGACTTCTTCGTGATTAGCACTGTATCTTTTTTTCGAATCACTTATTAATTGATAAGAAAATAAAATTAGTTCAGGGTTTTTACTAGACATCTCATCAACTAGTTCAGCAAATCTATTTGCATCCAGTGAATCAACATCAATTAATAGGCTCTGAGGTCTTAGCTTTTCAAGAAGGGGGGGGATGTCGCTTTTATTAGCGCACAGGGTAATGCTTTCATTGCTTAATGATTGGTTTATAGCGTCACAAACACGCTTATCATCATCTAATACTAAAAATACATTTTGACGCGGGTGGGCTAAATTATCACTGACATTCACATTAATAAAAATATTACTTTGTTCTTCGTCTAAGTGTGAAATTGATTTTTGTAATATGTTTGCTTGTATTTCAGGGAGTGAGTGCTCTATTTGTCGCATGGTAATTTCAGGCGCTAAACTTTTAAGTAAGAAACGTGAAAAACTCTCTGGCCATTTAAATGTTATGCCACCCATACCGAGGGTGTCGTGAATCAGTACTTTTTCGACAGCCTTAATAAAGTGATTTACTTTTAAACCAGAAAATAAAGCCGAATAACCTTTTGATAGCCGGTTTACAAATTCAGGAGCAAGGCTTTGTCCTGTCTGACCATTCTTAGATGTACGAAGTACATCAAATACGTTTACTTGATGATGTTGGTTGTTTTTATTGAATAACTCTTGCCCTAAATTTGTCGTAAAAATAATAATGGATTGCGTAAAGTCAATTTCTTCTAAGCTGGTTGCATCTTCTGTATATCCAGAGTCTAGAATGGTTAACAGCGATTGAATTACATTCGGGTGTGCTTTTTCAACTTCATCAAAAAGTAATACTTGGCGAGGATTTATCCTTACTAAGTTGGTAAGTAAACCAAGCGAGGCATCAGTATATTGGTTACCCGAGCCAACTAATTTCTTTGTATCGTGCTCATGGGTAAAATGTTCCATATTAAACACATTGAATCCATAACCTGAACTCTCAACATCATTGAGTAATTCAGCAAAACGAGTGGCAGAATATGTTTTACCAACCCCAGAGGGACCAGCGAATGTATAAATCATTCGAGGGCCTTCACTACGATGTAAGCATGATGATAAATACCCCTGTGCGATACCTTCCATTGCCTTTTTTTGACCAATGATGCGATTACTCAACGCTTCTTGTATTATTTGTGATGTTTTTAATGATTTTACTGAGCGATTTTTACTGTTATTAATTGCTTTAAGCTCGTTAATAAACTCATTGTCTATTTCAAGTATCGATTTAATTAACAGGTTAGTATCGAGGACATTACCATCAAACGCTTTATTTAAAGATGATTCAATCAAAGGATTGAATCTAAGGTTAAATACAGGGCGTTTAGCTTCGCCATACCAGTTTGTCGTATTGCCCTTTTCAGAATCGAAAGTACGCACATCGACTACGTCCTCGATGTTCTCACGGTAATCATAGACTGGCTGTGGAAAAATAACTTGATAATGAAAACAATTGAGCTCAGCCGCTAAGGTTTCGAGCATGAAAGGGACGCTTAATATGGCTGAAAAAAAGATATCTGGCGAGACGCTATCTAGCTTTAATCGGGCATATTCATTATTTGAAATGCTCATATCTGAGTTTTTTAAGAGGTAGTTCGCCGTTGAAACAATGGTTATTTCATCAAATAATTCCCTAGTCTGTTTTGATAGCGAAGAGTAATGCTTTTTTATATCAAAAGGTGGCGGGGGAGTGTGCTTGATTGTGTCAACAGAGCTCGAAATGTGTGTCTCTTTGTCAAATAACCGAATTGTTTTATAAAGAGCGGGAAGAGGGGCTTTTCCATCGTAATCCTCAGAGAACAAGTAGCTCACCACCTGTTCAACAGATATAGTGTCTCCCTCTTCAGCGGCGTGTTTGCTTTCATATCGATGAGTAGTAACAAACTTAGTTATACATAAACTATCATTTGGTAGTAGTGACCCCATAACTTCATACATAGGAAAGCTAGTTAGTAGTAAGTTGACACAATTAGGATGGTGGAAAGTGATGTTTTTAGCTTCGAATCCAAATAATGAATCTTCCTGTAAAGTGAGCTCAAACGTTACAAGTTTATTGTCGAGAACGGTGTCTTTCAATGACCAGTTCAATATGGTTAGAATAAAAGGTATTAAACTGTCTGCGCCAGACAAATGAGCATAGTCTAAAACCTGTTCGTTATACGTTACTTTTTTACCGTGAAAGAAATCGCCTACTACATTATTAAAAGACATAACCACATTCCATTTTAGTTAATTTGAAGTGAGTAAAAGGTAACTTACTTCTACTGTATATTTATAACGGAATGAAAAATATAATGAAACCATTAATTTCAGTGTTTTTATAAATTAGATTCAAGCTGAAAAATATAATCATCTGAACGAGGAATAAAAATATGAGAAGCTCAATTTTCATTTAATTTCTAAACAGTTTAGTGGTAACAATCCTTTAAAAAAACATTGTCTTTAAAAAATGATGATGGGATTAAATCAGGTCTGCTTGTCTGATGGTTCAATTTTCGTTGAGGGCGATATACTTTGAAAAGGCAGCTGCGTTCTCAAAATTGACAACCTCTGTTAAATGCCTATTTGAGCAAAAATACATTACAAAATTAGTTTTATAATTATATTCATTTTAAGTTAATGCTTTGATTGTAATGCGTATCTGATATATTAATATTTGTAATCGTTTATCAAATAATGCGCAACATCAAATATTGTATTGCGATTTATAAATATTAATTTTTTGTCATTAGTCGACATTTCTTATTTCTTTGAAGGGAATCATTTATGAGTTTAATCGAAATCTATTCAAGCCTATTAGTTCATATCGCAGAGCAACATGATACGTGGAGTGTGACGTCTGAAGAAGCACCTTGCACTATTACTCGAGTTGAAAGTGAAGGGACCCTTCCTTTATCAATCGCTGTACATGGCAATGAGGAAAAAGCGCACTTACTTTTTCATGTATATGATGATGAAATATTAAAAAATTTAGCTCACAGGTATTTAGAACTTAAAAATGAAAGCGATATTCGTAATAAAGAGAGCGATTCTGACTTTATTCTTATGATCGATTCTGATGGTTTCGCTGCTGTGTATAGTGCGGTTGAAACACCTCATGAGGATTTTACTTCTCAGTTTGAAGTACTTATTCAAAAAGCAGAAAAAACCCTCATCAATGCAATAAAATTAGCCCACAAAGAACTTGAGGAGTTCGGGAATTCAAGCTCTTCTTCAGCGAATAGTATTATAGGGCCTGTGACAGGAAAGCTAACCGTGGTGGAGGTTCTTGACAAGTATTTTGAACACCATGGTTATGCGAACAAACATGATAAAGAAAATAAACGATATATATTTGGTTTTGAAACAAGCGTTTATATGAATGAAGAAAGTTATCCTAATTTTCGCATTATTATCAGCTATTCTGATGACAGTTTATTGCGTTTTAGCACACCTTGGCTATATAAGATTGACTTTAGTAAAGCATCATATCATTTTATTGCTTCGATTATAGCGTGGTATCAGTTTGAATATAAATTTTTAGCAATGTCACTTGACCCTAGCGATGGCGAATTAAGAATATCTATTGATATTCCTATTGAAAAAGGGGAAATACACATCACTCAAATTCATCGTATAGTCACTTTTATTCAGTCGTTTGTAGAAGAAACTTACAAAGAGCTCTTTTCTTTAGTGTTGACGGATAGCGAGGCTGCAGAAGAAAAACTGAATAAACTCATTACAAATTATAATAAAAAGAGAGAGAGTGCTGCCTGGATAAGCAAGACCAAGGAAAAAATGATTGGATTAAGTGAGGAACAAAGAAGAGCAATTGAAGCGATTCTAGAAGAAAATCAGGATAAAGCGGCCACTGAAATGGGTGGAATATAATGAGCGCTAAAGCTGAAAATAGTATGTCGTATCAATTTAAGCGAGCTATTTATAGCCCTGTTGGTGAGTTGATATATCTGACTCTTTTTTTTGGGACTATTACATTAGCTTTCTTTTGGTTAACAATTAAGTGGGAACTATTACCCGCTTCTCTAGTAAAGCCTTATTTAACACAGGAAAATACAGGGCTTTTTGATGCGCTAGGTGGATGGGCATTAGGTTTTGCAGGGGCATTAGTTGCGATCCGTATAGCGGGGGTCGCAAAAAAAATTCAAGAGAATGACTCTATTAGAGAACATGTAAACCTTTTAGGTAAGCATGTTGAACGTGTGTCTGAACTTAACTCAAAATTGACGCGTTCTACTGTGGATGCAAAAAGAGCGTGTGCAGCTGTGTTGCTTCATGCTAAAAATTTAAATGATTTAAACAAATTGAGTAAAGTATCTCACTTAATGAACTCAATAGATAAAAATAGAACAGATAAGGGCATGGTGGAAGTAAACGAGCAACGTCATCGGCAACAGCAGGAAAAACTTCAGACGAAACTTGAGGAAAAACTTGAAATACTAATTGATACGATTGACGAAGCATTTAAGGATTCGGTTTATCGCTCTGTATTGCAGATTGTTTCAAGTGAATATACTGAAAAGGCAATCGTATTTTCAGATGAAGATTTCACGAAGAAATATTTTAACTCTACAGAAACACGAAAAAACCTTATAGCAATTGTTGAGGAAGATAATGTTTTTTTTAATATTCTAAAAGTCATTGGTAGTTTAGGGACGAGGAACTTTGGTATTGGATTAATGGAGTTGCGCTCAACGCTATTATTTGAACACTTTTATAAAGACCTTATGCGCATAACATCTTTTCAACAAGTGGATAGCGAATCCGGCAAAGAGCCTATCGAAATTGCGGATGCAGCTTGGCTTTTTCTTGGTTTGCTGATATCTAGAAGTAAAATTGATGGTGGCAGAGAGAGTAATAATGATGGGTTTATATTAATGGCTTTAATGCTGGGTTCTTTGCCGACAGAAAAATCAATAAAAACTTATTTAGATACTAAAAAACCTGAAGTTGTGAACGACTATTCCTCAGCGGGACGAGCTTTTATGGAAAGAGAAGTCGATGAGTTAGCTAAGCGCATGTTTTTTGTCAAAGGTAAGGAGTTATCAGATATTGTTAAATTGATAAAGATGTGTAATGACAATTTGGGTTATCTAGATGTATTAACTAAAAACACTGGGATAAGTTTAGAGGCTGAATCAGTTGAAGATGATAGAGATGCTAAAAATAATAGAGATGCTATAGAATCTCCAGATAGTCATTTAGATAGTAGACAGAATCAACCTGTAAAGAATGAAAAAGCTATGTTAACTGGTATGAGTAAAGATAAAAAAAGCGGAGATTAATTCATCAACGCCCACTAAAATAAAATAGTGGGCGGTTCGATATGGCCGCTCTGAATTTAGTGGTGTTTAGCAAACTATGGCAAGCCCATATGTGTTTACTTCAATTTCGGCTAGTGGATGGTGATCACTGTATTTCTTCAGTCGCGGTGTTATTTTTTAAAAATTTCAGCTCTAATACGCCTTCGTTAATGTAAGAAAATATAACGATCCAACCAACGACTGAAATAAAAGACGCTTTAATGATCCAAGGTAAGAGCCAGTCTCCACTATTCCATAACATATGTGAAAGTGTTGCTATTAGAAAAACCCTCACAAAAGTATAATTAAATAACATACTTACCATAAACGGTCTGCCCTCCTTAACCTTCCATAATGCAGCGCCTATCATACCGGTCCAAATTATATGCCCAAAAGGTGACAAGACTCCTCGTAAATTAATATTGTCTATCATTGAGGTATAATTCTGACTTAAAAGGATTTCAAACGCATATCCAGCACTTTCAAATGAACCAAAACCACACCCAACAGCAGCTCCAAATAATAAACCGTTTAAAATATAGGGATACCTGACTGCATTTGCTATTAATAGAAGTGCGATTAATTTCCCTGGCTCTTCAGCTAAACCTGCAACAGGTGGGCCTAGCCAGTTTAAGTCAGAAGTTAATTGGAACATAAGTAAAGAAAAAATAAGCGACAGTATCCCGCCTTGTAGAACGAGTTTAAACACTTTTATTAATGAGACATTCCTTGGCACGTTTGTCTCGAAAAAGAAAACGAGTACACTTAAAGGCATTGCAAACGTGCCAACAAAAATTAAGCCGGGCAATAGTTTAATATTTTCCCAATATTCAAATGAGTAAATAAAGCCAAAGTAGGTTAGTAGCATCAATCCAAAAAGCCGAATAAATAACCAAGGTCTTGGGAATTCGGATGTTATTTCATTGATATCAGGTGTTGTTGTCACCGTTCCAACTGAATAATACTCTTCAAGCTCTTCATCATTTCTTTTCTTAAACACATCAGAGAAAAGTAGTTTGATGTTGAAGTCCGCCAGATCTTTAGTGCCCGCAAAGGAGGTAACATGCTGACTTAATGTCGCTCGGTTTTTGAACAACGTTTTTTTAGCTGTTACATCTCCTTTTGATGCAAAACGATTACTTGCATCCTCATTATCCATTACATAGCAGATAATGCCTGCTTCTAACATCGTCTCAGACATGTACTGGGCTTTTTCATGAGTTAGATCCTTCTTTAATACATAGCTCCTGCCATTAAAATATTGCTCAGCCTTAGTGACTGAAATATTAAAGAGTGATGCAAACTCATTAATAGTTTTTTCTAGATTTTTATCAGGGGCAATACCACCTTTAAAAACGAGTTTATAAGTATATGCCATCGACCTATCTCGTAAATAATAGTTTTACAGATGGTGTTACGGCGAGACTAATTTCCATACCTACGCTTTTCATACTTCTGATGTTAACTTTTCTCTGTAAATCAGCACTCATTTTGATTGCGCGAACTAACATTGCCACGACAGGTTTATCTTTAACTTTCTCTTCTAGTTCTTCCATTGATAGCGTCGTTTCACTGTTCATTTTAATAATGACATTAACCTTCGGTGATACACCGACTTCCATCTCAAGATCTTCAATAATGTAGCCCGCATTCTCTAGATAAGGTATTGATGAATTTATTTGTACTACAGATTCTTGTAGTTTTACCATACCAATTGTTTGCGCTCTTTTGAGTTGCTCAAATGCCATTTTTTGTGCTTTTACAGTAAAAGCATTAGAGCTAATAAAGCTACTTGTTTCCTCTTGAACAACATAAGCCCCCGACATTAAATCATGGAACCCTCGACGCTTAGGGTTGAAGAAAATGCTTATCGCTGATATCAAGAAAAAGGCGAAACCGACTAAGAATACAATGGATCTTATGAAGGCGTTAAGTAAGTTTAATGGAGCCGAGTGTTCATCTATTACTTTTATTTTTAATAACCTTGCACCAATTGTTTTTCCGCCTGATAAATTGCCAGTCATCAGCGTGAAATAAACAAGACTTAACACAAATCCAAGGTATTTTACGCTTTCAAGTGTGGCTGGAAAAAAGGTCAGTATCAAATACGTAATGATAAACGTAAAGACCATCGTTATTAGTTGATCAACGCACAAGGCCGCGACACGTTTCCACGGTTTTGCTATTAGAAAGGTGTCTACTTTTATTGTGTCATTTTCATTGGCTGATTCTTGGGCTGCATCCGCTTCTATGGTTGAAATGTCTTCAACGACGGCAACAGTTTCAATTTCTTCCTCTGCGGCTAAGTCATCTACTTCTTCAATGTCTTCAAGATTAAAAAGGTCTTCATTATTATGTTTAAATTGAAGCTCAACTTTTCCCCCAAATTTTATAATAGCCTGTTCAATTTTATTGGCTTTTTCTTCGTCCAAATCCGTAAAAAGAACGAGATCATCTTGCTTTAAATAGCCGATGACATCTGCTTTAGATGCGCCTGGGAAACAACGCTTAATTACACCTGCAAGGCTAGCGATATTATTTTTATTACTGATCCCTCTGTAGATAACATCACACTTCATCATATATTTCAGTCCCTTTAATATTTTAGTTCGCAATAGAGTTTTATTAGCTTTATTTGGCTTATGAACAGGCGCTCACAAACGGGTATCTTCAATCAACAGTTACGCTAAGGTGAAGTCACTTGAGTTCTTAAGTGGTTTGCTTTTCTCGCATCAATAGCAATCATAGTAGAGCGCTATTTATCGCATTTAGTTTTAGATGAAACTCAAACAGCAGAGTTAAGCTTATTTCACTTGTTCCTATCTTTATTGGCGTGCACGGCGAAGCATAACAACCGGTCTGTTAACAAATGTGATAGCGCGCTAGTTGTGTCTTTAAATTTGATAACGCTCTAGCGTTTGATACTTTTTAAAACAGCGGGTACATATTGGATAGGGATAATGGGAAATGAATATGTTTTACTTCCATGTCAACTCATCGTCCAATTTGATAAGTACTACAACTGACTAACCGAGAAATAGTATACATTCCTACCGTGTATTTCAAATAAAAATTTATAGTGCATAGGTAATCCCCCCTAAAAATAATAGAAGCCAAATGTAGAATTTTCTCTTATTGTAAATACCGGGGAAAACTATGAAAAAGCACATTTTACGGACAGCCAAATCCTTGCCATTTTAAAACAAGCATAAAGCGGCGTGCCTATTCCTGAGCTGTGTCGCGAACATGGCATGAGTAATTCAACCATTTTATAAATGGCGCACCAAATATGATGGTATGGGCGCCTCATTAATGGCGCGAATGAAAGGGCTTGAAGATGAAAATCGACGTTTAAAAAAGATGTAAGCTGAAGAGCGTCTCAAAGCTGAGGTTATTCAGGAAGCAATGGCAAAAAAAGTGGTAAAGGTTTCTGAGCGAAAACTACTTTGCACACGAAGTCATTTACGCGAATAAAATGAGTATATCATTAGCCTGTCATGCGTTTATGATCAGCTAAACATGTTACCGCTATACGCCTAAACTGTCTGATAAAAATACAAAAAAAGCGGCGTTACAATTTGATAAATAATGTAGTTTAAGTGCTTTATACCTAATTTTATAAATATACTGCCTACAATGCCTTATTTTAGATCGTCAATAAGATAATCAGGCATATAGTGTGTCTCTTGAGAATATTTGGTTAAGATAATTTCCTATAGCTCTGCGGTAATGCCAAGACAATCCACTTGGAATAATTGGTGATGATACCGGCTCGTCTAATTATAATTTTAAGCTTGGAATGTCACATGCTACATTTATTGAAACGTATTTACTCGAGCGCGGCGTTTTGCAGTTTCAAATTAAAGTGGGCTCTGTGTCTAAAGCTAATAGCCACTTAAAACCATACGCGCGTACTTTTCATTTAAGCTACTAATGGCACTCGGCCCTTTAAACCCCACACTATGGGGGCTCATTTACAGGTAGTTACATGTCTATAATTGATACTTAATCATGGATTATCGTGTAGCTTGTACCACTTATGGAGTGATTTTGTTGGGGTGTGCTATATTCCGCACGAATTTAAATCATTACTATTTATTTTTAGCGCCTTTTAAGTCTGTATTTCCACTGTATTTAGAGTTCTTGAGGAACCATAGTGACAATAATTAAACGCTTACCCATCGGGTTCTTATTTATATTCGGGGCGACTTCTCTCATTTTTTCTGCTGCTATTTGGTCTCAGTGGAATAATTTAAAAAATATTCATGCTGAACGGCAATTATCCACCGTAACTAGGTTTGCAAGTAGTGTGGACTCGTTACTTAGTTCGCAAGAAATAATGATGTTGTTACTTGAGCAGTCTATTGTTAATGGCCATGGGCTTATTGATAGCGAAAAAATTGGAGCTAAATTTGAGGAACTTCTTAACGCGAATCCTGATATAGCTATGGTGGGAATTTCAAATCTGAAAGGTGAACCTCAATTAGTGAGACCGCACATTGAGATAGACCCTCGCTTTAATTTATTGGATTATGACGAAACACGCGATAGCTTTTTAAACGCTTTAAATAGTGACCATATGGTGCTTGGGCGCACGTATCGTGTAGATGGGCAGCTTATTATCCCCTTACGTAAAACATTACGGTCAGAGTCCGGTGAGCCTGTCGCTATGATTGCCATCGGGCTTAGAGTTACGGATGCAAGGCTGTTTAACAACCATCAGCATTATGCCGCCTATAATACGCTGACTGTGTTACGCGATGATGGTTATCGCCAATTCATTTCTTCCCACTTTGATTACCCCAGTGCTTACACAAATAAGCCATTCGTTTTTTCTGAGAAAATAGGAAAATCCGTTCCGCTAGTGGATGCTGTTGTTAGCCAATACCCATACAAGAAAGAGTCTTTTGAACCGTATCTTTTTTACAACAAGCGTGCTCAAGTTGTTATCGCTCGGCTTGATACCTATGGTTTATGGATCAAGTCCATAATATTTAAAAGTGACATTATATCCCTCTTAATTACGCCTTTTTTAATTCAGTTTTCACTTTTTATCTTCATTAATTTAGCCGCACTTTACATTATTCGTTTAATGGCCGCTAAACAACGACAAAGAGACAATGACTTTTTCTACCAAGCTCACCATGACGAATTAACGACACTGCCTAATCGACAATACTTCACAAAACACATGAGTGACTGGTTCAAGACAAGTCAGAAACCATTTGCGATGATTTTAATTAATGTCGACCACTTTAAATTAATCAACGATAGATATGGCAACTTGTCGGGCGATCGCGTTCTACAAGAGGTAACGGCTCGACTCAAAAAGTTAGAATGCACTAATGAACTCCTTATTCGCTATGCCGGTGATGAATTTATCATTTTAACGAGCGTTACACATACGTCCGAGCTGCACCGTAAAGCATCAATCATCATTAAGGCAATAGCGTTACCCTTTAAGATTGGGGAAAGTGAGTTGCGTCTTGGCTGTAGCTTAGGCATTGCTAAAGCACCCGAGCATGGAAAAACATTAACGCTGCTTTTACGTTCTGCAAATATTGCGATGTATAACTCAAAAAAAGAAGGGAATACGTTTAATGTCTTCACTTTCAGCATGGCGCAAACTTACATGGGTCGTTTGGAAATAGAAGAGCGCTTACGTGTAGCTGCTGAGCTTGAGTGCTTTTACATGGTGTATCAACCGCAAGTAGATGTAAATAACACCCTATACGGCGTTGAAGCTCTCGTAAGATGGGAAGATGAGAAGTTGGGCTTTGTACCCCCTGATAAATTTATCGCCATTGCTGAATATTGTGGCCTAATGCCAAAAATTGGTAACTATATTATTGAAACGACATTGAAAGAAATGAGTGCATTGCAAAAAAGCTTAAATTTAACTTTTCAAATAGCAATCAATATTTCGGCTCAACAATTTTCCCACATTGATTTTATTACGATGCTTAAACAGTCCATTAACCGCCACAATATTGACCCAAAGCGAATTACTATTGAGATCACTGAAAGTCTTTTTATCGATGATATTAATAAAGTGCTCCCGATACTTAACCAGCTTCGTGATGAAGGCATTTGTATTTCACTTGATGATTTTGGTACGGGTTATTCGTCTTTAAATTTGCTTCGCACATTACCCATAGACGAGTTGAAAATTGATAAGAGCTTTGTGGATGATATTATGCATGATGTTCAATCGTTGAAAATGGTGCAAAATATTATTTCAATTGGTAAAAATCTAAACTTGACGTTACTTGCAGAGGGCATCGAAACTGTTGAACAGAAACAGTGTCTTATAGAGTATGGTTGCGATTTATTTCAGGGCTTCCATTATTCGAAACCGTTATTATTAGTCGATTTGTATGAATATACTTCCGAGAGTAAAGAGGTATCCAATCAATTATCTTACAATTCACAGTAAAGAACTACACGAATCATTCGTGTAGTTCTTTACTGATAAGGGATATGGCTGAAGACCTGGCTCACCCCATAACAACATTAATAAATACGCTCAATATCGATTTTTTGGTATTAATCTCACGTCGTAAAGATCAAGGGATTTCCTCGTGATTTTTTATGAGACCACTACTAATTAAACGATCCAGTCGCGTTGAGTTTCACGATAAGTAGCCTCTTTGTAACTATCTATCCACGCCTTTAACACAAACTTCAACCGGTTGTTGTTGTTGTTGTTGTTGTTGTTGTTGTTGTTGTTGTCAAGATCACTTTCAGTAGGCGTGTATTGAAACGAGACGTCGTTTTCATTTGGCCATTNGTAAATCTACGCGACCGTTGAGGTTTAACACTTGTCCTTCGCATATATAGTCGTGCCCACTTCAACGAGATGAGGTGCACGTATCTGCTCCATCACTGGCCTTTGGGATACTGGACGCGCATAGTAACGAGCTTCTGACCATGCCTGCTCACCCGCTATCTCCGTTGGTGTACTGAATCTAAATCGACCCAAATAAGCGCTTACTCTCCTTTGGCTATGAATGACTGTGCAGGCGCACCTTCAAATCATGTTTCACCCTCATCATGCGATCATTGAGCTTGTCCGTCATACGCATTTATGTATCCTTGTAAGCTAGAAGCGTGGTTAGCTTTATATAATTCAGTCCTAATAGTTAATTACTTTTCACTAAGTTCAATGACTGCTGTTAACTGGTTATTGTCGCTATAATTTTCGGCTAAGTTACTTAGGCTGTTGGTGTATTTCGTTTGCCGTTAGCTCAATGAGTAGTGGCGTTTTTTGAGAGCAAAGCAAATCACTATAGTAATTAGATAAATATTCAGGGTGTGATATTAATTAAAATTTTTTTAAGTGGGGAGGGCGCATTGGTATTTTTATCCATTCCATGACTACTCAAAACACTGGTCGTATTCTATTGACTGTTAAAAACGTTTCGTTAAGCAGTAATCAACTTAAAAATAGTATTAATAAGTGTATCGAGAGAAATATATTAATTAAATTTACTGCTCAACGTATTTTAAATCAAGTATGTGAAGGGGAGCTATGAGCGGCTTTTTGTCATATTACATCCTATTTAACGATGTAATAATTGACGTTGATACGGATAAAAACCTTGTGAGTCTTACCCAAATAACCAAATTATAGTTATATAAATTAGCGTCTAATATGTGAAAAAAACAAACTATTTTTGTCAATGTGTTAGCACTTTTTCTATTGTACTCTCTAATCTATTAGCGTTTAAGTTAGTAATAACAAGTGGATAGCATTGATTTGTTAAGTTTTATAAATTAATATTGCAGCTTAATGTTAACTGAATGCAAGGGACTGCGTTAGTTGAAGGTTTTTGAATAATTATTTTCAAATTACGACTTTCTTGCGTTCATATAAAGGAAGATATGTATGAAGTTGAAGCAGTTACTTATATTGCCATTGTGTAGTTTAGCATTGGCAGGTTGTGGAGGTTCGGATGATAAACCAGCCACCAAAGTAGATACCGTCCAAGATACCACGTCCCCTATTATTACACTTACAAATGGTGCTGAAATTGAAGTTGAAGTGAATACAGACTTTGTTGAGCCAGGTTATTCTGTATCAGATGACACTGATGACGACGTATCAGTATCCATTGATAGTAATGTTGATAGTAATGTTCTTGGTAGCTATACCATTACCTATTCAGCAACAGATAAAGCGGGAAATAGCGCTGAAGTAATAAGAACGGTTATAGTCGTTGATACAACAGCCCCAGTTATAACTCTATTAAACTCAGAACCGCTTACGCTTGAGCAAGGAACAGAGTACCGCGAATATGGTGCACAGGCTGTCGATAATTACGATGATGAAGTTGAAGTCATAATTTCAAATAGCATTGATTTGACACAGCCTGGTAATTATACAATTGTATATTCAGCCACTGATAGTTCTAACAATACCGCAACAACTGAAAAACAAGTAACAGTTTCACCTTCGAAAATCACAGTAACGATAGATTCGTTTGGCGATGGCATAGTTGAGCTATTAGACAATGCGAGTCCCTTAATCTGCTCAAGTAGTAATATTTGTTCAGTTGATGTTGAGCTAGGGACTGCACTATCACTAAAAGCAACCCCAACGAATGATTGGCAGTTTTTAAGCTGGCGTGGATGTGAAACTGCGCAAGATGCTAATGTCTGTCAACTAACACCGCAAGGCGACGTTTCTCTATCTTTAACCTTCTCTCCAAATGAATCAGGTGTAGATTTAACCTTAGCTGATAACGTGGTTGTACTTGATGAACAGCAAAAATCATCAATTAGAGATTACAATGAAACAACAGGTGTTATTACGTTTGATGGGAGTACTGATTTAAGTAAAGTGGTTATTGGTAGTATTCTTGTATCAAACGGAATAGATGAAGGGGATGGGTTAGAGAACTTCTTCTTAAAAAGAGTTGTTGAAGTATTGGGTAATCAAGGCTCACTAAGGGTCATAAAAACAGAAGAAGCGACGCTAGATCAATTAATCACAGAAGGTGCAATTGTTTATCAACAAGCATTAACAGCTGAAAATGTGCAGCAGTCATCGTTACCGCAAGGAATGAAAGTACTGACAACACAACAGTCACCGCAAGCACAAAACCAAGTAGCGAGTGCGACTCCTATTGAATTCGTGGTTACAAACCTCATACTTCATGATGCCGACGGTGATATAGGTACTAAGAATGATCAAATCAGTGCTACAGGTGCAATAAAGTTAACTGTAAATCCTGACTTCTCATTAAAAATAGACTTTCCAGCGACTATAAGCCACTTTAGAAGCGTAGCACACATTGATGTGGACAGTGAGCTCGGCTTAGATATTGGTGGACCTGTTAGTGTTGCCGCCTTGAAAAAGAATGTGACACTGCCAATCAGATTCGCACCTATTACACTAGGTATTATTGTCATTCAGCCTGAAGTGCAATTGTCTTTGGTTGCTGATGCATCCGTTGGCGTAACAATAAAACCGCGTTTAGTGGCTAAATTGGACATCGTCGCTGGGGCACAATATACAGAAAGTAAAGGGTTTGAAGGGATCAAAGGGCTTGACTTTAATGTGGATGCAAATGATCCATTTACCACTGTTGAGTTTAAAGCAGAGGCGAAAGCAGGCCCAGAGATTGCCTACTTTAGTCGCTTATATGGTATTGCAGGGCCTGGTGTTGGAAACTCATTAAAGCTAGGCATCGAAGCAATCCCATTAGTAAATAATAATAACTGTGTTTTTGATGTTAATACTTTTCTTGAACTAGATATAAGCTTTAAAGGTTCTTTTAGACTGATCACAAAAAGGTTTGATTACACATCGAGTTTATTTAAGTTTAAAAAACAGATAGATAGCCTCAGCCGCTCATGTGGGGCCTCGGTGCTGAGTGCGCCAACGGAATTAACGGTTACGACAACAGGAAATGAAAGCTTTATAGTTGATTGGGACTTCATTGATAGTGATGCTGATATCAGTTATAAAATTTATAAAGATAGCGTGTTTTTAGAAAATGGCATTTATGAATCACAATACGAAGATTCAAATGTGACTGCTGACACACAACATTGTTATTTTATTATTGCAGAAGATGATTTAGGCAATGAATCACCAGCGTCTAGTGAAGTATGCGCTATTGTTGAAGCGCCAGATGTCACTGCTCCAACCGCGCCAACGCAGTTATCAGCAGAGCCACTGTCATCTACAGCGATTAAATTAACCTGGAGTGGGGCAACTGATGATACAGGCGTTGAAGGGTATACAGTCTATGCATATGATAGTAATACGCCTTATGCTAAGGAAGTGTCAGTAGAGTCGACTGCGACTATTCTTCAATTATCACCTGATACTGAATATTGTTATTCAATAGCTGCTTTTGATGCGCGAGGAAATAGCTCTGAGCTGTCACAATCATCTTGTGCAACAACAAACACGAAAGAAGAGTCTGAATGGAGCATGTATATTGCTTGTACTGGCAGAGAGTATGTTGTTGAGGAGCAGTTTGATTTAGACCAAAACTTAACGTCAGAGGTTTTTGTATTTGGTGAAGCTCAAGATTACGGTGGCGCACAAATGAACTATAGTTTGTTTGGTGTGTACACAGATACTTCAGGTAACCTTAACGGTGAAATAAACTGGTCTTTTGATAATACAAATAGCCTCAGAAAAGATGAGTTTATAGTCGATTTATCTACCGGTGATACAGGCGATGTTGCAATGAACCAGACATTAGTGACTGGGTGTGATGCAGTGATACGATTCGTTTCAAGTAAAGAGCAGGCACCGACGAATATGCCAGAGGTTCGCTCTATTCAAAATAATACAGTAGGAGAAACAATTGGTGGACTTGGATACTAATAAGTCTACCCAAAGGGGCTCATTAGAGCCCCTTAATACGGGTGGAACACTTCATGTTACACACTCAGCGCATGAGTCAGGTGTACACTTAATACTCAAAGCGTCAAAATCAAATAAACTAGCTTATATCGGTTGTTTATTTTTTGGGGCGGTTATTCTAATTGCCAGTATATATATGCTTTTTGCCGTTGCTGATGTTTTTGCTGCATTTGCTTTATTTATAGGGGGGGGCACATTAATTGGTTTAGGAAGGTTAGTTAAAAAAAGCAGTAAAGAATACAGATTCATACTGTCTGAAAAAAAATTAATGGGTTTAGAGAAGACAATCCCTTTTAAAGAGATCGTCAAAGTAGAGTTATTAAAAAAAATTGTAAATGCAAAAAGTCAGGACGAGCCATTTCAAAGTGGTGAAATAAGGATTTTAACTAACCAAGGAGCACGCTATCTACTTGTCGAAGGAGCTAATAGCGCGCAAATGAAAACAATCGCAACTTTAATCGCACGCTATATAAACGTCCCTTTAGTGAGTGATGAAACGCTGCATAGGGTTTGAAATTTACTCGTGTGATTCCTTTGGTATCAAGGGAATATGTCGTCTAATTACGCGCGACTATACCAACTAGCTAAATAATTGAAAAGCTAATAGGTGTTATAGTTTAAATCTCTATTTATCAATCACTTGAATTCAGAAGGTTATCAGAAGGTTTTATTTAGTTAATTCATTAGAATGCTCTAAAAATAAATAAAAGAATACCTTCATGGCTTCTATAGAAACTAAAAAAAACTATAAGATACATACTTTTGTACTTTCAATAATCTCTGTAATATCGTTTTTTATATTAAAAATTGAAAGTTTTTCGATAGCATTTAAAATTACCCCAGTCATTATTTTGTGTTTTATATATCTACTTAAATCAGGGACGTTAGATATTTCTAGGTTAGGTATAATTCATTCTCGTGCTGGAATGAAAAAATATATACACAAAGATGATATCCAAAGTATAGAACTTAAAAAAAACATCGGAATTACGTACTTAAAAGTGACTTTACACAACAATAAATCTCATTTTTTTTACGGCTGGGTTATCGAAGAAAGAAAGCTAAATGATATGTATAGGGAAAGACGATAAGGTAAAAAGTATACTTTTATTTTGAGGTATGAGATATCTGCGTCTTAATACGTGGTGAGCATCTAGAACGCCGAAGACTATCTCTCATCGCTTGCTATCTCGCTTACATAAAGAAATTTTCGCGCTAAAACCAACGAGTAAACTTACTAATAGATAGGCTTAAATACCCAAAGAGCATGACATTTTACAGCAGCGCGAATACAACAACACCAAGGTGAAAACTTTACCAGTAAAGCCGTATGCGACTTTACACCCGGTGCCGAACAATCAGGACAATAGTATGAAATAGCGCACTGACTTCAATGTTACACAGTTAATTCTGTGCTTTGACCGTGGTCCTGTATAAAATGTATAACCCGCTGACGAGAACGATTACTGATAAAATTAAAACGCATAGCGTCGCAATTTGTATTAGGTTCATAAGCCCACTCCTAAATTATCATTATAATTAAGTATACTCAAATTTAGAGAATGTGCACAATTGATGGTTAATTGACAAGGCGCGCTCACGTGGGTATGAGCTTGTCACTATTGGCGCTAAACACGATTGATTATTCGTGATGAAATTGCTCACTCTATAATAGTATTTAGGCTTATTTTTTTGTTGATCTACGTGTCTCTTATTGAGAGCAATATTGGAAGCGTGTCGAACCATGTGTAAGTGGATGCATGGTTAAGTGGAACTTTCAAATACTGCCCAGAAACCGCGGTGATCAGAGCGAAACGATGTCGAAGAGCCGCTCACTGTCGACGTTTGATACTTAGTTAGAAATTAAACTCATACAATGATAGCGTAAATTTACAGCTTTGAGTTATGGGTATGTTATATTAGCGTTAATTCTTAAATGTTTAAATTTTAATAAATGGACCTGTATTATGCACCGGATTAAACCTTTATTTGTAGGTGGTTTGGCAACACTTTGTTTACCAGCCTTTGCAGCCGATGAACTAAATAACTTTCAGTCATTTACTGGTTATACTGGGTTGATCAACACACCTACCGCTGAGGTACTTCGTACAGGCATGGTTGATATAGGCCATAATAACCAGCTTGATTTACGTGGTACAAAATATATTGATGGTCATAACTTTGTTTTTTCAGGTGGATTATTTCAAAACTTTGAAGTGAGTGGCTTGATCGCAACAGAATCAATGAATGACAACCTCTTTTATAAAGAGGGTGCAGGCCAGCTACGAGATTTATCATTTAATGCGAAGTATCAACTGCCATACATTCCAAAAAATTGGTTTAGCGTAGCAGTCGGCGGTAAAGATATTGGTGGTGCTGCTAACAATTATGAAACGTACTATGTGGTTGCCTCTAAAGAAGTCGGCGATTTTAGATTTAGCGCGGGCATGGCTAAAAGTGATCGCTTAACTGGTGAGATGGATGGGGCTTTTGCGGGTATTGAGTGGCAATTATTTGATTGGTTCACTTTGCAAGCAGAGCATGATGGCGAGGCTGAAAATGCAGCCGCGCGTATTACCGTGCCTAAAGAGTGGCTATACGATGTAGGTACACTTACATTAACAAGCCGTTTCTACAGTAATAGTGATTTTGATGAAGAAAGCACATATTGGGGTATTAACTTTAGTCTACCTTTTACGAGTAGTGTTGATCAAAACTTAACTAAAGCGGCTCCTGCCGCTTATATAAAGAGCAATACTGTAAATGTTAACGCATCACCAGAGCAGGCACCCCTAATTATAAATCGCTCAACAGCGGATGGGGGTGATCAACAGGCGTCTTATACAAGTGCTTCAGAGCCAAATATTAGCTATATAGAAACGTCTCAAAAGAGCAATGCGAGTAGTCATTCATCTACTAAAAGTCACACTTCAAAGCGTATTAATGTCCAAGTGGCTGCACTTAAAGCTGAATTAGCTAATGATGGTTTTGAAAATTTACTTGTAGGCTATAACAAGCAAAACCAAATAGTTGTTAAGTTCGAAAACT
The DNA here is from genome assembly GCF_015864275.1 of Pseudoalteromonas sp. NZS11_1. NCBI lineage: Bacteria > Pseudomonadati > Pseudomonadota > Gammaproteobacteria > Alteromonadales > Pseudoalteromonadaceae > Pseudoalteromonas > Pseudoalteromonas sp. NZS11_1. The sequence continues at coordinate 216,626 of NZ_JADYXK010000001.1, forward strand.
CGATATTTAATCGTAATGATATTGATGCGCTTGGCTTAGTACTCGGGCGAATCGCTGAGTATGTTACTCCAAGTAATGCACAGTTTAATGTTGTACTTTCTAAGTACGATATCCCGCTTATGAGTGTCACAGGTTTAGTGAGTAACTATCGTGAGTTTATCAACGGTAATACCACGCCTGATTTAAATATTACTAAATCCCCTCAACCTATGCCTAAAGCACTTACTTGGGTAGGTTTAACTCGTGCTAATAGTCCCTACTTTAAACCGCGCGTTACTTTTGGACCTGCCTTAACAAATAGCTATGCGAGTGAGCTTGGTGTATACGACTTTTCGCTTGCAATACGTGCTGATGTTGAAGTGCCACTATGGCAAGGTGCTGGTGTGCTAGTAGGTGGTCAAGTACATGTAGCGAATAGTGATGATTTCGAAAAGGATGGGTCATTTAGACGTTTACGTGAGCCAACAGGGTTTGATCGTGCGTTGTTTTATCAAACATTCGAATTACCATTTGGTTTTTATAACCAAACACAAATTGGTTATTTTAAAGAAACGTATGACTACACTGCTATCACGAATGAAACAGCTTGGTTAAGTGAGGCTGGACGTCATAAAGTAACAGCCAATTTAGGCTACTTTGAATATCAAAATTATAATGGTAATCGTGACTATAAAACGCTTTCTTATCAATATAACTGGGTTGAGCAAGATATAACATTGCATGCAACAGCTGGGGAGTTCTGGAGTAAAGATACAGGTGTAAAAGTTGAAAGTCGTTTTTGGTTTGGCGACAGTTATATATCAATATTCGCAGAAGATACTGCTACCCGTAAAGCGGGTGTCGCGATCAGTATTCCTTTAACACCACGTAAAGATATGAATGTAAGTTCTTATGGACAAATTAAGGGCACACAGGCTTGGCGTCACTCAATCAGTACACAAATAGGTGAGTCACATAATAGATTGGTTTTCAACCAAGGTTATACACCTAGTAGTGCTGTAAGTTTAGATAAAACCTTTTTAAACCAAGGCCGTATGTCTAGTGATTATGTTTATGGTAACTTATCGAGACTTAAAGAAGTTTATTTAGAATATAAATAAAGTTCACCGTTCAACCTTTTGATTTTAAGGCATATTATATGATATGCCTTTTTTATAATGTTCATATTATTTAACATTAAGTTTTATTCAGCAGGCATTTATTTTTAAAATGTTAGGTTAATGTTATTACATTGATAATAATAGATAAGAAGCTATCTCTTTAAATGTGAAAATAGCCAATAAACCCTTATTAAATACAGAATAAATGAGCGTGTAATCAAGGTGATCACAGATATTGTTTGAGGATGGGTCGCTTAAAAAACAATTGGAAGTTATTTTGATACAATTTTTTAGCTTCAAACTACACGTAAATATTAACGATCATGCGCGCAACGCAGGAAAATTAAGAGTTTAAGGGGGAGTAGCTACTCTTTTTAGTGTTTAGGCAAAAATAAACGACTTATCCGCGTCTAGACAAAATCTTAATCTTTTTAATAGTAATTGTTTCAGCAATAAAGATAGGTAGTTGCAGGGCTTTAGAATAATGAAAGGCTGATTTGATTTTTTAACCGGCTCCTATTGAGCAGTTTTCAAAGAGTGTTCACGCGTTGCTTTTTAGTGTGGTTGAACGATGAAGTTTCAAGTTAAAACTTCATCGTTAAATGATAAGCGTATAGCGTCGCTACTTTCTTTTTTATATTTTTAGAGAGTTATGTAGCATAAATTCATTTTTGACTTATATTTATTCTTGGTGTGCATATTATGTGCTAACTAAGTTTCCGAATTAATGTTATATTACCGTTAACTAAAACCAATTTTTTGGTATAGCTTTATTAAAGGTGTTTAATCAAAGCATAAAGTACTGGATTGTAGCGTTGCTCCTTATATTTGAAATTAAGATTTTCATAAGCGTAACACTGCTATTTTACTTATATTTTACTGCAATGAAATTTATGTAAAACTTTAATAATATATTAATAATGTATTGTTTAAATGCACATGTGTTGGTTATAATTTAACCTTGTGTTTGTGCGTTATAATTGAGCTGTTACACTTTATCTAGTAGGTATGTGTTATCTACTTAAAATGTTTATTGAAATGGAAAAAAAGGACTCCCTATGTTTACTAACAAAAAAACTCTACTAGCTTTATCAGTTGCGTCAGCACTTGTATTAAGTGGTTGTAGCGACAATGATAACAACGATCCAGTACCGCCGGTTGAAGAACCAGTTGCTGTAGTTGTTGCACCAGAAGCGCCTATCGAGCTTTCGGGTGTTGTGGCTGGTAACGTTGTAGATGGCACTTCATTTGACGTTGTTGCAGCTAAAGTATCATTTTTTGAAAGTGGTACTGCATCTACTAATGTAGTAGATGTTGATGGTAACGTTACATCTTCTATTGACTCTGAAGATGGTAGCTTTACTTTCCAGCTTAAAGATGGTGCTAGTATTACTCAAGTAACTGCAGTTGTAGTGGCTGACGGTTATGCAACAAAAACGTTTATTATTGACCTTAGCGATTTAGGTGATGATTCAGTTGAAGTGCAACTAGGCTTAACATCGTTAACTGCTGATGGCGTTGCCGCTGAATCTACAGACGTTACAGTATCTGGTGGTAGCTCAGCTGAAGTAGTTACAGCTGCAGTAGCACAAGGTAAAGCAGCTGCATCAGTTAATGTACCAGCGGGTACTACTTTTCAAGATGCTGATGGTAATGTAATTACTGGTAGTACTGTTAAAATTGCACTTACAGCTGCTGATACAAGTGGAACTGCAGGCGCTTTAATTACACCTGAAGGCTTAAATGCTGGCAGTACTACAGTTGTTAAAAAAGCAGTTGCAGTAGCAAGTGTTAACATGTCTGATGAGACAGGTACTTCGATTAAGAAGTTCTCAAGCCCAATCACAGTAAACATGGCAGTACCTGCAGATAAAGGTTTTGCTACAGGTGAGACGCTTAGCCTTTCTTCACAAAACGAAGAAACGGGTGTTTGGACGTCAGAGACTCAAGACGTAACAATCGGTGATTTATCTGCAGATAGCAGTTACTACAATGCTAGCTTCATGACTGACCATTTAACATTCTTTGCTGCAACAACTGAATCAGCTGTATGTGCTTCACCAGTGCGTTTCTTATTTACTGGCGATGCTATCCCAGCTGCAGGTTTAAAATTATCTGCTAGTTCTTCAGATTTCAGCTTTGGTGGTTTAACTGTTAAAGAAAACTACACAATTTCAGCAGCTAAAGTTGCTGCTTATGGCCTTGCTGACGACGCAAGTGCTAGTGTAGCTGTAAAAGATAGTGATGGTAACTCATGGTTTGCATCAACTGGCGAAGTTGCTTTATGTGGCGATGTGAACGTTGCGCTTACTGCACCAGCAGATATTAGCTATGTTTCTGAAGCGTTAGCTTTAACCGCTCAGTGTAGCAATGATACAGCTTTAACAACTCCAGGTTCTGGTGCTCTAGTTAAATATGGTCGTACAGGTAAAGCTAAGCGAGTAGCTAAAGGCGCTGACGGAAGTTATGCACTTACCGATTTAATCGAAGGTGCAAGCTACGAAGTATCAGTTAAATTCCAAGGTACTTTAGCGGCTATTGGTACTAAAACGTACACTATCACTGCTGATGGCACTGATGAGCCACAAACTGAAGCATTAACTTGTGATACTACGACTGGCGCTACTGGCGCTACTGGTGGGAACTAATTTGTTAGTAATATCGGGTTAATACCCTGATGAAAGCCGCATTTTATGCGGCTTTTTTTTTGCATTAATTTTACGCTTCTTTACTCATATATAATTCCACTTTTAAGGCTTAATCTCCTCACTTTGTTGCACTATACAATCCATAAATCGTGTTACGACACTCTATAATAAATCATTAGCACGTCTTCGCTTTCGCGTGAGGCTCTGTTAAAATTAGCCAGATAAGTACCGAGTTTTAAAAGGAATGATATGAAAATCACTATTGTCGGCACCGGATATGTTGGTCTTTCTAATGCAATGTTGCTTGCACAAAATAATGAAGTTGTAGCGCTTGATATTGACGAGCATAAAATTGCGCTTTTAAATAATAAACAGTCCCCGATTGTTGATACCGAAATAAGTGAATTTTTAACACGCAGTGATTTAAATTTCACTGCAACAACGGATAAAATAGCTGCTTATAAAAATGCTGATTTTATAATTATTGCAACACCTACTGATTATGATGTAGAAAATAACTACTTTAATACAGACTCTGTAGAAGCTGTTATTAAAGATGCTATCTCGCATAGCCCAATGGCCGTAATGATAATTAAATCAACTATTCCAGTTGGTTTTACACAAAGCATTAAAGAGCAGCTAGGCATAGATAATTTAATTTTTTCACCAGAGTTTTTACGTGAAGGTAAAGCACTCCACGATAACTTATATCCGTCGCGAATTGTCGTTGGTGAGCAAAGTGAGCGAGCAGCTATATTTGCTAACTTACTCAAGCAAGGTGCTATCAAAAAAGATATTGAAGTATTATTTACCGATTCAACTGAAGCGGAAGCTATTAAGTTGTTCTCTAATACTTACCTTGCAATGCGAGTCGCCTACTTCAACGAGTTAGATAGTTACGCAGAATCACATGGCTTAAACAGCAAGCAAGTTATACAAGGTGTTAGTTTAGATCCACGCATAGGCAATCATTACAATAATCCATCGTTTGGCTATGGAGGCTACTGTTTACCTAAAGATACTAAGCAATTACTCGCAAACTATGCAAATGTACCCAATAATATTATTGGTGCGATAGTTGATGCAAATACGACACGTAAAGATTTTATTGCAAATTCAATAATTAAGCGCAATCCAAAAGTGGTTGGTGTGTACCGTTTAGTGATGAAAACTGGATCTGATAACTTTAGGGCATCAGCGATTCAAGGTATTATGAAGCGTATTAAAGCGAAAGGTATTGAGGTTGTGGTTTACGAACCTGTACTTGAAGAAAGTGAGTTTTATCATTCACGCGTAATTAAAGATCTCAACGAGTTCAAAGAAATATCTGACGTTGTTGTATCAAACCGTATGGTTGAAGAGCTGAGTGATATTGCTGATAAAGTGTATACACGTGATTTGTTTGGTAGTGATTAGTCGAATAAAAGAGAAAGCTGTTAGAGGCTTTTTTAATTAAGATTAAAAATGATTATGGGAAGTTTATGCTTTAGATAAGTTGCTTCTCAGTCACTAAAGCCGTTTTACTTTGTACGCTAGTAATTGTTATTTCTAATATATAAATAAAACCCTATGATACACCGTATCATAGGGTTTTTTGTATTCTATTAAACCTAAACTTTAAATTCGTCTACCGACAAGCGAAGCTCTTCGGCAAGTTTTGCTACTTCTGAGCTTGAGATATTAGTTTGGTTTGCGCCTTCGGCTGTTTGCTCTGCGATGGCTACAATCGACTCAAGACGTTCGCTAATTTCTTGCGCTACTTGTTGTTGCTCAAGTGCTGCGGTCGAAATCTCTTCACTTACATCGTGAGCTTGCGAAACCGCAAATGTAATTGAATCAAGTGCGCTACTTGCTAGGTCGGTTTGCTCAACACACGATACCGCACGTTGCTTACCTTTACTCATAGCAGTTACTGCAGCTTCTGCACCTGTTTGAAGCGATTCAATCATTGATTGTATCTCTTGGGTCGACTCTTGAGTTTTACTCGCTAGAGAGCGTACTTCGTCTGCTACAACAGCAAAGCCTCGACCATATTCACCAGCGCGTGCAGCTTCAATTGCGGCATTTAGTGCAAGTAGGTTGGTTTGGTCAGCTATGCCGCGTATTACATCTAAAATGCTGCCTATTGATGCGCTATCTTGATGTAGTTTATTGATTACTTGTGAGGCGTCGTCTACTTCACGTGCTAACTGTTCAATCGTGGCTTTATTGTTATTCGAAATACCTTTAACACGCTCAGCTTCTTTATCAGCATTTTTAATTTCGTTAAGTGCTTGTTGAGCGCTGTTGCTAACCGTTTGTGATGTACTGCTCATTTCGGTCGTTGCAGTGGCTGCTTGTTCAACTTGTGCTTGCTGGTTACGAATTGCTTGGCTTGATTCTGCGGTAATGGCAGATGTTTGCTCTGATGCTGCAGCTAGCTGAGTTGAGCGTGAAATAATGCCTTTAATTAGGCTGCGTAAGTTATCAATTAAGGTGTTACAACTTTTAGATAGTTCGCCAAATTCGTCTTTAGCGCTGTCGTCTAAGCGTTGTGTCATGTCACCACTGGCAACAATATCTAAAATTCGGTTAACTTCAGCAAGTGGTTTAGTAATACGACTAACAGTAATAATAGCAATAGCTACAGCTAAAAGGGTGGCTATAATCATACCAACCCACGTCCATAAATTTGCAGAGTCTACGTCGCTGCGCACGCCTTGCTGTAATTTGAACGCAACGTCACTTGCTTGATTAACTAACTCATCAATTTGGTTAAGTGCCATTTTAGTGGCTTGCTCTGATTGGGCAAGCTCTGATTCTGTTAGGGTAATCGAATCAATTAAACGCTTTTTGTTTGCAGCTAAGCCATTACTCCCCTTGATATTGCTTTCTAAAATATCAACATACTCTTTTAGACTTGAATATAAGTCGCTATGAGTTTGCTCTATTGCTGGCTTAATTAAATCAACGGTACGTGTAACCTCTTCAAGGTAATAAGTTTGCTCATTTTTCACTATATCGAGTGTATTAAGGGTTTTAACAGTGAGCATGTCAGTACTATTATTAACTACCGACATAAAGTTGTTTTCTAAATTGTTTGCAGCTTGATAAGCACGAGGGTGGTTTTGTTCAAACCCGTCAATGTCGATAATATCGAGTACAACAGAGTTAGCATCTTCTGCACTTAGCTCTATATTTTCTAATTGTGCTTTTAATGTTTTGTTTAATGCGAGTTGTTTGCTTTTATCTTCTAATAAATTTTCAACCGTACTTAAAAAGCTCAAATAGGTTTTTTCTACATTTTGGCTGCTTTGATTAAGTGCAACATCGTCTTTTACTACGTCTTGAAGTTCACGATGAAGGGTATTGAATAACTGTTTTTGCTCAAGAACATGTGCTTTTATTGGTGCAAGTTCATTGGCTGATGTAGTGTAAAAGCTCGCTTGAGCGGCTTTACTCATTAAAATAAATTCGGCTTGTAGTTCTGAGCTTTTATTGAGTGCTGGAAGTGATAGTTGATTCACTTTTTGAGTGGAACGGTCAATATTTGCAATTTTTATTAAGGAATTACCACCAATTATTAATAATAATAGTGTGATAAATATAAAACCACCCCAAATACGCTGGCTTACTGTCAGGTTCATAAGATTTCCACTCAAAAGTACTTCAATTAAGACTTATCGGCGTTTGTACCAATAAGTTAAGTAATTAAAATCAATTACTTTAACTAATTTTAACTATTAATTGATAAATCTAACAGATGTATTGTTTTTTTTCAGTTTATTTAGACGAAAGGTAGGATTTTTCTACAATTACTTTTTTAGTACTTAGCTCCATTAGGGTCATGGTGTTACCCCACACACAGCCTGTATCTAAGGCGTGAACTCGTGGATTACCTGTCCTACCTTCAAGTGCTGCCCAGTGGCCAAAAATAATATCGTGTTTCGTTTTAGCTATATTCGGATGGTTAAACCAAGGGATTAGTGTTTGGCTATCGGTTATTGCACCCTTTTCATTAAGCTCGAGTGTGTTATCACTTGTTAAAAAGCGCATGCGGGTAAAATAGTTAACTATGTATCTAAATTTTGCAAAGTCATCAAGATTGCTTGACCACTCAATAGGATGAGGCTGATACATGTGTTCAAAAAACGCTTTAGCATTGTTTGATTGATAACAGCTTTGTGCAAATTGTGCGTGTTTTAGCGCATCTTCAATAGACCAATCGGGGTTTAATCCGGCATGAGAAATAAAGCAGTTATGTTTTATAAGCTCTAAGGCCAATGGTTGGGTTTGTAAAAAGGCGATGTAACGCGCTAATTTTGGGCTTTCAAATATTGGGTTTAGTTTATCTTTTGGATTGGTAGGTTTGTTAAGAAAGTAGCAGGCAACCATGTGAAGGTCGTGATTGCCTAAAGTGATGGTCATGCTATTTTGATGTTGGTAAATGTAGTCTAAGCAGGCTAGGGAGTCTGGCCCGCGGGCAACTATGTCGCCAACTAAATAAAGGTGATCTTTGCTTGGGTTAAAATCAACTCGTTGCAAAAGGGTGTTAAATTCACTAAAACACCCTTGTAAATCACCTATCGCATAATCTGCCATCTAAATGCTTAATGCAAAATGTTAGGACAAGCCAAACGAAACACATTAATAGGCGCCTGAAACTCAGAGCCAAATTCGTTGCGTAACGTGTAATGGCCTTGCATTGTGCCTACAGGTGTATCTAAAATTGCACCGCTGGTGTATTTATAGCTTTCGCCTGGGCCAATGTCTGGCATTTCGCCAACAACGCCTTCACCTTCTACTACTACTTCTTTGCCATTTGCATCGGTAATTAACCAATAGCGGCTCAGTAATTTTGCACTACATAAACTATGGTTTTTAATCGTTACTGAGTAAGCAAATACGTATTTTTCAAGCTCAGGTTGAGATTGACCTTCTACGTAAAATGTTTCTACAGACACCTTTACAGGCGATCCAATATTACTGCTTGTTGTCATAAATCCAATTAGCTATATCAATAAATTGTTGTAAAGATAAGCGCTCAGCACGCAGCGTTATATCAATGCCAATGCTAGTAAGCTCTTCTGCAGTTAGTAAATTACCTAAACTGTTACGCAGTGTTTTACGGCGTTGATTAAAGGCTTCTAAACACACTGTGTTTAATATTTTAACGCTTTTTGCTGTACGTTGCTCTGGCTTCTTAGGTATTAAACGTATAACAGCAGAGTCAACTTTTGGCGCTGGTTTAAAGCACTCAGGTGGTACTTCAACAACCGGCATTGCATTACAGTAGTATTGAGTCATTACGCTTAAGCGGCCAAATGTTTTACTACCTGGGCCAGCTACCATGCGTTTTACTACTTCTTTTTGAAGCATAAAGTGCATGTGCTCAATATGATCTGAAAATTCAAAAAGATGAAACAATAACGGTGTCGAAATGTTGTAAGGTAGATTACCAAACACTTTTAATTTTTTGTCATCGCGAACCAAGCTTGCAAAGTCAAACGTCATTGCATCGCCTTGGTTAACGGTTAATTTAGGACCCAAAAATGGGTGTTCAATTAATCGTTGCGCTAAATCTTTATCTAATTCAACAACCGTTAAATGACCGCTTAATTCAGCTACTGGCTCAGTAATTGCGCCAAGGCCGGGGCCAATTTCTACTAGGTTGTCTTCTGGTTTAGGATCGATCGCAGAGACTATTTTATCGATGATAGATTCATCAAATAAAAAGTTTTGCCCAAAACGCTTACGAGCGCGGTGTCCTAAATGTACTTTATCGGTCATTGATTTTGTGCTTTTTCTTGGGCGAGCTTAATTGCTTCGCGGATCGCTAATTCAAAACTGCCAACGTCAGCTGTACCAGTCCCTGCTAAATCGAGTGCAGTACCGTGGTCAACTGAAGTGCGGATAAATGGTAAGCCAAGGGTAATATTTACCGATTTACCAAATCCCTTGTATTTTAGCACAGGTAATCCCTGATCGTGATACATAGCAAGCACTGCATCTGCTTCAGATAGGTATTTATCTTGAAATAAGGTATCGGCCGGTAGTGGGCCAATTAAATTCATACCTTCGCTTCTAAGTATCTCAAGCGTTGGCGTGATTGTTTCTATTTCTTCACGACCTAAATGGCCATCTTCACCTGCATGCGGGTTTAAGCCACACACTAAAATACGTGGTTTTTCTATACCAAACTTAGTTTGTAAGTCGTGATTTAAAATACCCGCTACTTTAGTTAAACGCTCAGGTGTAATGGCACGCGATACATACGCTAGTGGAATATGCGTGGTTACAAGTGCAACGCGTAAGCCCTCTGTTGCAAGCATCATAACTACATCAGCAGTATTTGATTGCTGCGCAAAATACTCAGTGTGCCCACTAAACGAAATACCTGCTTTGTTAATTATACCTTTGTGAACCGGGCCCGTAACGACTGCATCGAAGGTGCCATCCATGTTTTTTTCGCTTGCTATACGCAAGGTATCTAACACGTATTGTCCGTTACCGTCGTTTAGTACGCCTAGTTCTACATCAACCCCTAAATCAACCTGATGAATATACAAGCTGCCAGCAGGTGCTGCGATGGCGGGGGCATTATCATCAAATTTAATTAAGTTTATTGTTAAGCCTAAATGTTTTGCACGCTCTTTTAATAGTTTGCCATCGGCAATCGCTATAAGTTGAACATCCCACGCTTGCTGAGCAAGCGTGAGTAGCAAATCTGGGCCAATACCAGCGGGTTCACCCGGTGTAATAGCAATTCTTAAGGTCATATTTATTGGTCTATAGGGAAAATTTCAACGTGAGCTTGCTCGCGCATTTCTTGCTGCCAGTTAAAACTTTCTTCCTTAAATTTACGGTTAAACAACATACCGTGAGCACGGTTACGTTTGGCTAGCTCAGTTTTATCAGCTACACGTTTACCAAGTAACTGCACAATATGCCAACCAAACTGTGTTCTAAACGGTTCGCTTATTTCGTCTTGCTTAAGAGAAAGCAATGTATCTTTAAACGCAGGTACGTAGGTAGTTGGATCTGTCCAATCGTACTCGCCACCTTTAAGTGCAGAACCAGGATCTTCTGAGTACTCTTTAGCTAACTTTCCAAAGTCGGCCGTTCCTGCGCGTAAGTCTTTTGCAAAGCCAGCAAGCATAGAGCGTGCTTTTTCTTCACTTAAAATAATTGAAGGTTTAATTAGTATATGACGTGAACGCACTTCAGTTGTTTCTACAACTTGTAGGCCACGAACATCTTGTACTTTAATGATATGAAAACCAGCACCAGAGCGAAGAGGGCCAACAATAGCGCCTTTCTTTTGGCTTTTTACTGCTTCAGCAAAAAGCGATGGCATTTCGTTAATACCCATGTAACCAAGCTGTCCACCTTCAAGTGCTTTAGAGCCGCTTGATGATGAAATAGCAATACGCTTAAATTCTTGGCCATCGTTTAATAACTCAATAACTTTATCTGCGCGTGTTTTTGCGCCAGCAATTTCGTCAGCGTTCGCATCGTTAGGGATATCTATTAAAATATGACCAATGTCGTACTCTTCAGCACTTTGACCTTGGGTTTCCATAATTTTTAAAAGGTTATCAACTTCTTGTTCGCTAATATAAATACGGCGATCGACATTTGCACGTGTTACTTGTTGCGTTGTAATTTCTTTACGAATTTCTTCACGGTAAACTTGAAAGCTTTCGCCCGAATCTTCAATAGTACGGCGTAAATCTGCAATTGTGCCGCCTTGCTCTTGTGCCATGCCAGCAAGAGTTTGATCGAGTTGGCTGTCTGAGATTTGTAATCCCATACGTTCAGCCATTTGTATCATAAGGGCTTGATTAACTAAACGCTCAACAGCTTGTACACGAAGAGTTTCATCTTTTGGTAATTGCTGGTTTTGTTCTTCGGCTTGCTTTTTAACACGATTAATAATGGTGTCTACTTCGCTTTTTAAAATTACGCCTTGGTTTACAACGCCAATAACTTTATCTATTTCTACTGGTGCGGCCATTGCACTTTGACAAAGGCTGGCACTTAAAACTGCTGATGTTAATAATTTTTTTAAATTCATATTCTTTTTACTACTCTTGCTGATAGTACTGTTGTGATACTAGTTACTAAGAAAATACGGTCTACGATAGCCAAAAATACCTTGTTGTAATAATTTTTGTGCATCATAACGGCTTTTACTGCCAAGTCCTTTTAATACAAAATTCAAACTAATACCTGAATCAAAAGTTGCTTGTTCTTGGCCTATTGATTGATTTAAATCTGTTTCAATTTGGCGGTGCCCAGTAATTTGGATAGCCCAACAGCATGATTCATACTGTAATCCGCTCAATACTTCGATACTTCTGTTGTTTTCAAGATCTCGATGATAGCTTGCAATAAATTGCCATTCGTCGCTAATAGGAATACTTGTAAATACACCTGCTTGCTCGATTGTATTTCCTGAGACATCATTTGCATAGCGATGGTTCAATTGTACTAGCTGATTATTATCACCTTTATAATCAAGTGTTACATTTGACTGTACCATTTGCTTGCCATCTGTATCGTATTGAATACCTCCAGCGAGGTACCAACGGCGGTGCCAATGTAACATGGTTTGAGCTGCAAATAGTGCATTATAATTAGTGTCTGAGTTCAAGCCTTGCTCTGTTGGCTTGGCATCGTCACTTAAATAAAATATTTGGCCGGCACTAAAATTAAATACTTCTTCCTGTTTTCTATCAAATAGGCGCGTTGTAGCACCTAAAGTAAACTGATTCGCTGCTGCTATGCGGTCAACACCTGAAAAGCGCACGTCTCTAAATAAACCATAATAATCGTCTTGTAGCTTAGTTGTATCAAACAAGCCAATGTCTGACTGGTCTTTATTAGGTGTATATAAATATTGAATTTGCGGCTCTAGTGTTTGTATAGCATCTTCAAAAAAGTAAGATGCGTCACGCTCAAAATTAAGCTGAGAATACAAACGTACTTTAGGAATAGTACGCGATACGGTATCGCTGTATTGCGTGCCTGTTAAGTTTCCGCTTTGCTTATAATTAGTTTGTAACAAGCTCACTTCAGATAAAAATGACCACGCATGCGTTGCGTAGTTGTAGCGGGCTTTTGGCTCTACGTGTACACGAGTTGCGCTGTCTATGGCCACTTCTGATGAGTCATTAGTAAAATGGCTAATCTCCCCAGACACACTAAAGTCAAAATTATCAAAACGCCAAGGGGCAGTTTGCGTAAAATTAACTTGCGGTATAGCAGTGTATGACTCTAAGTGATCGCCCAGTACTTCAAAGTTTTGTACTTTAATATCGGTGCGCCATGTTTCACCTAAATGAGTAAGTGAACCAGTACGATAAAGCTGTGTATCGGTTTTACTGGCGTAATTTGAGCTTAAATCGGTGATGTAGTTATCATCGCTTACATTGGTTACATCAACGTTTGCGCGCCAGTTTTCACCTAAATAACTTTGCTGTTGCCAATGAAACATGTAGCGTTCATTCAAGTCTGGCTCAGAATCATCACTATCTAAGTATTCAATTCCTACTAAGCCTTCATGTTGCTCTGTTAGGTATCTAAACTCTGTTTGTAATTGCAGCCCTTTATTAGACATATAACGAGGCGTAATAGTGGCATCAAAATTAGGTGCAATATTTAAATAGTACGGCGTAATTGTTTCAAGGCCGTATTTGTCAGAGCTTGAAATAGTCGGGGTAAGCAAACCTGATTTACGGCGCTCATCCAGTGGGAATGTAAAATAAGGTAGATATAAAACCGGTGTATCGAGAATGCGTAATACGGCGTTATATGTTTCGCCCCAGCCTTCTTCGCGTGAAAGGTTTATTTCGTCAGCTTCAATTTCCCACACTGGGGTGTCACTAGGGCAAGTAGTAAAGCTTGCATTCATGAGTAATAGGCCAGACTGATTAACAGTGAGCTTTTCAGCGCCGCCTTTACCTTGTTGTTCGGTTAGGCTGTAGTCGGCGCCTAACAAACTGACTTCTGAATTATTTAAATCGGCATTTAATCCGGTGCTGTTTACTTTACTTACGTAATCTTGATAAGTAATTGGCCCCGTTGCATTTAATAAACCACGCTGTTTGTCTATCAACGCAGTTTGTGCGGACAAACTCATCTTAAGGGTGTTAATATCAACATTGCCGGTAAATTCAGCGCTTTGAGTGCCAAGTAGCTCAACATCATCAGCTTGAATATCAACTTCACCAAGGTTAAGGCCTTCAAGTGGTTGCCAAGCTCTGGTTTGCATTGAAATGCCACAAAGGTTGTGTGCCAGTTCAGTTTCGGCAAGCGATGGTGCGCTAACTACGCTTAGCATCAATATGCCCCAGGTTTTGCTCATTTATCGACCTTAATACTGTGTGTTTAATATAATATACACATAATAAAGGAAAATAATGGCAATTACAGTAATTGACCTAATTAACTTAGTGAAAAATAGATATCTTATAAAATGACACGCTTTGAGAATTTACAACAATTTATAAACATACACCTTAATGCCAAGTCGCATACTTTAAACGCGATCACAGGTGATGCTAGCTTTCGCCGTTATTACCGTTTAAATCACGATAATAAGCATTTAATAGTGATGGACTCAGATCCAAAAAAAGTAAATAACGAACCTTACATTTCGCTAAATCAGGTGTTTGTTGAGCAAGGTTTTTTACTTCCTACTATTATTGCAAGTGATGAGAAACAAGGCTTTTTTGTTCTTAGTGATTTAGGGAGTACGCACCTAGCCGATATGCTTGATGATGCAAACCGCATCGAGCACTATCAAGCGCTAATTAGTTTAAGTGCTCAATGGGCTAAAACGCCGGCAGCTTCTGCTATGCAAGCGTATAACGAAGATTTTATAACACTAGAACTTGATATATTTAGCCAGTGGTTAGTGAATGACTTTATTAATGAGCCACTAAGCGCAGAGCAAAACGTAATGTGGCAAACAAGTTCAGCGCTATTAATAAAGGCCATGCTTGAGCAGCCCACTGTTACCGTTCATCGCGATTACCATAGCCGTAATATTATGAACAGTAACGGCCAGTGGGCAATTATAGATTATCAAGATGCTGTACGCGGGCCGCTTTGCTACGATTTAGTATCGCTACTACGCGATTGCTATTTTAAACTGCCTCAAAAAGAGTTAACAAGCTTGCTTGATTTTGCTTATCAAGAATTTACGGCTCAAAATTTACTGGCTAACACTTCATTTGATGAGTTTAAATATTGGTTTGATTTAACTGGATTACAGCGCCACTTAAAAGCTGCGGGTATATTTTGTCGATTGTATTTACGCGATGGTAAAACAGGTTATTTAGATAATATTCTACCGACTCTTGATTACATTATTGAAGTAGCGGCAAATTACCCAGAGCTTAAAGCATTGAGTGAGTGGACAAAAAATACCATAGTGCCAAAAGTGACTGAAAAGTTGGCAAAGGAGCGCTCATGAAAGCGATGATTTTAGCTGCAGGGCGCGGACAGCGTATGATGCCGCTTACGCAAAATATGCCAAAGCCAATGTTAAAAGTGGCACAAAAACCACTTATTGAGCACCATATAAATAACCTTAAAGCGGCCGGCATTACCGATATTGTAATAAACCTTGCGTGGCAGGGTGATAAAATAAAAGACTATTTTAAAGATGGCAGTCAATTTGGCGTAAATATACTTTATAGCCAAGAAGTTGAAGGTGGCCTTGAAACGGCCGGCGGTATTATTGAAGCGTTACCGCTGTTGGGTGACTCGTTCATTGTAGTAAATGGCGATGTATACACCGATTATGATGTAAGTGCGCTAATGCAACTTCATTTACAACCCGGTGAGGCGCACATAGTGCTTATAGAAAACCCGCCACACAATCCAGATGGCGACTTTGCATTGAGCCATTTATCGGCCGAGAGTCAAAAATATACATTTTCGGGGATTGGCCGCTATCAGGCTGATTTTTTTAAAGGATTAACGCAAGGTATTCGCCCTTTAGGGCCTATTTTACGTGAAAAGCTAAATGAACATTTAGTCTCTACTGAGCTCTATATAGGGCAGTGGGATGACATTGGTACACCAGAGCGTTTAAACCAATTAAACACGCGCCTTGAGGCGTAACAACTCAATTTTTAAGAAGGCAGTATTATAGATGTGGGGAAAAATTCTCGGTTTTTGTTTTGGCTTTATGTTTGGCAAAATATTTGGTGCCATTTTAGGTTTATACCTAGGTCATTTATTTGATAAAAGCTTAAAAAATAACTTTGATAAAGCAGGCGGCTTTTCTAGCTTATTTAGTGGTGACGATGTTCACGAGCGCCAAGCTTTATTCTTTTCAAGCTGCTTTGCTGTCATGGGGCACATTGCCAAGTCGAACGGCCGAGTCAGCGAAGTACATATAAAAGCGGCTAACTTGTTTATGGATGAAATGGGCTTAAAGGGCGAAGAACGCCGCGAAGCACAACATGCATTTCAGTCAGGTAAAGAGAGCGACTTTTCACTTAAAGAAACAGTACACGATTTTAAAGAACGCTTTGCTAAACGAAACGATCTAATACAGTTATTTTTAGAAATACAAATTCAAATGGCGTTTTCTGATGGAGTGCTAGCCGAACAAGAAAAGCAATTATTAGCAGAAGTAAGTAAACAGCTAGGCATTTCTAAAACACACTTTGCATTTGTATTAAAGCGCTACCAAGCAGAGTTTAACTTTAGAAAGCAACAACAGCGCTTTAATCAGCAGCAACAAAACCAAGGTCAAAGTAGTAGTTACCGTGAGGGTTCTGGCCACCATGTACCGCCAAATAATAATATGAACCGTGCGCAAGCATTGGCGTTATTAGGCTTAAGTAGCGATGCAACGCAGCGTGATATAAAAGTAGCGTACCGTAAACTTATGTCGCAACATCATCCAGATAAATTAGTATCGCAAGGTTTACCAAAACACATGATGGAACTGGCTGTTAAAAAGAGCCAAGATATTCAAGCTGCTTATGAGTATTTAAAAAAGTCGGCGTAAAAAGCCGTCTATTTCTTTTGTTAGGCGTGCGTGTTGATCGGGTTGATCGCGCAGGCCAAACAACTGGCGTTGGCGGTAATCAAATTTTGCATTTCGGTCAACCCAGCGCTGACGATTTTTAAGGCTCATTAAAATGTCTGTGCTGTCATTTGCATAGTAAATATCAAGTAAGGCGGGTGTAACAAGTGATGCTGTTTGGCTCAAGCTTTCGTTACGCTTTGTATTAGGTAAGTAACTACTTAAACTGATAAATGCCTCAACTCTCTCGTCCGGAAAATCTGCATAGTACTCCAATAACACACCTGCACTCGTGCCTTGTGCTATAACTACTATATTACTCGAATCTTCCATAGCGGTTTGATACAGCGCATTAAATCGAGAAATGAGATTTATTTTATAGTTATCAAGTATGTCGTCAGTTACTTTTTCAATTGCATTAACGTAATGAGGTTCTTCTTTTATTTTTGCAGGCTGCGATTGGGCGTTTTTTGCTGTGTCGGGTGATGCAAGTTCCTCGGCTTTACTAGGAGCAGCTTCGGTTTCGCTGGGCATTGCTTCGGCCATTTTACTTGCTTGCCAACCAATGTCGGGTACTGTCATTGCGTAGGTGCTGTAACCTAAATTATTAAGCTCTTTGCGCAAGTAGCTCATACCTGAATTATTGGTAGGTGAAGAATGCCAGTCGGGTATAAGTATTACTATACCTCTAAAATTACTACTCATATACTCGCTGTAAAGGCTTAAAAATTCTGTTTCACCCGCCAATATAGGCTTTATTTCATCGCTTGGAAGTAGTCGCTCAATGTCGCTATTTTCAATGCTTGATAGATTAGGTGGGGCAATATGTTCAGCCGCGCTGATGGGGTTAGCTAAAAGTAGGGCACAGCTGAGCTGTATATAAAAAGCCCTTTTTAAAAACCGTGGAAATAGCATAACGCACCTAACTAATGACAATTAGTTAGGTATCGGCAAGGTTATCTAAAAGTTTAATAGATAGAGCGAATTAGCTAGTGAATTTGAACCTGTTAAAACTCTAATTCGGCTTCAAAAGTAAGTACTTGCTCAGTTACGGGGTGCTTTAATTGCAGCATTTGTGCATGTAATTGTAAGCGAGGAGCGGCAGCAAGTGCCTCTTTGTGGGCGTAAAGTCTATCACCTAAAATAGGATGACCAAGGCTTAACATATGCACACGTAGTTGATGCGAGCGACCAGTGATGGGAGTTAGCTCTACACGGGTTGCATTTTCTTCACGCTCAAGTATTTTGAAATGCGTAAGCGAAGGTTTACCTCTGTCGTGATCAACCATTTGTTTTGGGCGATTAGGCCAATCACAAATAAGGGGTAAATCTACTGATCCTGTTTCAGCTTCAAGTTGTCCGTATACACGTGCTATGTAACGTTTAGCTGTTTCGCGCTCTTGAAACTGCATACTTAAATGTCTGTGCGCTGCTTTATTCATGGCAAGGCACAGTATGCCAGAAGTCGCCATATCTAAGCGGTGCACTATTCTCGCTGTTGGAAAAACACGATTAACACGATTAATTAAGCTGTCGGCATGTTTAGGATCTTTACCTGGGACAGTTAATAACTCACTTGGTTTATTAACTATCAGTAAGTCGTCATCCTGAAAAAGTATCGTTAAATACGGACTCATAGGGGGATTGTAATTAACTAACACGGCCGACCTTAGTAATTTTGAAGGTCGCTATTTTAGTAGAGCAGGCCAACAGGCTCAAGTAAAAGTTTGGCTATATTGTTTTAACTAGTAATCCAAGCCTTAGCTCCTTTAAAGCACTTTTATAGCTTAATTTCTTGCGCTGTTAATAATCGATATTCACCACTAGCCAAGTTTTCATCTAGGGTAATTTCCGCAATTTGCTCGCGATGCAGCTCAACTACTTTGTTATCTACCGCGTAAAGCATACGCTTAACTTGATGATATTTACCTTCACTTATTGATAAACGCAGGCCGTAATTAGCAAGTCTCTCTGCTATAGCTGGGCGGGTTAAATCTTTTTCGTTATGCAGCATGACACCTGTTCGTAATTGCTCAAGTGCTTCATCGGTAATAGGCTCTTGGGTTTCGACTAGGTAGGTTTTAAATTTATTGCTTTTAGGCGACGTAATTTTATGTGACCAATCGCCATCATTAGTAATAATAACTAACCCTGTGGTATCTATATCAAGACGACCTGCTACATGAAAGTCGCTCATATTTGGCTCATCAAGTAAGTCAAAAACAGTTTTATGTAGCTCGTCACTGTTAGCACATACATAGCCAACAGGTTTATTTAGCATGTAATAGCGCTTACCTAAAAATACCAAAGGCGCACCTTGGTGCAGTACTTCATCTTGCTGGGCTAGCTGAAAATTATGTGATGTGATTACTTCGCCATTAACGCTTACTTCTTTTCGCTTAATACTCGCGCGAGCTTGGGTACGCGGTATTTCAGCTAAGTGGCTAATAAATTTATCTAAGCGGCAAGGGAATTTCATTTTGGTTCACATTTTTAGTCGGCTACAATGGGCGCGATTATAGCCGATAGTGAAATACCATGACAGTGCACAGCACACAAATTTTAAGCCTTTACCAAGCAAAAATAGACACAGGTGAACTGTGTTTTGATGCTGCGCAGAAAAATGCAGTGGAAGCTTTAAATACGCTAAGCGAGCAACTTCAAGCTCACACATCATGGTGGCAAAAAGCGACTTTAATAAAAGGTGTTTATTTATACGGACCCGTAGGGCGTGGTAAATCCATGTTAATGGATTTATTTTATAAAAACCTACCTATTGAGCAAAAGCAGCGGCTGCATTTTCATCATTTTATAGCACAAGTGCATGCCCAACTTTCGCAGCTACAAGGTCAAAAAAATCCACTCATTCTAATTGCAAAACAGTGGGCTAAAAATATTCGTGTATTGTGTTTTGACGAGTTTTTTGTGAGCGACATTGGCGATGCCATGATTATGTCCAGATTGTTCAATGCATTGTTTGAACAAGGTGTTGTGCTGGTGGCCACATCGAACGCAAAGCCAGAGCAACTTTATTACAACGGCCTGCAACGGGCGCGATTTTTACCTACTATCGATTTAATTAATAACCATTGCCATATAATTAACGTGGCAGGGGAGGATGATCACCGCTTTAGATATGGTAAAAACAGTCGTCACTATTTTATTAATTTATCAAATCACGATTTTAAAAATGAGTTTTTAGCTTCGTATCCGGTTGTAACATGTAGCAATACAATTACTGTGCATGGCCGCGATTTACCTTATTTATTAAAAGCAGATAACGCCTTGATGATTGATTTTATGGCGTTATGCTCAGGCCCTCGTAGTGCTAACGATTATATGTTGTTAGCAACACAATTTGATGTGTTATATGTATCGAACGTGCCGCAAATGGGGGCTAAAGCAACGGGTAAAGTTATTGTTCACGGTATAGAAGATAGCTACCAACGCGAAAAACAAACGCTTGATGAGCATACTTTTGACGACGAAGCACGGCGCTTTATTGCCTTAGTAGATGAGTTTTACGATTGCCATAAGTTGCTGGTAATAAATGCGCAAACCGACATTGAACATTTGTATAAAGGTAAAAAGTTGAGCTTTGAATATGCACGCACACAATCACGCATAGTCGAAATGCAAAATTGGTAACGCTTTAATATATATTGTAAACGAGCTTGCTCACGTGAGAAGCGCAGCTTTTAATATTTATAACTGATTACTTATTGGTTTCTCTAAAGCGAAGCACCCTCTAAACCTCTTTGTGAATAAATCACTTAAGATCTTATTGCACAAAGAGGAGTAAATGAGAAAACATTAAAGCATAGAAATTACGAGCTTTGCTTGTCACGCCAGCAAGCTGTGTCTACAGGAAAGTTTAACCACGGTGTTAAACTTACCCTTCTTGGCGCACTATATTCTCAAGGGCGCGAATATTAGTAATTAAATCCTGGCGTTGTGGGTTTGCTTGTAATGCTTTTCTAAGATGCTTTAGCGCGCTTGAGTAGTCTTTAGAATCAATCGCTATTTGCGATAACCCAAGCCATGCAGATAGTTGATAGTCAGGCAGAGCCTGTGCGCGTACATACATTAATCTAGCTTGCGTAAGCTGATTTTTATCACGATAAATACTCGCTAAACTAAGTAGGGCATCACCTAAATTCGGGTTTATTTTAAGTGCGTTATTTAAGCTTTTAAGAGCACGTTTAGTATTACCTTGTTGCATAGCAATTTGTGCGCTGTATACAGAAAACTGGGCTTGTTCATCACGGGGTAGTTGCTTAGTTAATCTTTTTGCGCTGCCTATTAGATCTTTAGCTAAATCCCATTTTTGTTGAGATACAAGCCAGCCTAAAGTTTGCACCGTGGTATTAATAACCTCAACTTGCTGCTGTTTAGTGGCGTGTTTTAAACCTTGCTTTAATAAACTAACAGCGCGTTCACTGCTACCTTCACTTAAGTGCAACTGAGCTGCTAAAAGCTGGTTGCTGGTATCTTTAGGGTTGAGTTTTAAGGCCACTTCAATAGCAGCAAGCGCTTGCTTTTTTTGATCAAGTTGTAACGCTGTTTGTGCACGTTGCAACCAAAGCTCAGCTTTATCAGGGGTTTTATTGAGTAACTCTTTTAATAATGCATTTGCCTGGCTTAAATCACCCGATTCAATTAACGCAAACAATAGCCCTTGTTGATATTGGCTTGTTTCTGGCGCTAGCATGAGCGCCTGGCGGTACGCCGCTACTGCGCTCCAAGGCTGGCTGTGCTGCACGTGTATATAAGCAAGTTGCGCATAACTTTGTGCGTCAGCTTGGCCAAGCTCAATACTATGAACTAAGTGTGTTTGCGCTTTATCATACTTTGCTTGTTGCATGTATAAAAGGCTCAAACCTTGGTGTGCTTTTACTAAATCAGGTGAAGCTTTTAAACACGCCAAGTAAGCTAGTTCAGCGTTATTAAAGTCTTTTGTTGAAAGCAGTACTTGTGCACGTAATAAGTTTAAAGCAGTGCTATCTTGGCTTATATCACGGCCTTTAAATAGCGCAGCGACTTCACTGTAATTACCTGCTTGTAAAAGTGGTTGCACTTGGCGAGCAAAACCGCGCTCGGTCGGTTCAATAAGAACTTCTGTAGGACCCAGTAATTTATTATTTATAGCTAATTGCCATGTTGGATCGCTAGGCGATAACGTTACTTTTAGTGGCGTACTTATGGCGCTAGCATGCATGCTAGTTACACCTAATAAAGGGAATGAGTACATTAAAGTAGTGATAACTGCGCGAGTTAATGGTTTTAGCGTTTTAATTACGTTCATGTTTTTCATTTTAATAGGCTTAAGGTTTAAATTCGATTGGTAAAGTGAAGCGAGTACGAACCGCTTTACCTTCTTTTTTTGGTACACTAAAGCGGATTTTTTTTATGATGCTGTCGACAACGGGTTTAATTTCAGGGTATGGGTTTTGTAATACTTCGATTAAAGTAACTTTACCGTTTTCATCTATAAAAACATCGAGCTTTACAATAAATACATCGACACCTTGGCGGGTTAAACTTTTTGGTATTACCGCTTTTACAGGTGTGAGTGGTACGGGCGGCCTATCAAGGTCGCTTAGGCTAAATGCATCCCAATTTACACTCATTGATTGCCATTGTGGCGCGCTTACTTTTACGTTAGGTGTATCGGGTTTTACAATACTTAAATTGCTGTTGATCTTAATTTTTACGGCTTGAATAGACGCGCCTGCACCTTCTACCGCCAAGCTTTGCATTGGCTCACTTGTTTGCTGTTGCGATATTGATGGAGGAGGGGGCGGTGGCAGTGCCACCATGGCAACCTCACGTACAACCACTTTGTCTTGTATATGATGTTCGGCAAGTTGCCCAAGCCATAAAAGCAGTAATGCAGCACTAAGTACAATGAGGCTAAGGCCAAATGCAAACAGTGGATGGCGATTGTTTTTTGTTTTTTGAAGCGAGTTAATCGTGTGCATATTATTGCTTCGTAGCTAAGTTAACTTGCGCCGCGCCTGCCAGCTTTGCTTCGTCAATTACTTGAACAAGTAATTCAGTAGGTACTGTTTTATCAGCTTGAATAACCACAGGGCGTTGTTGCTGTTTTAACATTTGCTCGACACTACTACGCACGCCAGCAACACCAATTTGGCTACCATCAAAAAATACTTGTTGGTTGTCGGTTATTGCTAAAAATATAACTTGCTGCTCAAGACGGCTGGCCGATACGGCTTGTGGTTTATCAACCTCAACACCGCTTTCGCGTACAAATACGGTTGTAACAATAAAAAATATTAGCAATATAAATACCACATCAAGTAGTGGCGACATATCGATATGTTGCCCCGCTTCTTGCTCTAGCTTGTGCTTTAATCGTGATTGCATAGTGTTACCCTAACTGTTTACTTAACGTATGTAATTTAGGATTACGCTGCGAATACGCTAAGTAAGCTTGCATTAACCACGCGGGAATAGCGCACACAAGGCCCAATTGAGTTGTTAGCAATGCATCACCAATGGCGTCACTCATTAACTCGTTATGGCCCAGCGCCATTACTTTAAATGTATCAAGCAAACCAACAATGGTGCCTAATAAACCAAGTAGCGGAAGAGCGGCAGTTAAAATAGAGCTTACCTCTTGCCAGTAGCCTTTGCGCTGCGCTTGGTATTGTTTAAGGTGCAGTAAGTCATGAAAAATCAGCTGGTATACAAATAAAGCGAGTAAAAGAATACACCAGCAAATAGGGTTACTAACGATTTTTTCAAACATTGGTTTCTCCTTTTTCTAGTTGACTTAGCTGTAATGCAAAGCCTTCTAGTTGGCTGTAGTACGCTTTTGCTTTACGTGATAGCAATGCATTTAATACCAATGCAGGGATGGCAACGACTAAACCCAATTCGGTTGTTATAAGTGCTTGTGCAATACCGCCCGATACAACTTCTGGGTCACCTGAGCCAAACAAGGTCATCATTTTAAATGTTTCAATCATGCCGCTAACAGTACCTAACAAGCCAAGTAGTGGAGCTACTGCAGCTGTAACGGCAATAGCGCCAATAAAGTTATCGAGTTTATGCTTATCGTGAATTAACTGATTAAATAATTGATCGTCTCGTACTTGGCCTTTTTCGCTTTGCAGCGTTAAGTTAAATAGCTGCTGCTGCATACCTGCAAATTCACTGCTATTTTCAGCTTTAAAAAGTTGCTGTAATTGCATTTGAGAGTGCATTTTAATTTTACTTAAACGCAGTAGTTGCGCGGCTTTTAATAGCGCAATGGTTAGTGCAAAGCAGGCAAATAAAATAATAGGGATAGCCCATAAACCGCCTTTCTCTAGGTGTTCAAGCGGACTTTCTTGTTGGGCTTGGCTAGTTACTAAGTGCGTTAAACTAGGATCAAAAGTAAGTAATGTTGAGCCTACACCGTTTTGCTTTAAAGTATTATCGAGTGGGTTATCGTCACTTGTAGATTGTACTAACGCTACTTTTAATGCATTAGATTCATCATCCAAATTTAATAAACCCATAAGTTTAGGTTTTTGCGTACTAAACCATGCAACAGGCCCTACTTGAAGGGTATTAGCTTGGCTTAATTCGCCATTACTTAGCACAATCGATTGTTTTTTAAACTGCGGATAAAGTGCCTGTTCTTGATTATTAATTTGCGATATAACGCGGCTTAATAACTCATTTTGATTATTAGTCGCGTTGTTATTACCTGAACCATTGCCTGCATTATTACCGGTACTATTGCTGGTATTTTGGCGCACAAAACGGCTAAGTAAGTTTAATTGATATTGCTGTTGCTGTTGCCAAGTGTCTAATCGGGTTTGTAACTGATCGAGGCTTAATGTATTTTCGTCAGCTAGGCGGCGATTAACTGCGGCTTGTTCGCGTAATTTACTGAGCGATTGCTGCTTGGTAAAAATTTGCTTTGCAAGGGTCGCTTGCTCTTTTGAAATACTATTTTGAGTTTTACTTAGAGTACGTTGCGCTGTTTTAATATCAGTTAAAATACTTTGTTTAGCATCATCACTGCTAGCTGCAAAAGAAATGTTTGCACTTAAAAGTAACACTGTGGCGCTAAATACTTTAATTATGCTGTTAGTAGCCATTATTTAGCCCCTTGCTGGTTTTTATTTACATAACTTAATATTGGGAGTGTTACCCAATCAGCAGCGCGCTTTTTTTGCTGTACAGCAATACCCAGTGCAACTTGCTCAGCATTAATGCTTGGGTCAAATTCCCACTGCCAACCTAAGTCACTTGGAAAACCAATACCTACGTAACTTAAATCTTCGCTTACAAACCATGCTTGTGCTGCACCTAAATAAAGCTGCTTTACCCACACTTCTTGCCCGTCAGGATGCTTAATAGCCATTTCGTGAATTGAAATACGTTGTTGAAAATCATTAAGTAGAGTCAGCATTTTTAGCGCTGTTTGTAATTTGTCAGTTGTACTGAGCTGTGAGTCGCTTAAATCACCAGTGTTTTTCCAACTACTTAAAAGTGGCGGGGGTAATTGCACTTGTAATGAAAGTAATTGCCCAGAAATACGTGCTAGTTGATCATTTAATTGCTGTTGATCATTTTCAAGTTCTGATTGCTTAGTAACAAGCTGTTCGCGTTTTTGGGCAAGCTCACTGGTGCTTTTTTTTCTACGCTGATTAAGC
The DNA here is from genome assembly GCF_015864275.1 of Pseudoalteromonas sp. NZS11_1. Lineage (NCBI taxonomy): Bacteria > Pseudomonadati > Pseudomonadota > Gammaproteobacteria > Alteromonadales > Pseudoalteromonadaceae > Pseudoalteromonas > Pseudoalteromonas sp. NZS11_1. The sequence goes on from NZ_JADYXK010000001.1 coordinate 242,076, forward strand.
TCGCTAAGTTGCTGCTGCTCAGCATTTAGAAGCGTTAAGGTTTGCTCCATGCTGCTTTTTCGTTCAAGCCAATGAGTATTTAATTCTGTGTTTTGATTTTCTATTTGTAGCCATTTATTAACGAGTTGTTCTAGCTCACTAACAGTGTCGGCCTTTACTGCCATGGTGCTACAAAGCGCGATAACTACGCTAATTGGTTTAATTAAGCTTCGCATTACTTAACAACAATCCTGAAAGTTACGACAAGCAATTACAGGGACGTAATTACTGTTAATTTTTGAGTGTGTATACAATATAGGAATTCACATAACAATGCAATTGATAACAGTTATCGTTTACATTGCGTTGTTTGAGTGGTAGGATTTCGCCGAAATTAAATATGTACCTTAAATTAACAATAGTTAAGTGCTTAATAAAAATTACGGAGTAACCATGAGTAAGCCATCGAATAAAGTAAATACCTACGTGAAGCCAATTGCAGCGGTTGTTACAGCAACGCTTTCAACTTGGGCAAGTGCACAAGATGTTCAAGAGCTGGCTGTAGTAAAAGCACAAACGGTAACTGAGTCTAGCTATGTTGTTGAAAAATCAACGTCGCATAAATACACTCAACCGCTACTTGATACAGCTAAAACTGTAACAGTAATTAACCAAGCGGTAATGAAAGATAGAAACGTAGATAGCTTACGTGATGCTTTGCGTAATGTTTCAGGTATTTCTTTAGCAGCAGGTGAGGGTGGTTCACCTACTGGCGATAGCATGTCGATTCGTGGTTTTAGTGCTACAAATGATATTTTTGTAGATGGTATTCGTGATGTTGCAGGTTATACACGTGATATTTACAACATTGAAGCCGTTGAAGTTGCAAAAGGCCCAGGCTCAGCAGTTTCTGGTCGTGGCGCAACAGGTGGTAGTGTTAATTTAGAAAGTAAAAAGGCGAAGTTAGACAGCTTTAACGACGTTTCGCTACGTTTAGGCACAGAAAACGATTACCGTGGTCGTTTTGATACTAACATTCAAGTAAACGACACAAGCGCACTACGTATAAACCTTCTTACTGATAAAGGTGATGTTGCAGGTCGTGACCATATTGAAAATGAAACAAATGCTGTTGCGTTTGCATTTGCAACAGGGCTTGGTACAAACAGCCGTTTTGATTTAAACCTAGAGTATCAACGCCAAGACAATTTACCAGATTACGGCATTCCGTGGGTTTACAGTGATACGCCAGTAGCTGAACTTGCAGATAGCGCGCGCTCACCTTCTCCTGTCGATTTTGATAATTTTTACGGTAATATTTATCGTGATTACGAAGATATTGAAGCCTACTCAACAACAGCTCGTTATGAGTATGATTTTTCTCAAAATACTACGTTACGTGTTCAAGGTCGTTTAGGTAAAGTAAAACGTGAATCAGTAACAACTGCACCGCGTTACTTCTCTGTTACAACAGACACTGACATTACCTTTGCAGATGAAAAAACACGTGATACAGAAAATTCACTTGCTGCACTTCAAGTTGATTTAATTGGTAACTATGAATTTGCTGGCTTTACTCACGATGTTGTAGTGGGTGTTGAGCTTGCAAATGAAACGTTTACACGCCATAACTTTGTTGCCACTACGCCTGATAACCTAATTGAAGATGGAATACGCAACGACTTATACAACCCTGATGCAACAATTGCATTTACGGGTGTGTACGGCCGTGACGGTACAAGCATTGAGGCTAAAGCTAAAAACCAAGCTATTTATGCATTTGATACAGTGACACTTAACAAGCAATGGGAAGTTACAGGCGGAATTCGCTTTGATAGCTTCACTACGGATTATCACAACGATTACAATGACCCAAGCGCTTTAATTTCTACAAGTGACGACTTATTTAGCTGGAATGCAGCTGTAGTTTATAAACCTACAGAAAATGGCAGTGTATATTTAGGCGCAGGTAATTCATTTAACCCATCGGCTGAAAGCCTAACGGTATCTACGCGTTCAAATGCAGCTGATTTAGATGCAGAAGAAAGCCGTAGTTATGAATTAGGAACTAAATGGAGCCTAATGGATGGTCGCCTGCAAACTAATGCTGCACTTTTCCGTACTGAAAAAACCAATGCCCGTACTGATGACCCATTTGCAGATAGCTCAAGTGATGAAATACTCGGTGGTGAACAGCGCGTACAAGGTTTAGAGCTTTCAGCAACTGGGCTAATTACTAAAGAGTGGACTGTAATTGCTTCATACACTTACCAAGATAGCGAAGTAACTAAAGCATTAGGCGACGACGCAACTCAAATTGGTAACGAGCTTGCACGTACGCCTAAAAATAGCGCGAGTGTTTGGACTACGTACGATATGTCGGATAAATTATCGTTTGGTTTAGGTGCGCAATATGTAGGTGAGCGTTACAACGGGACTACGTCAACACGCTCTCGTGCGCCAGGTTATACTATTTTTGACCTGATGGTTGCGTATGACATATCAAAAGATTTGAGTCTGCAGTTTAATGGTGAAAACCTAGGTGATAAAGATTACGTTGATCAGTTAGGTGGTGGACACTTTGTACCAGGTGATGGTCGTAAGTTTAGCTTAACAGCGAGCTACTCTTTCTAAGAGTAAAATAAGTACGGCATAAAAGGGCAGAGTTAACTCTGCCCTTAATTATTTGATGAAAATGTGAGAGGGCGCACATGCTAGTTAAAATTCCAGAGCTACTAACGAAAGAAGAAGTGGCGTATTGTCATGAGGTTTTGCTTAAAGCGCAGTGGGCCGATGGCAGTATTACCGCAGGGCATCAATCAACCAAAGCAAAAAATAACTTACAGCTACCTGAAAATAGCCCTGAATGCCAAGAGCTTGGCGACATTATTATGGCAGCACTTGCGCGTAGTAATTTGTTTATGTCGGCAGCGCTCCCCGCAAAAATTTTTCCTCCGCTTTTTAACTGTTATCAAGGTGGGCAATCGTTTGGTGTGCATGTAGATAATGCGATTAGACAAGTGCCGGGTACGCCAGTAAAAATTCGTACAGATGTATCAATGACGTTATTTATTAATGACCCCGAAGACTATGAGGGCGGTGAACTTGTTATTGAAGACACTTATGGCTCACACAGCGTAAAGCTGCCAGCAGGCAGTATGGTGTTGTACCCTTCAACGAGTTTACATCGTGTAATGCCAGTAACGAGTGGGCGCAGATTAGCCTCATTCTTTTGGTTACAGAGCATGGTAAACAGCGACGAAAAACGTGGTTTACTCTTTGATTTAGATATGTCGATTCAAAGTTTGCGCAGCAAAGTAGAAGATAGCCCAGAGATTATTCAATTAACAGGGGTTTATCATAACTTGCTAAGGCAGTGGGCGCAGACATAACGAAGATACTCGTTATTAAATATTGGATATTAGATATAAGTAATTAAAAGCTGTGCTTTTCGCGTGAGTAAGCTCTACGCCTACGACGCAGCCATAAAATTGAATTCGGTGTTTAAAATGCTCGGTATGCGCGGCTTGATGCCGCGCACTTATTGTAAGCGCAAAGCTTGTTTTACTTAACCCTTATAACCGTTAGGGTTATTTGACTGCCAGCGCCAGGTATCTTGCATCATTTCATCAATACCGCGCACAGCTTCCCAGCCAAGTTCATTAAGTGCTTTTTCTGGCGCTGCATAACACGCTGCAATATCACCCGGGCGGCGAGGTGAAACCTGATAAGGTACAGCTTGATCACTTGCTTTAATAAATGCATTAACCATTTGTAGTACAGAGTAACCATTACCAGTACCTAGGTTATAAACTAATGCACCCGTACTGCTGGCAATTTTATCAAGCGCTTTTAAATGACCAATAGCTAAATCTACAACGTGTATATAGTCGCGTACACCTGTGCCATCAACTGTGTCGTAGTCATCACCAAATACAGCGAGTTGCTTTAATTTACCTACCGCTACTTGTGCGATAAACGGTAAAAGGTTGTTTGGAATACCATTAGGATCTTCACCAATTAAGCCCGACTCATGTGCACCCACTGGGTTAAAGTAACGCAAAATAGCAAACGCAAAGCGCTCATCTGATTTGGCGATATCTTGTAGCATCATCTCAACCATCAGCTTAGATGTGCCGTACGGGTTAGTAGTACCGCCTACAGGAAAGTCTTCTTTAATTGGTAAGCTTGCAGGGTCGCCGTATACTGTGGCTGACGAGCTAAATACTAATTTAAATACACCAGCATCGCGCATTGCATCAACAAGCGTAAGCGTACCTTGTACATTGTTTTGATAGTACTCAATGGGCTTTGCTACCGACTCGCCTACTGATTTTAAGCCCGCAAAATGTATAACACTATCAACCGTGTGTTTTGCAAATACTGAATCTAAAAAGAATTTATCGAGAATATCGCCTTGGTAAAAAGTGGCCTCTTTGCCTGTAATATTCTTTACGCGCGCAAGTGATTCTTGTGATGAGTTACTTAAATTATCAATAACAACAACATCGTTACCTTGCTGTAAAAGTTCTAAAACAGTGTGCGAGCCAATATAGCCAGCGCCACCGGTTACTAAAATAGTCATGAAAGCTCCGTGGGTACCTTTTATCAATTGAGTTAATTTCACCATAAATAGAGGTGATTTACATGCTTTATCTGTAATTTCTATAGTTTAAATAACATCTTTTTTTAATAACGGTAAATTAATCACTTTTGATTACATTTCACTCAGTAGAAGTAACACTTTATACGTAAGATTAAGTTATAGTTAATAAACAAGTGCTAAAATGAGTCTAGTAATAGCTAATGCTAGGTTTACTCCAATCTACACTTTTGTGATTGGTCTACCTCTTTGGAGAAAGATATGAATTTAGTTAAAAAAATAGCAACAACAATGTGTATTGCATTACCTGCGCTTGCCCATGCTGGTGAGTCTGTTGTTAAATGGCATGACTTTAATGATTATCGTGATGTGCGAGCGTCAAACCAAACAAAGAGCTCATATCACAAAAGTGTGGCAGCAAGTTTCGAAAAGCATATGGCTAAACTAGCCGAGCAATTGCCAAAAGATTATAAATTAAACGTAGAGTTTACAGATTTAGATTTAGCAGGTGATGTGCGTTATGGCGGTATGGACGAAATTCGTGTAGTAAAACCAATTTACTTTCCACGCATTAAGTTAAATTATTCGTTAACCGATAACGACGGTACAGTGCTAAGTAAAGATACTGATGTGGAGCTTAAAGATATGGGCTTTATGGATAAAATTAAAATGGGCCGCGACGAATCATTTTATTACGAAAAACGCTTACTAACAGAGTGGTTTGGTGAACAAATATTACCAAGTTTAGATTAACTGAAAATAAAAATGCCGCTAAATAGCGGCATTTTTATTTTTAAGCTTTACTTAAAAGTAGCTAACAACGTGAGTATTTGTTGTAACTTAATAACGGTTGTTTTCAGTTTTTCTTCTTCAAAACCATCGTTAGATAAGCTTTCAACATCAGCAGCTACGTCGAGTACGTAAGGCTTAAAACGTTTAGCTTCAAAGCTAAAGCCTGAATCGGCAGTAAATAAGGCTTTAAACTTACCGTGACCTTGCTGTTGAAGCTCGTCGAGTTTTTTGTCAGCATCAAGTGCCTGACGGTAAACAATTTTTAAGTTGGCATTGAGTTGTTCAATAATAGAATCCATGGTTTTCCTAAAGCTTTGCACTGCATTGCCGACATAATACTTGGATTACATTTAAAAGTCAGGTTTGTTATATGAATATATCAGGCACAAGTTTACCCGCTGTTTCTGGCTCAGGCCAAGGCAGTGAGCTTTACAGCGCTGCTTTATCTAAAAAGCAGCAGTTAGCAGATGGCGCGGCGGCTCTTGCACTTATTGAAGGTGCTGCACAATCGTCAAGTGCGCAAACACCGGCTAAATCGGTAACAGCATCATTGGGTAACAACGTAAATATATACGTTTAAATGCTGTTTTAAATTAGCTTAAGATCGATAGGTGTTTTGCTTTTTTGACCACCGATTTCTCTTACTAATTTAGGCACTAAAAATCCAGGCAGAGCTTTTAATAGCTCTGCCATTATTTCAATTGCTTGCGCTTCATTAATATCAAAGTGGCTCGCCCCTTCAACTTTATCTAGCAAATACAAATAATACGGCAATACGTCTGCGTCAAATAACGCTTCGCTTAAATTTATTTGCGCATCAACCGTATCGTTCACATCTTTTAAAATTACAGCTTGGTTTAGAAGCGTTACGTTTGCTTGTTTAAGCTTTTGCATGGCAGCTTTAAAATCAGCGTCTATTTCGTTTGCGTGGTTTATGTGATTAATAAAAATAATTTTTAATGACGACTTTGCTAATCGTTCACATAACTCATCGGTAACTCGCGCCGGTATAACTACTGGCAAACGGCTATGAATTCGCATTCGTTTTATTTGTGGTAATTGCTCAAGCTCATCCAAAAACCAGCTTATTGCATCGTCTTTGGCCATCAGTGGATCGCCACCACTTAAAATCACTTCGTTTATATTGCTATCTGATTTTATATAGCTCAGTGTTTCTAGCAGACTTTTTTTATTGAGTTGGTTTTCTTGATACGGAAAATGCCTTCTAAAGCAGTAACGACAATTGACAGCACAGCCGGTTTTAAACATCACTAAAACACGCGATTTGTATTTATGTAAAACGCCTGGTTGGTCGTTATCTTGCTCAAGTAGGGGATCTTTATTAAAACCCGATTTAGTCAAAAATTCTTGATGGCGTGGCATAACTTGTAGCAAAAGAGGATCGTTTGGATCGCCTTTGCGTATTTTTTTTATAAAAGGGATAGGCACGCGTACCGGAAATAAACTACGGGCTTTTAGGTCGTTTTCATGGACTTGGCTCGATAAACCGACCATTTCAAGCAAGGTTTTTGGGCAGGTAACTACATTTGCTAATTCTTTTTGCCAGTTTTTATGCAAATTTGCTTCATTTCTTTGTATCATTGGCATGTAGATTACTCGAAAAAATATAAATAGAGGAAACGATGGCGAATTATAGCACCAACGAGTTCAAGGGCGGCCTAAAAATTATGATGGACGGCGAGCCTTGCAGTATCTTAGAAAATGAAATGGTAAAACCTGGTAAAGGCCAGGCGTTTAACCGTGTTCGTATCCGTAAACTTATCTCTGGTAAGGTGCTTGAAAAAACCTTTAAATCGGGTGAATCAGTTGAAGGTGCTGATGTAATGGATACTGATTTAGCGTATCTATACACAGACGGCGAATTTTGGCATTTCATGAACAACGAAACATTTGAGCAAATTGCTGCTGACGAAAAAGCACTAGGCGATTCAGTAAAATGGTTAGTTGAAAATGATTTATGCACAATTACATTATGGAACGGCAGCCCTATTGCTGTTACACCACCTAACTTTGTTGAGCTTGAGATCACTGAAACAGATCCTGGCCTTAAAGGCGATACAGCGGGTACTGGTGGTAAACCAGCAACGCTTAGCACAGGCGCTGTGGTACGAGTTCCATTATTCGTACAAATTGGCGAAGTAATTAAAGTAGACACTCGTAACGGTGAATACGTAAGCCGTGTTAAGTAAGCTTTAACATTGTTTATAAAATCCCAGCTTACGCTGGGATTTTTTTTTGGAGAAAATATGTCAGCAGATCTTTGGGCCCCAAGCGCAAGCATTGAAACACTAAAACAACGCGCATCGATATTACGTAGCATCCGTGAATTTTTTTATGTACGTGATGTTTTAGAAGTAGAAACGCCAAGCTTAAGTGCTGCCAGTGTAACCGATGTGCACTTAGCTAGTTTTAATACCAAATTTGTAGGTCCAGGGCATGCTGGTGGGCTTCCTCTGTTTTTACAAACATCTCCAGAGTTTGCCATGAAACGCTTGTTAGCAGCAGGCTCAGGCGCTATTTTTCAGCTTTGTAAAGCATTTAGAAATGAAGAAGCGGGTAGCCATCATAATCCTGAATTTACTATGCTGGAATGGTATCGCCCAGGCTTTGATGAATTTACACTTATGGATGAAATGGATGAGCTAATGCAACTTGTTTTAGGTGTCGAGCCTGCAACTAGACTTACTTATCAGCAAGCGTTTGAACAAGCACTCGGCCTCGATCCTTTAACAGCAAGCATAGAGCAATTAAAGCAATTAGCGTGTAAGCAGGGGTTTGCTGATATAGCCCAAAACGAAACGCATAAAGATACATTACTGCAATTATTGTTTTGTATGAAAGTGGAGCCAACAATAGGACAAGAAAAACCGTGTTTTGTTTATCATTTTCCAGCTTCTCAAGCGGCCCTTGCACAAATTTGTGAACATGATGCACGCGTAGCAGGGCGCTTTGAGCTTTATTACAAAAATATGGAATTGGCTAACGGCTTTAACGAATTAACAAATGCTAGTGAGCAAGCTAAACGATTTAACGAAGATAACGCATACCGCGCTAACAACGGTTTAAAGCAAGTACCAATGGATACACGTTTAATTAAAGCGCTAGAACATGGATTACCACAATGCGCAGGGGTTGCTTTGGGTATAGATAGGCTTGTAATGCTCGCAACAAATAAAGAGAAAATTAAAGACGTAATAGCATTTGATGTGCAAAGAGCATAATGCTTAGCCTGTAGGCGTAGGTGGAATATTTGTAGGTGCGAATTTATTTCGCGCTCATGTAATTTAACTTTATAAAAAGCGAGGTATAAAACCTCACCTACAAATAAAAACACCGCGTTTAATTTAAACGCGGTGTTTTTATTTGCTTGCTGTAGCTTTCATTTGAAAGCCAACGGCTGTGCTTTACAGATTAAGCGTAAACGTAACACCTGCAACACGAGGCTCACCTAATTGTGTGTAGGTATGCGTTGCGTAACCATCTTGTGGATCGTTACCAAACTCAAAACCACGTGTAGGGACTGTCTCGTCAAACACGTTACGAGCCCACGCGCGAACTGCCCACATGTCTGCTTCGTAGCCAAAGCTTAAGTTAACTAAGTTGCTGCTTGGTGCCTGTGAGTTATGACTATCTGAGAAGTAGTAGTCGTCCTTACCTTCAACACCAATCATACCGTAAAGCTCACTTGTAAAGTTATAGCGAGCAGTAAACGCATACTGGTATTTAGGTGACTGTGCTTGCTCACGACCGTCTTGGTTTAAGCCAGACTGCGTTACAAAGTCATCTATTTCAGTGTTTAAGTAACCAGCACTACCCGTTAAAAATAGATTATCAGTTAGTTGGTAACTACCTTCAACTTCTAATCCGTAGTTGCTACCAGAACTTGCGTTATCAACATAACCGGTAAATTGCTGACCTTCTACTTGCCATGCTTTTAACTGAATATCGTCGCGGTGCATGTAAAATGCAGCTAAGCGAAGCGTAAATTTGTCATCAAGCGATGAGCCTTTAACACCAAATTCGCCGCTCCATAAATATTCAGGGTCGAAACTGGTGTGTTGCTGGAAAAAATCAGCGCTTAGGTTTAAGCCTTCATCTTTTGCTTTAGCCAGCGCTTCTGAGTTAATACCGCCAGCTTTGTAGCCACGGGTAATGCTTGCGTAGATCATCGTACGGTCAATTACTTGATATTCAAGTGCTATTTTACCGCCAACCATTACATCGTCAGTATCTTCTATAAAGCCATTGCTATCGGTGTAGTCACCTTTGTATTGCTCTACACGTAAACCTGTAATTAATGTGGTTTTAGGGCCAATTGGAGTCGCTACTTGACCATATACTGCAACGTTGCTCGTTTCGTAAGTTGAAGAAAACGGGCTTGCTAACCATGTGTATTGGCGCTCTAAATCAACGTCACGGTTTTGGTAATAAATACCCGCAACCCAGTTACCCGTTTTAGAATTAAACTGTAAATCTACAGACTGATCGTCGCGATCGCGGCTGTATAAATCAGTTGAGCTGTATCCATCTGGATGTAAGCCAGCAGCACATAACTTTGGCTCACTTGTATCGTTACATACCCAGTCTTCGTCAAAGCTGTAAAGTAATTCGGTATCAATAGCCGACAGGTTTAGATTTACATCAAAAGCGTCAAAACCCGTGTAAGTATTCTTGACACCTATAGCGTAGCTTTCTTGATTATCTTGGCCTGGTTCATCGGCAACACTATTGCGGCTGTTATCAAGCGTAAACGCATCGTATCCGTTATTAATATCGATATAATGCAGGTTTAGCTCAGTATTTAAATGCTTTGTAAGCTGGCTGTTTATTTTAAAGCGGGCTACTTGTTCGTCTTGATTTTGTGTTTCGTCATTTAAGTACAAGTTATCTACGTAACCGTCTGACTTTCTGCGAAAGTAGCTAACGCGTGCGCTAGTGTCATCTGTTAAGCCTGTACTTGCTGCAATACCTGCTTCGCGGGTGTTATACGTGCCAGCACCTACTTGTAATTTTAAACTTGGATCGCTCGTGGCTTTAGCTGAACCCATTTGGATCATACCGGCCATACCGTCTGCGCCAAAGCGTGTACCTTGTGGGCCACGATAAATTTCTACTTGGTCTATATCAAATAATAATGAGCTGCCACCAAGACCAGAATAGTTAATACCATCAATAACTAAGCCTACAGATGGATTAATAGGGTCTACAAATTGTGAGCGAAGTCCCACGCCACGAATTTGAATATAACGACCACGCGACGCACCAGATGCAAAATTTACATTGGCGGTACTGCCTAACATTTCGTCTAAGTAACTTGCACCACGTTGATTAATTTCATCTTCGCTGAATAAGCTCGCACTCGCGCTTAAAGTTTGAATGCTTTCGCGCTGAAAATCGCCGGTTACAACAATTCTTTCTAGGTCGCTATCATCAGCGTTAGCTGCAATTGGTGCACCAAGCAGCGGTAAAAGTGCGGCAGTAATTAAAGACAAACGTAAGTTCATTGGGTTACTTAACTCCATTTTAGGGACTCGTATGGTAGCAATTATTTAAACACATGTGCTATAAACGCGGCAATTATACGTTAAATAATCAGGATTACTAATATGACCTTTAAAGTTGACTTCAAAGTACGTGATTACGAATGTGACTTACAAGGTATCGTAAATAACAGTGTTTATTTTAATTATTTAGAGCATGCTCGCCATGAATTCTTGTACGCACACGGTATTGATTTTGCTCAATTAGCGAAAGATAAAATTAACCTAGTCGTGATGCGCAGCGAAATGGACTATAAACATTCACTATTACCAGGTGATGAATTTTATGTGGCTGTGGAGCCGCAGCGTATTAGTCGTTTAAAATTTGCGTTTAAGCAAACGGTTATACGTAAAAGCGATGAAAAAGTAATGCTCAATGCACTGGTTATAGGAACGTCTGTTAATGAAAAAGGTAGACCGTTTTTACCTGAGCAAATAGATAACGTATTTAAAACTACAACTTAGTACTTAATCGCATAACTTTTGAACTATCATAGAACAAAAATTTACATTTAAAACATGCATTTTTAACGGATAAAGGGCATAAATATTGTTACAATTACATTAATTAGACAATTAGTTAGTAGTAGCATGAAATTAGCAGCAATACCGATGCTTATAGTCGGTTTATGTGTTGGTTGCGCATCAACAGGGACGGTTACCAGTGAGCAGCTTAAATACACCCAATGGCAATTATCACGTGTTGATGGTTTAGCAATTCCACCTTCGTTTAATGCATCAATGAGCTTTATTGAAGCACTGCAAGTAAACGGTTTTGCTGGCTGTAACAAATTTTTTGGTGAAGGCTCGCTTGAAGAAAGTAACCTTACCGTAAGTAAATTAGGAATGACGCGCAAGTCGTGCGGCGAAGACCTTGATGAGTTTGAGCAGCAGTTATTACAAGCCTTAAAGCAAGGTGCCGAGCTTAAAATGCAAGGCCAGCAATTAGTCATGCAAGGCGAGCAAACATTTGTGTTTATCCCTAAATAATTTTAAGTTTTTGAAAAACAGCCCCTTGCGGGCAGTTTTTAACTGACGTACACTCAGCGCAGATTTGATGGATAACACCTTCAAATTAACGAACAGAATTTATATATCAATACTTGTCGGAGTGCCAAAGCTAAGTAATTAGTTTTTGGCTGAGATCGCGAAAGCGGGATCCGTGAACCTGATCAGGTTAATACCTGCGTAGGGAACAAGCTGCCTAAAATGGGACGCTTGTGCGTCTTTTTTTATGCGCACAATAAAGTGATTTATTTTTTAGGCTGCAAAGTAGCATGTACGCTACTTTACGATCTTTCTCTATTCCTCGGAATATCTGACAAGACAACCCTTAAGCAATGAGGCAAGTCATGTCAAATACTACAAATAAAGCGTCACGCCGAGAAACTCGTGCTGCCGCGTCTGAATATATTTATAACTTAACGGGTCAACCGTTTCCAAATTCTCATAAAGTATACGTTGAAGGCACTCAACCTGGCGTGCGCGTTGGTATGCGTGAAATTACGTTAAGTGATACGTTTATTGGCGGCACAGATGAAAACCCTGTTTATGAGTCAAACGATCCGCTACGTGTTTACGATACGTCGGGCCCGTATACCGATCCTAATTTTGAACTAGACGTACGCAAAGGCTTACCAAAATTTCGTGAACAATGGATTGAAAGCCGTGGCGACACCGAGGTTTTAGAATCAGTGACGTCGCAATTTTCGCAGCAACGTATGGCGGATGAAGGGCTGGATCATATTCGCTTTGATCACCTTCCAAAAATTCGCCGTGGTAAAACAGGCAAAAACGTAACGCAAATGCACTACGCACGCCAAGGGATTATTACTCCTGAAATGGAATACGTAGCCGTTCGCGAAAATATGGGACGTGCAGAAATTCGTAAAGAATTATTAGCAGCGCAGCATAAAGGCGAGTCGTTTGGCGCGAGTATTCCTGAATTTATTACCCCAGAATTTGTACGCGATGAAATAGCCCGTGGTCGCGCTATTTTACCAAATAATATAAACCATCCAGAAACAGAACCTATGATTGTAGGCCGTAACTTTTTAGTAAAAGTTAATGCCAATATTGGTAATTCATCGGTTAGCTCATCTATTGAAGAAGAAGTAGAAAAAATGGTGTGGTCTACCCGCTGGGGCGCAGACACCGTGATGGACTTATCAACGGGACGTTACATTCACGAAACGCGTGAATGGGTTGTACGTAACTCGCCTGTACCTATTGGCACAGTACCGATTTATCAAGCACTTGAAAAAGTAAATGGTGTGGCTGAGGATTTAACGTGGGAAATTTTCCGCGATACGCTTATAGAGCAAGCCGAGCAGGGCGTTGATTACTTTACTATTCACGCCGGTGTATTACTTCGTTATGTACCAATGACGGCTAAACGTGTAACCGGTATTGTGTCGCGCGGTGGCTCAATTATGGCTAAATGGTGTTTAGCGCATCACAAAGAGAACTTTTTATACACACACTTTGAAGACATTTGTGAAATTTTAAAACAATACGATGTGTGTTTTTCATTAGGTGATGGCCTTCGTCCAGGTTCGATTGCTGATGCTAACGATGAAGCGCAGTTTAGTGAGCTACGCACATTAGGAGAACTGACTAAAATTGCGTGGAAGCACGATGTACAGGTATTTATTGAAGGCCCTGGTCATGTACCAATGCACATGATTAAAGCCAATATGGATGAGCAATTAAAGCATTGCGACGAAGCGCCATTTTATACATTAGGCCCGTTAACCACCGATATTGCACCAGGATACGACCATATTACCTCGGGTATTGGGGCGGCTCAAATAGCATGGTACGGCTGTGCAATGCTGTGTTATGTAACACCTAAAGAGCATTTAGGTCTGCCAAATAAAGAAGATGTTAAAGAAGGATTAATTACCTACAAAATTGCAGCGCATGCCGCTGATTTAGCAAAAGGGCACCCAGGCGCGCAAGAGCGCGATAACGCCTTATCAAAAGCACGCTTTGAGTTTAGATGGCATGACCAATTTAATATTGGTTTAGACCCTGACCGTGCTCGTGAATATCACGATGAAACCTTGCCGCAAGAATCAGGCAAAGTAGCTCACTTTTGCTCTATGTGTGGTCCTAAATTTTGCTCTATGAAAATTAGCCAAGAAGTACGCGATTACGCTAAAGGTTTAGAAACACGCGGTATTGATCCAAATGATGCTGGCGAGGCTATTGAAATCAAAATGGTTGATGTAGAAGCCGAAATGAAAGCTAAATCAGCTGAGTTTAAGCAAACAGGCTCAGAGATTTACCACAAAGCGGTATAGCTAAAAGTTAGATGCAGACGTAGGTGAGGTTTTATACCTCGCTTCTTTAAAAGTTGAAGAAGTGCGAGTGAATTCGCACCTACTAATAACTGCTTTGGAGGTTTTATGTTTTATAACATTGCTGTGGTGGGTTTTGGTTTAGCAGGGCGCTTAGCTGCCCTTGAGCTAAGTAAGTTGCATCATGTAACGGTGTTTGAAGCTGACGATGAGCAAACCCCAAATAGCGCCGGTAAAGTGGCTGCAGCAATGCTTGCGCCCTTGGCTGAGTCGGTATTGTGCGAGGCTGATTTAGCTTTAATGGGTCTTGATTCAATGAAGCGCTGGCCGGGTATTATTGCTGAACTTGAAAGTGACGTTTTTTTTCAGCAGCAAGGCACTTTGGTCATTGCGCACCAACAGGACAAAGGCGATTTACAAAGCTTTGCACAGCGTATAAAACCGCTAGCTGATCATACTGCCGAGCATATAAATGCTCAGCAAATTACAATGCTTGAACCTGAACTTGCAGCAGGGCGCTTTAATCAAGGTTTATTTTTACCCTGCGAGGGGCAAATAGATAACCAAGCATTTTATAAAGCCAGCTTTGCACAGCTCAACAAACGCAAAGTAAAGTTTGTATTTAATCAGCGCGTAACCATTAGCGACAACAAAATAAATAATCGACCATTCGATTACATTATTGATTGCCGTGGGCTTGGTGCTAAAAATACTCAAGTTGATAAACCGCTTAGAGGTGTGCGCGGCGAAGTAGCAAGGTTATACGCACCAGAGGTAAGTTTAACGCGACCAGTGCGTTTAATGCACCCGCGTTATCCAATTTATATAGCGCCTAAACCTAACAGTGAATATGTAATTGGTGCGACTGAAATAGAGTCACAAGACAATGGCGCCGCAACAGTGCGCTCAACTCTTGAGTTACTTTCAGCGGCTTATACCGTACACAGCGGGTTTGCCGAAGCACGACTACTTAGTATTCAAACCGGATTACGCCCCGCATTTAGCGATAACCGCCCAGAAGTATCACAAGTTGGTAATGTAATTAGCATTAACGGTTTGTATCGACATGGTTATATGTTGGCGCCGGCATTAGTGGCGCAAGCAGTTTCACGAATAGAGTGAGAGTAAAATGAACATTACAATTAATGGCAATGTGCTCACAATAAAAAGTAATAAGTTAATTAGCTGTTTGCATAATTTTGGTGCCACACCACCTTATGCGGTTGCCATTAATGGCGAATTTATTCCACAAAGTCAGCACAGTAACTATGTATTAAATGAAGGCGACAATATAGAGCTATTGTCGCCTATTCAAGGCGGATAAGGCTTATGCAAACTAAAGACTGTTTAACTATTTATGGAGAGCAAATAAAGAGTCGCTTATTAATAGGCTCTGCGCTTTATCCGTCGCCCGACATTATGACCCAATCGATAGTTGCCTCTGGGGCTGAAATAGTAACTGTGTCGCTTAGGCGCCAGCAAAGTGCTGCAGCCGGTGATGACTTTTGGCAGTTAATAAAAAATACAGGTTTAAAAATACTCCCTAATACTGCAGGGTGCCACAGTGTTAAAGAAGCGATAACGCTTGCAAAAATGTGCCGAGAGGTATTTGCCACCGATTGGATAAAGCTAGAGCTGATTGGCGATGATTACAATTTACAGCCTGACCCTTTTGCGCTACTTGAAGCCACAAAAATATTAATTAATGATGGCTTTAAAGTACTGCCTTATTGCACCGATGACTTAGTACTTTGCCAGCGCTTAAATGAGCTGGGGTGTGAGGTGCTTATGCCGTGGGGGGCGCCAATAGGTACAGGCAAAGGCTTGTTAAATAGCTATAATTTAAAAACTATTCGAGAGCGCTTACCTGATACCACACTAATAGTAGATGCAGGTTTAGGTTTGCCATCGCATGCCTGCCAAGCACTCGAAATGGGGTATGATGCGGTATTATTAAATTCAGCCATTGCAGGGGCGGGTTGCCCAATTACTATGAGCCGCGCATTTAAAGCCGCAGTTGAAGCGGGGCGCTT
This sequence comes from Pseudoalteromonas sp. NZS11_1, assembly GCF_015864275.1. Lineage (NCBI taxonomy): Bacteria > Pseudomonadati > Pseudomonadota > Gammaproteobacteria > Alteromonadales > Pseudoalteromonadaceae > Pseudoalteromonas > Pseudoalteromonas sp. NZS11_1. Next base: position 258,346 of record NZ_JADYXK010000001.1, read on the forward strand.
TGCATTCAAAGCAAAAGCGATGCCGGAAAAAGACGTTGCAGCCCCATCAACCCCAACAATGGGTATGCCATTTTGGCATCAGCAGTGAAGGAAAGAATATGAATAACGTAGTATGGACAATTGCCGGTTCTGATTCTGGCGGCGGTGCTGGTATTCAAGCTGATATAAAAGCAATGCAAAGTTTTGGTGTACATGGCTGCACGGCAATTACGGCGCTTACTGCACAAAATAGTTTAGGCGTAGAGGCTATTAATGCAGTGTCTACCGATATTATTGAATCGCAGTTACTAGCGCTTGAAAAAGACATGAAAGCCAAAGTGATAAAAATTGGCATGTTAGCCAATGTGCAGCAAATTCAGTTGATCAGCGAACATATAAGTCATTATAAAGCTAAATGGCCTGTGCCTCCCGTTATTGTATATGACCCTGTCGCTATTGCCTCAAGCGGTGACTTACTAACAGAAGAAGACACGGTAAGCGCAATAAAAGAATGTTTACTGCCGCTGGTGGATGTAATAACTCCAAATACACACGAAACACAGTTATTAACCGGTGTGTATTTAATTGGCCCGGCTGCAATAAAAGAAGCGGCTAATAAGCTGTTAAGCTGGGGCGCAAAAGCCGTTGTTATTAAAGGCGGACATTGGGATTACCCAAGTGGCTACTGCATTGATTATTGTATTGATAGTAATACGCAAAGTGGTGAAGAATATTGGTTAGGCAATCAAAAAATACAAACACCGCATAACCACGGCACCGGGTGTAGCATGGCTTCGGTAATTGCTGCATGTTTAGCTAAAGACTACCCATTAAAAGATGCCTTTATTTTAGCTAAGGCATATATAAACCAAGGGCTAAAACAGTCTGTTCGATACGGCGAGGGGATTGGACCGGTTGCTCAGACCTCGTTTCCCACTAATTTAGCTGACTACCCACAAGTAATTGAGCCAGGTAGCTGGCTGGGTGATGAACTAGATTTTGATGTGCCGCTTGATTTTAATATGGCTGCTGATTTTGCACCTTGTGAAACACAATCGCTGGGCTTATATGCGGTTGTTGATAGCACCGATTGGTTAGAAAAGTGCTTACAACAAGGCATTAAAACAGCGCAGTTACGTGTTAAAAATAAAACGCAAGACGAGCTTGATGGGCTCATTAAGCAAGCTGTTGAGCTGGGCAAGCAATACAACGCACAGGTATTTATAAACGACTACTGGCAGTTAGCTATTAAGCACGGTGCATATGGTGTGCATTTAGGGCAAGAGGATTTAGACATTGCTAATTTAGCCGCTATTAAAGAGGCTGGGTTAAGGCTTGGGCTTTCGACTCATGGTTTTTATGAAATGCTGCGTGCGCATAATTATCGCCCTAGTTACATGGCATTTGGCGCTATTTACCCAACCACAACAAAAGACATGACAGGTCAAATACAAGGTCTTGAAAAGCTCATTAAGTTTGTACCACTTATGCAAAGTTACCCAACAGTAGCAATAGGCGGTATAGATTTAAGCCGTGCTGAGCAGGTAGCTAAAACCGGCGTAGGCAGTGTTGCCGTAGTGCGTGCTATAACCGAGGCTGATAATTACGTAGAGGCTATAAACGCTCTGCAAGTAGCTATAAGCAGCACCGATTAATACTAACAAGGCTAATCTTAATATGGTCAGTAAAAGTGAATGAGCTAAGCGATAAAGAAACCCTACGATACAGCCGCCATTTATTGCTTGAAGAAGTAGGGCTTGAAGGGCAATTAACGCTTAAAACTTCAACGGTTGCGGTTGTTGGGGCAGGCGGGTTAGGTAGCCCAGTACTTTTGTATTTAGCTGCGGCGGGTATTGGAACGCTTATTTTAATTGACGATGATGAGGTAGAACTTTCAAATTTACAGCGCCAAGTGCTTTATAAAATAAACCACTTGGGGCAAAACAAGGTCGCCGCAGCGGGTAAAGTATTAGCGAGCCTGAATAATCAAATAGAAATAGTAACGCATTGCCAAAAGTTAGATGAGAGTAATGCAGCCTACATGCTAAAAGGGGCTGACATAGTACTTGATTGCTCTGATAACTTTAGTACTCGCTATAGTGTTAATCGTTATTGTATTGCTAATAAAACACCGTTAATTTCTGGTGCTGCATTGGCAGCTAAAGGGCAGTTAATGGGCTTTGATTTTAGGCAAAGTGATAGCCCGTGTTATGGCTGTGTTTTTCCACAAAGCGAAGCTACACCCGTTATAAATTGCAGTAACGCAGGGGTTATCAGCCCGCTACTGGGTGTGATTGGTTCTATGCAGGCGCAACTTACGCTCAATTTATTGCTGGGGCATGCAGAGGGGTGTGTGTTTATAACCTTTGATGCGCTTACTTTAAAACAACAACACTTTAAAGTGATTAAAGATTTAGAGTGTAAAGAGTGTGGTAAATAGGTTTTTGAGGGGCTTGTGTCTGTTATTACATGTGGCGTTAAAAAATTAAAAACGGCGCTTTTCGCGTGAGCAAGCTTCACGCCTACCGGTAAAGTTTGACGCTGTGGTTAAATTTGTTTGTAGACGGGCAGCTTGCTGGCGTGACGAGTAAAGCTCGTAATTTCTACGCCCGATGTCTTCTCATTTACATCTCTTTTGCTTCTCCTTGTGCAATAAGATCTTAAGTGATTTATTCACAAAGAGGTTAAGAGAGCGCTGCGCTTTAGAGAAGCTAGTGAATAGGTAAGCTATCAGTTATAAATATTAAAAGCGGCACTTCCCGCCTGGGCAAGCTTCACACCTACAAAACCAAAAAACCGCGTTTAAATAAACGCGGTTTTTTGATTTCTAATTAACGATTGATTTTAGTCGTTAATTTTTGCAAACGCAGTACCTAAGCGAGTAACCACTTCAGGTAATTGATCGTCCAGTATTTCCGCTTTATCAGCACCCCATGCAAGTACCACAGTAGAGCCTAATTTAAAGCGGCCCATTTCTTCACCTTTTTTAAGCGTGATGGCATTATCGCCAGTGGTTGGGTATTTCCAACTAAATACATCGCTACCTGCTGGTGGCGTGACAGTACCTGCCCAAATAGTTTCTATGCTGGCTACAATCGTTGCGCCAACAAGTACCATTGCAAGCGGACCAATTTCAGTTTCAAAAATTGCTACCACACGTTCGTTACGTGCAAACAAGTTAGGCACGTTTTGCGCTGTAAGTGGATTTACTGAAAATAAGTCACCTGGCACGTAAACCATTTTGCTTAGTGTGCCATCAATTGGCATATGAATACGGTGGTAATCTTTAGGCGCTAAATAAATAGTGGCAAACTTACCGCCTAAAAATGGTGTTGTGTCATCTTGTGAGCCGCCTAGTAGCGCTTGTAAGCTGTAATCGTGACCTTTAGCTTGTATTAGCTGTCCGTCAACAATATCGCCTAGCTGGCTGATTGCGCCATCCACTGGCTGAGTGATGATATTGCTATCTTCTACCATTGGGCGCATGCCGTCTTTTAAAGGACGAGTAAAAAATTCATTAAAGCTTTTATAATGAGCCGGATCTGGGTATTGCGCTTCGCTCATGTCTACTTTGTATTGCTTAATAAATAGTTTAATTAAAGTAGTTGTTAAAGCGCCCGCTTTTGCAGCAGCTAATTTACCTACTACGCGTGAAATAAAATGTTTTGGCATTGCGTACTGCATTGCGATTTTAAATTTGTCTAAACTCACAGTATTTATCCTAAATTATACGCGAGGCGCACGGGCGCCTGCACGGCCATCGGCCATTGTTTCTAAAATTCGGTGGTAGCTGTCAAAGCGCAATTGAGAAATTCTGCCATCGGCTACAGCTTCTTTAACTATGCAACCCGGATCGTTTAAATGTTTACAGTCTCTAAAGCGGCAGCCGCCTATAAATTCTCTAAACTCTTTAAAACACCACGTTACACGCTCAACATCTAAATGCCATAATCCAAATTCACGAATTCCTGGCGAGTCGATTAGGTTACCGCCACTTGGTAAATGGTGTAGTCGTGAAACTGTTGTTGTGTGCTGGCCTAAGCCGCTGTTTTCAGATACTTCTTTAGTTAATATTTCAGCGTTAGGCAATACAGTATTAACGAGGGTTGATTTACCCACACCACTTTGGCCAACAAAAATATTATTTTTATCAACAAGTACTTCTTTTAATTTATCAATACCATCGCCTGATATATTACTAACAAGGAGTACTTGGTAATCAAGTTTACGATAGATATCGAGAACTTTTTGTATTTCGCTAAGGCCTGCTTCGTCAATTAAATCGGTTTTATTGAGTACTAAAATTGGCTCAATACCCATATCTTCACAGGCTATTAAATAACGGTCGATAATACTAGGGGTAAACTCGGGTAATACAGCTGATACCATCAGTATTTGGTCAATGTTGGCAGCAATAACTTTTACACCGTCGTAAAAGTCAGGGCGGGTAAGTTGCGAACGACGCTCTTGCGTGGCTTCAATTACACCGGCTAAATCGCCTTCACTTACTTTGGCACGGCGAAACAATACTTCATCACCACACACTAAATTAGACACGGTACGGCGTATATTACAGCGCAGTACATCGCCATTTTCAGTTTCTACATCGGCGTGCTGGCCAAAACGACTGATCACAATTGCGCTCTCGACCTGACCTAAGTTATCGGTTTGCCATTCTTGCGCCCCTTTTTTAGCCGGTCTTGAGTCTGCGCTATTAATGCGCTTTTGGTGATTGGCCTTGATCTGACGCGATTGGCCTTTACTTAATTTTTTTTGTTTTGCCACTGGAGGCCTATAACCTTAGTTAAATGTCGCTTTTCCTAAAAAAAGCTTTAGCTCGACGGTTGATGCTAATATGATATATCGAAATGCGTTGGATCTAAAGGAAAGCACCGCTTAGGTAATTATGACTATTAATAAATCAAATTTAATTTGGCTCGATCTTGAAATGACAGGGCTCGAACCAGAGACCGATAAAATACTCGAAATTGCGACGGTTGTCACTGACGCAGACTTGAATATATTAGCCGAAGGGCCAACTATCGCTATTCATCAAAGTGATGAATTACTAAATGGTATGGACGAGTGGTGTACTACTCAGCATGGAAAGTCAGGTTTAACAGCGCGCTGTAAAGCAAGTACTTTCGATGAAGAGTATGCCGTTGCACAAACTTTAGATTTTTTAAAACAGTGGGTGCCTGCGGGTGTATCACCAATGTGTGGTAATTCAATTGGGCAAGATCGCCGCTTTATGAATAAATATATGCGCGAGCTTGAAGATTTTTTCCATTACCGAAATCTTGACGTAAGTACTATTAAAGAATTAGCACGTCGCTGGAAACCAGAAGTTCTTGCAAAAGTGAACAAAAAAGGCTCGCATCTTGCTCTGGATGATATTAAAGATTCGATTATGGAATTAAAAGTCTATAGAGAAAATTTCTTTAATTTGTAAAAAACACTTGCAAACACATCGGATTATTGTAGAATCCTGCCCCGCTCAAGACGATAACCCACGCGGGGTTAGTGTGTTTGAGTTGTTTTTATTGTGGTCATTTTATATCCATAATTAAAATGCGGTACTAGCTCAGTTGCTAGAGTGTTGAACGCGACTCGTCGCGCACCAACGTAAAATAACTGAAGAAGTGAAAATGCGGTACTAGCTCAGTTGGTAGAGCGCGACCTTGCCAAGGTCGAGGTCACGAGTTCGAGCCTCGTGTACCGCTCCAATTTCTAACCAAAAGAAATTGTAGTGATTAAAAGAAGTAAAATGCGGTACTAGCTCAGTTGGTAGAGCGCGACCTTGCCAAGGTCGAGGTCACGAGTTCGAGCCTCGTGTACCGCTCCAATTTCTAACCAAAAGAAATTGTAGTGATAGTAAATTAAGTAATGCGGTACTAGCTCAGTTGGTAGAGCGCGACCTTGCCAAGGTCGAGGTCACGAGTTCGAGCCTCGTGTACCGCTCCAATCATTTTATATCCTTTCAAAATTTTCTGTATTAAAAAATCATAATTTAAAATATCTCTCATCTACTTTATTCTATGTGTAATATTCAGCATTGAAGTTTTGATTATTAGAAATTATTACTTCGCGCGCCTAAGATTTACGTCTATAGAGTGGCGTATTTGGAATCTATGAGGGTATGACTGAAGAAAAACAGAGGTTAACATTTTAAACCGAGAAGCTTGTGTTAAAACAGCTCCCCTTGAATAGTCGCTATAATTTGCCTTGAGCCACCAGAATCACGATGCTCCCCCAAGTAAACACCTTGCCATGTACCTAACGCTAAATAACCATTTGAAATAGGAATACTTAACTCACAGCCTAACGTACTGGTTTTAATATGTGCGGGCATGTCGTCATCACCTTCATAATCGTGACGATAATAAGGTTGACGTTCAGGAACAAATTTATTGAAATGGCTTTCCATGTCCATACGAACAGTGGGGTCTGCATTCTCGTTTATGGTAAGACTTGCTGAGGTATGCTGAATAAATAAATGTAACAAGCCTATTTTGTAATTTGCCAGTTCAGGAAGTTGAGACAATATTTCGTCATCAATTATATGAAAACCTCGCGGGCGAGGTTTTAATGTAATTTGCTTTTGCTGCCAACTCATAGTTTATCGAAGCTAACTTCAATGTTTGCATTACCAGCGTCACAGCTAAATGGCATGATAATCTTTTTACCTTGGCTTTTATGAGTAATAGTATGACCCTTACCCGACACCACAATAGGCGTTGCCATATCAAAGTCGAAGCCTTTCTCGCCTAGTAAGTTTTTAGCACCGCCGGTTACCATGTTGGTTATCTCGCCAACCATGTCTGTTACTTCTTCATCTATACTATCTGGCCTTTCCCCAAGCATACGTTCCATAATGGTTAATGCTAGCCCTTCATCAAACGTAATTGAAAATGATCCGCGAGTTTGCGGGCCAACCATACCAATCAAACCTGATACATCACCACAGGCAATCTCATCAGTTTTAATGCGAGGTTTACCCGGTTTTAATTGAGTTTGAGCCATAGTGCTCAAAACATTAATTAAAGATGATAAAAACGGATTGATGAACTCTACATTCATAGTGGGTACTCTTAAATTGGGGCTAATAAATGGCTATATAGTATGAGTATAGCCACTAAGGATAATTTTGGGGGATTATGATGCTCTACAAGACTCACATTTGCCATGTGCTTCGATTGTTTGTCCAGAAACAACGAAGCCACCTTCAGCGGCTAAATTATTCAACTCATGAGAGATAACGGTCGAGTGCAACTCTTTAACAAATCCACAGGTATCGCAAATTAATAACTGTACAGGATGAATATGATCAAAATGATGGCACAGCATAAATGCATTTGTGCTTTCAATTTTATGAATAAAACCTAGTTCAGCTAAAAAGTCTAATGCACGATAAATAGTTGCAGGTTTAGCACCTGTTTCAGTTACTTTTAATTGCTCAAGCAAATCGTATGCACCAACACCACCTTGTGCACTGGCTAATAGACGAAATACTTTCTCGCGGATAGGCGTAAAACGCGCACCACGGTTGTCACAAACTTGTTTTGCTTTACTTACGAGTGATTCTATATTCATCATTACTCTTATCCTTATGCTACCGTGGTATACTAACATACTGTGTTGTAGTTGCAGCGTTTTTATTAAGCGCTTTTTACCTAGGAAACCCAGTAATGCACGAACTATTGGCTATATTTATTTTCTTTTTTGCGGTTATTGACCCCATTGGCACTGTCCCTGTATTTATTGCAGTCACACGTGGTGATGATGAGAAATTTAAACGTAAAGTTATATTTAAAGCGGTAGGCGTATCTGCATTAGTGCTCTTATTTTTTGTACTTGCAGGTGAGCAATTACTTAACGCAATTGAAATCCCACTTTCGGCTTTTCAAATAGCCGGCGGAATCATATTACTTATTTTTGCGCTTTCAATGATATTTGGTGAAAGTAAACCTGAAGCCGAAATTAAAAGTGTGCGCGATAGTACTGAAACCGCTATTTTTCCGTTAGCGATTCCATCTATTGCGAGCCCGGGCGCTATGTTAGGCGCCGTATTAATGACTCGTAATGAAGAGTATACCTGGGTTGAGCAGTTACTAACGTCTTCAATGATGCTTGCTGTATTAGCGGTTGTACTGGTTTTGTTATTGCTTGCAACGCATGTACATAAATTAATTGGTGACAGTGGTGCAAGTATAATAAGTAGAATTATGGGGCTTATTTTAAGTTCGGTTGCGGTTACCAATATTTTAAATGGCATAGCCCATTATTTTGGCTTGCAGGTGTTCTCTTAACATTGATGCCCGTTAGGCTTTTGTGTAAAATGCAGCGCCTTTTAAGCTGTGCTTAATAACTTTAATACCCTGAGGTTTGCTTTGAATAAATGTACTTTGGATAGACGCTTTTCTGTGGCACCAATGCTTGATTGGACTGATCGCCATTGTCGTACTTTTCATCGCAAAATGACTAAACATACTGTGCTTTATACTGAAATGATAACCACAGGAGCTATCTTATTTGGTCGAGGCGACTACTTACATTTTAATAAACACGAAGGCCCAGTGGCGTTGCAGCTTGGTGGCTCTGATCCTAAAGCGCTTGCGCAATGTGCAAAATTAGCCGGTGAGCGTGGTTATGACGAAATAAATTTAAATGTAGGTTGCCCGTCAGACAGAGTTCAAAATGGTCGATTTGGCGCATGTTTAATGGCTGAACCTCAATTAGTTGCGGACTGTGTTGCAGCAATGAAAAACGAAGTAAACATTCCTGTTACCGTTAAAACGCGCATTGGCATTGATGAGCAAGATTCGTATGAGTTTTTATGTGCGCTAATTGAAGCGTCCCATAAAGTAGGGTGTGATGACTTTATTATTCATGCTCGTAAAGCATGGCTCAATGGTTTAAGCCCAAAAGAAAATCGTGAAGTTCCACCGCTTGATTACCTACGTGTTTATCAACTTAAAAAAGATTATCCGCAACTCGATTTAAGCTTAAATGGCGGTGTTAAAACAATTGAGCAGAGCCTAGAACATTTACAACATATCGATGGTGTAATGATTGGGCGTGAAGCTTACAGTAACCCATTTATGCTCAATGACGTTGATGAGAAAATTTATGGTGATGCTGCAAACACACAATCACGCCACGACGTAGTGCGCTCAATGTACAGCTACATTGAAGAAGAAATGCGTTTGGGTGCTAATTTTTGGCATATTGCACGTCACATGCTCGGTATTTTTCAGGGGCAGCCTGGTGCACGAGGCTTTAGGCGCCACCTTTCTGAAAGTGGTCACGGGAAGCAAGCTGATTTATCGGTAATGGATAAAGCATTAAGCTTTGTACCAGAATAAAGCTAAGCTTTAAAAATTCTAAATTTAAGCCACTTTCGAGTGGCTTTTTTGATCCTAAAAATTAGTCAAAATCATAATTTATTGGCCAATTACACTCTATATTGTTCAGCTTGAAGTCACTAAAATTTAGATGGCTTATTATTTATCACCTTGATTTTAAGTGTTTTATTTTTGTTTTGATGGACTTGGCACAACTCTTGGAATCTTCTTGTTGAAATTAATTAAAAATCAACAGGAGAATACCATGGGAATATTTAACCGCGTAAATGACGTTATTCAATCAAACATTGTGGCTATGCTTGATAAAGCAGAAGACCCTGAAAAACTTTTAAACCTAATGCTTAACGACATGCAAGATGCGTTGAATGAGTGTCGTAGTACAGCTGCTGCTTTATTGTGTGAAGAAAAAATAATTAATCGTCAAATTGATACTAAAAAAACAGAATTAGCAGCTTGGCAAGTTAAGGCTGAACATGCGGTTGAGAAGGGCAGTGATGACCTTGCTAAGTCTGCCTTACTTGAAAAGCAGCGCGTTAACGAAAGCATTGAGAATAAGCAAACTCAACTAGAAACACTACAAGAGTCTATTGCAAAAATTAAGGTTGATTGTGAGCGTCTGCAGCAAAAAATGGCTATGGCCAAAACTAAGCAAGCTCAGTTAATGCAGCGTCATAATGTTGCTATTGCTAGAGGGCGAATCAGTACGCAACTACAAAGCGATAAAGTAGCTCATGCGTTGTCTCGTTTTGAACAAATAGAGCAGCGTGTTGAAGGTATTGAAGCTCAAGTAGAGGCTTATGAGCTGACTGATACAGCAAGCTCTACGAGTGCCCAAATTGAGTCGTTAGTTAAAAATGAAAAAATTGATGCTGAACTGGCTCGCTTAAAAGCGAACTTAAATACTAATTTAAAACACACTGCTTAGGAGATTGCTATGAACAGCTTTAATCGTCAACGAGGTTGGTATAAAGATACTCTAAATAAAAAAATATCAGGTGTTTGTAGTGGTTTAGCTCGTAGATTGGACTTTCCTGTATGGGCAACACGCGTAGTTACTATTTTGTTGTTTTTGAGTTTTCCGTTTGCAATTGCACTTGGTTATTTTATAGCGCATTGCTGCCTTGAAAATAAAGAGTATTAATACCAACAGGCATAAATATTTGAACAATTTAACAAATTAAATTACTTTATAACGTTGTTGAAAATTTTATGTAGAACAACTAGATATAAAAATTTTTGCCTAGTTATAGCGCAATTTTCTTATCGTTAAAGAGACCTCATATATAAGCCGGTTGGTATAAGGAGAATTACTATGAAAGCTTTGGCAGTATGTGTAATTATCTATTTATTACTGTTTACTGATTTAATAACGTTTGTGCAGATTGATTCTTGGCAGTTGCCGTTATGGATTGCTGATATTAGCTGGGCTGGGCTCGAGCTTGTAGGTGCTTTGGCCGCAATTGTTGCTGTAGTTGCTGTAGTGGCTTTAATTACTATGGGATTAGTTGGTGCGGGTGTAGTGGCATTAGCAGGGACTGTTTTAGCGCTTTTATTCGGATCTATAATGATTGCATGGCCGTTACTATTTGTTGCAGTGTTGTGCTGGCTTGTTGCCGATAACAAAAAAGTAGCCTCTTAATCCTTAATTTGACTGACTATTATAGGTTAACTATGTTAAATTTAGCCTGTAATTTAAAGTTCTCATAAGGATAAGAATGATGACGAAACTATGTTTTTCGATGGCTTCTGCATTAATATTTAGTTTTTTTTCGTCATCGTTGGCGGCGCACTCAGGGCACGATCATGGTTCTGATGTGGCTGTGCTCGAAATAACTAACGCGCAAGTTAGAGAGTTTTTACCTGGCAGTACTTCAACTGTAGGTTATTTAACGCTAATAAATCACAGTGGAGCCGCAGCAACTTTAACTAAGGCAACTATTGATGGCTTAGGGCGTGTTGAAATACACGAGCATTCACATGTAGACGGCATGATGAAAATGCAACAAGTTGAATCAGTTGAAATTAAAGCGCACGAAAGTGTCAGTTTTCAACCTGGCGGTTATCATTTAATGGTATTTGAACCACAAGAGCCATTAAAAGTAGGGCAAGAACGCAAACTCACGCTATATTTTAGTGACGGTAATCGCTTGTTCACTAATGCTCAAGTCGTGTCGCTTGAAGCGCAAGCTACGCAGTCAAAACCATCTACTCAACACGCTCACCATTAGGAGTACACATGTCGCAACACAAAGGAAAAATAGCAGGAATAGTTGTTTTACTGCTTATCATATTTTACGCAATTGCTGTTTATTGGAGCACTGAGCCTTCACGTTTTGATGTTGTTGCAAACGCCAAAGAGCAAGCGCAGCTTCGTAATGAAAAAATAGTTACGGGTTACGTAACTACTTCTACATTAATTACAGTAGCAAATACCTTACTAGATAAACCCGGTGGCTACTTATCAAATGATGTAATACCACCAAGTATTATTATGGATGATATGCCGGCGTGGGAATATGGCGCGCTAGAAATGGTGCGTGATTTATCGCTTTCTATGCGAAAAGATTTTAGCCGTTCGCAATCACAGTCTACGGAACATGAAGCACTTAAAAAGGCGCAGCCACAGTTTAATATAAGCTCTGAAGCATGGGCATGGCCAAGTGCTGAAGGTGAGTACCAAAAAGGTATTGACTACTTAATGGTATATCGTGGACAAATTGCTAACGAGCATGAGCGTGATAGTCAATTTTATGCACGAGCAGATAACTTACGTAGTTGGCTTAAAGAAGCTGAAAAACGTTTAGGTAGTTTAAGCCAGCGTTTAAGCGCCAGTGTAGGCCAAGAAAAAGTGAATACCGATTTAGCAGGTAATTCATCTAATAAACAAGCAACCCTTGCTCCACTGCAGCAACAAGTAAGAACGCCGTGGTTAGAAATTGACGACGTGTTTTACGAGTCGCGCGGTGCTACTTGGGCGTTACTACACTTTTTACAAGCGATAGAGTATGACTTTAATGATGTACTTGAAAAGAAAAATGCACGTGTAAGCGTTCAACAAATCATACGTGAACTTGAGGCAACTCAAGAAACAGTATGGAGCCCACTTATTTTAAACGGGAATGGTTTTGGCTATGTTGCTAACCACTCTTTAGTTATGGCAAATTATATTTCTAGAGCCAATGCGGCTTTAATCGAACTTAGCGAACTACTAGCTCAAGGATAAAAAATGAAAAAGTATTGTTTAGCAGCAGCCCTTTCAATGGCATGTTTAGCACCAGCAGCGCAAGCTGACACTTTACTAGGTTTATACGTAGGTGTTGATGGATGGAAGTCAGATAACGATGGCCAATTTTCTTACAAAAATAATGCATCTCAAGATTTTGATTTTGAAGATGAGACTTTTGTAAGTTACTACGCGGCGCTTGAGCACCCAGTGCCACTAGTTCCAAATATTAAATTAAAGTATACAGAACTTGAACTCAATGGTTATGCGGTTATTGATGATACGTTTAGCTTTAATGGAAGTAACTTTGCTAAAGGTAGAAAAGTAAATACGGTTAGTGATTTATCACATACCGATTATATTTTTTATTATGAGATTTTTGATAACGATTTAATCTCAATTGACTTGGGTTTAAACGCTAAGCAGTTCGATGGTGAAATTACAGTAGCGTATGATGATCAAGAAGAAGATATTTCTCAAACTGAAACTGTAGACTTCTCTGGTTTTGTTCCTCTTGCGTATGGCCGTGCTGAAGCAGGCTTACCTTTTACTGGCTTAAGTGTATTTTTTGAAGGTAGCTTTTTGGCTATTGACGACAGCAAAGTACAAGATTACCAAGTAGGCGTGGCGTGGGAACTTATTGATAACTTGGCAGTAGATGTTGCTGTTAAAGCCGGTTACCGCTCTATGATATTAGAACTTGATGATGTAGATGATATTACTACTGATATTGATGCATCTGGCCCATTTGCGGGTATTCAGGTTCATTTTTAATTAGTATTTTCTAATTAAACAAAGCGTGGCATATTATTTTATTGCGTGCCACGCTAAATCAAACTCACCCTCTAGCGCATTATTAATCAACTGCTTATAGACCTTATTGACAGGGAAATTAATGAGTTTAGATAGCTCATCACCTGTTTGAGTAAATTTGTAATAGCTTAATACCAAATCACTACTCTTTGCTTTTAACGTTACTTTTTGCGATAAAAATGAAAGGGTAAGCTCTTGCCCCGCTTTAAGCACTGCAGATTCAATTTCTTTTCTATACAGTAAATTAAGATCCATGAGCGTTAAAATATCAGGAAAGCTAATACCTGTTTTTCCTAAATTTAGAGATACTTTATTGCCTTTTCGTAGCAAATCAAACAAGGACGGTTTTTTGTAAAAGCCGAGTAATATAAAGTGGCTGTCGTCTTTTTCGTTATAGCCTGAGAGCGACACACATTTTTGCAAAGAGTCTGCTTCTCGCTGTGTCATATGCTTTAAAGTTTGTAGGCTTTTAATTGAAAACGTACCAGGATTGAGTGTTTCTCCTGTTAAAATTTTTGCCCATAAAATTTGCATTGATTCATTAGAAGTATCTTCACACAGAGCTATAAAATGCTCTACCCAATCAACATCGGGCTGTTTACTACTTGCTACATCAGGGCAAAACCCCATAGCCATTGCTAAAATTGATTCTATATTTTGTTGTTGTTTAATAAGTAATAAATCTTGGCGTTTTTGAGCGCGAGCTAAAACAGAGTTTTCACTGTTAATATGATAAAGCGGCTTAATTTGGCCCTTAATATCGTAACTTTGCTCGTTAGTAGGTAGTACACCGTTACTACCTACTTTTGTTATAGGATAACCAAGTAAGGATTCGATGATGTTGGCAAGATTAATTCTCGCCTGTGCTGTTTTGACTGTCATGACTGTGCATTATCCTTTGTGGATCACTAAGCTGTGCAACAGTTTGAAGGTTATTTAACCCCAGTGAAACTGTATTACTGAGTACGTACTCGCTTAAAATTGCAGTGTAACCAGATATTAAAGGAGCAGTTGTTTGACCTTTAATATTACATATTAACGTAACTATACCGTTTTGCTCGCTAAGGTTAAATGTACCTCTAATAATATGTTCAGCATTTAAAAGTATGTTGAAGCTGACTTTATTTTGGCTTACCGAAGTTATGATCATTTCACCATACCCCCATTTTCCTTTCCAAGACTGATGAGCCCCTAGGCCAGAACTGGGTTCGCCCAAAGTAAAACGTATGCTGGGGTCTACTTTTTCCCATGGAGACCATTTTTGCCATTGGCTAAAGTCGGTGATAAGCGGCTTTATTACTTTAAGATTGGCATTAATTTCGATTGTTTTATTTACACTATAACTTTGAGGCAGTATTAGCCCTACCAGTGCCAATACTAATAGTAATAACAGTACGCATTTGATTAATATTTTTAATGGTTTAATAAGCACACCTTTTATTAGTTTTTCAAGTTGAAATACAACAACTTTTTATTAATCGACTATAGTATGAATTAGATTATAAACCAAAAATAATTTATTGATTGCTACTTAGGAGAGCGAATGTCGTCAGATCAAAACGATTTTTTATTTTTTGAACAAGATTTTGAAGACGATGCTGTTGTTGAGCAGACTAAGTTTTGGGATATTTTAATTGTTGATGACGAACCTGAGATTCATTCTGTAACAAAATTAGCTTTGTCTGGAGTTGAGTTTTTAGGGGCTGGCTTGCGATTTCACGATGCTTATTCGGGTGCAGAAGCAATAGAAGTGCTAGCTAAAAATAAAAATATTTCGGTTATTTTTTTAGACGTTGTTATGGAAACTGACGATGCCGGTTTGCAGGTTGTAAAAAGGGTGCGTGACGAATTAAATAATCAACATGTAAGAATTATTTTAAGAACAGGGCAAGCAGGTATTACACCAGAAGAAAAAGTAATACGAGAATACGACATAAATGACTATAAAACGAAAACAGAGCTGACTCGTTCTAAGTTAGTAACTTCGCTTATAACCGCTATTCGCTCATACGAGCAGGTATGTCAGCTTGAATATCAAAGTGATGCAATGAACACGATTGTTTCAGCATCAAAGTCTATTTTAGGACTTACTGATGTTAAGCAATTATGCAAAGAAATCATCAAGCACATGAGTATTATTTTAAAATGTTCACCTAGAGGGCTTGTTTGCAGTAAGTTAGATGGCGATGATTTTATTCAGGTCTTAGGTGGTTGCGGGCATTACGAAAGCTATTTTGGTAAAAAATTAATTAATGTTGATAGCAAAGTATTTGAACAAGTTGAGTCGTGTTTTGGTTTGTCAAAGCACCAACACATAGACTCAAGTTCAACATTTATATTAAAAAGTAAGCATCGAAAAGCGGCTTTATATATAGAGTGCGACCACATTCCCTTACAAGCACAGCTACAATTTGCTGAAATTTTCTTAACTAATGTAAGTGTAGCACTTGATAACATAAGGTTATTTGTAAAGTTAAGAGATGCTGCTTATAAAGATGTGCTTACTGGTATTTCAAATCGTACTAACTTTATTGAGCGTGTGGTGAGTTATCAAAAGCCACACGTGAACGATCATGTATTTGTATTACTTGATGTAGTTAATTTTGCAGATATTAATAACGGCTTAGGGCAAGAGGTCGGCAATAAAGTATTAATTGGCATTGTGCAAAGGTTAAGAGAAAATTACCCAACAGCTAAATTACTATCACGTATTGGCGCTGATGTTTTTGGTTTTATTATTCGCCAAGACGAATTTGACTTGAAAAAGTTGAATGAGCAATTAGGTATTTCATTTTACGCAGAAGAACATTTACTCCCTATCGATTTTAGAGTGGGCTTATGCCAACAACAAGACTTTCAAAGTAGCGGTATTGATACACTGAAAGTTGCTTATATTGCACTTGACCAAGCTAAAAAAGCAAAGCATAAAGAAGGCGTTTATTACAATATTGATATGCAAGATAAGATGGCTTGGCGGATAGGGATTATTAGGCAGTTACGTCATGACTTTGCTCGAAATAAATTAGAGGTATGGTACCAACCTCAACTTGCACTAGATGACTTATCGCTAATTGGATGTGAGGCATTATTACGCTGGCCGGCAAGTGATGGCGTGTATATATCGCCGGCTGTGTTTGTGCCACTTGCAGAGGATGCGGGCTTAATTGTTGATATAGGGCAGTGGGTATTAGAACAAGCTTGCCAACAGCAAAAGCGCCTAGAAAATATGGGCACAGAAATTTGTATTGCAGTTAATGTGTCTGTCCCACAGTTTAAAGTAAAAGGTTATGCGCAAACTGTTAAAAATACATTGTTAAAATATGGTGTTAAGCCAAAAAACATAGAATTAGAAATCACCGAGAGCGTAGTAATGGATGAGCTGGAAACGGTTATTAGTACGCTAAGCGAGCTAAAAGAACTCGGAATGGAAGTTGCTATTGATGACTTTGGTACTGGTTTTTCGTCGCTGAGTTACATTCAAAGTTTACCTTTGGATCGGTTGAAAATAGATCGTGCATTTATTAAAGATTTACCAAATGACGACACTGGCGCTATTGCTGCCTTAGTTATATCTCTTGGTGCTAAATTGGGCTTAAAAACAATTGCTGAAGGGGTCGAAACACAAGAGCAAGCCCAGTTCTTAAAAGATTTAGGATGCGATGAAGTACAAGGTTTTATGTATGCTAAACCCATGCCTGAAAATGAATTAATAGAATTTATAAATAAACGCTAAAAAGATTAACTTATTATTTAAGCTAATGAACGATTTAGAATTTAAGGCGCGATATGCTTTGACTACTTTGTATATATAAACAATTTAGTAGGGTATAATTCGCGCCTTTTGTTATTCTACGGCCACAATTATGAGCACACTCAAAGCTAAGCGCGCCTTATTTTCATACCCTAAATACTGGGCTGAATGTTATGGCACCGCGCCATTTTTACCAACTACACGTGAAGAAATGGATGCACTTGGCTGGGATAGCTGCGACATAATAATAATTAGTGGTGACGCGTACGTCGATCATCCTAGTTTTGGTATGGCGGTAATTGGCCGTGTACTTGAAGCGCAAGGCTTTAGAGTGGGTATTATTGCCCAGCCAGCATGGGACTCTAAAGATGCATTTATGGAACTAGGCAGACCGAATTTATTTTTTGGTGTAACAGCTGGCAACATGGATTCGATGATCAATCGCTATACAGCTGAAAAGCGTATGCGCCACGATGATGCTTACACGCCAGATAACGTAGGTGGTAAACGTCCAGATCGCGCCGTAATGATTTACTCGCAAAAATGCCGTGAAGCATACAAAGGTATCCCAATTGTTATTGGCGGTATTGAAGCGAGTCTTCGTCGTATAGCTCATTATGATTACTGGCAAGAAAAAGTACGTCGTAGTATTTTGTTTGATGCAAAAGCTGATATTTTAATTTACGGTAACGCAGAGCGTCCGTTAGTTGAAGTTGCACACCGTATTGCCGCAGGCGAAACAATGGATACTATTCAAGATATTCGCGGCACGGCTGTTATCAGAAAAGAACCTTTACCAGGTTGGCGTGGAAGTGACTCCACCGCTATAGATAAAATTGGTAAAATCGACCCTATTCCAAATCCATACGGCGCTGATGATGTTGGCTGTAGTAAATCTGAATTTAAACAAGCGGGTATAGACTTAAAGGCAGAAGCTGCAAAACCAATTATGGTTCAGCCTGCGCGACCTAAGCCATGGGAAAAAACTTACGTTAAGTTACCTGCTTATGAGCAAGTAAGTGTTAACAAACCTTTATACGCCCACGCTTCGCGTATTCTACATCAAGAAACAAATCCTGGTTGTGCAAGAGCACTGTTTCAGCGACATGGCGATCGTTCTATTTGGGTAAACCCGCCAGCATACCCATTAGAAACACATGAGATGGATGCTGTGTTTGGTTTACCGTACCAGCGTATTCCTCACCCAAGTTACGGCGACTCTAAAATTCCTGCTTACGACATGATAAAAACGTCAGTTAATATTATGCGCGGCTGTTTTGGAGGTTGTTCGTTTTGCTCAATTACGGAGCATGAAGGGCGTATTATTCAAAGCCGTTCGCAAGAATCAATTATTGAAGAAATTGAACAGATTAGAGATAAGGTACCCGGTTTTACTGGTGTTATCTCTGACTTAGGTGGCCCAACGGCAAATATGTATAAACTGCGTTGTACTAGCAAAAAGGCAGAAAGTACCTGTAGACGTTTATCATGTGTGTATCCTGAAATTTGTAAGCATATGGATACAGATCATACGCCAACAATAGACTTATATAAAAAAGCACGTGAAGTTAAGGGTATCAAAAAGGTATTGATTGCTTCTGGTGTTCGTTACGACTTAGCTGTACGCGACCCGCGTTACGTTAAAGAATTAGTAACGCATCATGTAGGTGGCTACTTAAAAATAGCGCCAGAGCATACAGAAGATGGTCCATTATCAAAAATGATGAAACCAGGTATGGGTGCGTACGATCAATTTAAAGAATTATTTGATAAGTACTCTAAAGAAGCCGGTAAAAAGCAGTATTTAATTCCTTACTTTATATCTGCTCACCCAGGGACAAAAGATGAAGACATGGTAAACATGGCTTTATGGCTTAAATCAAACGACTTTAAGCTTGATCAGGTACAAAATTTTTACCCGTCACCGATGGCTAATGCGACGACTATTTACCACACAGAAATGAACTCTTTACGTAATATAAAAAACAATACAGAAGTTGTTCCAGTACCTAAAGGTGCTCGCCAACGTAGATTACATAAAGCTATTTTACGCTACCATGATGCAGCAGGTTGGCCGATGATACGTGAAGCACTGCGTAAAATGGGTAAAGCTAATTTAATTGGTAAAGGGCCTAACTGTTTAGTGCCTGAAGAAGGGCGTGATGAAAAAGCAGGTAAAGGTGGCAGTAAAGGCGGACGTCCTGCACTAACGCGACATACCGGTTTTAGCCAATTTAAAAAGGCAAACACTAAACCAAAAGTAGGCGGTAATCGTCAAAGTACACGTTAGTGATTCAATCTATTAATAACTAGGGCGTGTTGATCTTTGGTGGGTGAATTTGCAGCAGTATGTTTGGTTTTTAGGCAAGGCGGAGCCTATGTAGTGTGGTTATTCCCCATGAATAGGCGATAACGCAGCATAAATACCAAACATGCGCTGCCCTTTGGGTTCTTTCTAGGGACGATTAACTCTTTGTTGCTCGGTTTTTACTTAGCCCACTAGGTTACAAACCTCGCGCCGCGATTTAATCGCCCCTAGATTGAACAAATTTCAATCCACAAAGATCAACACGCCCTAGTAGATTAGTTTAATTACGCTAAGGGTTTTTAAACCCTTTTCATGCGTAAATTAAGTAAACCTTGCTCTTTATTATCTATATTATTGTAGGTGATAAAGAGCGAGCTTTTAGAAACCCCTCTTGAGATAGCACGTATTTAGTGCCTATATACTTGCAGTTAGTTTTTTCTTAAAACGTTGATGATAACCACAAACGTAATTTTAGTGACCATAACGGCTGAATGCCTGTTAGCCCTTGCGTCATTTTATTATCTTTTAAGATTATATAAGATGGCGTGACTTGCCCTTGCCAATCGGCAAATATCTCACCGTGTTGATCGTTGACAGTGGTAAAACTGTAGCCATGATCATTTAGATACTCATGTAGTTTTTGATCCGAGCCTGATTTTATTGCGATACTCACGACAGGGTAGTTATTCTCGTTTGCGAGTTCGTTTATGGCAGGGGAGGTAATACTACAAATAGGGCACCAAGTTCCCCAAAAATAGACAAGTGTTGGTTTATCTTGGCTCATTGCTGACAAATCAATGTTTTGCCCTTTATAATCTATTAATTGTAATTGAGGATTTGCTGGCATAACAGGTTGTCGCCACCAATTGACAGCGTTATAAATTACGAAAAATATGAAACCATATATCAACACACTTTTTAATATTGATAGGCCTTTTTGTTTTGGCGTTTTTTTAGGTGTGTCTTTTTTATTTTTGGTACCCGTTGTCATAGTTGCAGCTTTACCCTAAGTGTTTTTTACTTTAGTTATTTGCAAAAGTTTCTAATTTAAACCAGCAACCAAGTAGCAGTACCTAAAAAGGCGAATATACCCACAATATCTGTCACCGTGGTTAGCACCACACTCCCTGCAAGTGCTGGGTCTATATTCATTCTTTTAAGAATAATAGGGATACTCGCACCAGCAACACCTGCCACCACTAAGTTCATAAACATAGCGAAGGCGAGTACGCCACCAAGCATAAAGTCCCACTGCCATAGGGCAATAACACCTGCTATTAACAACGACCACAAAACACCGTTTAACGCGCCAATAGCAAGCTCTTTCATCATCAAGAAACGTTGGTTTGTTTGATTTATATGACCTACCGCAATACCACGAATAACAAGCGTTAATGATTGGCTACCTGCAACACCGCCCATAGAAGGGACAATACCGTTAAGTACAGCTAAAATAGGTAAAACATCTAAAGTGCCTTCAAAAAAGCTAGCTACAAAAGCAGCTGCAAGTGCAGTTAGTAAGTTGACACCTAACCAAACTGAGCGTTTTTTAGAGCTTTTTAGTACTGGTGCAAAGGTATCTTCTTCATCATCAAGGCCGGCTAAGCCCAATAAACTATGCTCAGCATCTTCGCGGATTACGTCAACGATGTCATCGATAGTGACACGGCCAAGGAGCTGATCGTTATCATCGACTACGGGGGCCGATATCCAATTATGACGTTCAAATAATTGCGCGACTTCACTTTCATCCATTGAGATTGGAATGGATTCACAATCTTCATCCATTAAATCGCGAACAATCTTTTCTGGCGGGTTAGTTAATAATGTACTCAGCGATAAAGCGCCTATAAAGCAGTTATGCTTATCAACAACGTACAAGTCATCGGTACCTTCTGGTAACTCGCCACGTAGCCTAATATACCTAAGTACAACATCAAGCGTAACGTCAGGGCGAATGGTCACCGTATCGGTGTTCATTAGCGCGCCAGCAGAACGCTCTTGATACGAAAGTGCTTGTGTTGCACGTTCACGGTCTTGAATGTCCATCGCGCTAACAACGTCTTTATAAACGGTGTCTGGCAGACTACGTAATACTTCACCTAAGTCATCGTGGCCCATATCTTCGGTTGCGGCTGCAATGTGCTTAGGTTCCATTTGGGCAATAATGCCTAAACGAACATCTTCTGATAGTTCTTCAAGAACATCACCTTGCACATCAGGATCAACCAACTGCCAAAGGAGTCGGCGAATTTTATGCGGTGATGATTCTAATAATAATGCGGTATCACAAGGAGCTGTTTTTGCGAGCATGCGCCTAACTTGAACAAATTGACCACTATTGAGTGACTTAGTCACCTGTTTTAGTTGCTGTAGTGGGTAATCTTGTTCAAAAGCTTCAGGCATTGGCGTCCTTTATAAATTTTTATATTACTTTATGGGGAGAGGTGAGTTAACTGGCGTCACTAACCGTATTTATTTTATATATCTGTTTTAGTTGGGGCATTAGTAATGCGAGCATTATTTTTATAACTGTTTATTCTTGTTCATTAAAACGTTGTGCTATTAATTCTCCAACAGCATGTAAAGCTTGCTCAGAATCGGGGCCTTTACATACAACTTTTACTTCTTTGCCTTGGCTACTTTCAAGTAACATTAATGCAAGTACGCTATCGCCTGCAGCTTCTTTGTCATCTTGAAATAATGTAATTGTCGCATCAAACTGCACTGCCAATTGGGCAAGCACGGTGGCTGCTCTAGCGTGCAATCCTAATTTGTTTTTTATTAAAAAAGTGTCTTCACAATGCATAACTTACTCTACCTAAGCTGAACAGGTGATTATTCAGCTATATTATTTTTCTTGTTCGCGATGGCGAATTTTCACATTGGGATGTGTCATTGCAAAACTTTCACCGATAGTTTGCGCTAAATATACAGAGCGATGTTGTCCGCCTGTACACCCAATGGCAATGGTTAAATAACTGCGGTTATTTCGCTCTAAGTGCGGTAACCATGTTTGTACAAATGTTTGAATTTGCCATGTGAATTTTTGCACTATGCTGTGATTGGCCAAATAATCTTTAACAGGTTGATCTAACCCATTTAAAGGTTTTAATTCAGGTTCCCAATGTGGATTGGGTAAAAAGCGTGCATCAAATACGTAATCTGCTTCTTTTGGTATACCGTATTTAAAACCAAACGATTCAAACGTGACAATCAGTTGCTTATCTTTTTTACCTAAAATCTTTTCACGAATAGATTCAGCAAGTTGATGAACGCTTAAATCAGTTGTATCTATCATAAAGTCGGCGCGGGTGATTAATACATCAAGTAATTCTTTTTCTTTTTTGATGGCTAAATCAAGAGGCAACGAGTCAATTGATAGTGGGTGTAATCTACGAGTTTCAGAAAAACGTTTGATCAATGTTTGATCGTCGCTATCTAAATAAAATAACGTAGGTTTTGCAAAGCCAGGCAAGTATTCAAGAATATCGTTAAATTCATCTTGTTGTTTAGGGATGTTCCGCACATCAATGCTAACAGCAATTTTATCATAGCTATCAGACACACTGCGAACTAATGAAGGAAGCAAGTTAACTGGAATATTATCTACGCAATAATAACCTAAATCTTCTACAACGCGTAAAGCAACCGACTTTCCAGAACCAGAACGGCCGCTTATGATAATTAACTCCATTTAACACCCTTTATAAAACTATGATTGATTGACAATAACTTGGTAAAGCTCAGTATCTGATTTTGCACTGCGTAACTGTTTACAAAAATCTTTATTGTTTAGTTTATCAGCAATGGTTGCTAGAGTCTTTAAGTGCTGCTGGTTATCGCCATCTGGTACGATGAGTGCGACGAAAATATCAACAGGGCGATTATCGATTGCATCAAAATTTATTGGAGTTTCGCTAACGAGTACTAAAGCCAAAGGCTCTTCTGCACCGCTCATTCTTCCATGAGGA
Source organism: Pseudoalteromonas sp. NZS11_1 (assembly GCF_015864275.1). Classification (NCBI taxonomy): domain Bacteria; kingdom Pseudomonadati; phylum Pseudomonadota; class Gammaproteobacteria; order Alteromonadales; family Pseudoalteromonadaceae; genus Pseudoalteromonas; species Pseudoalteromonas sp. NZS11_1. The sequence goes on from NZ_JADYXK010000001.1 coordinate 281,759, forward strand.
ATGGCAATGCCACGCCCTATACCTGTACTACCCAATTTTTCTCTGCTCATTAAAGCATTAAGAATATCTTGTTGCGGTAAATACGGAAGTTTGTCGTGAGCAAGTTCGCTAATGAACTCTAAAATTCTTTTTTTGCTATTAAAAAGGACCGCAGCTTTGCTGCAGTCCTGGCATATAAGTGAGCTTAATTTCATCATATTAGTGTCGAGCAAGCTTCTCTTTGTGTTTAATTACTTGTCGATCGAGCTTGTCGATCAACGAGTCAATGGCGGCATACATATCTTGATGTTCTGTAGAGGCAAATAACTCAGCACCGCTTACGTGTATGGTGGCTTCTGCTTTTTGATTTAATCTTTCTACATCGAGAATGACATGAACATTATTAATATGATCAGAGTGTCTTTCTAGCTTCGCAAATTTGGTATTAATATAGTCTCTTAGTGAATCGGTTAATTCTACGTGACGACCAGTTAAGTTTAGTTGCATAAGCATTACCCTCTTTTTTTGCGTCTTAAATCAAACTTTTACGTTGATTTGACGGTGGAATAGCCAGAGATTCGCGGTATTTTGCGATTGTACGTCTCGCTACTTTAATTCCTTGCTCAGCCAATATATCCGCTATTTTGCTATCACTCAATGGTTTTGCTGAGTTTTCTGCTGCGATTAATTTTCGGATAAGCGCACGGATTGCTGTAGATGAACATTCACCACCGTTTTCGGTGCTTACATGGCTTGAGAAAAAGTATTTAAGCTCAAATATACCACGGGGTGTATGCATATACTTTTGGGTTGTTACGCGCGAAATTGTTGATTCGTGCATTTCTACCATTTCAGCAACATCATTTAAAACCATTGGTTTCATGGCTTCAGGACCGTGTTCAAAAAAGCCTTGTTGTTGTTTAACAATACAATTTGTTACTTTTAATAGCGTGTCGTTTCTACTTTCTAAGCTTTTAATAAACCATTTAGCTTCTTGTAAATGCGAGCGAATAAACTGGCTGTCACCACTGGATTTTACAGTGCGAGACATTGCAGCGTATTGGCTATTAACACGAATTTTAGGCATGCTATCTGGGTTTAATTCAACAACCCAGCGGCCTTTAATTTTTTTAACTGACACGTCTGGAATAACATACTCAGATTCTTCTCTTACAATAGTATCTGCAGGTTTAGGGCTAAGAGTATGTATTAATGTCATTACTTCTTTAAGCTCTTCTTCTTTGAGCTTGGTTTTCTTCATTAATGTACGATAGTCACGAGCAGCTAATAAATCAATATGCTCGGTTAAAATCATTTTTGTTTCATTAATGTAAGGTGTTTCTTTATCAAACTGGTTAAGCTGAATACATAAACACTCTTGTAAACTACGTGCAGCAATACCAACAGGATCAAACAGTTGGATGCGTTTTAATACAGCTTCAATTTCATCAAGTTCGACTTCGTTATCATCTTCGTTTTCTTGATTAAAGCTTTCTAAAATCTCTTCGCAGCTTAGTGTTAAAATACCTGAATCATCGACGGCTTCTACAATAGCAATAGCAATAGCTTCGTCTGTAGGGCTAAATGGCGTTAGTTGTAACTGCCACATTAAATACTCATGGAGCGTTTCAGTAGAGGCGCCTTGGTATATTGATTCGTCTTCAGGCATCGGACCCGATGATGCTGCTGGGGCGGCACTCATGTACTCATCCCAACTAACATCCATAGCCATGTCGTCACTTAGCGTGTCTTTTGCAAGTGCTTCACCACTATCTTGTTCGTATTCGCTTGGAACATCATCGGCAGATGCGCTAACAGTTATGTCATCTGTATCTGCTTTTTGCTCGTTTTTACCTGCAGCGTCTTCTGAATAGTCTGCTTCTTCAACCTCTAATAGCGGGTTGCTGTCGAGAGCTTCTTGTATTTCTTGCTGGAGATCCAATGTACTGAGTTGCAACAAACGAATAGCTTGTTGCAGCTGTGGAGTCATTGTAAGTTGCTGGCCCATGCGCAGCTGTAGTGATTGCCTCATGTATCTCTAACAATCCTTTTATGTTGTTATAATTAATACTAGCAGATGCTTAAAGACATGGCGTAAATGTTACAGCCTAAATTGCTCGCCTAAGTAAACATCGCGTACTGTTTTATCATTTAATACGTGTTCTGGAGTACCTGATGCAATCAGCTCCCCATGAGAAACAATGTAGGCTTTTTCACAAACATCAAGGGTTTCTCTTACGTTATGATCGGTAATTAATACACCAATCCCACGATTTTTAAGATGTTCTATTATTTTCTTTATGTCTAATACCGAAATCGGGTCAACACCTGCAAATGGTTCATCCAGTAATATAAATTTAGGATCTGCTGCCAGCGCACGTGCTATTTCAACACGACGACGTTCGCCACCTGACAATGCCATACCTTGGCTATCACGAATGTGTTGTATGCTAAATTCATCTAATAATTTATCGAGAGTGTCTTCTCTAGCTTGTTTATTTAACTCTTTGCGCGTTTCTAAAATGGCCATTAAGTTTTGATAAACAGTCAGCTTTCTGAATATTGAAGACTCTTGCGGTAAGTAGCCAATGCCTAATCTAGCACGACTATGCATAGGTAAAAGAGTAATATCGTTATCGTCTATCGATATTTTACCTTTGTCGCTAGGTACAAGTCCTACTATCATATAAAACGTGGTGGTTTTACCTGCGCCGTTAGGGCCAAGTAAGCCAACAATACTGCCAGCTTTGACTTCAAGGCCGACGTTTTTTACAACTTCACGGCCTTTATAGCTCTTTGCTAATAGCTCTGCTTTTAATGTACTCATGGTTGACCTTTGTCGCTTTTTTTACTTTTTTTAGTCTCGATTGGCACTAAAATTGTGTGAACGCGGTCAGTTGAGTTTTCATCTTTTTCGGCACTGATTAGCTGCTGCTCTATATCGTAGGTAATGCTTTTAGCATTTATTTTTTGTCCCGCTTGCGATACTTGTGCATTACCAACAAGCGTTAAAAAACGCTTAGATACATCATAACGTACTTCGTCAGCACTGGCGCTCATAGTCGTGCCATCTGATTGCTTTTCTTCAAAGTGCGCAGGGCTACCTGTAGCAATTAATAATTGTTTATTATCGCCAAGTTCATCGCGTTTATGTACTTCTAAGCGGTCGGCTGTGATACGGCGATTACCGTGAATAATCTCAACGTTTTTCTCAAAAATCCCGACATTAGCTTTTAATTGACCTTCTTGCTTATCGGCGCTTATTGAAATTTGATTTGCAGTCGGTTGCGTGTTTTGTTCTGCAGCACTACTATTAAACGCTAGTATAAGTGTAGGAATAATAAGTGATTTTAATATTTTATTGGTCATAATATATGGTTCGCGTATGGTTAATTAGTTTTATCACTTCGGTTTTTAAGTCGGCTTCTAGGCCTTTACCAGTGATTTTTAAATTGGGTCCAGTGATGATAACGGGTTGCTCCGAACGCATTGTTAATAGCTTTATATCTACCTGAATATTATCAGCATTGATTTTGTCTATCATGGCGTTATCGGTTAAATTTTTGGCAACCACATTGCCTTCTAAAATTAATTGTTTGTCTTCGTATAATGTTGCTTCGTCTGCATTTATTTGCCACGTTTGCTTTTCGTTATATAAAGTAAAAATAGGTTTTTCAAAAAACGTAAAACCTAATTGTTGATATAGCTCCATTTTAGCCGCAGTGACTTTGTGGCTAATTTTACCTTGTTCGTCATAGGCTGTTTGTTTGAGTTCTATGGCTATGTAATCAGGCTTGGCAATAACTTCAGGCTCAGTCTGAGGTACAATATTTGTTTGTGTAAAATAAGGGTACCAAAGCCAAACCATACAGCTAATGAATAAAACGCTTAATATTATGCGCGCTGCATTCATGAACTAGTGCCTTGTGTAGTCAATGCTTTACCATTTTCAAGCATAAGTAAGTCGGTGAGCTCTCTTACTGCACCAAAGCCGCCAGGCATTTGCGTTACATAGTGTGATAAACGTTTAATAAGTGGATGGGCATCATTTACTGCAACAGCAAAGCCGACTAATTCCATAACGGGCATGTCAGGACCATCATCACCGATATAAGCAATTTGTTCATCGCTAAGGTTGAGTTTGTCTTTTAATTCTTGATAGGCAATGAGCTTATTTTCTTGGCCTTGATAAATATGCTGTACGGTTAAGCTGCTCATACGTTGTTGCACTATTTGTGAATGACGACCAGTAATTACAGCCACTTCAAAGCCACTGTTTATAAGCGCTTTAATGCCAAAACCATCTTTTGTATTAAATGCTTTTAGCTCTTCACCTTGATTACCAAGATAAATACGGCCATCAGAAAATACACCATCAATATCGCATATAAGTAGCTTTACTTTTTTAGCGCGTGCTTTTGCATCATCGCTCAGCGGTTGATAGAGTTCTTCAAATTGCATTTATAACACTCCTGCTTTTAATAGGTCTTGCATGTTTAATGCGCCAATAGGTTGGTTTTTATCATTGACGACGATTAAGCCATTTATACGTTTGTGTTCCATAATATTAAGCGCTTCAGCAGCCAAAATATCTTGTGTAGCCGTAGTGCATGACTTAGTCATAACAACATCTATTTGTGTTGTATGAATATCAATTCTTTGCTCTAAAATACGACGCAAATCGCCATCGGTAAATAATCCCACGAGCTGCTGATTTTCATCAACAATGGCTGTCATACCTAAACCTTTAGCAGACATTTCAATGAGGGCGTCTTTAACTGTTTGTGAAACGCTAATAATAGGTGTATTTGCGCCGCTGTGCATAACATCTTTTAAAGTAAGTAATAAACGCTTGCCTAAACTACCACCTGGGTGAGATAGCGCGAAGTCATCAGCTGTAAACCCGCGAGCTTCTAATAATGCAACTGCCATGGCATCGCCCATCGCAAGCGTTGCAGTGGTACTTGATGTAGGAGCTAGACCCAATGAACAGGCTTCTTTTTCTACTTTAATACACACATGTACATTAGCAAGGGTCGCCATGGTTGATTGCGTATTGCCAGTCATCGATATCATTTTGGCACCAAGTCGTTTTAAAACCGGAATGATATTTAAAACTTCGCTGGTCTCCCCTGAATTAGAAATAAGCATAACCACGTCATTTTTAGTGATCATACCTAAATCACCATGACTTGCTTCACCAGGGTGAACAAAAAATGCTGGACTGCCAGTACTTGCAAGGGTTGCCGCTATTTTATTGCCAATATGACCTGATTTACCCATACCAATGACAATAATACGGCCTTCGCAGTCGTACATTAATTGGCACGCGTTATGAAAATTTTCATCTACATATTGTGCAATATCACTAAGTGCTTGGCGCTCAACATCTAAAACGCGCAGGCCTTGTTCAATAAAATTTAGCGTTGCCATCATTTACCCTACTTGACTAAAAATATACCCTTGGTAACCCAAAAACGCTATTAGCAATAAGCCGCCTTCTACTCTATTGATACGTTGGGTGCCTCTAAAGTTCAATGACATAATAATAAGAGCAAGTGTTGCGCCAATCATAATTAATACGTCTCGGCTTACTAATGATGGGTCAATGGCAGAAGGGTTAATAATACCGGCAAGTGGTAATACCGCTAGAATATTAAATATGTTTGAGCCAACAATATTACCTAGTGCTAAATCATCTTCATTTTTAAGTACACCTGCAACCGAAGCGGCAAGTTCAGGCAAACTAGTACCGATGGCAATAATTGTTAAGCCAATGACTAGGTCGCTTAAGCCGAAGTATTTAGCAATATCGACAGCCGAACCTATTAAAAAATGAGAACTAACAGGTAGGAGTATCATGCCGACAACTAACCAAAATACCGCTTTTTTCGTAGGTACATCGTTTGGTACATCGTCGCAGGCTTCTGAGACAAATGGGTCATCTTGGTTTTTTGCACGCATAGATACAATAATTAACCCACCGATGAATACGATAAAGCCAACCAAAAGTGCAACACCTTCATTAAATGAAAAGTAGTTATCTGAGAACACATACCAAGTAGCTAAAGATACGAGCATCACTAATGGCATTTCACGTTTTAATGTACTTGATGAAACTGAAAGAGGGCGAAATAGAGCAGTGATACCTAACACAAGTAAAATGTTTGTAATATTAGAGCCAACAGCATTGCCAACCGCTGTGTCGGTTTTGTTAGCCAGAGCGGCAGAGGCTGAAACCATCATTTCGGGTGCTGAAGAGCCCATAGCTACCACGGTTAAACCAACAATAAGTGTAGGTACACCAAAGTTTTTAGCAAGAGCCGCAGCGCCATAAACAAACCTGTCTGCACTCCAAACAAGAGCTGCAAAACCAAGAATTAAAATAACAAACGAGGTAACCATTGTGTTAAGCCAGTTATACAAAATACGGATGGCGCGAATAGTAACAAAAGCCAAGATGAAAGTATAAATAAAAGAGTAAGGTCAACTAGGTAACAATGCTGCTTTTAAACAGCTAATTTAAAAATTTAAGCCGGGGTTAAGCTGTTTTGAGCGAGTCTTATAATCCTTTTCATGGGTGTATTACAAAATCTTACGAATTGTTTTTTCCATCTTTGACAAAAAAGCTTTAAAATAGGTGCACTAGTGAACATTTTTATGGAGAGCGACTTGTCGCAATCAATAGTAGAAGTCAAGGATGTTAGCTTTTCGAGAGGCAATAGAACTATATATAAAAATATGAGTTTTAGCGTTCCTAAAGGTAAAATTACTGCGATCATGGGGCCAAGCGGAATTGGCAAAACCACTATGTTGCGTTTAATTGGTGGTCAGCTTAAACCAGATTCAGGTGATATTTTATTTGAAGGTGGCAGCATTCCTAAAATGTCTCGTAAAGAGTTATACGAAGCACGTACTAAAATGAGCATGCTTTTTCAAAGTGGTGCGCTGTTTACTGATATGTCGGTATTTGACAATATTGCATTTCCTATAAGAGAGCACACAAAGCTAAGTGAAGACCTTATTCGATTAGTTGTATTAATGAAATTGCAAGCGGTTGGGCTACGTGGCGCTAAAGATTTAATGCCCTCTGAGTTGTCCGGCGGTATGGCAAGGCGTGCTGCACTTGCGCGGGCTATAGCACTTGATCCTGAGCTAATCATGTACGATGAGCCATTTGCAGGACAAGATCCTATTTCGATGGGCGTATTGGTTAAGCTAATTAAGTCGCTTAACGAAGTATTGAGTTTATCGTCTTTAATTGTGACACACGATGTGACAGAGGTAATGAGTATTGCCGATCACGTTATAATTATCGCCGATCAAGGTGTAATTGGTTGTGGTACTCCTGATGAAATGCGCAATCATGAATCTCCTTTAGTTCAACAGTTTTTAAAAGGCTTGTCGGATGGTCCAGTACCATTTCATTTTCCGGCTCAAGCTTATGCAGACGAACTACTTGGAGAAAAAGCATAATGTTGGATTTATTTCAAAAGCTAGGGCATAAAACGCTAGGACGTTTTGCGGCTCTTGGCCGTTCGGCTTATATGCTGTTTAGTGCGCTTGCGCATGTTCCTAATTTTAAAAAAGGCACACCGTTACTTGTTCGCCAACTTTATATGGTGGGTTCGCAATCGTTACTGATTATTATGGTGTCGGGTTTGTTTATCGGCATGGTGTTGGCTCTACAAGGTTACACAGTATTAGTTGGTTATGGCGCTGAGGATAGTTTAGGGCCGTTAGTGGCTCTGAGTTTATTGCGAGAACTGGGCCCGGTTGTTACTGCATTACTATTTGCAGGACGCGCAGGTAGCGCATTGACTGCTGAAATTGGCTTAATGAAAGCAACAGAGCAACTTTCATCACTTGAGATGATGGCAATCGATCCGCTAAAACGTATTATTGCACCGCGCTTTTGGGCGGGTTTTATAAGCATGCCATTGCTTGCATTGATATTTTCAGCCGTAGCAATCATAGGCGCTCATTTAGTGGGCGTAGATTGGCTGGGGGTTGATACAGGTAGTTTTTGGTCAATCATGCAATCACAAGTGTCGTTTCAGCAAGACATACTAAACGGTATTATTAAGAGTTTTGTATTCGCCATAGTGGTGACCTGGATTGCGCTTTATAAAGGATATGACTGTGTGCCGACCTCAGAAGGGATCAGCAAAGCAACCACCGAAACGGTTGTTCATTCGTCATTAGCAGTTTTAGGTTTTGACTTTATTTTGACAGCGGTAATGTTTACCAGCTAATAGGGTATAGATAATGAATTCACGGAAATTAGAAATTTTAGTTGGTTTTTTTGTAGCACTTGGCATTTTAGCTTTTGCGATGCTCGCACTTAAAGTTGCCAATTCAGGTATTAGTGGCTCTGGCGAAACATATACGCTTAATGCCAAGTTTGAAAACATTGGCTCATTAAAAGCGCGTGCGCCGGTAAAAGTAGGTGGTGTTGTAATTGGTCGTGTTGAATCAATTTATGTACACCCACAAGAGTTTTTACCAGTGGTAAACATGACCATTGATGCACAGTATTTATGTCGTTTTTCAGACACAAGCTCAATCTCTATTTTAACGTCGGGTATTTTAGGTGAGCAGTACTTAGGTATTCACCCTGTCATTTCTCCAGATTCGGCTAAACAACGTTGTTTAGGCGAAACAGTGACTGAAAACAAGCAAGATGAAGCAATTGACGATTTGTTTGGTGTGGAAAGTAAAGCACTAGGTGATGGCGATTCAATTACTGATACTAAGTCTGCCATTGTACTTGAAGAATTAATCGGGCAGTTTTTATTCAACCAAGGTAGTGAGTAATTATTATGTTGAAAAAGTTTTTAGCTATTGTAGCAATTGGCACAATGACGCTAACTCAAAGCGTAAGTGCAGCAGATGTTAAATTGGTTGATCCAAATAAAATGGTACGCCAAGTTGCCGATAATACATTTGCACGTATTAAAAAAGATCAGCCATTAATTGTTAAAAATCAAGAGCATCTTCGCGTAATCGTTGAAGAAGAATTAATGCCTTATATCGACTACAAATATGCAGCACTTCGCGTACTAGGTAGTGAAGTATCTAAAGTACGTGCAATTACCGACGAAGCTGAAAAAGCCAAAGCAATTAAAGAAATTCAACGCTTTATTGGTGTGTTTAGAGAGTATTTAGTTGCTACTTATGCAGGTGTATTCACTCAATATACAAACCAGAAAGTTGAGTTTGGTGCAGAACAAGCATTTAAAGGCAAAGATGTCGTTGTCGTTAAAACTAAAATTATTGAAGATGGTAAACCTGATATCAGAATCGATTTTAAAGTACGCGAAGACCGTGACGGTGAATGGCGCGCGTACGATATGATTGCTGAAGGTATTAGTTTACTAGACGCAAAACAAAGTGAGCTACAAGGTATTTTGCGTCAGCAAGGTATTGATAATGTAAGTAACCTTTTAGAGCAAAAGAGTCAGCTACCAGTTCAGTTTAGAGGCAGTAACTCGAATGACTAAATTGGCAATAAGCCAAGTTGATGGACAACATTTTCGAGTAAACGGTGAGCTTACTCGAAATTCAATTGGCGATGAACAGCTTCTGAACAACAAGCTATTAACCAAGCATAAAATCATCTATTTCGACCTAAGTGGTGTATCTAGGGTTGACACAGCGGGCTTAGCTTGGTTAATTCACTCTTTTGCAGAATTAAAGCAGCAAGGCATTCGCCTTGAATTGCAAAACCTACCTGAGCAATTGCAAAATTTAATGCAATTGGGTCAGGTTACAACCCTATTTGAGTGAGAGTTATGGAAACTAGCCAAGTCGAAACATTATTACGCGAAGAACTTCAATTAGCTGAAGTACATGTAAAAGCCAATGGTAGTCATTATGAAGTTGTTGCAGTAGGTGAATGCTTTGACGGTTTAAGCCGAGTTAAAAAGCAGCAGCTAGTTTATGGCCCATTAATGAATACAATTTCAGATGGCACAATTCACGCAGTATCTATTCGTGCATTTACTCCTGTAGAGTGGAAGCGTGAACAAAAATTTATTTTACCGCAATAAATAGGGCCTCTTAATGGATCAATTTGTAATTCAAGGTGGTACTTCACTTGCTGGTGAAGTGACTATTTCTGGCGCTAAAAATGCCGCACTTCCTATTTTGTTTGCTTCATTATTAGCTGATGGAAAAAGTACATTTACTAATGTACCGCGCCTTCGCGATATAGTGACCACTGAAGCCTTATTAAAAACTCTAGGCGCTGATGTTAATTGGCACGGCGATACGCTAGTGATTGACGGCGCAACGGTTAATAAAACATTAGCGCCATACGACTTAGTTAAGCAAATGCGTGCCTCTGTACTTGCATTAGGCCCTTTAGTTGCTCGTTTTGGTGAAGCTCAAGTGTCTTTACCTGGTGGGTGTGCTATTGGTGCTCGCCCTGTTGATATACATATTCAAGGTTTGGAGCGCATGGGCGCACAAATAAACGTTGAAAATGGTTATATTAATGCCAAGGTAAACGGTCGCTTAAAAGGCGCTGAAATCTTTATGGAAATGGTAAGCGTAGGCGCTACCGAAAATCTATTGATGGCAGCAGCCCTCGCTGATGGTAAAACCATACTTGATAATGCTGCACGCGAGCCCGAAATAATTGATTTAGCTAACTGCTTAATTGCTATGGGCGCTAAAATTACGGGTGCAGGCACTAGCCGCATTGAAGTTGAAGGCGTTGAGCGTTTAGCAGGATGCGAGCACAGCATTTTACCAGACAGAATAGAAACAGGTACATTTTTAGTCGCTGCAGCAATGGCAGGCGGTGAAGTACTTTGTAAAAACACTGACTTTCATTCTCTTGAGCCTGTGATTGAAAAGTTACGCGCAACAAATGCACATCTAGAAGTGCATAACGACAGTATTTATCTTGATATGCGCGGCCGAGAACTGAGAGCCGTGAATATTAAAACAGCTCCACACCCAGGTTTCCCTACGGATATGCAAGCTCAGTTTACAGCATTAAATGTAGTAGCGAATGGTAGTGCGACTATTACAGAAACGATTTTTGAAAACCGTTTTATGCATGTACCAGAGTTACAGCGTATGGGTGCTAATATTCGTTTAGAGGGGCATACCGCAATTTGTGGTGAGACTGAGAGCTTAACGGGCGCGCAAGTGATGGCAACCGACCTACGGGCTTCAGCTAGCTTAATCTTAACGGGTATAGTGGCACAGGGTGAAACGGTTGTTGACCGTATTTATCACGTTGATAGAGGCTATCAGCGCATTGAAGATAAGCTAAGTGCGTTGGGTGCAAATATTAAACGTCGAAGTAGTTAAGTAGATATTTAACTAGCTAAGCTATTTTAAAAAGGTCGGATACGCAAATTGCTATCCGACCTTTTTATTGACGATGTATGAAAGTTGGTATTATTTTTTATTAAAGCTTTGTTTCAAGCTCAGCTACCACCACCATGATTTTTTCTATTTTACCATTCCGGTAAAGCTCAAATTCTATTTCTTTACCGGGTTCTGTATTACCTATTTCTTCCAGCACTTTTTGTGGATTTGCTACCGAAAGCCCTGCAATTTTAATAACAATATCTTGCTCTTCAATGCCAGCTTGCCATGCTGGTCCCAAAGGGTCTAAATTAGTAATACGCATGCCAGTAACTGGGGTTAGGCTGTCGTTCACTTCCTTGCCGGTACTATCTACTGCTGTGCCTTCAAAGCCTAAATAGCCGCGCACAACGCGACCATGACGAATGAGCTTACCCATTACTTTTTTAGCAAGTGAGTAAGGAACCGCAAAGAATATTCCTTGAATATTCAAGTTCTCACGCGTTTTAAACTGCGCAGAAGTAATGCCGACTAAATCACCATTGGAGTTAACTAATGCGCCGCCAGAGTTGCCCACATTAATAGCCGCATCCATTTGCAATAAGTTATTATACGGACTGTCTGTAATTTTTTGCTTACCCGTTGCGCTAATAATGCCTTGCGTGATTGTTTGGCCTAAATTAAGCGGGTTACCTATGGCAAGTACAACATCGCCTACACTGGATACATAGCTATCATTTACAGGAATTACCGGAAGGTGATCTGCATTTATTTTAAGTAAGGCTAAATCAGTAATAGTATCAAAACCAATTAGCTGTACATCAAAAAAGCGTCTGCCATCGGTTAGAATAACCATAATTTGATCTGCATTATTAACAACATGGTAGTTGGTAAGAATGTAACCGTCTTGCGACATGATGACGCCAGAGCCTAGCTCTTGTACCGTGTTTTTTCTTTTATAACGAGGTTCTTTGGAAATACTTTCTGAAAAAATAGTAACCACAGAAGGAGCTGCTCGTTTAACTGCATCAGAAAAACTCAGGTGACTCGAACTCATTGCGCTTGGTAGGGGAACATTTGGAAGTAAGGCCGCTCGCATATTAGGGCTGAAAAAAACCACTAAAAAAGCAATACTTAGGCCTGCAAATAAAGGGGGAAGAATAAATTTTATTAGTTTCAGCACGATTTTCTTATTATGTAAGTGAGCAATCTCTTTATGATGACATAAAAAAAATAACAGCGGCAAGTGCCACTGTTATTTTTATTACATTAATAGTGCTATTTATTACTGAATTAAAATAAATATAGACTCACGACCACGTTGCACGCCAAGTACTATATTACCTTTTGTACTATCGATGATTTTATTCATGTCGCGAATTGTTTCTACTCGTTGACGATTCACTTGCATAATAATATCGCCTTCTTCAAGGCCAACACGGGCAGAAGGTGAACGAGGATCTACAGAAGTAACCTCAACACCTTTATTACTGTTTTTTTGTACATTTTCAAGTGTCGCGCCTTGGAATGCGGGATGGAGCTCTTCACCGGTCGCTGTAACACCTGATGCACCATCAAGAGTTACTTTCACTGTTTTAATTTTACCATCGCGGTAAATGCCTAGTTTTATCTCACGGCCTTCACCTAGCGTAGCAATTTTGCTACGTAGTTCATGGAAGCCACTAATGTCGCCACCGTTTATGCTAACAATAACGTCACCAGCTTCAATTCCAGCCTTACTTGCGGCAGTGTCGTCCATTACTTGCATTACATAAGCACCTTGTTTGACATCAAGTTGCTGTGCTTTTGCAAGTCCAGCATCAAGTGGACGACCAGAAATGCCTAACGAGCCTCGACGCACTTCACCATGTTCAATAATTTGATCGACTAGATTTTTCATCATATTAGATGGAATCGCAAAACCAATACCCACGTTGCCGCCAGAAGCACCTAAAATAGCGGTATTAATACCAATCAACTCACCATTGAGGTTAACTAAGGCACCGCCAGAATTACCTTGGTTAATAGCTGCGTCGGTTTGAATGAAATCTTCGTAGCCCTCAATGTTTAAACCACTTCGACCAAGGGCACTAACAATACCTGATGTAACTGTGTGGCTAAGGCCAAATGGGTTACCAATAGCGACAGCAAAGTCACCCACTCGTAAATTATCTGAGTTTGCGAGTTTGATTTCAGTTAAGTCATCAGCGTCTATTTGTAAAAGAGCGATGTCTGATTCTGTGTCAGTACCAATTTTAGTTGCTTCAAATTCACGGCCATCTTCGAGAGTAACTACCATTTTTTCGGCGTCTTGTATTACGTGGTTATTAGTCACTACATAGCCCTCATCAGCATCAATAATGACCCCAGAACCTAATCCACTAAATTGGCGTTTTTGACTGCGAGGCTGTTGCTGTCCAAAAAAGTATTCGAGAGGATCTGCACGGCGGCGTACTTCTTTAGAGCCTGAAACTTGGATACTTACAACACCAGGAGATATTTTCTCTAGCATGGGGGCAAGAGTGGGTAGTTGTTGACCATTTACTGCAATTGGCATTTTTGCATAAGACGCTACAGGGCTCATTAATAAGCTTGTAGATAAAATAGCTGCGCTGATAAGTGATAATTTCATTTTCATAGTCAGGGGTAACTCCACTTAAGATAAAGCAAAAACAAAAAGGGCTACTTTAAAAGCAGCCCTTTTTGGTTTATTAAGATAAAACAACAAAGCTGTTATATCTAAAGACTATGGGGTCTAAAAAAAGTTCATCAAGATACTTTAGAATGTTCTGAAACTTTATTTTGACCAGCAAATAAACCAGATTCACCCGATACATAATCAGCTGGTTGCGCTGCGGCTGAAGAACGATCTGAACGACGCTCTTTTAAAGACGCTTGTAGTTGTTCTGTTGTTTCTTTAGAAAAATAAGGTTCTGCTGGTGCTTTATTTCTATCTTCTAGAAGAAGTTGGTTTGTTTCTTCAACGTGACTAAGCAGTTGATCATAGTTTTCTTTCATTTTATTTACGAGCTTGCCAGTATTCGCTAAATGATCAGCTACATCTTGACGATACTGCTCTAACGCATTTTCAGCTTGCTCTGCCTGCTCTTTTAATTCATCTTGTTTGAATTGTTTTTTAGTAACAAATGCGCCAATAAAAAATGCTACAACAGCAGCAATAACAATTAAACCTACCCACATAACTGTGCCCATAAAAACTACCCCTTTGGGAAAATAACTAACGAATGCCGATTCAATTATAAATCATACTAAGTGTAATATACCCCGAGTTATGATGCGTGTTAATATGCTTTGCAAATTAAACTGTGTTTTAACTGTAAATAGATATGACTCCTTGGCAAACATACCAACAAGACTTAAAGCGAGATGACTTTGTACACGACGCAGCACAAGAAAATGCTGTGCGCCATTTACAACGTCTATACGATGACCTAACTCAGGCAAAGCCAAAACAAAAAGGTTTTTTTGCTAAGTTATTTAGTAAAGATGAACCTGCGCCTATAAAAGGTTTGTACTTTTGGGGTGGAGTAGGGCGTGGTAAAACTTATTTAGTTGACACTTTTTACGAATCACTACCAGGCACACGTAAAATGCGCGTGCACTTTCATCGATTTATGCACCGAGTGCATAATGAGCTTAAAAAACTAAACAATACGGCTAATCCATTAGAAAAAATAGCCGACACTTTCAAAGCTGAAACAGACATAATTTGTTTTGATGAGTTTTTTGTTCAAGACATTACCGATGCTATGTTGCTAGGTGGCTTAATGGAAGCGCTATTTGCACGGGGTATAGTACTTGTTGCTACATCTAATATAGTGCCTGATGAGCTTTACAGAAATGGCTTGCAGCGTGCCCGCTTTGTCCCTGCTATAGAACTGGTTAAGCTCAATACAGAAATAGTTAATGTAGACTCAGGTATTGATTATCGGTTGCGTACTCTAGAGCAAGCCGAAATTTTTCATAGTCCGTTAGATAAAGAAGCGGATAAAAACTTATTTGAATACTTCGATAAGCTATCGTCAGAGCCTGGACAATTAGATGAGCCGATAGAGATAGAAGGTCGTTTAATCAAAACGCGAAAAGTAGCTAAATGCGTGGTGATGTTTGAGTTTAGTGAATTATGCGAAACAGCGCGTAGTCAGGTTGATTACATGGAGATTAGTCGCTTATATAATACGGTGATTATTTCTAACGTAAAACAGCTTGGGCAAACTAATGATGATGCCGCTAGACGCTTTATTGCTTTAGTAGATGAATTTTACGAGCGCCATGTAACTTTAATTATATCGGCTGAAAAACCTATTACCGAACTTTATACCCAAGGTAATTTAAACTTTGAATTTAAGCGCTGTATAAGCCGTTTGCAAGAAATGCAGTCTCTAGAGTATTTAGCTAGAGAGCATTTGGTTTAAATTAGTAGGTAAAAGTGTAATAGGTTAGCCATTAAAAATAAGAGGTGCATATATAGTACTTCTTATTTCTAAAATTTCTTGTGGAAAAAACAACCGGCGAGTAGCAATGTGTTTTAAGTGCTGGTATACTCCCGCGTCTGCCACGTTGCGTTCTATGCCCTCATATAGTCTAGCCACTTGTGAGCGGCGCAAAAGTCTAAAACTCGAAGGGGTTATAGCAAACTTAGAGCAGTAGTTAATATTAACTACTTGTGGTTTTAATTGAAAAACATTGGATTTTTATAAATGAAAACGTTTGTTGCTAAACCAGAAACAGTAAAACGTGACTGGTACGTAGTTGACGCTGAAGGTAAAACTTTAGGTCGCATCGCTACTGAAATCGCTCATCGCCTACGCGGTAAGCATAAAGTTGAATATACACCGCACGTAGATACTGGTGATTATATCATCGTTATCAACGCTGAAAAAGTTACTGTAACTGGTAACAAATTCAAAAACAAAGTGTACTATTCACACTCTGGTTTTCCAGGTGGTCTTAAGTCTACTACTTTTGATAAACTTCAAGCTGCAAAGCCTGAAATGATCATCGAGAAGGCTGTTAAGGGCATGTTGCCACGTGGTCCTTTAGGCCGCGCTATGTACCGTAAACTTAAAGTTTACACAGGTACTGAGCACAACCATGCTGCACAACAGCCTCAGGTTCTAGACATTTAAGGAGCACCATCATGGCAAATCAATACTACGGTACAGGTCGTCGTAAAAGTTCAAGTGCTCGCGTATTCTTACGCCCAGGCACTGGTAACATCGTAATCAACAAACGCTCTCTAGAAGAGTATTTTGGTCGCGAAACAGCACGCATGGTTGTTCATCAAGCTCTTGAGCTAGTTGATATGACTGAAAAATTTGACCTTTACATCACCGTTTCTGGTGGTGGTACAACTGGTCAAGCTGGTGCTATCCGTCATGGTATCACTCGTGCACTTATGGAGTTTGACGAATCATTACGTTCACAACTTCGTAAAGCAGGTTTTGTTACACGTGATGCACGTAAAGTTGAACGTAAGAAAGTGGGTCTTAAGAAAGCGCGTAAGCGTCCACAGTTCTCAAAACGTTAATCTATACGTTATCAAGAATTCAAAAACCCAGCTTATGCTGGGTTTTTTGTTTTCAAATCAAAATGTTTACATTTGCAACTTAATATAAAGTTATTTATATCGACGGTGATACTGGGTGATTGCAGTAATTAATGATGATCAAATTGATTAATAACTGCGTATTAATCAAACGAAAGTTAAAAAACACTCAGATAGCTGCAAAAAAGTTAAATAATTATCGTAATTAGTTTAAATCCATCAGTTAATTGGTGGAATTTTTTGCTACAATTGGCATTGAAGTAAAATGAGTGAGTTTAACCGCACTATGTACAGTTTTTACTGTTTCCTCTTAGTGGTGTTGATCTTGGTCAGTATATTGTTTTTACAGAAGCGTTATTATAGTCGTTCGGCTTTATTCTCGAGCTTACTTAATCAAATTTTGATCAAGTTAGTTTTATTCGAGCATAGGGCTTTGAATAACCTTGTTTTAATCAAGGGTTTTAATTATGATCGCTTCTATTTTAAAAATTCGAATAATTAACCTGCTGTAACTGATGTTCTCAATATAGCAAGTGTTGAGAATCATAGTGGAGATAAGTGGATGAGCAATGCGCCTGTAGACAATGGCCGACGTCGCTTTTTAACCATAGCTACCTCTGTTGTAGGTGGTGTTGGTGCGGCTGGGGCTGCTGTTCCTTTTATTGCGTCTTGGAATCCAAGTGAGCGAGCTAAATCTGCGGGTGCGCCTGTAGAAGTAGATATCAGCAAACTTGAACCGGGACAATTAATACGTGTCGAGTGGCGTGGTAAACCTGTATGGGTTGTATCACGGACCCCAAAAATGCTTGAGCAAATGAAAGAACATGAAGGTCAACTTCGTGATCCGCATTCGCAAGAGCCACAACAATTAGAATCATCAACAAATGATTACCGTTCATTACGTCCAGAAATCTTTCTGGCTGTAGGTATTTGTACGCATTTAGGGTGTTCACCTGGCTTTTTCCAAGGTAACTTTAGTGAGAAAGTTGAAGGAACCGATGATGGCTTCTATTGCCCATGTCATGGTTCTAAATTTGATATGGCTGGCCGTGTATTTCAATCGGTACCTGCTCCATTAAACTTAGAGATACCACCTTATACTTTTCTTGATGAGACCACTATTTTAGTGGGCGAAGAAAAAGGGGCAGCCTAATGTTTGGTAAGATTATTGGTTGGATAGACGACCGTATCCCAATGACACGTGTTTGGAACATGCATATTGCACAGTATCCAGCACCTAAAAACTTTAACTTCTGGTACTTTTTTGGCTCATTAGCCATGTTGGTACTAGTAAACCAAATCCTAACAGGTATTTGGTTAACGATGAACTTTGTTCCGTCTTCTGAAGGCGCATTCGCTTCAGTAGAATACATCATGCGTGATGTAGAATATGGCTGGTTATTACGTTACTTGCACTCAACTGGTGCATCAGCGTTTTTCATCGTTGTATATATGCATATGTTCCGTGGCATGATCTACGGTTCTTATCAAAAACCACGTGAGTTACTGTGGTTATTTGGTATGTTTATTTTCTTAGCGCTAATGGCTGAAGCATTCATGGGGTATTTATTACCATGGGGGCAAATGTCGTTCTGGGGTGCACAGGTAATCATTTCCTTATTCGGGGCTATTCCGGTTATTGGTGATGACTTAACACTTTGGATCCGTGGTGACTATGTAATATCAGGTGCAACGCTTAACCGCTTCTTTGCATTACATGTAATTGCACTACCATTGGTTATCGTAATCTTAGTTTTCTTACACATTGTTGCTCTACACGAAGTGGGTTCAAATAACCCTGAAGGTATTGAGATTAAACGTAAGAAAGGCTCAGTAGCTGAAGAAGATAAGCCTAAATTTAAATTTCATGAGTATTACACTGACAAGAAAGATATTGTTGATGCGATACCGTTCCACCCTTACTACACAGTTAAAGATATTGTGGGTGTGGTTGGTTTCTTAATATTGTTCTGTTGGGTTGTGTTCTTTATGCCAGCGATGAATGGCTTCTTTTTAGAAGGTCCAAACTTCGAGGCAGCTAACCCACTTAAAACACCTGAGCATATTTTCCCGGTTTGGTACTTTACGCCATTCTATGCAATCTTACGTGCAATCCCTGATAAGTTAATCGGTGTTGCGGCGATGGGTGCATCGATTGTGGTACTTGCGTTACTACCTTGGGTAGACCGTGGTAGAGTTAAATCGGTTCGTTACCGTTGTGGTTTCCATAAATGGAACATTGCAGGTTTTGTTGTAACTTTCGTTCTTCTAGGTTGGGTGGGTGCAACTCCACAAACTGATATGAAAACGATTATTTCTCAAATCTGTACTGTGACTTACTTTATGTTCTTCGTACTGTTGTTTGTATACAGTAAGAACGAAAAAACTAAGCCATTGCCAGAGAGGTTAACGAAATGATGAAGAAGCTTATTATTGGTTTATTTGCTTTATCAGTAAACTTGTTGCCGAACATGGTTATGGCAGCGGGTCCATCGGTTCCTTTAATGGAAGCGAACAACGACCTTACTGATCAACCATCTTTACAACGCGGTGCAAAGTTGTTCATGAACTACTGTCTTGGTTGTCACCAAATGCAGTATCAACGTTATGAACGTACTTTTCGTGATATCGGTATCCCAACAGAGGTTGGTTTAGAGCAGTTGATTTTTGACGGCTCTAAAGTAGGTAGTCATATTACTAACGCGATTACAAAAGACGATGCAGCAAAATGGTTTGGTGCGGCTCCGCCGGATTTAACTCTAATTGCTCGTGTAAAATCACCAGATTATATTTACACGTACTTAAAATCGTTTTATAAAGATGAATCTCGTCCGTTTGGGGTTAACAACATTGTTTTCCCATCGGTAGGTATGCCTCACGTTCTTCAAGAACTACAAGGTTTACCAACACCTATCACTAAAGAAGTACAAGAGCATGGTCACACTGTGACTAAAGTTATTGCTACTGAAACAGATGGTACGGGCGAATTAAGCATAGATGAATACGACCAAGCGGCTCGTGATTTAACAAACTTCCTTGAGTACGTGGGTGAACCTTCACGTCTTGAATCGGAAGCGCTAGGTATTAAGGTAATAGGATTTTTAATTATCCTGTTTATCTTGGCATTTATGCTTAAGAAAGAATACTGGAGAGATGTTCATTAGGTTGAACATTTTTAAAGGTAATTTTGCAATAGGGGCTTAAGCCCCTTTTGCTGTTTTAGTTATTTAATGGAGGTATAGGCATGGCCGTAGCTGCCAATAAGCGCCCTGTAATGACCCTTTTTTCTGGTGCTAACTGTATGTATAGCCACCAAGTACGTATTGTACTTGCGGAAAAAGGTGTAAGTGTAGATATTCATTTGGCTGAAAAAGATAACTTGCCAGAAGCACTTCACGAAATTAACCCTTACGGTACAGTGCCAACACTGATTGACCGTGAGCTTGGTTTATACCAGGCAAACATCATCATGGAATACCTTGATGAACGTTTTCCTCATCCTCCACTAATGCCTGTTTACCCGGTAATGCGTGGTCGTAGCCGCTTAATGATGCATCGTATTGATACTGATTGGTACAGCCTAGCTGACAAAATCAGTAACAACACGTCAGACGCTGCTCAAGCTCGTAAAGAGCTAACAGAAGCATTGCTTGCTGTAGCACCTATTTTTAGCGAAGCACCTTACTTTATGAGTGAAGAGTTTAGCTTAGTAGACTGTTATTTAGCTCCACTATTATGGCGTTTACCAGAGTTTGGTATTGAGCTTAATGGTGCAGGTTCTAAAGAGCTTAAAGAGTACATGATCCGTTTATTTGAACGTGAGTCATTCCAAGCCTCTTTAACTGAAGCTGAGCGTGAGATCCGTTTATAATGACGCCTAATCGTCCTTATTTATTACGTGCTTTTTTTGATTGGATAGTCGATAACGAGTGTACACCGCATTTAGTGGTAGACGCTGGATTTGCAAATGTACAAGTGCCAACACAATTTGTTCAAGACGGACAAATTGTTTTAAACATAAGTCCATCAGCGGTCACACAGTTTTCGTTAGACTTAACCCAACTTAGCTTCAGTGCGCGCTTTGGTGGTCAGCCAATGCAAGTGTATGTACCTCTAGGTGCTGTGCTTGCAATATACGCGCGTGAAAATGGCGAAGGAACAGTCTTTACCGCAGATGAGTTTTTAGAGGACGAAGACGATTTTGTGCCAGAGCTTGAAAGTGTTGATTCATCAGCTGAGTTTATTGATGAAACACCACCAGAAAAGCCTGAGAAGAAAAAAGGCTCTCATTTACGCGTTATTAAATAATAAGTAAATGCCAAAAAAAACCGCTGAATAAGCGGTTTTTTTATGTCTGTATTTTGCTTTACATATATTCAAATACTTTAATTACACGCTCTACGCCAGAAACATTGCGGGCAATATTTACAGCTTGAGTTGACTCAGAGTCAGATACTAAGCCCATTAAAAAAACTTCAGCATTTTCTGTCACTACTTTAATGTTATTACTGCTAATGTCTTTTGCTGTTAGTAGCTGGGCTTTTACTTTAGAAGTTAGCCAAGAGTCGTGAGTTTGTGTAGTAATGCCAGTATTTGAGCCAATACGAATTTGGTTATGTATTTTACGAATACCTGAAACGCCCTCAATAGTGCGCTGCGCTTCGTTTCTCATTTCTTCGTTAGCAACTTGGCCAACAAGTAAAACAATACCGTTAACGCTTACAGCGCTTATATTGGCAAACTTTTCAAGACGTTCTACTTCGCTAAGTGCAATACTGGCTTTTATTTCAATATTGTTATCGTCAATTTGAGAGCCAATAGTACGGCGGTCGTTCGCTGCAGTTACTGCACTGGCTGTACCTGCAACAACAGCGGCGGCGCAGCCTTGCAGTAATACAACAGTACCTAAAACAATAAGAGAGCGTTTAAACATAATTTTCATCCTGAGGGAAAAGCGTTAAATCAACAAGTTCGCTTAAACAATGTAAGTTAACTAAATGGGATTCGATAATGCGGCTAGGGCGTTTAGATGGCGATCTAATTTCAACATCGTTAGGTCCAAGTAGGCCTACCAACTCGCCACCATCATCACCAACCATAACTATGACCTTCATATCTTTAGTTAGTGCAGCTTCAACGGCAGAAATAACATGTTTTTCGTTGCCGTTTATAGCCAGTACAAGCAATAAATCACCTTGTTGGGCAAAAGCGCGGACTTGGCGAGCAAATGTATCGTGATCGTCCACTTGAGTACTTTGCCCCAGATTAACGTTTTCTTGCGATAGAGCAATTGCAGGTAAGCAGGGACGTTCGGTTTCATAATGATTAACCAACACACCCGCCATATGCTGAGCGAGCATGTGGCAATTTGCAGTACCGCAGCAAATGAGTTTATTTCCGTTGATCAGACTTTGTGCAATAGTAAATGCAGCTGACTCAAGCGCACTAGGTAGCACTTCACCAGCAGCGATTTGAACTTGAATGCTTTCTGTAAAAATTTCTTTAATTGTGTCTTGCATAGCCTACCAATAATTTATCTTTGTATTTGCGTTTAAAATACATTTTTAAGCCAATTAATATTAGGAGATGCTTCTCCTGTAATGGCTACATAATCAATTCTTAGAGCTTGGTTAGTTAAATTTTTAGCTGCTAAGTAATGATAAATACTACGTTTTAATCGAGCTTGTTTTTGTGGACTAAGCGCATAGTTGGCACCGCCACGAGCATTATTTTTGCGAAACTTAACCTCAACGAATACAAGGGTATCGCCTTCTTTCATAATGACATCAAGCTCACCAAAGGGGCAGTAATAATTACGTTCAATGGGGGTTAGCCCTTGAGTAACTAAGTATTTTTGCGCTTCAAGCTCATAATACTGGCCTTTTTCGCGACTATTGTGCCACAGCTCTTTAAACCACGACATGCCTACCCCTTAATTAAGTTTAATTGATAGTTTGTATGTCACCCGCTGATTGCATAAACAATGGTACAGGACGTTGTGTTTCTAATTGCACAGGCTTAATGCGACGGTTTGTATATTGAGCCCAGTCGAGCGTGCGTTCTATATGGCCGCTGGTATTAACAGATAACTTACCGCTTAAACCACTATATTGATTGCCTGGCATTACGCTTAACTGCCTGATGTCATGTAATATTGATACAGCATCGTACGCCATTGCAAATAAGCGTTGGCTAATATCTACTTGCTCTGGCCATAACGAATCATACTGCTGGCGTAAGTTATGTTGTTTAATTTGCGAATCGAGCATCCACGGCAATTCAGTGAAGTATAGGCCGTCTAAGTCGCCTTTGTCAGTACTGTCAATTTGTTTACTATGACTTTTAGAGCTGGCATAAAGTGGAATACGATCTGCAAATGTACTTACGTTTACATCAAGGTAAGGTTTAATTAAGCGTGTTTCTATTGCATCACCCAAAATATAAATAACGTCTATATCACTACGCGAACGGGTTTCGTTTTCTACTTCCTGTTTAAATAGTGCTTTAATCGTTTTTATGCGCTCTTTTGATTTATCAACTTCTAACAAGCTGGTAATTGTATTAGGCATATCTTTTTTATCGTTATAAAAACCTATTTGCGGCTTGGTTTCGCTATAGCGTTGCCACTGTAAGTTAAAGTAATCAACCAAGCGTTGGCCATTTGCGTTATTTGGTGCAAGCAACATAGGTTTTTGATAGCCCTTAGTTAAAAAGTGTTCTAAGGCTTGTTGTACTTCGTGCTCAGGGTTTAGTGCAAAGTAATAATGCTGAAGCGAAATTCGCTCACCATCAAAGGTGTTTAAATGCAGTACCGGAGTATCAATAAGAGTTTGCGCATTAGCTAGTTTATCAATATTTGCTTTAAGTAGAGGACCAATTACAAAGTCAGGCTTTATTTCTTCAA
Organism: Pseudoalteromonas sp. NZS11_1; assembly: GCF_015864275.1. Taxonomy (NCBI): domain Bacteria; kingdom Pseudomonadati; phylum Pseudomonadota; class Gammaproteobacteria; order Alteromonadales; family Pseudoalteromonadaceae; genus Pseudoalteromonas; species Pseudoalteromonas sp. NZS11_1. Next base: position 305,536 of record NZ_JADYXK010000001.1, read on the forward strand.
GTTGCGCTGCAATTTCTTCTGTACTTAGGTTTTCATCAATAAAAATAGTGTCGTTGATATTTTGCGTATCAAGTGCAGCTAATACGCCAGCTTTAAGAGCATCACCTAAACGTTCGTTAGGGCCCGATTGTGGAAACAGCACAACTAAGCGCTCTATATTGATAGGAGCAAGTTCAGTAAGCATTTCATCTTGTTCAGGTAATACAGTAAAAGCCGGATGCCCAATATAGCGTCTGCGCCAATTGTTGATCGCTTGATCTAACTCTACGCCACTACTTGCATATACTTGATGATATAACGCTAGGTTAGCCCACCCTTGCTGAATAACCGAACCACGGTTAAAACGTTCAAGCGCGTAAGAAGAGAGTTGCTTTAAGTTATCCCACAAATTTTGATTAAGTTGAGGGATTTCTATATTATTTTTTGTTGCTGTTTCAGAGGCTCTAAAAAAGTAGGGTGCAGCTTTTTTAGGAAAATTTTGCGATGCGTAAATGCTGGCCGTTAAAAACTGATGCCAAGCAAAATGCTCAGGTTGAGTCAGTTGTCCGTCTAGCGACTGTAAAATAACCAAAGCTTGATCATTTTTATTCTGTTGTTTTTGTGCAAATGCAATATAAAGACGGTTTTGGATTTGATCAACACTTGCGGTTAATTCAAGCTCATTCCCAATTATCTCTAATAAAGGCCAGTTTTGCTCACTAATTGCGGCATCACGGGCGCTATACAATAACTGTATTTTATCGGCACCTTGGCGGTTTTGCGCCAATTGGTAGATAGATTGCGCACTGGTTGCCTGATTTTGCAGTGCATTAGTGCGGTTACTTACGTTATCGCTGTTTTTAGTTGGTTTTTCGGTTGTGCTACACGCCGATAACCCTGACAATATAATTAATAGACTAACTAGTTTAAGTCGCACAATGATTTCCCAATACGTTAACGCGATTTGCTTATATTACTGACTGACGCAGGAGACCTCAATGTTAAATGAGGAGAATTCACAGAAAATTGGCACTCTTTACATTGTTGCCACCCCAATTGGCAATTATGACGACTTAAGTCACCGTGCCATTGCGACATTATCGCAAGTTGACTTAATAGCTGCTGAAGACACTCGCCATACCGGCAAGCTACTTAGCCACTTTGGAATTAAGGCAAAAACGTTTGCATTACACGACCACAACGAAAAGCAAAAAGCACAACAAATTATTGATCAACTTAATCAAGGTTTAAATATTGCTTTAGTATCTGACGCTGGTACACCACTAATTAGTGATCCAGGCTACGCTGTTGTAAATCTGTGTCGTGAACAAGGTGCTCATGTTACACCTGTTCCAGGTGCATGTGCTGCAATTACAGCCGTATGTTGTTCAGGCTTACCAACTGACCGCTTTCAGTTTATTGGTTTTACGCCAGCTAAAAGCAAAGCTCGCCAAGACTTTTTTACCGAAGCTGTTAACTCAGGCATTACCAGCATAATGTACGAAAGTACGCACCGTATTATGGCAAGCCTTGATGATTTAGCACTAGCCCTTGGTGATGAGCAGCAAGTTGTGTTTGCTAAAGAGCTAACCAAAACCTTTGAAACATTTTTTAATGGTAGTGTAAGTGAGCTTAAACAGTTTTTAACTGATGATCCTACCAAGCAGCGCGGCGAAATAGTGCTTATGCTTCCGGGCAAACCAAAGCAAATAGACGATGTTCCGCCTGAAGCGCGCAAAATGCTGGCACTGCTTGAAAGTGAAATGCCAATGAAAAAGGCCTGTGGTGTGGTTGCAGAATACTTTGGTATGAAGAAAAACGCTTTATACAAAACAATTATTGAAGAAAAAGAGTAAATTTTACTGCGCTTGGTATTAGCCTCATGTATACTGCGCGCCGAGTCAGCCAAGATGATCGCTGCCTGTGACGAAAATGATCAGGGGGAGGAAAGTCCGGGCTCCATAGGGCAGAGTGCCAGCTAACGGCTGGGGGGCGTGAGCCCACGACAAGTGCAGCAGAGAGGAGACCGCCAATTTTCGGATTGGTAAGGGTGAAAGGGTGCGGTAAGAGCGCACCGGGCCGCTAGTAATAGTCGGTTGCAAGGTAAACTCCACTCGGAGCAAGACCAAATAGGGTTCCTTATGGCGTGGCCCACGTTGGAACCGGGTAGGTTGCTTGAGCCATAGAGCGATTTATGGCCTAGACGAATGATTATCACTTTCTTCGGAAAGGACAAAACCCGGCTTATACGGCTGACTCACTCATTCAATAAAAAGCCCGCAGTTAACGCTGCGGGCTTTTTTGTGTCTAAGTTTTAGTTAATACAATTTAAGTATTATTAAATAATATTTTTCCCTTGTTCTGGATCGCGAGATTGCTCTGCTTGTTCACGTATTTCGTCAGTATCACTACTTACATCATCAAGCGTTTTAGTTTGCTCAACAGTTTCACTTTTTTTGCTTTGTATTTGCGATGGTTGTTTTTCCTCTAAGCTAGAAGCATTTTCATTAGGGTCGGTGAGTATAATTCTCTCTCGTGCGTCATCAGGCATGCTGATGTTTTGTTTTGTGAACTCATTGACTAATTCGCGCATAAGCTGGGAGGCTACTTTTAATGGACTGTGCTGCTCGCTATTAAGCCAAAAATACAAAACGAAGTTAATAGTAGATGAGCCTAAGTTTTTTATTAAAACTTGCGCGGGTGGGTCGCTAAGTACCGCATTTTGTTGATTGGCAATATCTAGGGCGAGGGTTTGTGCGCTGCGTATATCGTTATCATAGCCAATACCAATTTCTACTTTGCCGCGCATTTTTGGATTGGCAGTCAGGTTTTTAATGGTATTTTTATATACAGTCGCATTAGGTATTTGAATATGATTGCCATCGTAATCAACAAGTGTGGTTGCTCTTGCTGTTACTTTTTTAACAATACCTAATCGGCCATCCACTTCAATTACATCGTCAATTTTAAAGGGTCTTTGTACGCTCAGTAATAAACTAGCAATAAAGTTCTCTGCTATGTCTCTAAAAGCAAAGCCGAGTATTAAACCTATCAACCCAGTCCCACTCATAATAGCAACAGCAAACTGAGTAAGCCCTGCTAAACGTAAAAATAAATATACCCCAAATAAAATTATTAGGGTGCTTATGCTGCGCCTTATAACTAGGTGAACAAGCTTGCTGTCAGTCATATAGTCAATGGGTTTGATTAGTAATCTAGAAAGTGGTCCTGAAATTAAGTAACTGAGTACTAAAAGCATTATGCCGAGTAAAATAGTGGGTAATATTTGCGCTGTTACGTGAAGTAATTGCACGCCTTGCTCATAAAAGAAATTCCACGAAAGTGTATCAACTTTGATCACTTCAGTTATTGGTGTTGTATTATTTAGCGCTACACTGCTTTTTAGGGTACCGAGCATGGCTTATCTTCCGTGTTAGAGTCATTTATAGATAAATATTAGCAAGTTTGGTACCAAACACTTATAACTTGGCAAATATTTTGCTGTAGTAACGTAATACAAATATTGAGGTTTAGAATGAAAGAAGCTAAACGAGGACAGCAAGCAGAGCAGCCTGCACATATCCCTTTTATAGGTTGGTGGGATATTGTTAAACGTATTTTTAAGCAAATGAGTGAAGATAACTTATCTATAGTGGCAGCCGGTGTGGCATTTTATGCGTTACTTGCTATTTTTCCAGCCATTGCGGCGATGGTATCAGTGTATGCGTACTTTTCATCCCCAACAGATATTAGTGAGCACTTAAGTAAAATAGTTACTTTGCTTCCACCAAGCACTAGTGAACTGATTTTATCTCAGGTTTCTAGCCTAGCTAAAACATCAAGTGCAAGCTTGAGCTTAAGTGCAATTGGTACGCTCATACTTACTATTTGGAGTAGCTCAAAGGGCAGCCAAGCACTTATTACTGCATGTAATATTAGTTATCGTGAGTATGAAAAACGCTCATTTTTTCAGGCTCAACTAGTGCGCTTTTTATTTTCGGTAGGAGCGATTGTAGTCGCAATTTTTGCGCTATTAATTATTGGTATTTTACCTATTGTACTTAATTTAGTGGGACTAAAAGAAAGTATAGATTTATTAATTAAACTCATTTCTTGGCCATTATTGGCTTTTACCTTTAATTTCGCATTGGTACTTTTATATCGTTATGCCCCACATCGTAAACCGGCTAAATGGCGTTGGATCACAATGGGGTCGTCTATTGCTACCGTGCTTTGGATTTTGGCATCTATAGGTTTTTCTTTTTATGTGTCGCGTTTTTCTAGTTATAACGAAACGTATGGCTCACTAGGTGGTGTAGTGATCATGCTGATGTGGTTGTATATCAGCGCTTATATAATCACATTAGGTGCTGTAATTAATGCAGCTACTGAGCAGCAAACAGGTAAAGATAGCACTGTAGGGCCGGCTAAAGAGCGTGGGCAGCGAGGCGCCTATGTAGCAGATCACCTCGATGTAAAAAATGAATAGCTATTAATTAGCTAAATTAGTAAGTGCAGTAATTTGCTCTTTAAACTCTTGTGCTGCAGGACCAAGCCTGTCGTTGTCGTTGCACATTAAATATAAATTAAGAGTGCGGGTTGTACCTTGGTCTAAATTAAGTGCAATGAGGGTTTGATCTTCAATTAAATGTGCAATTTGTGTTTTTGGCAGCCAAGCGTAACCTAAATTTTGACTAACCATATCAATAGAGTTACGTAAGTGGCTTACTGTCCAGCGCATATCTGCACCTAGCCAGCCTTCATTGTGACTGGTGTGGGTTGCTGAATCGCGCACTACTATTTGTCTATGTAGCTTTAAATCGCGAAAGTTGAGTTGTTCAGTATGTTGGTGTAATACATGGTCTTTATGCGCAACCGCTATAAACTCTATATCGCATAACGTACTGCAACTAATTCCATAGATAGGAATTGACGAAATAGCTAAATCAACCACTGAGTTATGTAATAATTCGTTTGCACCTGTTAGCACGCTTTCTACTAAATCAATTTTTAAAAGAGGGTAAAGCTCACTCGTTTTAGCAAGTGCTTGATATAAAATAGCGTGTGGAAAAACTTCATCAACAGCTATTTTTAATGTGCTTTCCACGCCTTCGCTTAGTGTACTTGCTACCGATTCTATTTTAGTCGCTTCCTCAATTAAAAACTCGGCTCTGCGTAAAATCAGCTTACCGCTATCGGTTAAAAATGCTTTACGGCCTTTTACTTCAAGCAACTTAATTTGCAAGGCGGCTTCAAGTTTTTGCACAGCATGGTGTACGGTTGACTGACTTTTATGTACAGCTGCGCTTGCGCCTGCAAACCCGCCATGATCCACAACCGCTTTAAACATTCGCCATTGCTCTAATGTTGCTTTTGCCATTTTAAAATCCTGTTACTACTTTATATCTGATTGCTTAACTTGACCGCACAGACGCATTATTTATTGCGTAACAGTGATTTTTTGTCTATTTATTTTAACAAAGCTACTTTTTTATCAGCTAGAAGTGCTATAAAACTGCTTTTATTTAAAGGTCTTGAAAATAAATAACCTTGACCGTAATCGCATCCTGCTTCAAGTAGTAGCTGCATTTGTAATTTAGTTTCAATTCCTTCGGCGATTACTTTTAAGCCCAACTGATGCGCCATAACAATGATGGCTTCACACAGTGCAAGTTCTTGGCTGCCTACTTGAATATTATCAACAAAACGTTTATCTATTTTTAAATAGTCGGTGTCCATTTCTTGTAAGTAAGCGAGCGACGAATACCCGGTACCAAAATCATCAAGAGCAAGCTGCATACCTGATTTTACTATTTCTTTTAGGCGTCTTTGCGTAAGTGCTTCAGGGTTAACCATTAAGCCTTCAGTTATTTCTGCGACAATTGACGAAGCAGGCAGCTTTGCTGCTTTTAGCATATCGTACCATTCATCTATGCCACTCTCTGGCGTGGATAATTGCACTGGCGATACGTTTACACTTATTTGAAAAGTATCATCGGTTAGTGTTTTTATATCGTTAAGTGTTTGCAAAGCTTGGGCAAATACAAATTGACCAATTGCATTTATTTGCCTGGTTTCTTCAGCAAGTGGGATAAATGCGATAGGGCTAATTAGGCCTTTTTCGGGATGTTGCCAACGAATAAGCGCTTCAGCTTTATGAATATGTAAATCATTTAAAGCAACTATGGGCTGATAAAATAACTCAAACTGTTCAAGTTCTATGGCACTTCGTAAGTCTTTTAATAGCACCATGCGCGCGTGTGCATATTCGCGCATGTCAGCAGAGAAAAACTCAAAACAGTTACGACCATTACTTTTTGCTTTATACATAGCCTGATCGGCTGCCTTTAAAAGCTGTTCAGTAGTTTCACCATCATTAGGAGCGCAAGCAATGCCTATGCTTGCACTAATAAATAACTCTTCGTTTTCAAGATGCAAAGCTGACGATAGACTAAGTAAAATATTACTCGCAATTTGATTAATATGGCGCGTACTTTTAATGTGACTAAATACAATAACAAACTCATCTCCCCCAATTCGTGCCACAAACTCAGCGTTTTTTGCCGACTGGACTATACGCTGAGATACGAGTTTTAATAAGTTATCGCCATAGTGATGGCCTAATGTGTCATTAATATCTTTAAAGTGATCAATATCTAAAAGCATGACAACCAATTGATTATCTGGAGTAACAACATTTGAAAATCGTTGATTTAATCGCTCCTTTAACTCTAAACGATTTGGTAAGTCAGTTAGGTGATCAAAATGAGCTTGTCGCCAAATGGTTTCATCAGCTTGTTTTTTTTCTGTGAGGTCTGTGAATATCGCGATACGACGAATAGGTGCGTTGTTTGTATCATAAATAGTATCGATTGTGAGCCACTCAGAATAAAGCTGCCCGTTTTTTTTACGGTTAATAACCTCGCCTTGCCAGCGGCCTGTTTGCTGTAATTCAGACCACATTTTATTGTAAAAATTCTTATCATGTTTTCCTGATGAAAGAATTGAAGAGGACCGGCCAATTACTTCTTCTTTACTATATAAAGTCGTTTTGCAAAATGCAGGATTTACATCAAAAATGATACCCGTTGGATCGGTGATTGCCATGCCTTCACTACTGTTGTTATACACTAGTGAGGCTAGGTGGAGTGCTTCTTCATTTACTTTTCGTTGTGTTATATCTCGTAGCACAACAACGTATTCATTTTTACTTTGCATTGCGCTAATACGTGCTTCAAAGCTGCGTTTAGGATCTGATTTTTCGAGTGTGAATTCTAAATTGCTCGAAACATCAAGTTTAGATAACTGCGATAACAAAAGCTGAACATTGCTGTGTGAAAGTATTGATGATAAATGAGGTACTGCAGTGCTGTTTGGGTTTACTCGAGGCTTAAATTGCCCTGTTATGTTGAGAATGTCGCCATGGATATTAATTCTAACGTAGCTATCGGGCAGAGTATTAAGCAAGCTAGTAAGCTCATCATGCTTGTTTTTTAAATTAGCCTCAGCTGTTAACCGAGTTTGCGCCATTGATTTAAAACGCTGATAGAGGGTATTTAGCTCTGGATTATTGGGTTGTATTTTTTGTGCGGGCATCTCGCCCTTAGCCAATACGTTTGTTGCATTTGTTAGATTATTAATTGGGTCAATAATGCTGGTTTTAAGTAGTTTACGTGCAATTAAAGACAGTATCAGCAGCGATAAAATAAACACACCAATCGCTATAAAAAAATTATTATTTATTTGCTTTAAAGCATGCGTGACAGGAAGTGCGATATGTATATTTAAGCTGTTATTACTTGGATCGCTGTAAATAACAGAGTGATGAAGCATTCGGGCTTCACCTTCAATAGACTTTATTTTTGTTGATGCCTCATTATCAATCGAAGAATCAGTTGCTAATAAAGTCTGTGCAATATTATCGCCAAGCGCGGCCGTTGTAGAAGGATAACGCGCTAAAATTTTTCCGTTAGAATCAGCAATTGCAGCAATAGAGCCTGGCGGAAGTTCAATGTCATTAAAAGCATTGTTCCACCAGTCAAGCGCAACAACGATAACTACAACGCCCTGAATTACATTTTTTTTATTAATAATAGGTAACGCAAAATTAAGGGTGTTTTTTTGCAGGCTTCGGTCGTGCTGAAAATAACCTACCGACAATTGGTTACTTTTTAAGGCGTTTTGGAAATACGCCCGATCGGCAATATTAATTGTTTTGGCTAACCCGCTTGTTGTACATATAACAATGCCATTTGGATCTATAATCCCGATATTGGCAACATGTGCGTAAATAGATCTAAATTGATTAAAATAATTAGGGCAGGTCGTTGCTAGATTTTCTTTCTTACTTTCCTCTTTAGCCAAATAACGCGCTAAACGGTCAATATCATCGACTAAGTGCTTTTGCTGTAAAATTAATTGCTTAGCAATATTTTCTACTTTTTTTTCGCTTTGCTCAATAGAGTGATCGCGTTCAAGCAGCAGTGTAAAAATAATTACAGCGGTGCCCGGAATACTTAGCAATATAAGTAAACGATAAAGCTGATGTTTGAGAGAATAAGTAAAAATAACCATTCCTTAGTTTTGTATTTTGCAATAACAATTGTAGCCAAATTCACTCCAAATAACCATAGTAATTATAAGGTTGAAAATGTAACCAATGAATCATTATAGTTCTATTTCTTGGAATGTTAAGGTCGATTTAAAGACATAGTTGTTTTGTTTAATGAATGATTTAATAACCTCATCAACTTATTCTTTAGAGTGAATTAAAAAATGAAAATATCAAAAATACTTACAGCTTATGCAACTCAAGATGGCGATGGTGTTAGTATTAGCCGTATACCTGGGTTTGATGGTAAATATTTAGATCCCTTTTTAATGATTGATGAACTTAAGTCAGACGACAAAAAAGATTATATGGGAGGCTTTCCTGAGCATCCGCACCGAGGTATTGAAACGTTTACTTATATTCTAAAAGGTGGCTTTGAACATCGCGACCAAATGGGTAACAGAGAAGCAATTAAAGCAGGCGATGTGCAATGGATGAGTACAGGGCGCGGCGTCATGCACAGTGAAATGCCACTCGCGGATGCTGTAGATGGACTGCATGGCTTTCAAATTTGGATCAACATGCCAAGCGCAGAAAAAATGCGTGATTCACGTTATCAAGATACTACTAAAAACCCAGCTCCGAGTTTTACAAATACGCAAGGTGTGACGTTAAAATCACTTGCGGGATCGTGGCAGTTCGAAAGTGAAACGCTTACAAGCGCTCTGCAAAGTTTAGCGGCTAATGCGGCGCTCGCTGATATTACATTACCCGCTGGTAAAAACATCTATTTAGAGCCTCTTAGCCAACAAAAAGTAATGCTTTATATTCATAGCGGCTCACTAATAATGAGCGACAATCAAACAATACCAGCGGGCAAGTTACTTATTTTGGAACCAGGCAGTGACATCAATATTAGCTCTGAGCACGGCGCTGGTGTTTTGGTTTTAGCAGGCGATCCACTTAATCAACCGATTGCTCATATGGGGCCGTTTGTAATGACGACGCAAGCAGAAGTACAGCAAGCAGTGCGTGATTATCAAAACGGCGAGTTTGGCAAAATTTAACGGTATTTTTAGGAGAGTTTTATGGGATTATTAGTTAACGGCCAATGGCAAGATAAATGGTACGACACCGATTCAAGTAACGGTAAGTTTGAACGCGAAACAGCGCAGTTACGTCACTGGATCACTGCAGATGGTAGCGCTGGAATAACGGGCGAGGCCGGTTTTAAAGCTCAAGCGAACAGGTATCATTTATATGTGTCACTTGCGTGTCCTTGGGCGCATCGAACGCTTATATTTAGAGGGCTAAAAGGGTTACAAGATTTAATTACGGTGTCGGTTGTTAGCCCTGACATGCTTGATAGTGGTTGGGAGTTTGATACGCAAAACCACAGTACTGGCGATGCATTATTTAATAGTAATTACTTACATCAAGTGTATACAAAAAATAATCCAAAGTACTCCGGGCGAGTAACGGTTCCCGTATTGTGGGATAAAAAGCTCAATAAAATTGTTAGTAATGAGTCTGTCGATATTATACGTATGTTCAATAGTGCGTTTAATGAATTAACAGGTAATAAAGATGATTACTATCCTGAGGCACTGCAACCAAAAATTGACGAATTAAACGCGTTGATTTATCCAAATATAAATAATGGTGTTTATCGTACGGGCTTTGCTACAACTCAAGATGCGTATGAAGAGGCATTTAATGATGTATTTAAAGCACTCGATACAGTAGAGGGGATACTGAGCAAACAGCGGTATTTAACAGGGGATAACCTCACAGAGGCTGATTGGCGATTATTCACCACGCTCATTCGGTTTGATAGTGTGTATGTTGGCCACTTTAAATGTAATTTACGCACAATTGAAAGCTATCCTGCACTGAGCGGATACCTTAGAGAGCTATATCAGGTTAAGGGAGTAGCACAGACAGTTGATTTTTATCATATTAAACGTCATTACTATTTTAGCCATACAATGATCAATCCAACACAAGTTGTGCCAAATGGCCCAAGTGTTGATTACTTATCTGATCACGGTAGAAATGTTTAACGTTTAAGCAAATAGCCTAACAAGCCAGCCGTATTTTCTTACCAAGCTGGTTTCGCCTTTCCCTGCTTGTACAGCTGCGCCGGCTAAAAAGGCACTTGTTAGTCCCACTTTAGTTGCGGCAAAACGCTTTAGTCTATATTGAAACGCTGCATGATGTTGGCGTTTTAACTCACTGCGCGTGTCCATTTGCTTACTAAGAGCATCAACGTTTTCATTAGGTGCTTTGATTAAGTAGTTAACTAACATGATAATTTCCTTATAAGTTAAACAGTTGTTTTAAGCTTTTGAGCGTTTTACTAAAGCCAATTTTATTGCTTAGGTAAACTGTATTTTTCCAAAGCCATGCTAAACAAGCAACTTGCAGCAAAGCAGCTGTTGCAATACTCAGCCATACTGACCCAAAAACATCGTATACACCGTATCCAACAGCACCTAGAAATCCTGCCCACAACAAAACCAAACCACTGGCAAAACAGCCTAAAAATATAGTGATCAATGCAAGCGATCTAAGCGATAACCGCCATTCAGCTTTAGCAAGCTGATGGGTGATCTTTCCTTGAGTTTGGTAATCGTCCTTGAGCTGCTTAGAGTACTCTAAAAGCTTTGCAATATGATCTTGCCAATCGTCCTTTTGGCTCTGCTGCTCAGTAGTTTGGTTTTGCGCTTCACCATCCTTGGCTGCGCTTGTTTGTGGGTTATTCATCACTGATTACTTACGACGAAATAGTGATGTAATCAGCATACCCGCAGCAAAAGCAATACCCGCGGTTGCTAATGGATTTTCAGAAGCAAATGCACGGGTTTTAGCTGTACATTCACTTAACTTTTCACGTGCAATAAGTTGTTTTTCGCTTAATGCATCTGCTGAGCTAGAAGCTCCTTTACGCACACTGCTTTCAGCTGTTGCAGCTTTGCTAGAAAGTGCATCTACCGCATCGTGCGCCGCTGATGTTGCTTTCTCTGTAAGAGGTGATTCAGTATTTGTTAGTTTAACGTCAGGCTTAACATCTGAAGTTGTGTTTGGTTTCGTATTTGTTGCAGTAGCCATAATCAATCCTTAATAAGTTAAAAATTTAAATAGTGATTAAGATGATGCAATGATTAAACCAAAACTGTTATTTATTTTAAGTTATTGATTTTGTTTGTTTTTGTTGTTTGTATATAACTTTTCGTATTTGGTAATTTAAAGCAAACAGTAACTATTACTACACGGTTAGGTAAATTTTACAAAGGGAGTAAAAATGCTTAAAAAGTTGTAAATATTCATTGGTTATTCAGTAAGCAAAGCGTGTAAACAGAAAGTTATAAAAAACAGAATAGATATTTTTTTCATCACAATCCCACTTTTTCCCACGTAATTCAAACGCTTCGCTTGAGCCCTTATTTTTTCTAGCTTTGGGACTTACTAAAGCTGGTCAGCTTACTTGACAAAATGGCTTGTCAAGCCCTAAACTGGAGCACTGTGGTAAAAAGTGGTTTTTAGTGGATCACACTGGATAAAAATAAACAAAAGTTGAATAAAACAATTTTAAAGTAGGTTTTTTATGTTTCGTGGCGCGAGTTCACTGAGTTTGGATGATAAGGGGCGTTTTGCGGTACCGACTAAGTACCGAGAATCTCTATTGTCTGAAGATCAGGGAACGGTTATTTGTACCGTCGCATTAAATGAGCCGTGTTTATGGTTGTATCCGCTGGCTGAGTGGCTAGAAATAGAAAGCCGTTTAGCTAAAATCTCCAATATGAACCCACGAGCCCGTCGAATGCAGCGTATGTTGCTCGGGAATGCTACTGAATATCAACTTGATAAAAATGGTCGAATTTTGCTTGCGCCGTCACTGAGGGCTCATGCATCACTTGGCAAAAAAATCATGCTAGTTGGTTTGATGAATAAATTTGAAATTTGGGATGAGGCGCGTTGGCACGAGCAAATGCAGCAAGATACTGAGCTTGAAAGGCTTGGCGATTTTGAACCTAACCAAGATTTAGATAATTTTACACTCTAACAGCACAAAAAAAGGCAAATAATAGCTAATGACAGCGCAATTTGAACACGTATCCGTATTAATGGACGAAACCATCGATGCCCTCGCAATTAAGCCAGACGGTATATACATGGATGGTACGTTTGGACGTGGCGGCCACTCTGGACAAATTTTAGCACGCCTTGGTGATGAAGGTCGCCTGCAAGCAATTGACCAAGATCCACAAGCGATACAATCAGCCGAAAAATTTGCTGATGATCCACGTTTTGCGATTGCACATACTCGTTTTTCAAATTTATACGAAGTAGCAGAGCAGAACGATCTCATTGGTAAAGTGGATGGCATTTTATTAGACATTGGTGTCTCGTCGCCACAACTTGATGACGCTGCGCGTGGTTTTAGTTTCATGAAAGATGGGCCACTTGATATGCGCATGGACCCAACAACAGGTCGCAGTGCTGCACAGTGGTTAGCAGAAGCCGAGTTAGATGATATTACCCACGTAATTAAAAAACTGGGCGAAGAAAAGTTTGGTAAACGCATTGCACACAAAGTACTCGAAGTTCGTGAGCACACGCCAATCACAACAACCAAGCAACTTGCTGACCTTGTTGATGAAGCAGTACCGGTAAAAGATAAGTTTAAGCACCCTGCAACACGTACTTTTCAGGCGATTCGTATTTATATCAATAGCGAGCTTGAAGAGATTCAAACAGCGCTACAGTCTGCAGTTAAAGTGCTAAAGCCAGGCGGGCGTTTAGTGGTGATTTCGTTTCACTCACTAGAGGATCGTATTGTAAAACAGTTTATTAGAAAACAGAGTAGGGGAGAAGTGTTACCCAGAGGTCTGCCTTTAACTGATGCACAAATAAATAAAAACCTGACGTTAAAAGCAGTGGGTAAGGCTATTAAGCCAAGTACTGTTGAAGTAGAACGTAATCCACGTTCTCGTAGTTCTGTACTTAGGATTGCACAGAGGTTGGGATGAGTAAAAAAGCGAGCTATCGTCAACCCAATTTATTCTTTGAAATATTAAAAGGCCTAGGTGCTAACAAGCTAACCTCGGCCTTGTTGGTTGTGATATTCGCTTCTAGTTTAGCTGTTGTGCAAACAACACATTTAGCTCGTGGGCAACTTATAAAGCAAGATCAATTATTACAAGAACGTGATGAACTCGATTTAGAGTGGCGCTACTTACTTGTTGAAGAAGAATTTTATTCGCAACATGCACGCATTGAAGAAGTTGCTATATCACAATTAAAAATGAAACGACCTACGAGTCAAGATGAGCAGGTAATAATAGTACAATGAGAAATAGAGGCAAAAAACCAGTCACTAATTTAATCACATGGCGCTTTATGCTGGTGTGTACAGTTGTGTTTATGGTGTTTGTAACACTCGTATCTCGCGCTGCTTATTTACAAGTGATAGAACCCGATAAAGCACGTTCAGAAAGTGATAAACGCACGGTGCGTGTTGAAAAACTGCATGTGCAACGCGGAATGATTTTTGACCGCAATGGTAAAGAATTAGCGGTAAGTGTGCCTGTGGTAAGTGTATATGCTGATCCTAAAGCATTACATAAATCGCTTGTATCTAAAGTAATCAAACAAGCCCGCAAAAGCGGCGAAGATCACTTATCTTTAACTGAAAACACTGTTGAGCTTGATAAGCGTACTGCACTTTATTATAAAAACGATTTACGCTGGCGCGAGCTTGCAGATGTGCTGCGTATTGATCCTAAAAAGATTAATTCTCGACTTTTAAACGATCCTTCGCGTCGCTTTGTGTATTTAAAGCGCCAAGTTACTCCTGCTGTAGCAAATTATATTGGTGATTTACGCCTCCCTGGTATCCATTTACTAGATGAATCTAAACGCTATTACCCCGCCGGTGAGGTTACCGCGCATGTTATTGGTTTTACCAATATCGATGGCAAAGGCATTGAAGGCATTGAAAAGCTATACGAAAACGCTTTAACGGGCGAGGAAGGCCGCCGTACCATTCGTAAAGACGCACAAGGGCGTGAGGTAGAAGTACTTGACGAACGTGAACGTGTAGAGCCAGAAAGTATAGAACTAAGTATTGATCAACGAATTCAAGCCATTGCGTACAAGGCCGTAAAATCAGCTGTACTGACTTATAAAGCCACATCGGGCTCAGCTATGGTAGTTGATGTTAAAACCGGTGAAGTACTGGCAATGGTAAATAGCCCTTCATTTAATCCAAACAACTTAAGCGATGCTGCACCTCATAAGCGTCGTAACCGCGCAATTACAGATTTGTTTGAACCAGGCTCAACTGTTAAGCCTCTAGCCATTTTGGCTGGGCTAGACTACGGCGCCATTCAGGCAGATGACACGATTGATACCTACCCAGGTTGGATGCGTTTAGGTGGTAGTTTAGTTAGAGATACTCGTAATCACGGCGAACTAACACTGCGCGAAATACTAAAGTACTCCTCAAACATGGGAGTTGCGAAGGTTACTCAGTTAGTGCCTAAAGATTACCTTGTTGGTTTATACCAAAAAGTAGGCTTTGGTAGTGATACTGGTACTGGAATGGTAGGTGAAAGCAGCGGTTTGTTTTATCCAAATCGTCGTTGGTCTGACTTTGAAATTGCCACTTTATCATTTGGTTATGCGATTTCGGTAAGTACTGCGCAAATGGCGCGCTTTTATACCATGTTAGGCGCTGGTGGAGTTAATCGACCACTGACTATTTTAAAGCAAGACAATATACCTGAAGGCGAACGTATTTTTAAACAAAAAGACGTAGAAGCCGTAGTGCACATGATGGAAAGTGTATTTGAAAAAGACGGTACTGCTCGCAACATAAAAGTTGATGGGTATCGTGCAGCTGGTAAAA
Organism: Pseudoalteromonas sp. NZS11_1; assembly: GCF_015864275.1. Classification (NCBI taxonomy): domain Bacteria; kingdom Pseudomonadati; phylum Pseudomonadota; class Gammaproteobacteria; order Alteromonadales; family Pseudoalteromonadaceae; genus Pseudoalteromonas; species Pseudoalteromonas sp. NZS11_1. Next base: position 320,979 of record NZ_JADYXK010000001.1, read on the forward strand.
CAGGTACATCTAAAAAAGCCGTAGCAGGTGGTTATGGTGATGAATATGTAGGTTATTTTGCAGGTGTAGCGCCGGCAAGTAATCCTCGTTTAGCCGTGGTAGTTATGATTAATGAACCAGGTGGTGATGTGTACTATGGAGGTGCCACCGCTGGCCCTGCATTTGCAGAAATCATCTCTAACGCATTGAGAATATTAAACGTAGCGCCTGACAAGGAAGAGGTTGCGTACGTACAAGGTAAAGATAACGATGCGTGATTTAAAGGATATTTTAAAATACATCGAAATAGATGCGCCCTCGCAACTGGTAAAACATTTACGCCTTGATAGCCGTGAAGTAACGCCAGGTGATGTATTTGTTGCTATTAAAGGCCATGCACTTGATGGCGGTCAATTTATTAATAAAGCAATTGAAAATGGCGCAACAGCTATTATTGCTGACAGATTATGTGAATTTGAAACAAGTTTTGAGCCACTATATTTAGTTTCGGAGCTTGATAAAAAGCTTCCAGAATTAGCAAGTCGCTTTTATAGCCAGCCAAGTCAGGCTCTTGATTTAATTGGTGTGACAGGTACAAACGGTAAATCGACAACCACAGCAATGATTGCCCACTTAGCGCAATTTTGCAGTACTGATTCGGCTATTATTGGCACTTTAGGTTATGGTCATCCTGATAACTTAATTCCACTGATTAATACCACACCTTCAACGGTCGATTTACAGCATATTTTGAGCGATTTAAATTCGCGGCATAAAAAGCTGGTAGCCATGGAAGTGTCATCTCATGGATTAGTGCAGCAGCGTGTTGCTAAATGCGCGTTTAAAGCGGCTGTGTTTACTAATCTTTCGCGCGATCACTTAGATTACCATGGTGATATGGCAAGTTACGGTGATGCGAAACTAATGCTTTTCCGTGATTTTGAGCCGAAAGTTGTAGTGCTTAATCAAGATGATTTTCAAGCTGAGCAATGGCTTGAAAAGTATGATTTTAATAACCTAATCTGTTATGGCCGCAAAAACTTAGCTCCTAAGAATGCTCAGTACGTTTATTTTTCTGATGTTGAATATTCAAGTGAAGGTATTTCGGCGCAGTTATCGACTAGTTGGGGTGATATATCGATTAAATCCCCTCTGTTTGGCGAATTCAACTTATATAACTTAACGGCAGCGCTCGCTACATTACTAGGGCTAGGTTATCCGCTTGAGCAATTAATTTCTGGTTGCGCGCAATTACAGCCAGTAGCTGGGCGAATGCAAGCATTTAGCCAAGCAGGCATGCCGACATGTGTTGTTGATTACGCACATACGCCCGATGCACTTGCACTTGCATTACGAGCATTGCAGCTGCATGTGCCAGGTGGTGTAAGTTGTGTATTTGGTTGTGGTGGTGACAGAGACAAAGGAAAACGTGCATTGATGGCGCAAGCTGCTGAGCAAAACGCTAATAAAGTTATTATTACCAGTGATAACCCTCGCTCAGAAAACCCTGATGACATTATTGCAGATGTAGCAGGCGGTTTAACCCATCCTCAAAATGCACATTTAGAGGCTGATAGAGCAACTGCAATTCGTTTTGCTATAGAAAATGCTACAGCTGATGAGGTTATTTTGATTGCAGGTAAAGGCCACGAAGATTACCAAATTATAGGCGATAAGCGCATCGACTTTTGCGATCGCCGATATGTACAAGAACAACTAAAAAAAGCAGTAAGAGGGATAACACAATGATCCCAATGGATTTTGATTGGTTAGCTAATGTGCTAACAACCGATTATCAAGGTGATAATCAACACGTGCTTAATATAAATACTGATACTCGTACAGTGTGCGATGGTGAAGTGTTTTTAGCACTGAAAGGGCCAAATTTTGATGGGCATAAATTTATAGCTGAGGCTAAACAAAAAGGCGCTATTGGCGTTATTGTTCAGCACAAAGTTGATGTAGATATTCCACAATTTATAGTAAGCGATACACGTATTGCACTAGGTGCAATTGGTACTGCTGTTATGGCGCAAGTGGCGCCTAAAACAATTGCTATTACAGGCAGTGTGGGTAAAACCACGGTAAAAGAAATGTGCGCCGCTATTTTGTCGGTCCACGGTGATGTATTAGCTACTAGAGGTAATTTTAATAATGATATTGGCGTCCCACTTACGTTATTGCGCTTAGAGCCTCAACATCGTTTTGCGGTTATTGAACTGGGTGCAAATCACTTAGGTGAAATTGCCTACACCACTGCAATGACAAAACCAGATGTAGCCGTTGTATGTAATGTTGCAGCAGCCCACTTAGAAGGTTTTGGTAGTTTAATGGGCGTCGCAAAAGCTAAAGGTGAGATTTTTGATGGCCTTAAAGATGACGGCGTTGCGATTGTTAACTGCGATAGTGAATTTAGTCAATATTGGTTAGATAAGCTTGAAGGGCGTAATGTTAAACGTTTTTCTACAACTGAAAAACTAGATATTTGGGCAGAGAACATCACGCTTGATGCCAATGCGCGTGCAAGCTTTACGCTTTGCACTAAAAACAAGCAAGTACCTGTTACTTTGGCACTTCCGGGTAAGCACAATATTAGTAATGCACTTATCGCTGCTGCACTGACCAGTGAATTTGATGTAACCCTTGAAGAAATAGCCAATGCACTTGCCACAATGGCTGATGTAAAAGGGCGCGTTAATTTAATTGAAGTGTCTGATTTACTCACCGTGGTTGATGATACCTATAATGCCAATGTTAAGTCTGTAAAGGCTGCGATTGACTTGTTAAGTGATATGCAAGGTCACCGCATTTTAGCACTCGGAGATATGGGTGAGCTAGGTGAAGATGCACGTAAGTACCATCAAGAAGTTGGCGAGTATGCACTTGAGCAAGGTATTGATGAGTTATTTACATTAGGTGTATTAAGTAAATACGCAAGTGATGTGTTTGAACTACCTAATCGCCACTTTTCGAGCCGCGAACAGATGCAGCAAAAAATTCAAGAAAGTATTAATAAAGTGAATACTAAAACAACAATAGTAGTGAAAGGATCGCGCAGTTCTCGCATGGAATTACTAGTAACCGATTTAGTTAATGGCCAGCAACAAGCCATCAATGGAGTATCATAATGTTAGTTTGGCTGGCAGAGTATTTAACACAGTATTTTAGTGGTTTTCATGTTTTTTCGTATTTAACGCTACGTGCCATTTTAGGTATTTTAACTGCGCTAATTATGTCTCTTTATTTAGGGCCTAAGTTAATTCGTGGTTTGCAACGTATGCAAATAGGCCAAACAGTTCGAGACGACGGTCCGCAATCGCATTTATCTAAGTCGGGTACGCCGACTATGGGTGGCTTACTTATTTTAGCGGCTATTTTTACCAGCACGCTACTTTGGGCCGATTTATCAAATAAATACGTATGGGCAACACTGTTTGTAATTGGCTCTTTAGGTATTGTTGGCTTTGTTGATGATTACCGTAAAGTTATTCGTAAAGATCCAAAAGGCTTAATTGCTAAGTGGAAGTACTTTTGGCAGTCGGTCATTGCATTAGTTGTAGCTACTGCTTTGTACTTTACCAGTGCACAAGCATCTGAAATATCACTTGTTGTTCCATTTTTTAAAGACGTGTTACCGCAATTAGGTTTGTTTTATATCGTGCTTACGTATTTTGCCATAGTAGGTACATCAAACGCGGTAAACCTGACCGATGGTTTAGATGGCTTGGCGATTGTGCCAATTATTTTAGTGGCTTCAGCACTGGCAATTATTGCTTACTTAACAGGTAATATTAACTTTTCGGCTTACTTACATATTCCACATTTACCGCTGGCGAGTGAGCTTGTGGTTGTATGTACTGCCATTGTGGGCGCAGGGCTTGGCTTTTTATGGTTTAACACTTACCCAGCACAAGTATTTATGGGCGATGTTGGCTCATTAGCACTTGGTGGTGCATTAGGTATTATTGCTGTTTTAGTACGCCAAGAGTTACTGCTTATTATTATGGGCGGTGTATTTGTAATGGAAGCGCTATCGGTCATATTACAAGTGGGGTCGTATAAATTACGCGGACAACGCATTTTTAGAATGGCGCCGATTCATCATCATTATGAATTAAAAGGTTGGCCAGAGCCTCGCGTTATTGTGCGCTTTTGGATTATTTCTGTTGTGCTAGTGCTTGCCGGCTTAGCTACTTTAAAGATTCGATAAATGCAGTATTTAAACGAGATAAAAAACAAACAAATAACAGTGCTCGGACTCGGTGTAACCGGTCTGGGCATTGTGCGTTTTCTATTATCTCATGGCCTAACACCAAAGATCGTTGATAGCCGAGTAACCCCGCCGGGGATTGATTGGTTAAAAGAGCACGCGCCAACTCTAGATACCCACTTCGGTAATTTGGATGACGTAGAGCTTTGTTCAAGCGATATGATTATTATAAGCCCTGGGCTTAGCTTAAAAATACCAGCTGTTGCAGGTGCAATTAACGTAGGTGTTGAAGTGATTGGCGACGTTGAGTTATTTGCACGTATTAATTCAAAACCTGTTGTTGCAGTAACGGGCTCTAACGGTAAATCAACCGTGGTTACGCTCGCTTATGAAGTGTTAAAAGAAGCCGGCTATAAAGTTGCTTTAGGTGGGAATATTGGCACAGCGGTACTTGATTTACTCAATGATGATTTTGATGTGTATGTGCTTGAGTTATCGAGTTTTCAGTTAGATACCACAACGAGTTTAAAACCAGTAAGTGCAACGGTATTAAATGTGTCTGAAGATCATCTTGACCGCTACGACAGTTACCAAGCTTATATAGACTCAAAGCTAAGTATTTATAATTTTGCAGAGCTTATTGTTGTCAATGCAGACGATAGTCAAACACATCCAGTTGAGCGCGGTACAACCCCTTTAATTAGCTTTGGTGCTCAACAAGGTGATTACCATTTAGCGCAGCACAATGGCGAAACTCACTTTATGGTTAAAGGCGATGCCTTTTTACCTGTTGATACGCTTGCGGTAGTGGGTAAGCACAATTATTTAAATACGCTTGCAGTAATGGCGCTCTTAAGTCCGTTTGAAGTAAGTAAAGAGCAATATAAAAATGCGTTAGGTCAATTTAATGGGTTAGCTCATCGTTGCCAATTTATAGCTGAGCTTAACGGTGTAAAGTATTTTAACGATTCAAAGGCTACCAATGTTGGAGCAACTATAGCTGCAATAGATAGTTTAGCTAGTGACGGTGAAAATCTGGTTGTTATTGCTGGTGGCGATGCCAAAGGCGCTGATTTAAATGCGCTTAAACCCTACATAGAACAGCATGTAAAAGCATTAATTTGTTTTGGTAAAGATGCAAGTGACTTAGCTGCGATTACCAATAAGAGTTATTTAACTAACAATATGGAAGAAGCCGTTACTTTGGCCAAAGTACTTAGTAGTACAGGCAATATTGTTTTATTAGCACCCGCATGTGCCAGCATTGATATGTATAACAACTATATGCAACGCGGTGATGACTTTGTTCAGTGTGTAATGACAGGGGCGTTATGATTGCTTTTGCCGATTTAAGAGACGCATTAACACCTAAGCCTTCGGCGCAGTTATACGATGTACCGCTATTGTACTGCGTAATAATGCTCATTGGTGTTGGTTTTATCATGGTGACCAGCGCATCAATGCCTACCGCAGAGCGGTTATTTGATGACCCGTACCATATTACCATTCGCCACAGCATGTTTTTGGCAATGGCTTTTGTGCTTTTTTGGATAAGTGTTTGTGTGCCAATGGAGTGGTGGAAACGATCAAACCCTTATCTATTAATACTAGGTATGGTGCTATTAATAGCGGTATTGATTATTGGGCGTGAAGTAAACGGCGCTAAACGATGGATACCTATTGGACCTGTTGGTTTTCAGGTGGCTGAGGCCGCTAAGTTGTACTTTTTTAGTTATATTGCGGGTTATTTGGTAAGAAAACGCGAAGAAGTACAAGAAAATATTAAAGGCTTTGCAAAGCCAATTGCTGTATTTGCAGTGTATGCACTGCTTATTCTGCTGCAGCCAGATTTAGGCACAGTGGTTGTTATGTTTGTAACAACGGTTGGTTTATTGTTTTTAGCTGGTGCTAAGTTATGGCAGTTTTTTGTACTTATTTTAACGGGCGTTGGTCTGGTTGTATTACTTATTATTGTTGAACCATATCGTATGGCGCGTGTTGTAGGCTTTTTAGACCCTTGGGATGATCCTTTTGGAAAGGGTTATCAGTTGGTGCAATCGCTAATGGCATATAGCCAGGGGGGTTGGTTTGGCCAAGGCTTAGGTAACAGTGTACAAAAGCTACAATATTTACCTGAAGCACATAACGATTTTATTTTTGCCGTTATAGGTGAAGAACTTGGCTTAATAGGCGTTGTAAGTATTTTAACTGTATTAGCTACTTTAGTATTTAGAGCCTTATTAATAGGCCAACAAGCGCTTAAGTGCGGCAAGGAATACGAAGGCTACTTTTCATTTGCCATTGGTATTTGGTTTGCATTTCAAACCATGGTGAATGTAGGTGCGAGCGCGGGTATTTTACCGACGAAGGGTTTAACCCTGCCGTTTATTTCTTATGGCGGCTCAAGCTTATTAATTATGACGATTGCCACGGGTATTTTATTACGCGTAGATTTTGAAACCAAAATGGCAACCAAACAAGCCACCTCACGCGGAGGTAAGCGATGAGTAAAAAATTAGTAGTTGTGGCTGGTGGAACTGGCGGACACATTTTTCCCGGTATTGCAGTAGCCGATTATTTAAAACAGCAGGGCTGGCAAGTTAGCTGGATCGGCACACCAGATCGAATGGAAGCGAGCGTTGTACCTAAGCACAATATAGATATTGATTTTATTAACGTTAAAGGTGTTCGTGGTAACGGATTAAAGCGTCTTATTAAAGCCCCATTCATGGTAATTAATGCAGTATTGCAGGCGCGTAAGGTATTGAAAGAACAGCGTCCTGATGTAGTACTTGCAATGGGCGGTTATGTTACGGGTCCAACGGGAATTGCCGCAAAAAGTTTAGGTATCCCGCTGGTTATTCACGAGCAAAACGCTGTAGCGGGTATGAGCAATAAACTGCTAGCTAAGGTGGCTACACGAGTATTAGCTGCATTTCCAAGTGCTTTTGCACAGGGTCAAGCCGAGCTAGTAGGTAACCCAGTTCGCCAAAGCGTTATGAATATAGCCAAACGCGATGTATCAAGCCCTATTAATATTTTAGTAGTGGGCGGCTCGCTTGGTGCACAAGTGCTTAATCAAACATTACCAGAAGCATTTAAAGTACTAAATAATACAGCTCCAATAAGTATATGGCATCAAACAGGTAAGGGTCATTTAACTACCGTAGAAGCCGCTTATAAAATGCATGCTTTTACAGGCAGTAATACAAAAATAGCTGAATTTATTGATGATATGGACGCAGCGTATAGCTGGGCTGACATTGTTGTTTGCCGTGCTGGTGCGTTAACTGTTAGCGAAATTGCAGCGGCAGGTAAAATGGCCGTTTTTGTTCCGTTTCCACATGCCGTGGACGACCATCAAACAGCGAACGCACAATATTTAGTGATGGCTAATGGCGCATTATTAATGCCACAAGGGCAGTTTAATAAACAATCAATTGTTGAACTATTAAGCCCGTATTTAGCCCAACCTTCATTAATTACTGAAATGGCTACAAATGCAAAAAAACAAGCCATTTTAGATGCCACAGCAAGCGTAGCAACGCACTGTGAGCAAGTAACAAATAAGAGAAAATAAGTGAAAGAAACGTCAGTACAAGAAAAACACACACGCCCCGCAATGCGCCGAATAGAAACCATCCACTTTATTGGTATTGGTGGAGCCGGTATGGGTGGTATTGCTGAAGTACTCGCTTTTGAAGGCTACCGTATTACGGGTTCTGACATTGCCCACAGCGCTATGACAGATCGTTTAATTAAAGCCGGTGCAGAAGTATTTATTGGCCATCATGAAAATAACGTGAAAGATGCCAATGTAGTCGTTGTTTCAAGTGCGATTGATGAAACAAATCCTGAAATTATTGCAGCTAAAGCCGCAAGAGTCCCCGTTGTGCGCCGCGCAGAAATGTTGGCTGAATTAATGCGTTTTCGCCACGGTATAGCCATTGCGGGGACGCATGGTAAAACAACGACAACAAGCTTAATTGCGAGTATTTATGGACAAGCAGGGCTTGATCCAACCTTTATTATTGGTGGCTTGTTAAATAGCGCAGGTAGTAACGCAAAAGTAGGCAAAAGTGATTTTTTAATTGCAGAAGCTGATGAAAGCGATGCGTCGTTTTTACACTTACAGCCAATGGTATCGGTGATCACAAATATTGAAGAAGATCACATGGATACTTATGGCGGCAGTCTTGAAAAAATGAAAGACACGTATGTCGATTTCATTCATAACTTGCCGTTTTATGGCTTAGCTGTTGTATGTATTGATTCTGAAGTTGCTGCTGAACTTATCCCGCGTTTTGGTCGCCCAGTTATCACGTATGGCGAATCGAAGGATGCTGATTATCGCATGAGCGATTTTAGCCAATCAGCTAATACATGCACATTTACAGTAACTAACAAGCAAGGTGAGTGTTTAACTGCCACGTTGAATATGCCAGGTAGACATAACGCACTTAATGCAACCGCTGCAATTGCTGTGGCAAAAGATCAAAACATTGCGAACCATGCAATTTTAGAAGCGCTGCAGAAGTTTGAAGGTATTGGTCGTCGTTTTCAACACTATGGTGAATTTGAAAACGAGCGTGGCAATGTGATGTTAGTTGATGATTACGGGCATCATCCTTCAGAAGTTGCAGCAACAATTGCAGCAGTACGTGAAGGTTGGCCTGATAAGCGTTTAGTAATGGTATATCAACCTCATAGATTTTCCCGTACACGCGACTTATACGAAGATTTTGTAAAAGTACTTGCTGATGTAGATCAGTTGCTACTGCTTGATGTGTATAGCGCTGGTGAAGATCCTATTGTGGGCGCAGACAGCAAAAGCTTATGCCGTAGCCTTCGTCAACGTGGCAAAGAGCCGCTGCATGTAGCAACAAATGCAGAGCTTGCAGGCGTTTTGGCCGCAAATTTACAAAATAATGATTTAGTATTAACCCAAGGCGCTGGTAATATAGGTCAGTTAGTTAAAACATTAGCTGCGACGGGTATGTCGATAGAAAAACTTAAGCAAGGTGAAGTATGACTCAGGTAAACACACAATTTGGTAAAGTAGCGGTACTGCTAGGTGGTAACTCAGCAGAACGTGAAGTGTCTTTACGATCGGGTCAGGCTGTTTTAAATGCGCTGCAAAATAGTGGCATTGATGCAATTGCATTTGACCCGCAAAGTCGTTCTTTGTGGGAGTTAAAAGAATTAAATGTAGAGCGCGTTTTTATTGCTTTGCATGGTCGTGGTGGCGAAGACGGAACTGTACAAGGTGCGCTTGAATTTATGAACCTGCCTTACACGGGCAGTAATGTACTGGGTTCAGCACTTGCTATGGATAAAGTACGTTGTAAGCACTTATTTAAATCAGCGGGTTTAAGCACTGCACCTTATACCGTAGTTGACGCTAAAAAAGGCTTTGATGCTGCAGCTATTATGGGTGAGTTTAAAAAGGTAATGGTTAAGCCATCGCACGAAGGCTCAAGCATCGGTATGGCGCAAGCAAGTACAGCACAAGAACTTGAAGACGCACTAGCTAATGCATTTAAGTTTGATAATCAAGTGCTTGTAGAGCAGTGGATCACGGGACGTGAATTCACAGTTACAGTGCTTGGCGATGAAGTACAACCAGTCATTGAGATGACGACACCTAATGGTTTTTACGATTACCAAGCTAAGTATCAATCAAATACAACGCAGTATCATTGCCCTGCCGATTTATCAGAGCAAGATACTAAGTACTTACAAGCTATATCGCTAGATGCATTTGATTTAGTGGGCGCAAGTGGTTGGGGCCGTGTTGATGCGATGCAAGACGAGCAAGGTAACTTTTATCTCCTTGAAGTAAATACAGTACCAGGCATGACTGAAAAGTCGTTAGTGCCAATGGCGGCAAAAGCGAATGGGGCAACTTTTGAACAATTAGTTGTTCGCATTTTAGAGCAAACGCTTTAATATGCATCCCCTTTTAGAAAAAGCTCAAGAAATCAAACTAAAGCTTAATTGGTCTCTGATTTTTGGTGTGAGCTTTTTTCTGATAGTTGTAATTGGCTTAGTGCAAATTACGACAGGTGTATCGGATTGGTTAGTTGAAAACAAAGATGCTCAAATTAAGCACCTTACAGTGCAAGGGCAGCCTAAATACACAGATGAAACGGCAATTATAAAAGCGATTAAAAAAGCCGATTTAAGTAGTTTTTTTGAACTTGATGTTAAGCATGTGCAGCAGCTAGTTCAAGACTTACCCTGGGTTGCTACCGCTTCGGTGCGTAAACAATGGCCTGATACTATACAAGTATATGTTGTTGAACATGAAGTAGTAGCACATTGGAATAGCGACTTATTGCTCAACCAAAGTGGTCAAGCATTTCAAGCCAGCAGCGATAAGTTAGATGATGACTTACCGCAGTTATACGGCCCAGAAGGCAGCGAAGAAGAAGCGTGGATTGCTTTTAAGCAATTTGATGAAATGCTAAAAGTTAACGGCTTAACGTTAACAAGTTTGGCATTGTCGGAGCGTTTTTCGTGGCAACTATGGCTAGATAACGGAATACGTTTAAATTTAGGACGTAAAGATAAAGCCAAGCGTGTACAACGTTTTATAGACGTTTATCCACGAATGGAACAACGTGCAGATGCACAAGTAGATACAATAGATTTACGGTATGATACCGGCCTTGCAGTCAGCTTTAAGCCAGTGCAAGAAGAACAATTACAAAATAAGAGTAAGGCATGACTAAGTCAGCAGAAAGAAACCTAGTAATAGGGTTAGACGTTGGCACCTCGAAAGTGGTTGCCACGGTAGGTGAAATCACCGCAGATAACAAGCTCAGCATTGTTGGTGTGGGCAGCCAAGTATCTCATGGTATGGATAAAGGCGGCGTTAACGATTTAAACTTAGTGTCTGAGTCTATTCGCCGAGCAATAGACGAAGCCGAGTTAATGGCTGATTGTCGTATTAGCTCTGTGTACTTGGGTATTTCTGGCAAACATATACAGTGTCAAAATGAAAGTGGCGTGGTGGCAATTAATAACACTGAAGTCACTGACGAAGACATTGAAAATGTAATTCATATTGCGCGTTCTGTGCCTATTTCGGCAGAACGTAAAATGCTGCATGCATTGCCGCAAGAATACAGTATCGACATGCAAGAGGGCATTAAAAACCCACTTGGTATGAGTGGTGTTCGTATGGAAGCGCGTGCACACATTATTACGTGTTCAAACGATATGGCAAAAAATATCGAGAAATGCGTAGAGCGCTGTGGTCTTGAAGTCGATCAACTTATCTTTACTGCATTAGCGTCATGTTATTCTGTACTAACAGATGACGAAAAAGAGCTAGGTGTTGCAGTACTTGATATTGGTGGCGGCACTATGGATATCACCATTTATATTAATGGCGCACTTCGTCACTCTGCGGTTATTCCAGTGGCGGGTAACCAAGTTACTGGTGATATTGCAAAAATATTTCGCACACCTATATCACATGCCGAGTCACTCAAAGTACAATATGCATGTGCTAGTAGCCAAATGGCAAGTAGCGAAGACACAATTGAAGTACCAAGTGTAGGCGGACGACCAGCAAGGTTAATGTCGCGCCATACATTATCTGAGGTGGTAGAGCCTCGTTTTAGAGAATTATTTGAGCTTGCGATGGAAGAAATTCGTCGTTCAGGCTTAGAAGACCAAATTGCGGCAGGTCTCGTTATTACAGGCGGAACTGCTAAAATGACTGGCGCGATGGAAGTGGCAGAAGACATCTTCCAAATGCCAGTAAGAATAGGCAAACCAATCGGGATGGTTGGTTTGACAGACTATGTAGATGATCCTTCGTACGCAACCGCTGTTGGTTTGTTACAATACGGGCGTACCATGCAATCGATGAATGCACAAAAGTCGAAAGCAGAGGATAACAATAATTGGTGGAACCGCATTACTAAATGGTTCCAAGGCGAGTTTTAAGACTCAAGTCGGAGAGTAAACATGTTTGATATAATGGAACAACACAGCGAAGAAGCTGTAATAAAAGTAATCGGCGTGGGCGGTGGTGGCGGTAACGCTGTTGAGCACATGGTTAAACAACAAATAGAAGGCGTGCGTTTTATAGCCGCCAATACGGATGCGCAAGCATTACGTAACTCTGCTGCCGATATTACAGTTCAGCTAGGCACGCAAATAACCTCTGGGTTGGGTGCGGGCGCAAACCCTGAAGTAGGCCGTAAGTCGGCTGAAGAAGATGCAGATACAATTCGTGCCAGTCTTGAAGGCGCCGATATGGTATTTATTGCAGCCGGTATGGGCGGTGGTACAGGTACTGGTGCAGCACCGGTAGTTGCTAAAATTGCTAAAGAACTCGGTATTTTAACCGTTGCAGTTGTAACACGTCCTTTTGATTTTGAAGGTAAAAAACGTGCAGCAGCCGCTGAACAAGGCATTAACGAATTGTCAGAAATTGTAGATTCACTTATTACAATTCCGAACAATAAATTGCTTAAAGTTTTAGGAAAAGGGACTACACTTCTAGATGCCTTCGCTAAAGCTAATGACGTATTATTTGGTGCGGTACAAGGTATAGCAGAGCTAATTACACGTTCTGGTTTAATTAACGTGGATTTCGCCGATGTTAGAACTGTAATGTCTGCAATGGGTACTGCAATGATGGGAACGGCGTCTGCGTCAGGTCCTGATCGTGCACAAGAAGCAGCAGAAGCCGCTATCTCAAGCCCACTACTAGAAGACGTTGATTTAACAGGTGCTAAAGGTATCTTAGTTAATATCACCGCAGGTATGGACATTGCGATTGAAGAATTTGAAATTGTTGGTAATCACGTTAAAGCACTTGCGTCAGAAAACGCAACGGTTGTTGTTGGTGCGGTAATCGACCCAGAAATGACTGATGAGCTACGTGTGACGGTTGTTGCAACTGGCTTAGGCGGCGATCGTCGTCCACAGTTTGGTATTGTTGATAACGGCTTTAAAAAAGCATCAGGTTCTGATGTTGCAAGCACATCAAACCAAACGAGCAGTATGTACGTACCAAGCTTTGCAAGCCAAGATACAAACACTGAAGAAAACACTGCTAAAACGCAAAGCAAAGAAAAAGCGCCTACAACTAGTTCAAGCAGTGCATCGAGCTCTTCAGCACAAAACAGTAAAAAAGCGGATAAATCAGAAGGTGGTGATTATTTTGATATCCCCGCTTTTTTACGTAAGCAGGCTGATTAACATTTAATAATACTTTTGTTTGAAATATGTACAAATATTGAAAGGCAAAAGGATTTATGTTAAAATCCGCCATATAACTGTAACTGATTTAAAAGTGAGCATACCTATGATTAAACAGCGTACGATTGCAGAAGTAGTCAAAGCCATAGGAATTGGACTTCATAAAGGTGAGAAGGTCACAATAACTCTCCGACCTGCGAGCGCAAATACTGGGATTGTATTTCGTCGTGTCGACCTTGATCCGGTTGTTGATTTTGAAACAACACCTGAAGCCGTTGGTGATACGCAGTTGTGTACCTGTTTAATTAACAAAGATGGTGTTCGCTTATCGACTACTGAGCATCTTATTGCAGCCGTTGCTGCAATGGGAATTGATAATCTAATTGTAGAATTAGATAGCTCAGAAGTGCCGATTATGGATGGTAGTGCATTACCATTCATATATCTGTTACAAAAAGGCGGAATTGAAGAGCAAAACGTTGCTAAACGCTTTATCCGTATTAAAGAAAAAGTACGCATTGAAGAAGGTGATAAGTGGGCTGAAGTTGAACCATATGATGGTTTTCATATCGACTTTGAGATTGCATTTAACCACCCAGCTATCAATGAAAGTCGCCAACGTATTGGGTTGGATATAACAACGCAAAGCTTTATTGAAGAAATTAGCCGTGCGCGTACTTTTGGATTTATGAAAGATATTGAATACATGCATGCAAACAACCTAGCGCTAGGTGGTAGCATGGATAGTGCTGTGGTACTTGATGAGTTCAAAGTTTTAAATCCTAACGGTTTACGTTATAGCGACGAGTTTGTTAAGCACAAGATATTAGACTGTGTTGGTGACATGTTTATGACAGGCCATAACCTTTTAGGTAAAGTAACTGCATTTAAATCGGGTCATGATTTAAATAATAAATTACTTCGTAAAATTATGGCTACAGAGTCAGCATGGGAGTGGGCAACATTTGAAACGCCTGTGACGATGCCTGCACCCGGTCTTGAGTTAGCTCCAGCCTAAAAGCAGTAAAAGAGCAGCTCGAAAAACAGTTATAAAAAATGACGCTAATTAGCGTCATTTTTTTTGCGTGAAATTTAATAGCTCTATACTTTATTATAACTCCAAAAGAGCTTGTAACTGATTTAAACTAGCTACGGTATAGGTTGGCTTTATTCCGTCGGCTAATTGCTCACCAGGGTGCTGTAACCAGCAAGTATCAATACCAGCATTGTTGCCGCCAAGTATGTCACTTGCAGCAGTATCACCCACCATAAGTATCTCGCTTTTATCTGGGTTACCCATTAGCTCAAATGTGTGCTCGAAAATCGCTTTATTCGGTTTTGCTATACCTACAAGTTCAGATATAACTAACCATTCAAACATATCTTTTAAGCCAGTATGCTCAAGGCGTACGGTTTGTAAACGGGCAAATCCGTTAGTAATAATACCTAATCTAGCATTTGGCTTAAGTTTATTTAAAAGCTCAATAGCACCAGGTAATGGCTCGCAAATTTGCGCCATAGAATCTAAAAAAGCATCGTTTAGCTTTTTTGCTGGCACATTAAGTTTTGAAGCCCACTCATTAAAGCGTGTTACTTGTAAGTAATCTGCGCTAATAGTGCCATTTTGATAATCAACCCACAGCTGCTTATTGGTTTTTTGATAATGAATATAATCGTCTTGGCTAAAATCTACGTTGTAAGCTTTAAACATGCGAGTCATGCCCGCTAAAATATCAAACCTAAATAAGGTTTCGTCTGCATCAAACAATACATAGTTGTACTTCATTAAACTTCCTAAATTAATTTGTTTGGCCGTATAGCTCAGGGTGTAAAAAAGGCGCCATAGCTAAAGTGAGTGCTTGTGTATAGGTACTTTCGCGCGTGGCATGATTGTTGGTAAGTAGACCAATAGCGCCACCTTTTTGTTTAACGTTGATGGTATTAAATGCTTTGTCCATTACATCGCCAAGTTCTTCACCTTTAAGTAATGCATTATAAAGTACTTGGGGTAGAGGAAGGTTGCTGCTACGCCCTACAACTTGATTTAAGGCATTATCAATAACAACGTAAGCAAAGGTTGCTGCACCATAGCTAAATTGCTCTGCACCGCCTTCCATTGCAACGTAATAGTGAGCTTGGTGGTGCTCTTTACAATAATTAACACGGTTTTGCGCGCCAATACGTGTTTCGTCTTCGCCAATAGGCTGATCGGGCACGTCTGAGGGAGCATTCACACCTTCACAGTCAATGATACATTCTGGAAAATACATAGTAAAAATATGTTTAGCGGCATTTATTTTTACAGGATTTTTAGAACCGACAATAATTTTTAATTGTTGTGACATGCTGATCTCACCTTGAGCAAAATCAGCAGTGTACGTGAGTTAGCTTTAACAAAAAAGAGTCGGTAATCAAATAGGTAAATCGAGTGGTGCTAGGTTTTCCAGTGCACGCTTTTTCAAAATAATATCTTTAATTAATGGGGTAAGCACAAGCTCCATAGCCAAGCCCATTTTGCCGCCTGGTACTACAAGCGTATTAATACGAGACATAAAACTGCCTTCGATCATGCGTAAATAATAAGGAAAATCAACATCATCAATACCCCTAAAGCGAATAACTACAAAGCTTTCATCAAGAGATGGAATATCTTTGGCGCTAAATGGGTTTGATGTATCAACAGTAGGCACTCGTTGAAAATTAATATGGGTACGAGAAAACTGCGGGGTAATATGATTTATATAGTCATCCATACTGCGCACAATAGAGCCCATAACCGCTTCGCGAGAATGGCCTCGTTCGGATGTATCGCGTATTAATTTTTGAATCCACTCAAGGTTAATAATTGGAACCATGCCTATTAATAAATCGACATGCTTTGCAACGTCTACATCTTGATCAACTACGCCGCCGTGTAACCCTTCATAAAACAATATATCAGTATTACTATCAAGGTCTTGCCAAGGAGTAAATGTACCCGGTAATTGATTATATGGGACGGCTTCATCAAAGGTGTGTAAGTATCGGCGTAACTTACCTTGGCCTGTTTCACTATAGTTTTCAAACAACGCTTCTAAAGCACCAAAGTCATTTGCTTCTCGGCCAAAGTAACTAATGTGTTTATTTTCTTGTTGTGCTTCACGTACTTTTTTATCCATTTCAGGGCGAGTGTAACGATGAAAGCTATCTCCTTCGATAAAAGCCGCTTCAATATTAAGGCTACGGAAAATATGTTTAATTGCATTGGTTGTGGTGGTTGTACCCGCACCAGACGAACCCGTAATCGCAATAATAGGATTTTTAGCTGACATGTTAATTCTCTTTTTTAGGACCAGGTTTTATAACCAGACTAAACTTAACATTATTTTAAGCCGTTTGGGTATCTTAAGAGTTGACTGACTTAGCTCAAGTGACGTCATCAGCAAATAACGTTATCATGAGGTGCTTAAAATTAAAACGAGAGAAAGCATGAAACTTATTAAACCATTACTTGGGATATTTTCTATAGCAGCGATTAGCCCAATTATGGCGCAGGCTAGCATGCCAAAAAGCCAAGTATTACTTGCTGATTTAAATACGCCTTATGGGGTGCAAGTTAGTATAGTGAGTGATAAAAACAGTTATAACAACCAACCGCACTTAACAAGTACAGGTTTATACTTTACTCATGAGGTGATTGCAGGTGAGCAAAGCCAAACCGATATTGCTTATTACGATTTAACATCAAAAAAAGTTATTAATATCAGTAACTCTCCCGTAAGCGAATATTCACCAACGGTTATGCCAAGTGGTGATGCAGTATCAGCGATTGTTGTAGAGGCAGATGGTAAGCAAAAACTGTGGCAATACCCACTCAAAAGCGAAGATGCGCCAAGTCGTATTTTTGATTGGATTGAACCTGTTGGGTACCATGCATGGGGTGTTCAAAATGATTTAGTAATGTTTATTTTAGGTGAACCTCATACTCTTCAATATACTTCTGTTGCACAAGCGAAGGGGAAAATAGCTGCCAGTAATATTGGCCGAACGCTTATTTATAACAACTCTACGGCTGCATTTTTATTTAGTTACACTAAAAACGAGCAACATATTTTAGCGAGTTTTAATCCACAGGATAAACAAGTTGAAGACCTACTAAGGTTACCTGCTCAAGTTCAAGATTTTATTTTGAAAGATGATGAAACTATCGCTTATGCTATTAAAAACCGCGTTTATCAGCGTAAACTTGATGGAAGTGATGAAGTATCGCAATGGCTTAATTTAAGCACCTACTGCGAAACAAATATAACAAGAATGAGTTACAACAATGAAAAACTCGCTTTTGTATGTGATATAACGCAGTAAAGCAGACAAATAAATTCAGATTTTATTGTGTGTATGCGTTAATCTAATACGCAAATTAACTAATAGGGATTACACGTGGCTTATAGTGCAGACGAGCTGACAGAACAGCTCATTAAATTACAGTGTAGAAGTAATTTTAAGATTAAAAATATTGCAGAGTACATGTTAGTAAACTCTAAAGAAGCATTTTATACCCACAGCGAAAGCGGCAAGGGTAAAATAGTAATTCGCCCAGCATTTGAGGTGTTTAGCGATGACTTTAGTGATATTGATGGCGTAACTCGTGCGCAAGGCTACTTTCATAGCAGCGAGATGACACGCTTTCCTACACGTATTTTTAAAAGTGCTCAGCCTATTCACTACGGTGTGGCATTTAAAATAAACTCTGAGCAAGCAGCAAAAGACTTTATAGCCAAGCTAACTATGATTATTGGTAACTAATAAAATACAAACGTAAACGTAAACGTAAACATAAACGTAAAAAGCCGCTGAATTTATATTCAGCGGCTTTTGTGTTTTTATAGCTTAATAAACCTAAGGGTTACTTACTTTTTAAGAAGCTATTAACCGATTCAAGTTCACGTGTTTTAAGCGCGATACAATCGTTTGTGCTTTCTTCAAGCTTACTTAATGTACGAGCGTAACCGGCTACATCGGCTACTTTTTCGTTAAAAAAGGTCTTTGTTTTAGCTAAGCTTTCTGCATTACAACTCGCCGTTGTAAAGTACGGCAAGTTAGGAATAAAGAAAGGCGGTAAGCTTGCTGTTACTTTATCGTAGTTACTGTAAACCCAGTCAATAAATAACGCTTGGCGCTCATCTGTATAACTTTGACCTGACAAAATAGTACGCATGTCAGAGGCAGTTACTTCATCCGTTAAGCTATAAGCTAATACCGCTTTTTGTAATTCAGGTTTGCCAAAAAAGCCCATTGCAGCAAGCATGTTAGTGCGTACTTGTGGATCTTTCGTTGTTTTAAACGTTGTCATGAATTGATCAAGCAGCGCTTTGTCACCATGAAAAGCAGCAAGAGTTAAGTACGTACCCGCTAAGTAAGGGTCTACTTTTTGTGGATCATTTAAATAAACTTGTGTTTGTTCTTTCGCTTTACTGATTACGTTTTGATCTTCACCATCAAAACCTAAGCGTGATACAACGGCCGCACGAAGTTGTGCAATAGCTCCGTCTTCTCCCGCTTTAGCTTCTAAACCATATTTTTTAGCTGCAGGCGTTACTGCACCGCGAATAAATTCAGGCCATAGGTCTTTATTGCTATCGTCTTTAAAAGTACGTTGTTGCGATACTAAGTAACCTAGTGCGGTATTTGCTACGCGAGGATGGCTATCGCTTACGAACACTTCAAGTGTTTGCATTAACTTAGCAGCAGATATAACACCAGCGTCAAGTAGTGCATCAGTAGCCGATAACAACGCTAAGCGTTCACGGTCACTCAGTACGCTTGGCGCCTTTTTAACAAGTGCGCTAAATTGTGCGTCATCCATTACCCAGCGGTAGTAGCCTAGTGCACCCTGATCTGGATAAATCCATTCTGGCTCAAAGTCTAAGTCTAGCGTTTGGCTTTGTTTATTAAGTAATACATTTGCTGTTTTTACTTTATCGCCAGCACCATATTTAATTGCAACCGGTACATTCCATAACTGCTCTGGCGCATCAACGCCTGCATTTACAAAGCGGCTTTGTGAAATAGTTACTTTGCTACCTTGTTGAGTTACTTTAACTAGTGGGAAAGAAGACTGTTCAATAAACGATTTTAAAACACTCGCTACGTCTTTATTTGATGCTTTACCAAGTGCTTCCCATAAATCTGCCGCTTCAGCATTTTTATATGAAAACTCTTTTAAGTAGCTTTGAATACCTTTTTGGAATGCATCTTCGCCAATCCAGTTTTCAACCATAGCAAGTACTGAGCTGCCTTTACTGTAAGCAAGACCTAAACCATCCATAATGTCGGCTTCGGTTTTAATTGGCTTACGAATAGGCTTGGTGCTTAGGCGTGCATCAAGTGCCATTACGTTGTTTTGTGGTAAGTCTAAGTGCGATTCAAACTCAGGGTTAAGCTGCTTAGTAATTTTAGCTGCCATCCAGCTAGCAAACGCTTCGTTTAACCATAAGTCGTTCCACCATTTCATGGTTACTAAGTTACCGTACCATTGGTGAGCAAGTTCGTGAGCAATAATTGATACATTACGTTGTTTTTTGCTGCGTGTTGCGGCAGCTAAATCAACCAATAAAATATCTTCTCTGTAGGTCACTAAGCCTGAGTTTTCCATTGCGCCAAATGGAAACTCTGGTACCGCTACTGAGTCTAATTTTTTGTAAACGTAAGGGATACCAAAATACGCCTCAAGTGCACCCAGTACTTTTGGCATGTTTTCTTTTGCGTATTGGGCTAAGTGAATTTTACCTTGAGGGGTAATTACACGACCAGGAATTGGCATGCCTTTAATTTCTAATTCTTCAAACGGGCCAACAGCCATCGCTACTAGGTATGAAGGGATTGGCGGTGTTTTATCAAAAAAGTGTGTGGTCATATCGCCATTAACTGTTGTTTTTAACTCTGGCGTATTTGAATATACTTTTTGTGATGTAGGCGCAGTAATCGTTAACTGAAATGGAATTTTGTAACTTGGCTCGTCAAAAACAGGAAATGCACGGCGTGCATCACTCATTTCAAATTGAGTAAATAAGTAAGGAGTGCCTTGGTCTAATGTTTTGTATAAACCAACACTTTGACGGTTATATGGCGCTGAAAAATCAACTTTAAGTGTGTATTTACCTGGTTGAATTTGCTCATCACAGCTAAATTTTACTTTACCTGTTTTAAGCATTTCATTGTTTAAATCACAGTTTTCATCACCAAGCAGTTGCGCCATTTTAACAGCGTAAGCTACGCCATTTAACTCAATGTATTTTGTTGGTTTTAGTACTTCTAGGGAAATCTCAGTCATCCCTGTGAATGTATCTTGGCTCGGGTCGAGTGTTAACGACACCTGTTGTGAACTTGGTTTTGCGAGTTTTTCAATAACGAATTCGTTAGCGTTTGCAGCACCCATTGCTAAAGCAACGCTCACTGTTAAGAGGCTTTTAAGAAACATAGTGATCCCTAGATTGTTGTTGTTAGAAACTACCCTAAATAGGCTTTTTTATGCTCATATAATTAGGGGGTTAGATATCCTAACAGTTTTTTTAAATAGAGTAATTGATTATAACGGTGACTTTAAGGGGAAATAGTAACAAAGTTTGTCAGTGGCTTTCGCGTGTTATAAAACGCTGCCAATGCAGGTGTGAGTTAATAATACGTATTTGTTGGACAACGGTATTTAATAAGTGGGTATCGCTAAACACATCGTATGGATACTCGTTAAAACCCATCAAGTAATTAAAAGCGTCTTTAGAATTAGCTTGTAGGGCGTATATACGCACTTGTTGCTCAAAGTTAAGACGAAGACTGCTTATTGCTGTTTTCATACCGAGTTGATCTACGTTTGGTATATCACATTTTTGCAGATAACCGGCTCGCTCACCTTCGCCTGAAAACCAAATGCGGACTTTTTCACTGTACCTGCCAGTTTTAGCGGGTAAGTCGAACATTAATCGGTGTTGGTTTTGCGATTTGATGAACGTTATATATTCATTAAATCCAGCATTTATAAGTGCTTGATGTACAGGAACTAAGCGAGGTTTTATTTTACCGTGGGTATGAAAATTAAAGCATAAGACGTTTTTTTCAAGGGACAGATCGTCAAGCGTTAAATAACCAATCTCATCGCTATAAGCACCACTATAATATGCAATTAAAGGGAGCCAAAAATGCCAGTGTTTTGGTTGCTCTCGTGCAACTTTAAAATCACCGTATATATATCCATTATAAAGAGTGTGCAGTTCCATGGCTGAAAAGGGCCGGCGACCAAGATGGGTTTTCAACGTAATACCTTGAAAATAATGATGTGTTTTATTTTATACCCAACTAGCAGTAGATGCTAGTCGGGTTTTATCCGCTTTTAGAGTAAAGCGTATAAAGTATTATTCACTCAATGCGCGAGCTAAACCTGTAGGTTCAATTTCTGTGCATACTTGGTCATCATTCCAGTTAATGCCAACAAGTGCGTTGTCTTCGTTTAAGTCTTCAACCCATGCATCTAAAAACTCATCAAGATTGATTTCTACTGGGCTGTAGTCTTTCCATTCTTCTTTACATTGTGCTTTAGCTGCTGCTTCACTTTCCCAAAGCAGTAATACGTCAGTTTCATCAAATTGGTTAGAATCGCACACTACAAAGCCATTATCTTCTGCACCAAGTGCCCAAATTACTTCGCTAATACGTACTTTTTCTACGAAGTTAACTAGTTGTGATTCAATTTCGATATCGCTCATGTATTTACCCTTTTAAATTAGTGACGAGGATTGGTATCTATTGCTGCTTGGCGCTCGTCATATTGCTTATGAAAAGCAACAAGCGCTGAATGCTGACTAAAGTCAGCTAATTCACGAAAGCAAATCCAATCAAGCAGGCAGTATAAACTGATGTTGAGGTATTCACAGCTTTTAAATTCTTCATCGCTTAAATGGGTATTTAAAAAGCTTAATGTTTGTTCAATACGTTCGTTTTGCAGGTTAAAAAATAATTTATCACTTTTAGTGTCAAATCCAGAGCGTTTACATAACACCATTTCTACTAGCGAATCGTTACAGGCATTTATAGTCGTAAGTAAATGCTCTTGAGGCCACGTTAGTTTTGGCTGACCTGTTTTTTCAAGTAAATAACGCAATATAGAATTAGAGTCACTAAGTGTTAAGTCGCCATCTACCAGGATTGGGATTTTTCGAGCTGGATTTTTACTGGCCATAGTAGGGCGATCTTGCTCAGAAAATATATCGAGACTTACAAGCTCTAGTTTGCAGCTGTTTTGTTGTGCCCAAATTCTAATGCGGCGCACGTAAGGTGAAGGTACAGAACCAATTAATTGCATAATTACTCCATAAAAAAGCCGCATAAGCGGCTTTTATCAAATGTTACTTACAGTACAGTTAAATTTATTCTGAACGGCTAGTAACTTCAAGTAAATGATAACCAAATTGAGTTTGCACAGGGCCTTGTACTTGATTAATTGGCGCAGAAAACACAACTTTATCAAACTCTGGAACCATCATACCAGGGCCAAACTCACCAAGAGCACCGCCATCCTGACCTGAAGGACAATTAGAATGTGCTTTTGCTAGTTCAGCAAAGTCTTCGCCTTGCTCAATTTTTGTTTTTAAGTCTAAGCATTGTGCTTCACTGTCTACAAGTATATGTCGTGCGCTTGCTACTGTCATAAAATCTCCCGAGTATAGTGTGGTGTTTTTTTAACCGAATTGAAATATCATTCTAGTTAGTTTCAACTAATTGTACCAGTATAAACTTATTTATCAGAAAACGCAGTTTCAATTGCAGTAATCATTTGCTCTGAATTAGGTGCCACTTTGCTGTTAAATCGTAAAACTGTTTTACGATCAGCAGACACTAAGTATTTATAAAAGTTCCAATTTGGAGAGCTAGTTTGCTCATTCAAATATTTAAAAATTGGATTTGCTTCGCTACCACGAACTTTGCTGGTGGCAAACATGGGAAAAGTTACACCATAATTTACAAAGCATACTTTCGCTGTTTCTTTTTCATTGTCTTCTTCTTGAAAAAAGTCATCAGAGGGGAACCCTAATACGACTAAACCTTGCTCTTTGTATTGTTGATATAGCGCTTCAAGGCCTTTAAATTGATATGTAAAACCACAATTACTTGCCGTGTTTACTATTAACAAAGGTTTATTTTTAAATTGGCACAAGTTAATAGATTCTTTTGAGCGAAGCTTTCGTATATCTACATTGGTAAAATCTTGGCAGTCCTGTGTAGAGGTTTTATTTATGATTGATGGTGTTTGAGCTTGAAGGGGAGCATTAATAAGTAAAGCCGTTAAACCTATTATAATTATTTTAAGCATTACATTACCTAAACTTTACGATTGTTTGATTGGATAATCATACGCTAATATGGAACAAATTGATCAACCCTCTAATGACCTATGACAATCCGTTTAGCAACTATTAATGATCTTAATGAAATTGTAGCCATTTACAACGAAACTATTGCAGGGCGAATGGTAACTGCAGATACGCAAGAAGTGAGCGTTGACGAAAAGCGTGACTGGTTTAATAGCCACAACGATAAAAGGCCTATTTACGTTTACTGCGAAAATAACCAAGTACTTGCTTGGGTAAGTTATAAATCGTTTTATGGGCGCCCAGCTTACGACGGCACAGTAGAAATGAGCATTTACATTACCAGTAAAGCGCAAGGTAAAGGGCTTGGTAAAAAGCTAATGATATTTGCTCAAACACAAGCTAAGCAATTAAATATTAAAGTATTACTCGGCTTTATTTTTAGTCATAACTTACCGAGTGTTAAATTGTTTAAGCATTTTGATTTTGCAATATGGGGTGAGTTGCCAAGCGTTGCCATAATGGATGATAAGGCGTATAGCCTTACTATTTTTGGAAAACATCTGGAATAAATTATTTTTCATAATGTTGTAATATTTTTTACAAAATAAGACGAAGGGTTTATGCCAATTAAATAAAAATAGTCTACGCTATTAACATATTAAGTTTATTAATTTGAAGTGTAGCTTGATGATTCGAAAAATATTAATTGTTGATAGTAGCAGTGTCATCGCAATGCGTGTGAAAGTGCTTTTAGAATTAATAGGATGTGAAGTCGAATTAATTCATTTCAGCATGCTAGACATGTATACCAATATAGGCGACTACGACTTAGTTGTTGTTGCCCATGGTGTGCCTGTTGATTCTATAAAACCGCTTGTTAGCCAAGTAGCGCAAGAGCGTTTTATGCTGCTTGCTCCAAAAGCACAAAGTGGTGAGCAACTAACTGCGTTTAGTGAGCTAAATCATGTTGCGCCTGACGCAACCGTGATATATCCATTTTTTTCTAATAAAGAAATTACTTCTCTTTTAGAGAGCCTACTAGAATTAGGCTCTAATCATATTTTGCAATTACCCGCTATTTTACTCGTCGATCATGTTCCTGAGCGCCTC
Source organism: Pseudoalteromonas sp. NZS11_1 (assembly GCF_015864275.1). Lineage (NCBI taxonomy): Bacteria > Pseudomonadati > Pseudomonadota > Gammaproteobacteria > Alteromonadales > Pseudoalteromonadaceae > Pseudoalteromonas > Pseudoalteromonas sp. NZS11_1. The sequence goes on from NZ_JADYXK010000001.1 coordinate 345,843, forward strand.
GAAAAAATGAAAAGCAGCTTGATCGGTGCTCATATCGAGACCCATACAGCAACCACCTCTGCAGAAGCTTTAGAAATTACGAAAGAAAAGCAAATCGATATACTAATAAGTGATTTTGTTTTAGATGACGGAACCGGTTTAGAAATTTTTTCAAACTTAAAAATAATGCAACCACATTGCCGTTGCTTATTATTTACCTCACGTCCCGATCAAGTTTCAATGATTGAAGCTATTCGTCAAGGTGTAGAAGACGTACTTATTAAGCCATTGAACGACAGCTCATTATTACAATCAATACATAAACTGTGGCAAACAGAGCTATTAAAACGCCATAACGCAGAACTTGTCGAAAGGCTACAAGATACAGTTGATGCCCTGATTGAAAAAGACAGCCTACTTCAGGTTATTTATAAGCATACGCCCGATGCAATTATGTTGTTTGAGAAATGCGGTAGAGTGATAGAAGCTAATGATGCTTGTTTAAAACTATTTAACTTACCGTTTAACGAACTAGAAGGTAAATCAGTATTTAGCTTTTTAGATGATGATTCAACGTTAGGTATTAAAAATAAAATTTCGACATTAAATAGTAATCGCCAATTTAGCTGCGACTTACGTTTATCTAAAACTGCAGGGGGCTATATACCGTTAGTGGGATCTTTTAATGAGATAGATCACCATGGCGAAATAGCACTTGCCGTAATATTTAAAAATGTAACCCACCTTAAGCAAAAAGAAGATTTACTACTTGAAGCAAAAGATATCCTTGAAGAGCAAGTAAGAGCGCGTACTTCACAGCTTGAACATGCAAAAAATATTGCTGAAGCTGCAAATTTAAGTAAATCAGAATTTTTAGCAAATATGTCGCATGAACTTCGCACACCAATGCATTCGATTTTAAGTTTTTCACGTTTTGGTTTAAGCAAATTAGAAACTGGAGATTTTGCAAAAGAGAAACTAATTAAATACCTATCGCGAATAGAGAGTAGTGGTGAGCGTTTACTGTCGTTACTAAATAATTTACTCGACCTATCTAAGCTAGATGTGGGTAAGTTTCCATTTAATCCTCGTCCATATAATTTAGCGAACATTATAAAAACAAGTATTGATGATGTATCTGGTACGGCAATGGAAAAAGAAATTGAGGTTGTATTCACCGCGCAGCCGCTACCTGTAATTTCGCAGTGTGATGAAGAGCAAATAAACCAATTACTTCGAAACGTATTAGGTAATGCACTCAAATTTAGTGAACCAAAAAGTAAAATACAGATAAATTTAGAGTCAGATAGTCGATTTGCTACCATAGAGGTTACCGATAGTGGGGTCGGTATACCAGAAGATGAGCTGGAACATATTTTTACTAAGTTTGTACAAAGCAGCAAAACAAATAGCGGTGCCGGTGGTACCGGATTGGGCCTTGCATTGTGTAGAGAGTTTGTGTCTTTACATCAAGGTGAGATCACTGCACGTAACAACGAAAATGGTGGTGCAACTATATCTATACAGGTGCCATTAGAAATAAATCTAGATGATCATTTGGCTGAAGATCAATTAATACAACACAGTAATTAATTGTTTTTTGGCAAGCCAAGTAACTTTTTGAGAATTTGAATGGATGATAAATTATGGCCTTAACTAAAATACTTGCCGTTGATGACGAACCCTTTAACCTTGAAATTATTGAGGAAATTTTAGAGGATCTTGATTTTGAATTACAAGTAGCAACGAATGGTCCTGAGTGTTTAAACATGGTTGAGGGCTATATGCCTCAGGTTATATTGCTCGACGTAAGTATGCCGCAAATGAACGGCTATGAAGTATGTAAGGCACTTAAAGCAAACCCAAATACAGCACACATTATTGTTATGTTTGTGTCTGCTCGAGGCACAGTTGAAGAGCGCATGGAAGGCTACTCGGTTGGTGCAGAAGACTATATTGTAAAACCCTTTGGCCATGATGAACTTAAGTCAAAGCTTAAAAATTTAAACCAAGTACTTGTTGAAAAACAAAGCCTTGAAAAGCAAGTTGAAGATGCTACATCAACTGCATTTAATGCCATGGCTAACAGCAGTGAAATGGGGCAGATAGTTAACTACGTTGAAAACATAGGCTTTATTAACGACCCTCAAGAGCTAGGTAAAGCGCTTATAGATTGCCTACAATCTTTTGATTTGCAAAGTAATGTTGAGTTTAGAGAGAACGATGAAATTAGTCACTTTGCATTAAGTGGCGTGTGTTCACCTATTGTGGTGGAGCTATTTGAAATGCTTAAAAACAAAGGGCGTTTACATGAATTTTCGCATCGAATTTTAGTTAACTATGAATTGATTAGCTTACTTATTTTAAATATGCCTGATCACGATCCAGATAAGCACGGGCGTATACGCGACCACGTATGTTTTATTGTCAGTGTTACCGAGCAGCAGCTACGCGCCATCATGACTAAGAAAATGCTTGAATCACAACAAGCAAAACTTAATGCCGTAGCAAGTACAGTTCACAGTAAGTTTCATGGCTTAATTAGCTTATTGAATGACAACCGTCAAAACAACGAAAAAGTGTTTAAACAGTTACAAGAAGAGCTCGAAGAACGTATCCCATCAATGGGATTAGATGAAGATCAGGAGGTGTTTATTTATAAAAAAGTAGATGAAACTATCCAAAACTCAGTGGCCAGAGAGGAGTCTGTTAAAAAGGTAAAAGCAGCTTTTGCTGAAATTGAGCAAGACCTGTCATTGCTTTTAAAGAGCTAAATATACTTAATCAAATAATGTTACTTTAAGGCTTACTCCAACTGCATTATGCATCTCTGGGTAAGCCTTTTTCTACGATTCTGATTAACCTAGCCGTTTTACTAATTTGTAATCGTTGTTTATCGTTTTGTTGAGCAAGCGCCCATTCAATATGTTCTAAAACAAGCTCGCTGCATATTTGGCTTTTATCTTGTAAGGCATGAATAATAGCCGGGCTAAACTCTGCATTACCTAAACCGACCGCTATATTACGTAACCAACGTTCGTGACCTATGCGGCGAATAGGGCTGCCTTCGGTATTTTTTAAAAATGTAGGCTCATCCCAAGCAAATAGCTCAAGTAAATCTTTATTTTTTAATTGAGTACGGGGATGAAAGTCATTTTCATCCGTTATTTGTCCATAACGATTCCAAGGGCATACCAACTGGCAATCATCACAACCATATATACGGTTGCCTAATAAAGTTCGGTATTGTTCGGGTATGGGGCCTTGGTGTTCTATCGTTAAGTACGATATGCATTTACGTGCATCAACAACGTAAGGCTCTACAATTGCACCTGTTGGGCAAAGAGTGATACAAGCAACACATTTTCCGCAGCCTTCAAACGTATTCTCTGCATCTATTGGTAGAGGTAAATCAATAAATAGCTCGCCTAAAAAAAACCACGATCCTGCTTCTTGATTAATCAATAACGAATGCTTACCACGCCACCCTAAACCGGCTTTTTCTGCAAGTTGACGCTCAAGTACCGGGGCTGAATCTACAAATGGCCTAAAGCCATATTCGCCAATTTCTTGCTCTATTTTTTGGCCAAGTTTTTTTAAACGATTACGCATTAATTTATGGTAATCACGACCCAGTGCATAACGACTTATATAGGCTTTTTCTTTATTTTTTAAGGTTTTTGCAAAGCCAGCATCGGGAGGGAGATAATTCATTTTTACGGATATAACACGCTGTGTACCTGGTACTAATTCAGCAGGGCGAGCGCGTTTCATGCCGTGAGCAGCCATATAATCCATCGAGCCGTGGTAGCCAGCATCAAGCCAGCGTTGCAATTGGGCTTCGTGCTTAGATAGGTCAATATCAGTAATACCTACTTCGCTAAAACCAAGCTCTTGCCCCCAGGTTTTTATTTGTAGGGCTAATTTTTCATAGTCTGGGGTAGGGTTGCTCACACACTTCACACACTTAAATTAATAGCTGCGTAATTTACCATATTTCTCTGAGCCCGAAAACGCTTCTTAGCGCACGAAGCGCTTTAACTGTTGTTGGGTCTGTAAGCTTAACTGTTGAGATTGCTCGCTATCGGCTAATGCCGTATCTATTTGCTGTTTAGCTTGCTCACCTAAGGCTACTATTTGCTCTACCGATTGGTGAGTATTAGTTTGAGTGCCCTCAAGCATATGTACAGCACTGGCTATTTGTTGTAGTTGCTGTTGGTTGTGCTCAAACTCACTAAGCATTTTTGTAAAACCCTCACAGGTTGCACTAATTGAGCTTTGTGCATTATTGGAGTGAATCATTAATTGCTCTGACTCTTTATTTGTTTCATTTACTAGCTCATTCATTTGAGTAATAAAGTCGCTTATTTGCCTAGTTGCGCCACTTACCTTTATTGAAAGTGTGCGTACTTCGTCTGCAACTACGGCAAACCCTCTGCCAGCTTCACCCGCTCTAGCTGCTTCTATTGCGGCGTTAAGGGCTAACAAATTAGTTTGATCAGAAAACTCTTCAACCATTTTTAAAATACTACGAATGTTTTCACTGTTCTCTTTCAGTCCCGCAATTGTATTTGAAAAGCTACCTAGCATATTAGTAATAAGTTTAACCTGCTTTACTAAAGCAGCGAGCTCTGATGCAGATAGTTTTACAAAGTTAAGGTGTTCATTATTAACGTTATGCACGCTATCTGTATTATTTACTATGTTTTGTAAGCTTTGGGTTATTTGCATACTGGCATTAATAATACTGTGGCTTAACTGTATTTGTTGCTCACTTGATTGCTCAGTATTTTTCATCGATTCAGTGACTTGTATATTACTGTGTGCACTAGCTTGAGCACTGTTATATGTTGTGCTGAGTAACTCACTTAAATGGGCAGTAAATATATTATATTGTGAACTTAAATCTTTAAATTCGTCATACGAAAAGTGGGGAAGTTTTGCTGCTAAATTTGCATCTTGTTGGTTTATTTTTATCAAAGTATCGCGCATAGCAGTAACAGGGCGAACAATTAAAAAACGCATATAAAAAAGAGTAAAAATAAAACCAGATATAATAACAAGCGTAAGTAGCCAAAATAGCCCTGTACTTTGCTGTTGTTCGCTTAAGCTCTGATGCAGCCAAAATAACGTAATTGCTTGGAACAATAATACAAAACTCAAATTACCGACTATTTTACGCGTTAACGTAAAAAAGAATGTTTGCTCTATATAGTTATAAATTTTCATAAAACTACTCATTATGCTTAAGCCCTACGATTCTTATTTTAGTTAGGGAGGTGTAAGTTAGCTTTTTTGTAACGATAACAAGTAAGCTTTGGTTCGCGCTGGGTAATTTGTAAAAATTCCGTCTATGCCATACTCAAGCATTAGCGCTATATCTTGTTCTCTATCGACCGTATAAGCATAAATCTTTAAGCCTCTTTTTTTTGCATCATCGGCAAAAGCCTTATTTATAAAGGTTTTATCTGCATGTACGCTATAAGCATTTAAATCACTTGCAAACTTTGCATAGTTAATTGGAATAGAAGAAGTAAGGGCGCCTATTTTAAGCCATGGTAGCTTGCTTTTAAGCCACTGTAGTTGATGATGATCAAACGATGATACTAAAATATTCGCTTTCGATATTTTGTTAGCTTCAATGTTTTGTTCTAGTTGAGACACAAACCTTTCTAGTTCAAACGTATGTTTAAGCTCAATATTTAATAAAGATTTATTATTATTCCAATCAAACAGCTGCTGAAGAGTGGGAATTTTTTCACCATTTCCAGCATCAAGTTTAGAGAGTTCATGTGCCGTAAAGTTACTCACCCTACCTTTACCGCTGGTGGTTCTATCGAGCCATGAGTCGTGTATTAACATGTAATCATCGATGGAACTTTGAATATCTACTTCAATACCATCAACACCTACTTTTAACGCTTCTAAAATAGCGCTTTTGGTGTTTTCAGGAAAATCCCCACTGGCACCACGGTGTGCAAATACTTTCATTGTCGAGCCTTTTTAGTGATTGACCACGTTTCAAAACAAGCGGCACTAACAATAAGTGCTCCACCAACTAACGTCATAACAGTAGGACGTTCATGAATAATTACTATAGCCAGTATGGTGCCATAAAGTGGTTGTAAGCAAGAAATTAACCCCGCAGTTGCCGCTGATAAATGCTTTAAACTTGCTGCAAATAACGAGTGCGGTGTAGCTGTAAAAATAACACCCGCTATGGCAATTAAAATTAGGTCGTGATGACTAACCTCATATACCGGCACTTCTATAAATGCGCACAGCATAATGCTTGCCACTAAGGTTTGATAAAACATAGTTTGCGGGCCACCATATTGGCTAAAGTAGCGCTTATGGGTAATGTTTCTGATTGAAAAAAACAATGCCGATATAACACCTGTTATTACACCTAAGGTCACATCGTCGCCTAAATTTGCACTTGGTACTAACAGGTAAATACCTAAAACAACCACCGCCGCACTTATTATATCTTTTGCTTTTGGCCTGCTTTTATTAAATAAGGGTTCTAAAAACACCGTCATTACGGGATAGCTAAAAAATGCCAGCATTCCAATAGTTATACCGGCCATTTGCATACCAGCAAAATAGGTAACCCAGTGAATACCCACCGCAACACCTAAAAATAACGCAATAAGGTAGTCTTTAGGTTTATTGAGTTTAATTTGTTTTTTTTGAAAATACAGCATGGCTAAAATAGCCATTCCTGCAATTGCAGTTCTGTAAACGGTAATATCTAAAGCATTTAAACCAATAAGCTTGGCAAATAGAGCGGTTCCGCCAAAAAGTAATACCGCTATGTGCAAATAAATTAAACTTTGCTGCTGAGATTGCATTTAATTTCCTTGTTGTACTTTTTGAACATATTAACATTGCTTAAAAATTCTTAAGATGAATTTTTTATCGCATGACAAATGTCATAAAAGTTGATGACACTTCACACTCTTATTATTTTTATACGCTGGCATAGTTACCTTACTCAACAGGGGATAATTATGAATTCTTTAATTTTAATCAGCTTAACTATTAATGAAGTGCTAGAGGCGTTAAGTTTTACGATTACGTACGCAGATTGCTTTATGCTGGCATGCATTTTTATGTTATTTATATTTATTAATAAAAATAGTCCTATAAGTAAAAATAATATGCCTGAGGTATTAGTATGAGCTCGCTTAACTCCTTTTCTCAACAAAGTGATAAAGGTTTTTGGAAATATGGGCATTTAATTTTTACAGGCTTTTATTTACTCCCACTAATAATTAATTTTGCGAGCTTTACTGCTAACCAAATAACGATGTCTTTAGCCTTTTATGTTGCTTTTATTCTTTTATATGTAAAAGCAATAAACTGCAAAAGTGCAGGGGTGACCAAGTTGTTTGTAGCCATGCTATTAATTTGTTTTTGCGCCACTTTTTACACCACAGGTACTCCTACTTTATTTGGCTTTGCAGCTTACGTAGCAGGCTATGCATACAACTACCATCAAAGAATTTATGCTGCACTCGCGATTATATCTACGGTTTTATTAAGCGCATATATTGGTGATATAGGGAAGGTTCAATACTTTTTAGCCGTTGCTTTGATTTTATGTGCAGCCTTATTTAGTTACGGTATTGCAGCTAAAAGAGAGAGCCTGTACAAAAAACGTGAGCAAGAAAGCGCTAACCAATTAGAGCAATTAGCAGCAATTGCTGAGCGTGAACGGATAGCCCGCGACTTGCATGATATTTTAGGCCATTCACTGTCATCAATTGCTTTAAAAGCTGAGCTTGCAAATAAATTAAACCAAGGTGAGCGTTACGCTCAAGCAAATAACGAAATTGCACAAGTGGCCGATCTTGCAAGGCAGTTACTTAGTGATGTAAGAAGCGCCGTTAGTGATTTAAAACAGCTTAACCTTGTTAGCCAAGTAGCACAGTTAAAACAAAGATTAATAGAACAAGACTTTAACGTTTCATTTAATGTAGTTTTAAATACTCTACCCGCTAAAGTAGAGGGCATCGCAGGCCTTATAATTAAAGAAGCCGTTACCAATTTGCTACGTCATAGCAGCACAAAAAATTGCGAAATAAATATAGAACAAACAGCGCTGCAGCTACTCATTACCGTTATTGATCGTGCACCGTGCTCCACATTAAATTCGGGCAATGGCCTAAATGGTATTAAAGAGCGAGCAGAACAACTCAATGGTAGTGCAACATTTACCTGTGGCGATATTTTTACTTTAAATGTAATGCTACCAATTTCAGCTAAGGATTTACAATGATCAGAGTGTATTTAGTGGAAGATCAAGCGCTTGTGCGCGACGCAGTAGCAGCATTGTTAGGGCTCGATTTTAATATTGAGATTATTGGGCAAGCAAGTAACGGGCAAGATGCACTTAATGCAATTGAGGCGCTTGATAGTGATTTACATCCCGATATAATTTTAACCGATATAGAAATGCCAACCATGAATGGTATAGAGCTTAGCGAAAAAATAGCCGCTAAGTTCCCCGCTATAAAAATGGTTATTATGACTACATTTTCTCGTGCGGGTTATATTAGGCGAGCGCTTACGGCAGGCGTTAAAGGTTTTATTTTAAAAGAAGCACCCAGTGAAGAGCTAATAAATGCGCTTAAAAAAGTAATGCAGGGACAAAAAGTGATAGACCCAGAGCTTGCTATTAATGCATTAGACGACGCAGATCCACTTACCGATAAAGAACGCAAAGCACTTAAACTTGCAAGCGACGGGCTTAAAACAAGCGACATAGCCAAGCAGTTATTTATAAGCGAAGGTACTACACGTAATTATTTATCAGACGCTATTGCTAAGCTAAACGCCACTAACCGTATAGATGCTGCACGTATAGCTAAACAAAAAGGATGGCTTTAAATAGTGGGTTTATAAATTATAAGCAAAGTATTACTATATTACTTATAAAAGTAACGAACAGCGCTTAAAGTTAGCTTAAAAAGCATTAAAAGAGGGTTTAATGGCAAATCTAATAGAACTAATAACTAAAAATAACACCGCTATACTCACCATGAATACCGCTGAAAACCGCCACAATCCAGCGTTTTTGGCTGAGTTTAATTTACATCTTGACCACATTGAAGCAGATCAAAATATTAAGTCAGTTATTTTAACGTCTGCGAGTGACAAAAACTGGTCATTAGGCATCGACCTTCAATGGATGTCCAATCCAAGTATTTTACCTGCTGCAATTTCTGACTTTATGATTCAAATAAGTGACTTATTTAAGCGCATAGTTACTTTTCCTATGCCTATTATTGCTGCGTTAAACGGGCATACCTATGGCAATGGTTCGGTGCTTGCGTGTGCGTGCGATTTTAGATTTATGAAGTCAGATAAAGGCTTCTTTTGTTTTCCTGAAGTGGACGTAATGGTGCCGTTTGTACCGTCGATGTTTCCTATAATTAATAAAGCTATTTCGCAAACCTTCTTTAATCGTTTAGCTATGTCAGGAGAGCGTGTTGGTGCACAGCAGTTGCTAGACAATAAAGTGGTTGAAGCTGTGTTTGCAAATAACGATGAACTACAAACAGGTGTACTTGAGTTTGCCCAGCAGTTTAATAAAAACCGCTGGATTTACGCTCAAAATAAATCACAAATGAATAAGCAAATTTTGCTTACAATGAAAGAAGAAGACCCAAGCTTTATTGATAATATAAGCAAACTGCTCTGGAAAAACCTACAAAAAAAATAAATAACCTGAACTCTGGTTAAGAGATTTACTAACGGATTGAATCATGGTGATATTTAAATTTATTTTCTCTAGCCAGAGATTTTCAGTGAAAACAAGGCGAATTTACGCGTCAATAGCTGGCCTATTGCAAGTATATTCAACGCTGTTAGCGCTGAAAATAGCTGCTCGAGATAGATTTATTATCCAGAGCTCAGGTTATAATAGCGCGAAAGGGTTTTAGCATTGCTACGATATGACTAAATACTTTGCAGTTAAGGGGTCGTTAAGCCCCATTGCGCTAGATTTTTAAACTATACAGAAAGATAAACAGCAAGGTAAAAGTGCTTTCTTAAAAGTTTAATCGCTTTTACCTGTCTCATTATAACTATATGGGTTAAAATACCTACATAACCAACTAACAAGATAGTGAATGTCAAACCAAGATCCAAATCTCAGTCGAGAACAAGAAAAGTACGAAAACCCAGTCCCTAGTCGTGAGTTTATACTTACTCACCTTCAAGAGCGTTCAAAACCTGCTAACTACGCGCAATTATGTGAAGAACTAGCAGTAAACGATGACGAACGCCAAATAGCATTTAAACGCCGCCTTCGCGCTATGGAGCGTGACGGACAGCTGTATTTTAATAAATTTAAATGCTATGCCCTAATTGACGAAGCCGGTTTAACCAAAGGCAAAGTAATAGGCCACAGAGACGGTTTTGGCTTTTTAGAAGTTGAAGGCGAGAGTAAAGATTGGTTTATTGCTAAGCACCAAATGAATATGGTGTTACATGGCGACATTGTACTAGCTAAAGGCACTAAACGTGGCTCTGGCTCAAAATGCGATGCACGTATTATAAAAGTGCTTACTAACGAGCGCGCGCCAATTGTTGGCCGTTACTTTGTAGAGCATGGTGTTGCCGTTGTGGTAGCTGAAGACCCGCGCATAACGCAAGATATAATGATTTTACCAGGCAACGAAAACGGTGCCCGCCATAACCAAATGGTGCAGGTTAAAATCACTCAAAATCCAAGCCGCAACATGAACGCGGTAGGTAAAATTATTGATGTACTTGGTGAGCATTTAGCCCCAGGTATGGAAATTGAAGTCGCACTGCGCAATCACGATATTCCGCATGTATGGCCAGAAGAAGTTGAAGCACAAGTTGCTCACCTAGGTGAGTTTGTTGAAGACGCTGACAAAAAAGGCCGCGTAGATTTACGTGACTTACCACTTGTAACCATTGATGGCGAAGACGCTCGCGACTTTGATGACGCCGTATACTGTGAACCTAAAAAATCGGGTGGCTGGCGCTTATGGGTTGCCATTGCTGATGTGTCGCATTACGTAGGAATGAACACGCCGCTTAACAAAGAAGCAATTTTGCGTGGTAACTCAGTGTATTTTCCTGAGCAAGTAATTCCGATGCTACCAAAAGTGCTTTCTAACGGATTATGTTCGCTTAATCCAAAAGTAGATCGCTTATGTATGGTTGCCGAAATGACCGTATCGAGCGCGGGTAAACTTTCGGGCTATAAGTTTTACGAAGCGATAATGAACTCGCATGCACGTTTAACTTACACCAAAGTAAATGCCATTTTACAAAACGACGAAAAACTACGCGAAGAATACTCAGCCGTAGTGCCACATTTAACTGACTTACAGCAAATGTATATGGCACTTAAAGCTGCACGCCAAGACCGTGGTGCCATTGAGTTTGAAACCCTAGAAACACGTTTTGTATTTAACGCTCAGCGTAAAATAGAATCAATAGTGCCTGTTATTCGTAACGACGCGCACAAACTGATTGAAGAATGTATGATTTTAGCCAACGTATCGGCGGCTAAAATTCTTGAAAAGCACGAAGCAAGCGCGCTTTATCGTGTGCATGACGAACCAGACAGCGAAAAACTAGGTAACTTTACTAAGTTTTTAGGCGAGTTAGGTATCGAAAGTACATTAAGCGACGAGCCAACGCCAAAAGAAATAACCCAAGTATTAGCGCGACTAGGTGACCGCCCAGAAGCCGAGCTTATTCAAACTATGCTACTGCGTTCAATGAAACAAGCTGTATATCAGCCAGATAACATTGGTCACTTTGGTTTAGCGTTATCGGCTTACGCGCACTTTACATCGCCAATACGTCGTTACCCAGATTTAGTAGTACATCGTGCTATTAAAGCAGTTATAAAAGCACAAGGTCAGCAAACGTCTGGCGAATACGCTTATACCGACGACGAAGTTGATCAACTTGGTGAGCAGTGTTCTACCACAGAGCGCCGCGCCGATGATGCAACTCGCGAAGTTGCAGATTGGCTTAAATGTGAGTTTATGCAAGATCACGTAGGTGACGAGTTTGACGGTGTTATTTCATCGGTCACTAACTTTGGTTTGTTTATTCGTTTAGACGATTTACAAATTGATGGGCTTATTCATGTTACTAATTTAGGCGACGAGTTTTTTGCGCATGATGCTGCAAAACACACCTTAATAGGTGAGCACTCTCACAAAGTTTATCGCCTTGGCGATAAAGTAACAGTAAAAGTTGCGTCGGTTAGTTTAGACGATCGCCGTATCAACTTAACGCTTAAAGGCGATGTTGCACAAGACAGATACTCACGTCGTCGTGCGCCAAAAAAAGGTTCAGGTAAATCTGAGCATGCGCCAGCAAGTGTGCGTTCGCAATTAAAAGTAGGCAAAGTACCGGGTAAAAAGTCGCACAGTGATGACAAACCAAAAGGTAAAAAAAAGCCAGCAAATAAAGATAAAGGCAAGCCTGCAAATAAGTCTGCAACTAAACCCGCAGATAAAAAAGCAGCAGACACTGCCGTAAAGAAAAAGCCGAAGAAGAAGGCAGTTAAAAAGCCTAAAAGAGCTGGCAAAAATGCCCGTAAAAGTACTAGCCCAGGAGCAGATAATACGTGAGTAATGAATTAATTTTTGGCTTTCACTCTGTTGAAGCAATTTTAGAAAGCGAGCCAGAGCGCTTTGTAGAAATTTACGCCCTTAAAGGTCGTGACGACAAACGCTCAACTCCGATTATTGATGAAGCACGTAAATTTGGTATTTCAGTACAGTTTATGCAGCGTAAAGCCCTTGATAGCAAATCAAAGGGTGAGCAGCATCAAGGTATTATTGCCAACGTAAAAGCAGCGCCAACGTTTAACGAAAAAGATCTTGATGCGATAATCGCTCGTGAAGACACCCCGTTTTTACTTGTACTTGATGGTATTACCGATCCGCATAACTTAGGCGCATGTCTACGTAGTGCAGACGCTGCAGGTGTTCACGCTATAATTGTACCTAAAGATCGCTCTGCCAAGCTTAACGGCACAGCACGTAAAGTTGCTTGTGGCGCAGCCGAAACAGTACCGCTTATTCAAGTGACTAACCTTGCACGTACGCTTCGCGAAATTAAAGATGCAGGCGTATGGGTTGTAGGCACTGCTGGCGAAACTGATAACCACGTATTTGATGCAAGCTTAACGGGGCCTATGGCGATTGTTATGGGCGCAGAAGGCGAGGGCATGCGACGCTTAACGCGTGAGCATTGCGATATGCTCGTTAAAATCCCAATGGCGGGTACTGTTTCAAGCTTAAACGTATCGGTAGCCACGGGTATTTGTTTGTTTGAAGTATTGCGCCAACGTAACGCAAATAACTAATATATAAAACGATAAGTTTTATGTATTAAAAAGCCGAGATTGAAATTCAATCTCGGCTTTTTTATGTCTGTAATTTACGCTTTTAACTTTGCACCAATTGTACTGAATTGATGATCTATCATAGCGATAGGAAAATAACCCTATAGCAAGGCAAAAATAACGAAATATAGTTGTTCTTATATGAGTTGTTTTTAACGCAGCTAGTGAACCATTTCTCCTATACAAAGCGCAGGTAAACGGTTTAATAACAAGGCAATAATTTAGATGTGTAGTGTTCTTACATAAAAAATTATTAACGCTGTTAGTGAACCATTTCTCCTATACAAAGCGCAGGTAAACGGTTTAATAACAAGGCAATAATTTAGATGTGTAGTGTTCTTACATAAAAAATTATTAACGCTGTTAGTGAACCGTTTATCTCATACAAAGCGCAGGTAAACGGTTTAATAACAAGGCAATAATTTAGATGTGTAGTGTTCTTACATAAAAAATTATCAACGCTGTTAGTGAACCGTTTAACCAGCTTTCAATTTAGAATGAGTAAGTGTAGCCCATCTGTACAGTACGCGGCTTACCTGGTTGAATGCCACCGTTTGAACGGTTAGCAACGTATGTTTTATCAAACAAATTATCAACGCTTAGGTATACTTTTTGATTTTCATCGATTAAGTATTTAGCAGCTAAATCCCATACTACGCGGCTATCAATTGCGTTTAAGCCCGACTGCGTTAAGTTAGCATGCGCATCAGACACATAACGTATTTGGCTGTTAACTACAAACGCAGAAAACTCAGCACCTAACGATAATGCTACTTGGTTTTCTGGTACGTAAGGCATTGCATCACCTTTTTCTACCGTGCCCCAAATTTCTGAATCAAAATCGTTTTTAAACTCAGAGTCTGTGTAGGTATACGTTAATTTAACTGGGAACATAGCTGTATCAGTTGCAAACGTACGTGCTGCACTAAATTCAAAGCCCGCTACTTCTACTTCACCGTAGTTGTATTGGTCGCCAATGTTGTCGTCGCTACAACCAACCGCTGCAGTACAGTTACCGTGCATGTTGCTGTAGTCAGAGTAAAACGCAATTACTTCACCGCTAAAGCCATCCATATTAAAGCGAGAGCCAAACTCAATGTTTACACTTTCTTCTTCTTCTTGGTCAGCATTACCAGGTGCTGCTGGTGCATAACCTTTTTGAATGCCCGCAAGTAGCGTTACGTTTTCGTTAAGCGTGTAAGTAGCACCTAGTGACGGCACTAAAATTTCAGTGTCGTTCGACACATCTTTAGTTAAACCGTTGCTGCGTGTTGGATCTGATTTAGACCACTCTTCACGCGTAATAGTAATGTCTTCATAACGAAGGCCTGCACTTACTACTAATGCATCAATTGTCCACTCGTCTTGAATAAACAAGGTACTTGCTTCTGCGCTATCTACACGGTTGCTGTCAGAGCCCGGAACGCCTTGCTCTGTAAGCGTTAAGCTTAGGTCTTGATTAAGTGTGTATTTGTCTTCCCATTGAAAACGATCCATTTCGTCTTCGTGGTAACGTACGCCAACAGTTACATAGTGATCGCCTGCAGGAATATGTAATTCAGACTGAATACCTTTAGCTTGGTAATCGCGGTTATTAGCTTTAATACCAATACCTTCAATACCTTCGCTTGTAGGGTTTGCTTCAAATTCACTGTATTGCTCAAGGTAGCTTTCGCTTACTTTGCTGGCTTTATACCAGTTACGATGAAAATCGTTTAAGTAAGCCGTAGCTAAAAACTCATAGCCATCACCAAAACGGTACGCGTAGTTAAGTTGGTATGCGTTGTGGCGAGTATTCATTTCATCGTTTTGCGATGCTGCATAACGACGGTAAGGGCTTTTTTGGTAGTCTTCGTCTGTTAAGCCCATATATGTTTCGTCTGATGTTTCGTCAGAGTACTTAATTTTTAGCTCTAAATTATGCGCATCGTTTTGACCAAACGTATGGCCAAACTTTAATAGTAAATCTGTTTTTTCAAAGCCGGTGTTGTCATCGCCTACTGGCAGCTCTTTAAAACCGTCTGCGCCGTAAGTAAATACTTCAATTAAGCCTGCTGTGTTGTTTTTTTCTTTACCGAAGTAAGCGTGACCTTTGTAGTAACCATCACCACCAAGGGCTGCATCTACCATACCTTTTGAGCTATTTGGCTCAGTAGGTAAGCTGCGCGAAAGTAAGTTTAAAACACCACCCGTAGTACGCGGGCCATACTTAACTGATGCCGCGCCTTTTAATACTTCAATAGACTCCATACGACCCATAGTAGGGAAGTAGTAAGCAGAAGGTGCAGAGTATGGTGCTGGTGCAACTAATACACCGTCTTCCATTACTGATATTTTATCGTTACGACCAGTACCTGTGCCGCGCATACCAATATTAGGACGAAGGCCGTAGCCGTCTTCTTCTTGCACGTAAACGCCCGGAACAGACGCTAAAACGCGAGAAATATCAGTAAATTTGAATTTTTGAAGTTCTTCATCAGAAATAAACGTAGCCGAACCAGGAATATCGTTAATTGCTTGTTCTGAGCCAATAACGGTAATTTGTTCAAAGCGTTGTTCTTTATTGCTGGTGTCTTTTGCTATTGCAGTAGCACTAAAAGACAAAGCAACCGCAGTTGCCAAAGTAGATACTAAAAACTTAGGGTTCATTGTGTTCCTAATCATGTCAATTATCTTAATTGGCGTAATTTGAACACGTTAACGAATACGAATCAATGTTATTAAGTATTTAATTATTCAGTTTAATAGAACTAAAAGCACCTACTTATGCAACTTTGTTAACTAAATTGTTTCTTTTGTATTAGTTTGTAATTGCTTTACTCGTTATAAAGTTTTGATTAGCTATAACCTAAACGTAGCGCTATAAACTCCGCGAGCTTATCTACTGCATGATCCGATTCACCCGAACTTTTAATTAAACTAATACCAATATTACCAAGAGTGGGTAAATGTTTGGTTTGAACTTGATAGTTAAGCTCACTCGGTACTGTGCTTTTAGCAAGTACCGTAATACCTAAGCCTTCTTTTAATGCAGCAATAAGGCCGGTTAAATCGGCGTTGCTATATACAATTCGGTATTTTATGCCTGCATTTTTTAATGCATCAATTGCACGACGACGATAAATACACCCCTCTGGTGCGGTAACTAGCGTAACCACGTCGTTTTGCGCAAGTGACAGGTCGCCCACCCACACTAACTCGTCTTGCATAAAAATAGGAAACTTATCAGAGTTAAGTCGCTCATTTAGCGCCAGTACTAAATCGAACTGATCTTGGCGAGAAGCCGAAAGTAAATGTTTACTTAAACGCGACTTAACTTCTAACGACACCTCAGGGTAGAGCGCCACAAAGTCGCCAATAATAGAAGGTAAAATACGCGCTGCAAATTCGCTCGGAATACCCAAGCGCACTTTACCTGCAATGTTTTCTGATGTGAACTGCTGCAAAATAGCATCGTTGTGTTGCATCATTTGTTTTGCCATAGGCAATAATAGCTCGCCGTACTGGTTTAATACTTGGCGCTGTCCTTGTTTTTTAAATAGTTTATAGCCAAGCACGTCTTCTAGGCGCTTTATTTGCAAACTAACAGCAGGTTGCGACAGGCCAAGTAAATCGCCTGCTTTAGCAAAGCCACCTATTTCAACTACCATTACAAAAGTACGTAAACCGTCTGTTGATATGTTTTTCATATTTAAAATTACAATTTATATAGCTATATATATAAGTATTATTTATCAATTGATAAAAAATTACAATTTGTTGTTGGTAGGCGTGGGCAATATACTTTTGTAATCGAAAATACACAGGTGTTTGTTATGACTTTTAACCCAATAATGTTTGCCCGCCACAGCAACGCAAGTAGTGCGGTTACTAACGCTTTGCAAACTAACAACAATCACGTTGTAATGGATTTTAGCGGCACCGAAACCAGTGTATTTTTAAGCACTATTTTAGGCCTTGATTTAACTAAGCTTACCGCCAGCGGTTTAGGCTTAAAAGGCACGCTTGATGGCGACTATAATTCTGACTACAGCTTTGCTGTTTATTACTTTAGCGAAACCGCCTTTAGATTCGTACTGCCACACAACGCAAGCCTTCAACTACAAGCACTTATAAACGAGCAACAACTACGTTTTGATATTGATTATGTAGTACGCACCGACCTAGCAAGCTTTATTTTAAGTGGCGACAACGCGTTTGATACTCTAGTAAATGCTTTTAAATTAACACCAGGTTTGCGCCTTTCTGACGCGCAACTATGCTACGGTGCGCAAAGTGGTGATGTATTTATTACCGCCATTGATAAAAACGACGAACAACACTTTGTATTAGTCGCTAAACAACAAGAATTACAAAAATGGCAAAGCTACATGCAAGCGCAAGGTTTTGCACTTATGCATAGTGAAGCCGCATAACGAATACAAACAACAGGTGAACATAACAATGTTTGCCTGTTTTTAATTGCGATTAAGCAATTAAAGTCTATTTAAGCCACGCCCTAAACAGGGTTAATTTAAACGTGAAGGAATGTTATGACTTCTAAAACTGTACTACATGCTAAGCACCTAGAAGCGGGCGCTAAAATGGTTGATTTTCATGGCTGGGAAATGCCAATCAACTACGGCTCACAAATAGAAGAACACAATAGCGTGCGTACCGACGCAGGCATGTTTGACGTATCACACATGACCATTGTTGATATTGAAGGGCCTCAAGCACAAGCATTTTTACGTAAGCTAGTAGCTAACGACGTTGCAAAATTAACCGTACCAGGCAAAGCGCTTTACACAGGCATGCTTAACGAGCAAGGCGGTGTAATAGACGACTTAATTATTTATTTCTTTAGCGAAACGTTTTACCGCCTAGTTGTTAACTCAGCAACACGCGAAAAAGACCTAGCGCATTTAGCTAACGTATCGAGCGACTTTGACGTAACGGTTACAGAGCGCCCTGAGTTTGCAATGATTGCAGTACAAGGCCCTAACGCTAAAGCAAAAACAGCCACTCTTTTAAATGCTGAGCAACAAGCAGCTGTTGAAGGTATGAAGCCGTTTTTTGGTGTTCAAGTAGGTGATTTATTTATTGCCACAACGGGTTATACTGGCGAAGACGGTTACGAAATAGTAGTACCGAACGACCAAGCAGCCGATTTATGGCAACAACTGCTAGACGCAGGTGTTAAGCCTGCTGGTTTAGGTGCACGCGACACGCTACGTTTAGAAGCAGGTATGAACCTTTACGGCCTAGATATGGACGAAAGCGTATCACCACTTGCAGCTAACATGGCATGGACCATTGCATGGGAACCAGAAGATCGCGACTTTATTGGCCGTGACGTACTTGTTAAGCAACGCGCAGAAAAAAGCACTGACAAACTAGTTGGCTTAGTGTTTGAAGAAAAAGGCGTTTTGCGTAGCGGTTCAAAAGTAATTGTTGATGGTGGGATAGGTATCATTACATCAGGTACTTTTTCACCAACACTTGGTTTTAGTGTAGCCCTTGCACGTGTACCACGTTCAACAGGGGATACAGCTCAAGTAGAAATGCGTAAAAAATTAGTAAACGTTAAAGTAGTAAAGCCTAGCTTTGTACGTAACGGTAAATCAATAATTTAAATAATTTGGTTATACCAATCACAATAATTATTGCGATTGGTATCCTCCCAATATAAACCAAAGGACAAATAAAATGAGCAACATTCCTAGCGAGTTAAAATACGCACCTTCACACGAGTGGGTTCGCAGTGAAGGCGACGGTACATTTACTGTTGGTATTTCTGAGCATGCACAAGAACTTCTTGGCGACATGGTATTTGTTGAATTACCAGAAGTTGGCGACGAAGTAGACGCTGGCGAAGACTGTGCAGTAGCAGAGTCAGTTAAAGCAGCATCAGACATTTACGCACCTATCAGTGGCGAAATTGTTGCTATTAACGAAGAGCTTGAAGACTCACCTGAAACAGTAAACAACGACGCTTACGGCGACGGTTGGTTATTCCGTATTAAAGCATCTGACGAGTCTGAGCTAGACAACTTATTAGACGCTGAAGGTTACTCGCACACTATCGACGAAGAATAATCATTTTTTGAAGATAACTAAAAGCCCCGTTTAATGTATAAAAATGGGGCTTTTATGATTTTACAGCGCACAACCCCATACTGAGTGAGCTGTTAAATCGTCAAATATTTTAATTAATGCTAGTTACCCATTAGCATTTAGGATCATAGGAATCTGGATTCATGTCAAACGCCAAATCTCTTGAAGAACTAGAGCAAAAGCAAGATTTTATTCGCCGCCATATTGGGCCAAGCCCAGCACAAGTAAGCGATATGCTAAGTGCTTTAGAAGTATCGAGTGTGCAAGAGCTCATTGACCAAACTGTACCGGCTAGCATTCGCTTAGAGCAGCCATTAACAGTTGGCGAAAGCCGTACTGAAGTTGAAACACTAAGCTACCTAAAATCAGTAGCAAGCAAAAATAAAGTTTTCAAATCGTACATTGGCCAAGGCTACCACCCAACTAACGTACCGCACGTAATTTTACGTAACGTACTAGAAAATCCAGGTTGGTATACAGCGTACACACCGTATCAGCCAGAGATTGCACAAGGGCGTTTAGAATCATTATTAAACTTCCAAACTATGACCCTAGATTTAACCGGTCTTGATTTAGCAAGCGCGTCACTACTTGACGAATCAACAGCCGCTGCAGAGGCTATGGGCCTTGCAAAACGCGTATCAAAAGCTAAAAAAGCCAATGCCTTTTTTATCGCAGACGACGTACACACACAAACAATCGACGTAGTAACAACGCGTGCCGAGCAGTTTGGTTTTGAAATAATTGTAGGTAAAGCAGAAGATGCCGTAAACCACGACATTTTTGGCGCATTGTTCCAATACCCAACTACATCAGGCGAAGTGGTAGACATAACTGACCTAATTGCTGGCGTACAAAGCAAAAAGGCGATTGCCTGTGTTGCTGCCGACATAATGAGCTTATTACTATTAAAAGCACCGGGTAAACTAGGCGCAGACGTAGTACTTGGTTCGGCTCAACGTTTTGGCGTACCTATGGGTTACGGCGGTCCTCATGCTGCATTTTTTGCAACACGTGACGCATACAAACGTTCATTACCAGGTCGTATTATTGGTGTATCTAAAGACCGTTTAGGTAACGACGCACTACGTATGGCAATGCAAACGCGCGAACAACACATTCGCCGCGACAAAGCCAACTCAAACATTTGTACAGCGCAAGTATTACTTGCCAACATGGCAGCGTTTTACGCGGTGTACCACGGCCCACAAGGCTTAAAAACTATCGCGCAGCGTATACATCGCTTTGCTGATATTTTAGCAACTGGCCTAAAAGCTAAAGGCATCGCACTTAAGCACAGCACGTGGTTTGATACGCTAACAATTGCAGATGACAGCAAAAACGACGTAACAGCATGTGCAATTGCAAAAGGCGTAAACTTTGCAACAAACCACGAAGGTGAGTACTCAATTTCGGTATCAGAGACAACAACACGTGCCGATATCGCTGAGTTATTCGATATTATTTTAGGCGAAGGCCATGGCCTAAGTGTTGACGCTATTGCAGCCGACGTTGAGGCAAATGGCAGCGAGTCAATTCCGGCAAGTTTAGTACGTGACGACGAAGTACTAACGCATCCAAACTTTAACAGTTACCACAGCGAAACAGACATGCTTCGCTACATTAAGCGACTAGAAAGCAAAGACTTATCGCTTAATCACTCAATGATCTCGTTAGGCTCATGTACCATGAAACTAAACGCGACTGCTGAGATGATCCCAATTACGTGGCCTGAGTTTGCAAACCTTCACCCGTTCTGCCCGCTAGATCAAGCAGAGGGTTACCAAATAATGATTGGCGAGTTACACGACTGGCTAGTAAACATTACCGGTTACGATGCAGTATCACTACAGCCAAACTCTGGCGCGCAAGGTGAATACGCAGGCTTAATCGCGATTCGTAAATACCACGAATCACGCGGCGATGCACACCGCAATGTATGTTTAATCCCAAGCTCTGCGCACGGTACTAACCCTGCATCAGCGCAAATGGCGAGCATGAAAATTGTGGTAGTTAACTGCGACAAAAACGGTAACGTAGACATGGCCGATTTAAAAGCGAAAGCTGAGGAAGTGTCTGAAAACCTATCGTGTATCATGATCACATACCCGTCTACGCATGGCGTATACGAAGAAACAATTCGCGAAATTTGTGACATTATTCATGAGCACGGCGGCCAAGTTTACATGGACGGCGCAAACATGAACGCGCAAGTTGGCGTAACAAGCCCAGGTTTTATTGGCTCTGACGTATCGCACTTAAACTTGCATAAAACGTTTTGTATTCCACACGGTGGCGGTGGTCCAGGTGTTGGCCCAATTGGTGTTAAATCGCACCTTGCGCCATTTATGCCAAACCACAGCGTAATTAACGTACCAGGTACTAACATCGGTAACGGTGCGGTATCGGCAGCGCCTTACGGCTCAGCCGCTATTTTACCTATTTCATGGGCTTACATCACCATGATGGGCAGCGAGGGCTTAAAACAAGCTACTGAAATGGCAATTGTTAATGCTAACTACTTAACGCATGAGCTAAGCAAGCACTTCCCAATTTTATACCGTGGTCGTAACAACCGTGTTGCTCACGAATGTATTGTTGACTTACGCCCGCTTAAAGAGCTATCAGGCATTACTGAAATGGACGTAGCTAAGCGCTTGCAAGATTACGGCTTCCATTCACCAACTATGTCGTTCCCAGTAGCTGGCACATTAATGATTGAGCCAACAGAGTCTGAATCAAAAGGTGAGATTGACCGCTTTATCGAAGCAATGGTGTCAATTAAAGGCGAAATTGAAAAAGTAATTTCTGGCGAATGGTCAATCGAAAACAACCCGCTAGTGTTTGCACCGCATACACAAGGCGATGTGTTAGGTAACGAATGGGACCGCGCATACGACCGTTTTTACGCTGCATTCCCAGTGCCTGCAGTAGCTAAAAACAAGTTCTGGCCAACCGTTACACGTATAGACGACGTATACGGCGACCGTAACTTAGTATGTTCATGCCCAGCGGTTGAGACATATCGCGATTAATTTTTGAAAAAAATTCCACTGTAGAGAGGAATTTATCGAAATTATAAAAGCCGTTGCAGCAATGCAGCGGCTTTTTTGTGTGTGGTGATTCGCCATTAATCATATGAACGTAGGTTGGGAAGAGTGAAACGAAACCCAGCAAATCCCAAATATACTTATTCGCTCAAAAGCCAAGAGTATGTGTTATTTATTGTAGGCGGTAAGCTTGCTGACGCGCGGGCGGCAGCCTGAATAAGTATTTGAATAGGTGTTTGAGGTCACCATCACCGATAACGCGAATACGTTTCGCATTTTTTTAAGATTAGAAACCTTATTCAAGGTTTTGTCGCGCTGGCGATAGCAGCCAAAGAGGGGCTGCCGCTGGTCCCTCTCTGGTCTATCTTCGTCTTATCGCGCATCCATACGCGATATTACTAATCAATTGCTCATTTTAATGGCGTGGTGACGGGGGAAGGTGTTAAACGTGATAATTGTTTTGGCCTTGGCAAGAAACAAGACCTGACCCTTTGCATTTTTCTGTATTCTAGACTTTAGCGAGTAACTTTAGCTTTAATAAATGCTTAACTTTGCAGGTATGGCTATTTGTTGGCTTTATTTGTGAGTTGTATGTTTTTTGTTTACAAATTATTGCAATTTAGTTTCTAAATAACTTGTTGTTGCTCTATTTAAGTTGAGATAATGAAACGGAATAAACTTAATGGACTAATAAAAATGAATAAATTTATACTTACCCCACTCGCTATTGCACTTTCTTTAACGCTCAGCGCATGTGGTGGCTCTTCATCAGATGGGAATTCTGCAAGCTCATCAAATGGCGGCAGTACTGCTCAGCTTCAAACTATTTCATTACAAGCATTAACTCGCCAGTGCGGGACCGATTCTGCGTATCAAACTGATGTTGTTTTTCATAACGACGATGGTGATGCTATAGGCTCTGTTAAAACCGACGCCCAAGGTAATTTCTCAGGTGAACTACCTTCTGGTACAAGACATGTATCATTACTGGGCGATGTGGTTGATGAGACCGACGGTGGTTATAAGCAAATTTTCACTGAGCTTGATATTGAAAATAGAGCTAATTTAGGCAAGTTTTATTTTAATAACTTTAGCGAAGGTTGTGGGTGTACTGAATATAATGTTGATACAACAGCGCTAAGTACGATTGCATCTGATTACACGATATACCAATCTCAAGGTAATGAGGTTTCAGGTTCTGTAAATATTTGTCCTAGTGACAATAAGCTCTATTTAACAGCGCTGTCTAGGTATTCAGTTGATGCAAAAGCAGCAGTTATTGATGTACCGGTAAACTCGTCAGTTATTACGCTAACTGATGAAGATTTTATTCATGACGGTGTTGAAGTTCCTGTTCAATTAGATTTTAATGCTGATTATTCTAGTACTAGAGGTTATATTGAAGCTGAAAATACTTATCAGTTTGTTCAATATAGTTTTTCAGGAATATCAGACACTCTTTTTATATTCCCCACAGTAACTGAGCACAATTCTTATGTGCAGTTTGATTTTATGTCCGACCCGATGAACGTAGATGGTGTTGAAGTTGATATCCACAGTTATGCTCGAAGCGCAATAGAAACTGATGGTGATTATCAGCTGACAGAGCTTCCCACGATTACTGATGATTTAGGGTTTAGTTTACTTCAGATTACTGAAAACAATGATGCAAGCTTTGACTTTAGCAATGTAGATAACCGGTTTGCTCGAACAACATGGGGTTATAGTTTTTTAGTTGATGATGCTGCAGAAAGCAGGTTCGATTGGACAATAAGAGGTGGCATAAGCGGTCAAATTCCTGATTTATCTTTCGGTAGTATTTTTCCTGAACCTACCGATGAAGTTATTTTAGAAGAGCTAACGTTATTACTTTATGGCTATGCTGGTAATGCAACCGATGCAAACAGTTATGCACAATTATTAGATACGATTTCTGAAGGCGGGCATTTAACTAAGCCTGAATTTAGTAATTACGTATATATATTCATAGGTGCTGAGTTGTATTAGTTGTCACGTTTTATTTTGTAGTACAAGGCCACATTTTTGGCCTTATACATTAAAATCAAAGGTGTCACCCATTAGAAAGCTCCGGTCAAGCAGGTAGCTGTGTTTTATTGATCTTTTTATTCAAAAACCAAGTTTTCTTACTTTTTAAACTCAATTTAAATATGACTACGCACCTAGTAATGACGTCGATTAGTGTGAATATGCACCATGGCTTGAATAAAGAACGCCATATGAGTTTAAGCGTTTTAATTGAGCATCATTGATGTTTAATTAAGGCTATTGGTTTGCGGCTCAGTCATCGTTTAGTGCCAATATCAGCCAAGCTACAAATATCTTGAAGTTATACTTTTAAGCCCTATAATTACCCGTAACAACACCCCTCCCGCTACCCGTAAGCTCAGCGCCCTGCGAGGGGTTAATTATTTCTATAGTATGGTAAAAGGATTTAGCTTTCATGCAGATCCCCAAAGCCCCATAACAACTGTGCAGCAAGTCGACTTTCTAGTGGAACCAAAGGCACTAAATTTTGACTAGACATCAAATACCTAGCTTTTTAGTTTATTGCTCATCGAGTTAATTACTCTGTCTAGACCACTGTGAATAGAATATGAAAATGCGTTTACCATGTGATTAACCGTGGGAGAGTGCATGAGAAAATAAAGGGCAATGTTATTGCCCTTTTTTATGCGCTTAAATCTGTTGTTCTAAACTATAGCGCTACTAAGCTTTGCTCTAGCATTGCTTTTATTTGTTTTACTATTTTAGCTTCTGTTTCAGGTTCGAATTGTTGTATACGTGGGGTATGAATATGCCCTGTAGGTATGCTTGAATTAAGCGCATCGCGCATGCGAATACTTCGGTACGATATTTCGTTAGACAGGTAACCACCGCCGCCGCCATTTACCGCAATACTATTTTTAAGCTCGCCGTACGAACCCGCTTTATAGGTTTTTTCAAGCGTGGTGACTTCATGATTGTCGATAACTTTATAAGGCCCTTTGGCTTGTTGCATGTAAGTTACAGGCAAGCTAAATTTTACAAACTCGTTGCCCGGGAGTGGTCTGCCATTAAGCTTTGGTATTACTGGGCTTGTTTGCGTGCCACCATACACAATATTGGCATTATCTGGGGCGGTTACACTGCGGCGTTTACCCGGGAAGTGTTCTAAGTCAAATTCTGTTCTGCCCATACTTACGGTTACTACCATGTCTACATTATTAAGTGCGTAGTAGGGGGCAAGTAGTGATTCTATTATACCTTGATCGAAGTCTTCGTAGCGTACAGGCACCATAACGGTGTTAATTTCTGCACTCACGCCGTTGTAATTAATAACTTGCCCGTCGAGTAATAACGCCGCAACACCTGAGGGGTTACTTTGGTTTATATTTCTATCAAGTAAAAATGGGTCAAAGCCTGTAAGTAATATTTTTTTAGTGCTACCTGATGAAAAAGCAAGGTCGGTACGGCCTCTACTGCCTTCCTCAAGTAGGGTTAGTAAAGTATTTAGTTGAGCCTGCGTAATTGAAAATTTAGGTGAAGTTGTGCGTATTACTTTGCTTGAAAGCAGGCGTGCCCAGTAAAGCTCTCGGTCGTCGTAATTATTGGTTTTTACTATGCGTTGTTTTGCGTTTTCCCATAGTTCAAAACTAAAGCTTTGTACTAATGTTTTTGCACTTTTAAAGTCGTTTAATTCTTTAAATTGTTGCTCAAAACTTGATACTTGTGGGGTAAATGCATTTAAAACACTTGGCATTGCCGATTGGGCTTTGTTGATACGCTGTTCTTCAACAGTTAAAGGATTACTTAAAGCAGCGAATGAAGAGGCAATTAAGCTGGTCGCTAATAATACTTTGATCATAATATTCCTAATATAAGGCTATTTTTTATGTGTAATTTACTATCCTACTATTGCTAACTTAGGGCAACCAATTAACGTTGAATCGACTGATATTTGCTTTTTCCGAGCATTGGTATTGTTTAACTGGCCAATTAGCATCATCGGCTAATAAAAATCCTTGAGTCAAAATTGATCTTTATGGGCTCTACTTTAAGCTCTCATAATAGTAAAAAGCCGTTGCAGTAATGCAGCGGCTTTTCATTATAGTTTTATGTGCTTTGGCAATACGAGCAAAAGGCTTTATACCCCTTTAAAAACCTCGCTTTAATCATCTGGCCCTTTTAAGGTAAACACTAAGTGTTTACGCATATCTTTTAAAATAACGCCTTTTTTAAGCATTGCGCCGCTTAAGCGTTTTTGCCACTTTAATAAGTCAGGCTCTGCGGCCGCTAAGGCTTGCTCGTTTTCAAATTGAAAGCACAGCAGTAGTGTACTTGGAAATAAGTGATATTCCACATCAAACCAGCATTGCAGCATGCCTGGGAGCTCAGCGCGGCCTTGTTCTTCTAATTTTTCAGCAGTATTAAGTACAAGTGCTTGCTGTTTTATTTGCACTGCAGAGAGTTTTTTCATTATTAAAATCCAAGTTAGCGGCTAAAGAATGCAGCCGGAATGCGTGCATTATACGCAAGCTTGTAGGCAGGTAACAACTTTGAAAGAGAGTTAATGTTTAATAGGTTAATGTTCAATAGAGTGTATCTGTTTAAAATCTAGGGGTCTTGTTGGAAGGCGCCTTTGGCTTTTTCAACCTACGTAGGTTGGATAAGCGGCGCAGCCGTGCCATCCGACATTTTAAATTTCACCACAGAACCCTTTTTTAGATATTAATTTTAACGCGTGTTTTAACTCAATGATAAAAAACCTTATTCAAGGTGTTTGCCAGGTTGCTTGCAACAACTAAGGAGTAGCTGTCGCAAGCCGCTCTTAGAGCCTCACCGCATTACGCTTAATACTTATAAGAGGTATCAATCGGGTCGGTTTATTTAGATCGGCGCTTGTCTAGCACATAACGTACGGCCATTCTTGCAACACCCGCACCAATACCTGAGACTACTGCCCATGTAACGGCCTCTTTAAGATCTGTTTCTTCGCTTGGTCTATCTTTTGGGGCTGGTTCGTTGGTAACCTTTTCC
This sequence comes from Pseudoalteromonas sp. NZS11_1, assembly GCF_015864275.1. Taxonomy (NCBI): domain Bacteria; kingdom Pseudomonadati; phylum Pseudomonadota; class Gammaproteobacteria; order Alteromonadales; family Pseudoalteromonadaceae; genus Pseudoalteromonas; species Pseudoalteromonas sp. NZS11_1. Next base: position 373,419 of record NZ_JADYXK010000001.1, read on the forward strand.
CACGATTTTTGTAAAGTTTTCCTTGTTAACATACCTGCAGATGCAGCGGCGAGACCTATACCGATAGTCGTAATTAGTTGTTTATTACTCATAATGTTCTCCTTTTTATAAATAACGGCAGCGTTATTTATGTATAACTCTTTAAGTAAGAATATTAATAACAGCAATTTACGTACCGATATACGCCTGGGTAATAAGCACAGTTATATAAAAAACTCACTCAAAGTTTTACAAATTTAAGCGTAGAGCTTTGAGTGAGATTACGACAAAAGTAAGAGCGTTTAACTGAAAGGTTATTTTACTCACGCTTAGGAGGTTTATTAAGCTTGTGCTTCAGTTCCTAGTAAGGCACAGATATAGGCGAGTTCTTCGCTAAAAATACCATTCAAAAGAGCGTTTTGCTCAATTATTACAGCGTCATTAGGTTGGGCTTTGTATTCTTGCTGGCATCTTGTGAGTTCGGTGGCCAGCCATTGGCAAACATTAGTAGTTAATTTTATTGCTGTTTTTAAAAATAATGACCATTTTATTTTTTGTAAATTAAAGCGGTAAAGCGCGACAGCAATAACACCATAAGCTTGCTGTTCAGGTGTTGGCATGTTGTTAGTATTTATTGAAGAGCTGTTTAAAAGCTTGGTATTGACCATCGCTTGTTGCAGTGCAGCTTGTTCTGATTGACTTAAGAAGTTGTTTTCGTAATCCATGGGTGGCCTATATCTGCTGATAGCAGGGCAATATAAAAAGAAGATTTAGCACAGTATTTTACGATTCATGCGCACCGAAAAATGAACCACAGTGATAACAAAATTAGACTGACTCTTTACTGAATTAATAAAACACAATTGTAACTGGGTAGGGGAATTGAAGAGGATAAGCGTCTTTGTTTTAACCTTCAAATCGCATGAAAAATAATTCTCGGTTGGTGTTTTTAATTTATTGGTAAGCACGGTAATAACCATAAACAAGAGAGTGATAAAAACCACTCTTTATTTCGCAAGAAATTTTGTTTATGTAGATAGGAGTTTTTTACAAAATTTAGCAATTTTTACTCTAATAATAAGAGTGTTAGTACGGAGTTTTGTTTTATGCTGTTGATTTTAAATGATAATTTACTTGGTTTGAGTTTTGCTTGGTAGTAAGTGTATTTTCTTAAATAAATAAAGGAGTTATTATGAGTACCGTTATTACTGGGTTATTCGAAAGTGCATCACAAGCAACACTCGCAATTTATAGATTAGAAGCTTTAGGTATTAATGAAGCTGATATTAGTATTGTAGCCAACGACTCATACGCAAAGGAAGATTTTGCTGTAGACGAAGGTACTAAAGCTGCCGAAGGCGGCATTATAGGCGCGGCTTCAGGTGGTATTCTTGCTGCAATTATTGGTGGATTTACTGCTGTAGGGACTGTAGCAACAGGTGGTACAGGCTTATTAGTTGCCGGTCCATTAGTCGCTGCATTTGCCGCTGGTGGCGCAGGCGCTGCAGTGGGTGGTACTTTAGGTGCCGCAGTAGGTGCGTTTATCCCCGAGCACGAAATTAAGTATTACGAAGACGCCATTGAAAAAGGCTCTATATTAATTGGTATTAAGTACGATAGTGACAACAAAAACGCTATTGAAGAAATACTTAACAATGCAGGCGCAAGTAACGTTTCTACAGCGTAATGCCAGCTAATTAGTTTCAAAATTAATATGAAAGGTGAAACTTAGTTTCACCTTTTTTATGCTATTTTTTTGATTAGGCATAAAATCTAACTTTAAGTAGCGCTTACAATTAAGTTATTATTTTAACTGTATTAATACCAAGCCCGAGAACACTTTGAATTATTTAGCTCACCTTTATTTAGCACAGCCTACAGCCGATTCTCACTTTGGGAACTTGTTGGGCGACTTTGGTGGTAAAAGGCATGTAGAGTACTTACCAAATACGGTTAAAAACGGGCTCGATAACCACTATTTAGTCGATAAATTTACCGACTCCCACCGCGCAGTTAAACACGCTAAACAGTACTTTTCACCTGAGCGTAAACGTTTTGCTGGTGTGGCTATTGATGTGGTGTTTGATCATTTTTTAATTGTGCATTGGCAGCGATTTAGCAAGCAACCTTTAAGTGATTTTAAGTACACCAGCTATCAGCTTTTGAATAATCGCATACCTGTTATGCCGCCGCGCATGCAGCATGTTGTAACAAGTATGACTAAAAACGATTGGTTTAAAGAGTACGAAACCGTTGAGGGAATAGGAGTAGCACTTGATAATATTGCTAACCGCATCCGTTTTACTAATAACTTTGCGGGGGCGGCTGATGATATAACGCGTAACTACGACGAATTAGAAGCCGTGTTTTTAGCGTTCTTCCCGGAGCTAATTAAGCATGTAAGTGAGTTTGACCTTGAAAGCACCCCAAAAAATGACATAAAGCGCATTATTTAAAGTTTTCATCAATTGTTAACCTTTTGTGATAATTTAAGGTGAAAAAAACGCTACTCTAATACAAATTAATTTTTGAGTGTTTTTAATGAATCGCAATTACTTGGTTATTGTGAGCTTTGCTGTTTTAGCGGCATTTCAATCTGGTGCTGTATTGGCTTTCGACTTTGACTTAAAGTCGGTACGAACCACTATTTCAAACCCTAACACTAGTCACGCGTTAATATACGACGACTTGGCTGGGAGTAATCAAAAAACACTGTTTTCGTTAGAGCCCATAAACAATCAACGTGTGGGTGTGTTTTTTGATATTAACGACATTGAAATTGGTTATTCAGCCGATATTTTCGAAGATGATGTTGAAACAAAAACACAAGATATACTGCTTTCTTATAGAAAATTTAAAAATTCTAAAATCACATTTAACTATCAAACGCTTGAAGGGCTGCAAAGCACGGCTAGCAATTTAAGCGGCAATCAAACGGATCAAATTTTCTCGCAAAATACACGTTCAACCAAGTTTGAGCTATCTGGCCAACACAACTTCTATACCTTCAATAATAAAGAGTCTTTGTTTGAGCATTTTTTTCTTAATAGGCCAAAGCTAAGCAGCAAATTTGATTTGTCGTTAAGTATTGTTGGCGCGTGGTCTTTTAAGCATGTATCTCTTGAGAATAAAGATAATATTGTGTTTCAGGCTGATTTTTTAAATTCATCTGCACCACAGGTCACTAAGTTAATTTCTAATTCGTATGGGGCGAGTATTGGCTCGCTTTTATCATTTTCGTTACCGCATAATGTTCACGTATTTGCTGAGTACAAAGTAGGTAAGGGAAATATTCGAAATACAGACCCTGGGCTGGGGTTAAAAGATTCGGGCGGTGAAAAAGTTGAAGCATACGGCGGTGGAATTTCTTGGACTTCTGACAATAAAAAACTTATGGTTGTACTACGTGCGTGGGAGCAAACAGGCCGGCATATAGATACTTCTTTTGGTGATTTGTCAGTAATTAAGTTTTTTTAGTATTGAGCACCGAAATAGTGAATTTACCAGGAATACTATGAGTAATAATAACGCAGTACCTCAGGCTTATGTGAAGCAAGAGGAAGGTTATAGAATAAAAGCCTTAAGGTTATACCCTTGGGTATGCGGGCGTTGTGCTCGTGAGTTTGAGTACTCTAATTTGCGTGAGTTAACGGTGCATCATGTTGATCACAACCACAGTAATAATCCTGAAGATGGCAGTAACTGGGAGCTATTGTGTATTTATTGCCACGATAATGAGCACAATAAATACCACGAACATATTATGTATGGCGGGTCGACTACAGAGCGAAAGATAGAGGCTGCAACGCATTCTCCGTTTGCCGATTTAAAAGCGCTGTTAAATAAATCAAAGTAATATTTGAGCCACGTTAATGGTCAAATAAACAGGTTAAAATTTTATAACAGCGATTATTGGTTTAATAGTTATTGCAAAATATAAGCTTTAGCGACTATTTTCCATTCATTATCTAGTTTAGCTAATGTTAGTGCATCGTAAAAGCGGTTAGTAGAGCGAAATAAAACAACAGCTAAACGGTCGTCAACAATGTTCATACTGATAACTTCACCATCGAGGTTTCCACCTGCTGGATTTTTGTTTGATGCCCATTGGTTAAGTACACTGGTCATGTCTTTATACGACTTAATAACTTCTTTACCGTCGTCGTTTTTTACGACGCCAACCATTGTTGCGTGATCTGCTGCAAATGCGCGAAATAAACGCACTTTACTCGCCTCACCCTGACCCTGAAAGTAGTCGTTTACTGCGGCTTTTATCGCTACTTTATCAGAGGCTCGATCAGCCAATGTACTAAACGATAAAAAGGTAACACTTATAATAACTAACAACGATTTCAACATAAAACTCTCTACTGCTAATAATGAACAACGCACTAAATTTAAGGCTGCTGGTGTAAGCTAAAGCAGCCTCACAATATTATATTTAAATGAAACTTTGTTTATTAAAGCTCTTTTGCTGTTTTGTCTTTTATGTCAAACCAGTTTGAGTCGGCTGAATTAATAAAGCCAGGTACGTCTTTTAGCCATTGTTTTTGAACTGATTTATCAAGATTTAAATAAAGTTTGTTATCAACAATTTTGAACGCTTCTGGATCTACGTCAAATTTTTTCTCCATTGATACACCAAACGCACAAAAGCCACCAAATTGTGGTGCGTACTTTTCTGGATTCGCTCTAAATAAGTCGCGGTGCTTAGCTGAGGTGAATTTATAAATGGCATTTTTATGTGTTGCAGTATATTCAGAGCTGCCTGTTACTGCTTTGTTTTGGGTAAAGTAAGCAACGGTATCGTAACCACTAATTGCAATGTCGTTAACGTCGGCATTTGCGTCTATGTCTGCTGCAAAGCTTAGTGAACTTGCAAGGACTGATGCTGCAAAAAAAGCTGATTTAGTCAGTGTCGAAAATTTCATGTGTATCTCCAAAGGGTAATTTAATTAGTGTGTTTGTTTAAAACTCAACTGTACTTTATCGTTATTTTTTGGTTAATATGCGTCTATTAGTCTGTATTTTCATACCAATAATCCAAAGAGGCGTTTATGGACGTACTTTCGAGTGTACTGAGTCATTTTTCACTTAATGCCAATGTGTTTTTTAGTGGGAACATGTGCGGTACGAGTGACTTTAGTGACGATCAAGGTGTTGGGCATTTACATTTATTACGTTCTGGTACGTTAAAAGTGCGCAGTAATAGTGGTTTTGAAGTGGTTTTGTCTACGCCTTCGGTTATTTTTTTTCCTCACTCTACAGGGCACTGTTTATTTTCGGATAAGGGTGACGGTGCTGATTTAGTGTGTGCACAAATTAGCTATCAAAGTGGAGGGCATAGCCCTTTATTGCAGGCGCTGCCTTTTTGCTTAAATTACGAATTAACGGGTGATGGATTATTAGCGCAGAGTGCTTTTTGGATTTTTGAAGAGGCATTTAAAGACGCCAGCGGTAAGCATTTAATTATAGATCGCTTATGCGATGTATTTTTAATTAGTGTGCTTCGTAAAGTACTAGAAGAAGGCACAATTAAAAGCGGGATGATGGCAGGGCTTGCCCATCCTCAGTTGGCTAAGGTATTAATAAAAATACACCAAACCCCAGAACAAAGCTGGTCGCTCAGCACTATGGCTGAGGAATGTGGTATGTCGCGCTCTAAATTTGCCGATACGTTTAAGCGTGTAATTGAGCAAACACCGGCTGATTATTTAGCAGATTGGCGCTTATCGGTTGCTAAAAAGCTTATTTTAAAAAATCAAAATATGGATTTAGTGGCTAATCAGGTTGGTTACGAAAATGGCTCTGCACTTGCCCGTGTATTTAGAAAAAAAACAGGGCAAGCGCCAAAAGAGTGGTTATTGAGCCAGCAGTAAACGTTCAATTTTGTAAGTTAGCTGCATCCGTTGTAATTAGGTAGTTTGAATCGAGTGACCAAAAATTATTTTCGAGTTTTTGCAAAGGTCGCTTTCTAGAACCAGGCGATGCCTTATGCAGTATCAAATTAATAAGATCAGAACTTACTGCCGGATCACTATGAAAGTAGTCATGGCCTATTAGGCTGCCAGATTTAGGTACTTTAATTAGGCTTACGTTACCTACCGAGGTAAATATGTCTTGCTCGTTTATGTTTACATCTTTGGTGTTTAATCGACCAAAACTTAAGCTGTTTGTTAGCCACTGTGAAATACCCAATGCGCTATCTTCTTGAGAGGTGTAAATGGTAATTTGTCCAAATGCAGGCCCAAATTGCTCTGCCATTAGCCTTTGTTTAATAATACCAAAATCGAGATCAGGGGCTGCTAAAATTAAGTTTTCAATACGCAGGTCTTCGCGGGGATTTCCACCACTGGCTCTGTTTTCAATTATAAGCTCTCTAAGTGTTGTGGTTACTACATCTGTGCCACGGCTATGCGCAATAATATGAATGTTTTCTATTTCAGGATTTTTGAAAAGCAGTCGCAAAGTTTCTTTTAAATGAAAAATAGTAAATTGACCAGACTCTTTATCTTCAAAATAGCCGGTTAATCCTGTGGCGGCAGCAGGCCAAGAGTAAACAATAGGTACGCCTTGTCGGTTCAAAAAATGCCATATACCGGCAAGGGTAAATACTGATTCGTTAAAGGTATTATTAAAGCCATGCACAAACAAAATAACGTCTTTATTATTACTGTTTTTTAAACGCTGATTAATGTTTTTGTTTAACTGGGTTTCGTGAAAAATCTTTCGTTCTAAAATATCTTCGTCAATTTGGAGTTTGTTTTTTACGCGTCTAAATTTATAAGGCGATAAAGGAAAGCGACCTAATTCATCCGCTTTCTCCATTACGTAAGTCAAATTTGCGGAGCGATTTTTAAGACTACTTTGCTTTAATAACTCACTCCACTGCAAAGATTTATCGCCAAAATTTACTTTTGCTACACCGTATGCAATTGATGGCGAGCGACTTGCGTTATACATAACCCCCTCTTTTTCAGAAACTGCTCGGTCTGTAACATAGAGTAATTCCATACTTGTAGTATGTAGGTTTTTAGGTACTTGGGCTTCTGAATAAGGCGTACTTACATATAAATTGGGTGTAGGCATTAAAGCTGGGTTTGAAGTACAAGCAGATAGCAAAATAATGAGCAAAGGGGCGAAAATATAGGATTTACCGTGAGGGTGAAAAAGCATGCTTATTCCTTATTTTCGGTTTGTAAATTATTTTAAAGAGGTTAAGTATAAAATTAGCATATAAAAAGTAACATATTTATTACCTTTTACACATCACATACTAATTTTATAATTTATTGTTGCGTTAACGAGGATTCAAAATAAAAATACCCGAGCTTATAAGTAGAGAAAGCTGCGGGCATTGTTTTTTGGGAGGCTTATAAAGCTAAATCTTAATCGCCTCAGTAGGCGTTGTTGATAATCCACTAAAATACTTCATTACTAATTGGCCTTGGCTGTTTTTTTCTATTACTAAGTAATTGTTTGAATTAGGGTAGTAAAAGCTATTTTTAGACATGGTAATAAGTTTTGTTTTATCGCCACCAGTGCGCTTTGAATACAAAACGTCATTTTCAAAAATTAGGCTGCGTAAGGTGTTTTCATCAATACGGTAATCACCCAATACGGGCGCTAATTGCAGCTCTGTTACCTCTGCTTTTTTAAACTCGGGGAGTGCAATACCCAGTGCTTTGGCTGTGAGTTTTTCGTTGATAAAAATAGGGTTTATGTGGTTTGAATTAGCCAGTACGGCTACATATAGCTTTTGCTCTGGAATATAGCGTGCATGCGCTAAAAAACCATTTATTCCGCCAGTGTGTTTAATTACGGTGTATTCATTCAAAGGCTTAATAATTAATCCGTAACCATAGGATGAAAAGCTGCCGTCATTTAGTTTAAAAGGGCTTACCATCTTTTCATAACCTGCTTTACTAATAAGCTTGCCAGACGATAACGCACTAAACCAAATACTTAGGTCAGTTGGGGTAGATATAAGCGCACCTGCGGCATATGGCCAATCCATATTAATGTAGCTAGTGTTGATAAATCCTTGCTCTGTTTGCTCATAGCCAGATGCGCGATGGGTAACAAGTTCTTGCCCTTCATAACTACTCTGATTCATTTTTAGTTTTTTAAATATGTGTTGTTCAATAAAGTCTTTGTAAGACTGGCCACTTGCTACTTCAATTATTTTCCCAAGCAGTGAATAACCGGTATTTGAATAAGCCATTGTTTCGCCGGGTTTAAACACCATTGGGTGTTTGGCAAATCTCGCTAACGCATCGTCAACGCTGGTGGGGACTTGTATTTCTTTATCAAAGAGATCGTCGTCATCTGTGTAGTTGGCGATGCCTGAGGTGTGGGTTAATAAGTTTTCGATTGTGACGAGGTTGCCCTCTGTTGGAAAGCTTGCAACATACTTATGAATATCATCGGTAACCGCTAGCTTACCTTGCTCTTGCAACATCATAATTGCAGCTGCAGTAAATTGTTTTGAAATAGAACCTAAACGTAAAACGCTTTGCTCATTAAGTGCGATGTTATGTTCAAGGTTGGCAAGCCCTCGCGCTTCTTTAAAAAGGACTTTGCCATTTTTACTTATAATTACCGATACTCCAGGCTCATTTTCAACTAGGTTCTCGTTAAGAATTTCCTGAAACTGCGAGGCTGTCGGGTTTGCTTTTACAAGGCTGGGTGTCAATAGCAAGAAGGCTAACAAACAGCTAGCGTAAAATGGCTTAATCATATTCATCCTTTTAGTTTTTATACCAAACCGGTTAATAGGCTTAGCAATCCTTGTGCTTATTAGTGAATTAATATTGCACAGCTAAAAAGTAAACACAATTATTGAATTTTATAGGGGTTCAGTAATAGGTATAATCGCTGCGTTTATTGGTTTTATTATTTTTACAAGGAAGTTATTTATATGCCTGATGTAACGGCTCTATTTTATATTGCGATTATGGCTTTTTATTTATTACACAAAAACGAAGAGGACAAAATATTAGTGCCCATAATTGGTTTTGCTGTAATTCCTCTTTTTAGCAACGATTACTGGCTATGGTTTAAGGTGAGTGTAGGGTTGGGAATTTATGTATTGATGGTGGAAAAAGCTAAAGCAGGGTATACCGGTGGAGGGGCTGTTTCAGCATTTGCTATGTTTTTTATGGTGGCTTTTTTAGTTAGTATTTTTATAAAAACTATTTTTTCTGTTGCTATTAATTTTAGTTTTTAAAATCTGCTCTAAATACTTAAAAGTAACTTTGCTAAGCTTTTTAGCTAAGTAAGCTGTTATTAAAAAGGCCGAATCCCATTTAATGGTTCGGCCTTTTCAAGCTTTAGGTTAATAACAATAAGAGTTATTTTTTCTTTTCGCTTGGTGCTGGTTGGCCATAATTAGGTGAACGAGGTCCATATAATAAGCCGTTGTAAACATCTGAAGAAAGTAAGCGTGTTGAAGTCATTGCTGCGATTTCAAAGCCTTTATCAGTGACTGTTTCAGCAATTTGATTAATTGCTGCAATAACAAGCATGCCTACAAGGCCACCACCGCCATTACTTTGTTGTTCAGCTGAAGAGGCTCTAGCTTTGCCTTGCCATAATTGCTCGCCAGTGCGTAAATCAACTAATGAGGCTGACACAGTTACAGCTGTTTCGCTAGAAATTACAACATAGCTAGTACCGTATTCTTCAATAGTGATGTAAAGCGCAGAGTCTGCACCAAAAATCTCATGTAATTTATTTACCGGTACTTGGTGCACGTCGCTTGCAACAGTGAGGCCATTACCTTTAAAGGTTTGATCAACTAAAGCAACAGGAAAAACATAAAAACCCGACTCAGCTATAGGCGCGACCATTTGAGTCATCACACTGTATGGTGCAATTACTTCAGGTGTATTATTTAGCGGAGGTAAAATAATAACTGAGTGAGGGTCTGCTTGTTTAAACGCCGTGTAGTCATGTGCTGGTGGAGGTGAAACACAACCAGCGAGTAATGCGACTAATGCGATCGCTGTGTATGATTTTAAATTAAGCATATTAAGCGCCTTTCGCAGATTTTAGAAGGAAGTCGATGTAATGAACTGATTCTGGGAAAAGTGATTTCTCAGTTTCGAAGTGAGTAGTGCCTAATGAAGGATTACCCGTTTCAAAGTACAGCATACCTAGGTGAGCATGTAGCCCAGGCGCAACATTCTTACTTTTGTTTGCAGCATCGGCAATAATTTGCTCAAGCATACTAATTTGCTCTTCAGCTGTTACGTCATCTGCTTTTAAATAGGCGTATACGGCAGTGCTATAGTCACCGTAATAGTAAATAGGTTCTTTCGTTGAGTTACAACCTGTTAGGGCTATACAAACAAATGCTAAGGTAATTAGCTTTTTCATTATTTATTGCCCCATTGGCCAGCTTCAAGACCAGTAACTAACTTGTTAACGACTTCGCGAATAGCTAGGTCAAGTACTTTGCCATTTAATGTGGCATCGTATGAAGCTGTGCTACCAAAACCAATAACTTCACGTTCTGATAAGCTGTATTCACCAGCACCTTGCACTGAATAAATAACTTCTGATGTAGTAACATCAACAACATTAAGCGTTACTTTAGCGTAAGCAATTTGCGATTTACCTTTACCCAATAAACCAAAAAGTTGGCGATCGCCAATAGCTTTACGGCCAAACTCTGTTACATCACCAGTTACAACAAATTTAGCACCGCTAAGAACTTGTTTTGTACCTGTTAACTTTGCTTCTTCTGCAAGGGCTGCCATATTGTCGCGATCAAGCACACTAAAGCGATTTGTTTGTTGTAAGTGGCTCATTAGTGTTGTTTTTGCTTGGCTGCCTAAACGGTCTTGGCCTGATGAAAATATACCATTTTGAAAGCTCGAACGGTTTACAAACTGACCTACGACTAGTTTGCTTTTTGTACCTGAGTAGGTTGTGTTATAGCTAGCAACAGTTGGTGTTTCTATTACTTTTGATGATGTTGTAGCACACCCAGCTAAAGACGAAGCTGTAATTGCAGCGATTACAATTGTTTTAATGTGGCTTTGGTTAATTCGCATAAATTTTTGTCCATATAGATAATTGCAGAAGTTTTTATTGATAGGCGCTTGATTTTTATACTTATAAGTCAATTACTTATTTCAAGAGTCCATTCAACTTACTTTATAAACAAAAGTTGATGTAAATACAATGTTATTTATGTTTTACACAGATACACACAATAAAAAAGAATAAATTCTTTACAGGAATAATGCTAATTCATTAGTTTTTAAATTATTAGAAGCTTTTTTCTATAGTTTATATAAAGAGCATTTATTACGCGCTGAGTTGTTAATTAATAATTTAATTCCAATTAACCTTAACTTTTAAAACCAATCGGCTGCAACTTGTAGTGGGGTAGGGTCGCCTTTTTTAGATACCCAAAATACTAAGGCTTGCTTTGTTGGCGATATTTTTTTAGCGCTAGGCAGGGTTAAATCAGTTAATGATAATTGCTGCTTAGTTTGCATGTTACTTTGCTCGTAACCAATAACAACAAAGTCGTGTTTTAACTTATGGCCTGCGTTTTCGCCGCTGTGTATTTGTGTTTCTATGCCAAAGCCTAACAGAGCTACATGGGCTATTAAGTTTTGGTTAGTATCATCTTTGGTATTAACAGTATCGTATTCGAGATTAATTTTACTGTTGTTTATAGTCGCTTTTAAATTACCTAAATAAGGGGCTTTAGCTACAGGAATAGCTTGCTTATAAAACCAACCTTGCCACCCGCTGCCGTTAACCATAAATCCTGGGGTTGCTACAATCCTACTTTTACCGAGTGCTTTATAAGTACGTTGTCTTTTACTAAAAACAGCAGAGGCAAACGGGTCTTTCCATCCTAAATAATCCCAATAAGTAACATGAAAATTAATAGGGATTAAATCAGTCCATAGTTTTTCATCATCTGTAAACGTTGAAATCCAGCGCTCTGCGGGTGGGCAACTACTGCAACCTTGCGATGTGTAAAGCTCTAAAAAGGTAGTCGGATTAGCTGTACTGGAAATAGTTACTTGCTCAGCAGCTTGGCTTTGAAAGCAAAAAATTATTAACCCAAAAAATACGATAAGGAATGGACGATATAATGTTTTAGAAAGCATGCTGTGGCTCACAAAGGCTGATATTCACCTTAGCATAAGTGACTTTTAAGATTGAAGTATCACGAAATACTCACAATTAAATCACGTTTTCGCTGTATACTTTACTTAGTTAAAACTTAATTTGAACACCCGCTCAAGTTGTGCTTTAATCGTTGCTCAATTATTGAGGAACTTTACATGATTAAATTTTATTTTCACCATACTCCTAACCCAATGAAGGTTGCACTCTTTTTAGAAGAAACAGGCTTACCGTTTGAACTTGTTCCTCTTGATACTTTAAAAGGTGAGCAACATACACCTGAATTTAAAGCAATTAATCCAAACGCTAAGGCGCCAGCAATTGTTGATGGTGAAACTCGTGTGTTCGATTCGAATGCTATTTTAATGTACCTTTCTGAAAAATATGGAAAGCTAGAAGGCAAGGGCGATGACCGCGCTGAAATGCTGTCGTGGTTAATGTTTATCGCATCTGGTTTAGGTCCGTATTCAGGGCAGAGTGTACACTTTAGACACATGGCGCCAGAAGGGCTTGATTACGCGGTTAATCGCTATTTACGTGAAGCGCAGCGCCATTACGAAGTACTTGATACTCACCTTGAAGGTCGTGACTTTATTGTGGGTGATACGTATACCATTGCTGATGTATCTGCATGGGGCTGGATTGATAAAGCACCGGTTGTATTAGGTGAAGAGGGCTTAGCACCGTATCCAAATCTTAAGCGTTGGTTTGAAAGCATTGATAGCCGCCCAGCGGTTGCACGTGCACGCGTAATTGGTACTGATGTAGCCTTTAAAAAAGAGTTTGATGAAGACGCTAAAAAAGCGTTTTTCCCTTCAAATTACCCTAAAGTATAAAGAGTACTTAATACTAAACAGCAGATCAGCTAGCTGATCTGCTGTTTAGTATTTCATGGCTGTGTTAGCACCTCTTTATTTTCATCTGCCACGAATAAATTAACTTCCTCTGTGTGCTGGCTTACGCTATTTCTTTTTAGGGCGATATATAGGTCTGAGTGAATATATATACCTTCTTTTCCCGACTTCATTCCTGCAATTTCAAACCACGAAAGTAGTTGGCGTTTTCTACCTGCAAGTTCAAGCCTTATATCGCGCTTTTTAAATATAACATCTAGATCGGCAAGCATTGCCATTACACTTAAATCTAAGTGAGTAAAGCAGGGCACAGCGTCAATTATTACACAGTGGGTGTCGTCTTTTTGCCTTGCGTATTGCTCAAGTAATCTGCGTTTAAAGTAGCTGGCATTAAAGTAAGTTAAAGGTGAATTAAAGCGATAGATAAACACGCCTTGCACTGCTTTTGCTTTATCTGTGGCGTCTAAACTTCTTACTACACCGTTAACATCTACGCCGAGTACATTGTCGGTTGGGCGCATAACAGTGCGAATAAATTGAAATAACCCCAATAATACAGCAAGTGTGATCCCTGGTATAACGCCAATAAATAACACCGCAAGTAAGGTGGCTGAGGCGAGATAAAATGCCTGTTTATCTTTTCGTTTTAATTGCCAAACAGCTTTTAAATCGAGTAAATGAACAGAAGCAATAATAAGTACAACACCCAGCGCTGCACTTGGAATAAACTCAAGCGGGGCTGTTAAAAAAACGGCTATGACCGCAATAATAGCTGCTGCAATTATTGATACTAACTGCGTTTTTCCGCCTGTGGCATCGTTAACTGCGGTGCGTGAGTCGGCGCCACTAACTGCAAAACCTTGCGAAAGAGCTGACGCTATATTGGCAATACCTAGCGCTCTAAATTCCTTATCGGCGTCTATGTCGTAGCCATTTTTAGCAGCAAAGCTGCGGGCAGTTAGCATCATACTTACAAAGCTCACGATGGCTAAGTTAAGTGCGGGTACCACTAGCTCACGAATAATTCCTAAATCAAAAACAGGAGTATTAAAAACGGGAAGCCCGCCAGTTACGGTGCCAATAGTTTTTATATCAAGTTGTTTTAAATCAAAAATCCATACCAAAATCGCACCAAATGCAATGGCAAACATTGATGCCGGCCACGTGGGTTTTATGCGTTTCATGGCAAAATAGACCGCCAGTGTAAACAAAGCCATTAGTAAGGTGGGAACATGTGTTTGCGCTAGATATGTGGGCACACCACCTAGGCGTTCAAGTAAGTAGCGCTCGTCAAAAGTAAAGCCAAATACTTTAGAAAACTGACCCACAATAATAGTGATGGCTACGCCGTTTAGTAACCCCATTAAAATAGGTTTAGATAAAAAGTCGGCTAATACACCTAGCTTAAATTTACTGGCTATAAAGCACCAAAAGCCGGTCATAGCGGTCATGGTGACAACAAGTTGCCAATGCTTAAAGCTGTCGCCTGCAGCAAGAGGTGTTACTACGGCGGCAATAACGGCGCAGGTAGCAGCATCAGGACCGACTATTAACTGTTTTGAAGTGCCAAAAAGTGCATATAGCATCATTGGCAGTATGCAAGAGTATAACCCGACGGCGGCGTTAACACCGGTTAGTTGCGCATAGGCTATGGCAACAGGTAAAGCTACGGCAGCTACCGATAGCGCTGCTCTTACATCATCAGCAAACCATTGTCGCTCGTAGTGCAGCAATGTATCTAAACCCGGCATAAAATTATATAAACGCGACAGCACTTCAGTATCCTTGCTAATAGTTACAACGTTTTGATAGTAAATTTAATATTCAAATAAGTATAGCTAGGTGGGAGTGTTTTTTACGTAATACCCACTGTATTGAATTAGTTATTTACTATAGCGATGGAAGGTTATTTAACTCGGTAGACGACCACCTTTAACTCGGTAGGCGACCACCTTTCAAATTTATTATTTATAATTTACAATTGCTTAACTAACATCCTAAGTCTTTTAAGTTATACATAAAGTCTTTAAAGGTAAAAGTAGAAGGAAAGTTTTCTATTAATTTAACTTCCCTAATTGCTGTAACCCAATTGATTATAAGTTTAATGAGTTAAGGTAGGGGAGTATTGCAGGATAGGGGCTTGCACCGTAACTGTGATACACCCTAATAGGAAACAATAAACTTTAGCGACTAAAATAAAGTTTCACCGGTGAAACTCAGTCGCTGGATGAAGGTCTTGTGTTCTATTTTCTGCTATCAGTTAATAAATATTAATTATTTATCACTACACTTTCGTTTTTCGATAATTCTAAAGTGTTGAGCTATAAATGCTTTTCAATTGATATTAAAAGGGAAATTAAATGACTTTAAAAACAACACTTCTTTCAACCATTCTTTTATCTACGTCTACCTTTTAAGGTCTCGCTTTAGCCGCTGATGTTGAAGCCGGTGTAGTTAAAAGTGTAGTGAACATTAGTGAGTATAATTCATTTACTGCGGATTATCCTATTGATTATTCATTAATGAACAATCAAATAAATTCAAAAAAGGAAGTCTATAGCAAGCCTATATCGACAAATGTTTCTGCAAGATCTCCTGCAACTGGTATTCAATATTTTGAAGTCTTTGGTGTTGGTTCTTCTAGTTACGGGGGATTTGAATATCCATCGGATAATCAAGTAAGCACCACAAATGATCACGGTGGTAGCCAAGTCAGGGTTGCAGTTCTTCAGTATGGATACGGCAATGTAAACAACGCTACATTTGGAGGCCAAAGCAAGGCACCTACAACAACGGAAAAGCTTTGCGGTACATTAGGTGTTGATGTGCACACATGTACTGCAGGTGAAATTGTAACTGGATTCCTTTATTACTTTGATTTTTATGGCCCTCAAAGTGGGCAATTTACAGTTTCTTCAGATTCTGTGGCCTCCCCTTTTGGATATTGGAGTGACTCTATAAACATCTTATAAAAAAGTATAAAGGCATAGTATAAACTATGCCTTTATATCTATTTTTGGTGGTAATACATATCCTTGGTAACTTTTAAGAGCGGAGAGAACTTCTTCGTAGTCTTTTGTTGATTCATGCATGCTTTTCTTATACTCAATTCTTCTTTCTAAAAAACCCAAATAATCTTTATTTTCAACACCTTTTAAAGTGCTACCATCAAATTCAAACTTTTCAAAAGGTATGAACTGCCAAACACGATCATCACCTGTAGCTTTAGCTAAATCCCTAATGTCTCCGCTTGATATATTTCTCATATCAAGACCTTTAGGTTCTTCTATCGTAGCTTTGTTATCACTAAGATTTGCTGGCAATTCATTGCCGTCTTTTTGATTTTCTTTAGGTTGTTGAACTGACTGATATTGACTGTAAATAGCTGTTTGATTGCCGATAATCATAATGAACATCCCTTTGCTAGTTTTAAGTGTATAAAGTAAGTAATAAATATGCCGCTTTACAAAGGGAAGAGGTACATTAGAGTGTTCTAACTTATGATCTGAAGTTAAAATAAGGCTTTTAAATAAGTAATATCAAAATGAAATATAGGTATCGAGATTGATACAAAGATGAGAGATATAGAAATTAATATCCATTTTAATTTTTTGAGTTCTTTTAGGTGATTGGCATTTTTAAACGATTCATTTAGCCGCTGAATATCTAGTTCAACTTCGCGTACAGTTTCCTGAGCGACGTGCGCTAAACTTTCAATACTATCAACAGAGCTTTTTAAATTTCTCTCTGTTGCTAGTATGTGGGTATCAACGTTCTTACTTTCCAGTGATTTCTTCACATATTCAGATAAAGAAACATCTTGCTTTTGCGCCTCATTATTTAAAGACTCTTTTAATCTATCGTCAATTCGGATGCTTAGAATGGCCATTCTAAAATGCCTCTGTTGTATACGGGTGTAAACAAAGCGTATACGCCTATTTTTAAAGGCACAATAGCTTATTTCAGATGAAAACAGTGTATGACAAAATGAGATAGTAGGCACGCTGTCGAATGTATACAATTACTTCGTAATCTTAATACAGTCGCGTGCAAAGGGGATACCCCTTCAACCCCTTTTAAGCATTAGAATAAAAATAATAGCTCTTGCACTTTTATCTCAGTTGAATATAATTAATGTATATACAATTGTAATTACAGGTGTGCTATGGGTACTATTAATATTCGTGTTGATGATGATTTGAAAGCGCGTTCTTATGCAGCATTAGAAAAGTTAGGTATAACTCCCTCTGAACTATTAAGACAAACATTAGAATATGTTGCACAAAGAGAGGCTTTACCATTCAAATCTGTGCTATTAACTAGTGACGACGAGGCGCTAATTGCTGTTGCAAAAGCCCGTTTAGCTGAACCAAAAACAGGGGTAAAGGTTTCGCTAAATGACCTATGAGTTAGAATTTGACCCTCGAGCGCTCAAGGAGTGGCATAAATTAGGTGCAACCGTACGTGATCAATTCAAAAATAAGTTGTCAGAAGTCTTAAAGCACCCTCGGATTGAAGCTAACCGACTAAGAGAGCTGCCAGATTGCTACAAAATTAAGCTGCGTAAAGCAGGGTATTGTAGTGGTCAATAAAATTTGGCCACAGTTTTAGAATCTTGATATCTAACCTCAGATTCATTTGGCGCTAAACCGGCATTATAATGATGCGGCCTAACGTTGTTGTAATATCCGTTGATATAATCACTAACGCTATATTTAGCATCTATAAAATTTCCATATCCAACCTTTGGCATCCATTCCGTTTTAAAGCTTCTAAAAAATCGCTCCATTGGTGCATTATCCCAACAGTTTCCACGCCTACTCATACTTTGTTTGATTTTATAGCGCCATAAACGTTGACGATATTTTAAACTGGTATAGTGACTACCCTGGTCTGAATGAAACATCAGTCCTGTCGGTTTTCCTCTGCTTTCATACGCGAGTTCAAGCGCTTTTAGCGTTAAATTAGTATCTGGCGACAACGACATGGCCCAGCCAACTACTTTACGTGCAAATAAATCAATAACAACGGCTAAATAAGCCCAGCGATTACCTACCCAAATATACGTCACATCACCGCACCACACGGTATCTGGCTCAACAACATCAAACTGTCTATCAAGCAGATTTGGAATTTCAAGGTGTTCATTACCGCCGCGTTTATATGAATGTTGAGGTACTTGGCAGCTTTCAAGCTTTAATTTAACCATTAGCTTAGCAGCACGATAACGACTCAATTCAAAATCATTGTTCGTTGCTATTGCCGCGATTGTCCGCGCCCCAGCTGAGCCGCCGCTCATTGCATGTATTGCTCTAACTTCAGCCTCTAGCCTTACTTGTTCTGGTGTCGGCGTTGTATCCCTTATAGCCCAATATTTATAGCTGCTACGATGCACATTGAATACGTTACACAGCACGCTAATTGGGTAACGCTCTCGTTGATTTAGTTTCTCAATTAACGAGAATTGTTCAGGGAGTCGGACATCAAGAGAGCGGTAGCCTTTTTTAATATATCCTTTTCTAATTCGATGCGTTGGATTTGCTTTTTAAGTTCGCGGATTTCAATTTGTTCGGGCGTCATTGGCGAAGCCGATGGTGGCTGGCCATTACGCTCTTGCTTTAATTGAGTAACCCACTTACTAACGGTTGATTTACCCACACCCATCGCTTTGGCTGCTTCTTCTTGCGTATAACTTTGGTCAACTACAAGCTGAGCTGTTTCTAATTTTATTGCTGCAGAATACGTTGCGCGTTTTAATTTCGTCATTTTTTCACCCAAATTTGTATGCTTATCAGCATAACATTTCTTTCTTAATGGGTGGCCAAAATCACTGTACCACTACATATCGCTTGATATATCAAGTACAGGATGAAAAGGTTTTGATTCTTGTTTTGGCTATAGGGAAAAGAAACAAGTCAGAAGCTTACAACGATGCAGAGAAACGAGTTTAGCTAAAATCCCTCAAATTTCATTTGGTCATCTACTCGATAAGAGAACCTTAGCTTAGTTGCTTTACGTTGCTTCCTCTCGATGATTTCAACGCTTGTATTCTTTATTTCGGTAGTGTCTTTAATCGTCTCTATACTTCGCTTTATGACAAGTTTATTCAAGTCTTTAAATAGAGTGTATGAGTAAAATTTTTCCTTGTTTTTTGTTGTGTATAGTCCTAGTTCGTCTTTTAGCTCATCGACACCTATTTCAAAATAGCGGTCTTTCTTTTCGCTTATTTTCTGGCGTAGGAGTTGATATAAGTTACTTGCGTTTGTGTCTTTTAGCCGTGTGCTCGATATTAAAACTTGGGTGGTATATTTGCCCTCTATCATGCAAATATACGGCTTCATTTGACGGCTAAAGTTAATGTCTACGTAACCGCCACCGTCCTCATAGTCGCAGTATTCAGTGACGTTAAGTATACGATACCTTTGCCGCTAGGTTTCCTCCAAGGGTTATCTCCAGAGCGTGGTATGGGTGGTAAAAGCTGATCTTTCGGAATCCCTATTATTTGTTTTTGTAAGTCCAGAGTCGCGGATTTTAGTTGCTCATAGGCTGTGTTCATTTCTAGCTTGGCTATTTTCGCGTATTCACTAGCATAAATTCGGAATACTTGGCCTTGCTTTACTATTTTTTTAGAGTCCAGTTGAGCTATGGCCATAAATAAAACGCGCCTAGATGACAAGGGCATCTTAGATAGTGTTTTGTTGATATCGGTCTTATGCCGAACTTTCGTTTTACTAGATGTGTTTACTAATTCCATAAGGGATTTTCTTTATTTTTTGCGACCTCCTACAAGTTAAGGGATGGTTTACTTTTAGTTAATACCACCTTTATATTTTTATCCACAAGACTCGGTAGAATAATCATGTTTTTAATAAGGTTTGTATAATATAAAGCTACTTTTTTATAGGCGTAAAAAAGCCTGCATAAAAGCAGGCTTTAGTGTCTAGGGAAAATTAAAATTTAGCGCGAATACCAAAGCTGTAACGGCGATCCGCTTCAGTGTACTTCCAAGTACCACCTAGTTCAGATAGGTAGATTGAAGGCTCACCCGTTAAGTTGGTCGCATTACCTACTAAGGTCACGTTTTCGTTAATATCCCAGCTTGCAGAGAAATCTAACTGGCCTCTGTCGTCACGGTAGTTATTACCGTAAACAGTGCCTTCTGCTGAAATGCTGCCGTCTGAGTTAATATTTTCTACACGTTTTTCGTTTTCAGTATCTAAGAAACTGTCACGGTAGTTATAAGCGATACGAGTAGAGAACCCTTCGTATTCCCAAAATACTTGTAAGTTATATGTATTTTTAGAAATGTCTAATAGTGGGTTGCCGTTTGGTTGTTCGCTGTCTGCATACGTGTAGTTTGCATTAACACCTAAGCCAGAAAATGCACCAGGTAAACTTGTGAAGAACTGTTGGTAGCCCACTTCAAAACCTTGTACTGAGCCGTTTTCACCATTTACATTTTTAACTGTATCGATACCCGTTAGTCCTGCATCACGCAGACCTGCAACATGGTTAAAGCCATCTGCATCTACTGGGTAGTCAGTCGCATCAGAGTAAACTAGGTTGTCTTGTGAAACACCTGCAACGTCAAGCTGACATACTTGGTTCCATTGAGTTACGTTTTGACCAGTTGAAGTACTTGAAGAAGCCTGACAGCTGCTTTCGTTACTTAAGAAAGACTCAACATCTTTATAAAATACTGCGAAAGATAGTACGTTACCTTCATCAAAGTAATGCTCTACAGATAAGTCGTATTGTGTTGCGCGGTATGGTTCTAAATCAATAGAGCCTTGCGTTGCACCTGTAATGTCGTTATTAACGTCAAACGCAGGGCTTAGCTCGCTAAAGTCAGCGCGTCGCATAACTTTTGCAGCAGCAAAGCGAAATAATGTTTCGTCTGAGTAGTTATACGTAACGTTTAAGCTTGGTAAAAAGTCGCTATAGTCATTGTCGCCAGTTACTTTTTCGCCGTTAAGAAACACGCTTGATTCTAAATCTGTAGTCACATAACGACCGCCCACAATCGCAGTAATGTTATCAAAGTCTAAGTACGCTGATATATACACGGCAGCTGTATCTTCAACTACGTTACGGTATGCGCTTTCCTGAAACTCTTGGTTATCTGAAAGACTACCTGTTGACGCTAGGTTAGTACCTGCAAGTAACTGCTGAAGTTGAGCGTAAGTATTTGCAGGGTTAGATAAACCGTTGTAGCTTAAAAACGTTAGTAGGTCGTTTTGCCCTGAATGACCTAATTGGTCAAAAGAGTTGTCGTGGCTAACTGTTGTGAAGCTATTTGAAAAAGCGGCGTTGTAGTCATCAACCCATAAAGTAGCTAATGAACCATCTGAGTCGTTAAATGCATTTTTGTAAATGTCTTTAATTTCTACTTTGTATTGCTCGTATTCGTAATCACGGTTAGTAACACGTACACCTGCTTTTACTTTAGACACCCAGCTCAAGCTGCTGAGAGGTTCAAACATTTCAACGTCAAAACGAATAGCTGTTTCGTCATTATCTGTTCTTCTATCTTCACTTTTAAACGTACGTAGTGCTAAGTTTTGTGGGTCAGTAAATGCATTTGGATCTGAATGAATGATGCTTGGTAATTTATTACCGTTTTGAGAAAATGCACCATCATATAAATGGTTTACTAAATCAACACCGCCGCTTGCTTCAAATGTTGATTTTTCGATTGGGCGAAGTGTAAATTCAGAATCTGGTCTTACACTTTCTGATGATGCTACCGCAATTTCACCAGAGATTTTTATACTGTCAGTAAGGTTCCACTCTGCACCAAGTGCATTTGAAAACGAGTCGGTTTCACGAAAGTCACTGTATGTTTTAGGAATACCAAATTCGTTGGTTAACGTGTAATTATTTACGCCGTTAGCATCTTGAGTTGTATTTGCATCTGTTGATAGTGAACCTGCAACACCCAATATAGAGTTGCCACTTTGCTCACCAGAGCGTTTAGTGCCACTTAAATCTAGATACACCATGCCATTACCAGATTGCGGTGCCCACTGAAGTGATAAATTTACAGCAGTACGTTTACGTTGTTCTACGTATTGTTCAACACTGTGCTCGTCTCGTACGATAGCGTTGCCACTTGATGTATTACCTTCTTGGCCATTAATTTCGATGTCTTGAGGTTTAACACGGCTAGACGTTTCATCTTGACGAATTTCGCGATCTTGAAACGAAAACATAGCAATGGCACCAAAGGTACCCATTTCATCAAAATCCCAATTGTTACCAAGTGAACCGCTAAAAATAGGCGCTACTTTTTCTGTTTTATCAGCGTACTCACCATCTAATGAAACAGCACCAGTTAGTTTATCTAGCTCTAATGGGCGAACCGTTTTTAGACTAACTGTTCCGCCTAATGCACCTTCAATCATATCGGCAGTAGGAGACTTAACGACTTCTACCGTTTTTAAGAAACTTGATGGGTAATCTTGTAAGCTAATACCGTCACGAGAGTCACCAATAGTAGAGCGACCGTTTAATTCAACACGGTTTTGAGGTAAGCCACGAATCGAAACACTGTCACCCACACCAAAATCGGTATTAATAGATACACCAGTAATACGTTGCAGTGCTTCTGCAATATTATTATCAGGTAACTTACCAATGTCTTCAGCAACAATCGCATCTACAATACGTCCGTCAGTACGCTTAAGCATAGCGGCGGCTTTCATACTACCTAGCATGCCTTTTACTTCAATAACTTCAATATCTGCAGCTGCCGTTTCTGAAGCTGCCGGAGCCTCTTGCGCTGCAATATTTGAAGAAGCCATTAGTAAAAGGGCTGCTGCACCGATTGTTGTAGAGCTACTTCTTTGATGTTTATTAATTAATGTTGAAGTAATTTGATTGAGTTTCATGTATCTCTCCCGTTTGGGTACGACTTACGTCATTGTGTGTGTTGTTACTTGGTTTGGTTAACCAATTTAACTGCTGTTTCCCTGTAGCGTGTCATACAGGTGGTGTGGTTGAAATTAGTCCAATTCAGCTTTTATTACAACCTTTGTTTACCAAAAATTCACAATATGTATTACAAAGCGTTCTTTTATTTTGCTTATATTTAATAAATTTAATGGCTTATGATGTGTTTTTATTTTTTATATTTTGAATGAATTTTATTGAAGTATGTTTACCAAAGACGTTTTTTTATATTATTTGTACTATTAAATACACTTTTTAGTGCTGTTTTTAAATTTTATGCCGTACTTTTATACGTATTTAGTTTGTTTTTTAAGTGATGTTAAAATAATGAGATGTTCATTAAAGGTTGGGTATGGCTTATAAATTTGCGAAATAGTAAGGAGTATAAAATCATTAAATTTTATTTTGGTTATTTATTTTGGTAATACCAATTTTCTATTGTTTTTATATGAATTTTGTATTAGAGCTTACTGATACATATCTATATATGATTATAAATAGAGTGATTTTTACGCAAAAAAAAGCCCAGCATATTAATGCTGGGCTTTCTTAGATTAAATGTATTAGCTTTTTAACTCGCCTGTAGATGATTCTAAATGGGCTCTAATAAACCACTGAAATTGCTCTAGGTCAGCTAGTTGGCTGGTGATCATATCTTCAGACACCGGATCTAATTCAGAAAGAGTCTCAATTGCTTTGCGGTGATCGCCATTAACGCCGTTGTATACTTTATCAAGTGCGGCTAAATGCTCGGTTACTAAACCTTTACCTACTGAGTATTCGTTCCATGTACGACGATCTACAATTGATTTAGGCGTACCAACGGGCACTCCACCAAGAGTCGCAATTCGCTCTGCAATTGTATCTGTCATTTCGCGCACAATGTCTACTTGTGGGTCTATCATTTCGTGTACGCCAATAAAGTTAGGTCCCACTACGTTCCAGTGAATATGCTTTAAAGTAAGCTGTAAATCTATCAATGCAACCATGCGGTTATCTAGCGTAGCTATTGTTTTTTGAGCTGATTCGTCACTCATACCTGGCGCGGTAAATTTAGTTGTTTTGTTTGATTCGTTATTGTTACTCATAATTTCTCCTACTTAAGTAATGTGTTGCTCATATAATATGTTGCGTTATGAGCATGACTTAAACTTAATGAAGCAACTGTTATGCCGTAAGCTGATTGTTTTTAAAAGTTATTTAAAAACATGTGGTTATGTTTTTATTTAAGATTTTAGAGGCTGGAGGGGTGATTGAATTTTTGAAAAGCCTGCATACATTTGTAAAATCTGCAGACTTTAATTTAATAACGCTTAAGTGTATTTAAACTTTGGCTATATATTCGTGCGCTTTCAAAACATCGAGCGGCACTATTTCTAATGATTTTTTATTTGTAGCTTCAAGTACCACTGGTGGCGCAACGTTAGCTGAAATAGCATGAAGCCATCTTAGCGCACACAAGCACCATTTATCACCGGCTTTTAAACCTTCAAAATCGTAAAGAGGGTTTGGGCTTATTAAGTCGTTACCTTGTGATTTTGAAAATTGTAAAAACTCGTCAGTCATAATTGCACACACACTGTGATTGCCAAGATCTGATTCTGGTACATAACAAAATCCTTCACGTGTGTAGCCACCATTACCGCAACATAGTTTTAAACGTGTGCCAAGTACATTAAATTGATTCGCCATGAAATACCTTAGTTTGTGGTGTTTAATAAATTTACTCTATCAGGAGTAACTCGCTTGAGATAGCTATAAAACTTAAAAGAGGGAAGGGGGTCTACACAAACTTAAGCCCGCAGCAAAATTGCGGGCTTAGTATTATTTATTTAATACGCAGTGCCATACAATCGCTATGGCCGTTTATGATCATGCTTTTATCAACACGTACGCCACCACCAGAGTATTTTCCGGCGGCTGTAAAACTACATATTTGTACAAAGTAGTCATCTACTTTAGGCAGTGCAAATAGTTGTTGGTATATTTGGTCTTGCTCGGCAAAGTGCCCCATTGTTTTTTCTATAACTTGCTGCTGTTCATCAACAAGTTGAATATTAGCACCACAACGTCCTACTATTGGTTTAACTACATAACCGGTTTGTAATAACTCGTCGTTAAGCTCAAACGCGGTATTAAGTAAATATTTATGATTAGGGAATAAACTCCACAGTATTGGTAAAATAGCCTTGTTACTAGGAATTAATGTCCACAGTGGTTCAAATACCATCACGTTTTTACGCAGCAGTACATCGACTAAGCGTGGCGTTTCACCAATTTTGAATTGTGGTTCAAAGTTATCACCTAATGATTGGTCGGCTTCACATTCTTCACGAATTTGATCAAGTGCGGTTTCCCACGACCACGTTTTCCACACGTAACTCAGTTGTGCGCCATCTGCATCTACTATGTTGCCTGATTCATTCCAGCGAAGTGTGCTTAAGCCAATTACTAACTTACACTCAAAGCCCGCGGCTTCAATGGCTTCTTTCATAAATAATGCGTGGTAATGCTCTTCTGGTTCATCATCTTGCAGAATATGAACAAGACCTTTTACTTCACTTTTACGCCATGCTTTTACGAGATCTTTAAATAAATTTTGGCCTGCATCTACACCTGTTTTAACACCAAAGTGTTTTGCCCATTTACCCTGAACTTTGCCGCTTTCCATGTAACACGATGCCGAATCGCAATTATATTCGTAAACTTTTAAACCTGCTGCTGTTAAAGCAAAGTCAAACCGACTGGTAATTAATTGGTTTAAGCGGTTATCCCACGATTGGCGAATTTTATTAATCACAACATCGGGTAAATTAAACTTTTTTAATAACTCAGGGTGCTGCAGTACATAGTCGGTTGCATGCATAAATAAGCCATGCAGCTCATTTGTTGCATGCTCAATGCTTTGCTGCGCCGTTTGAGATATCGCAAAGTAATTATGTTGATCCTCAGCTACTGATGTAAGTTTATGGCCTTGCATCATTTCTACGTAGGCAGCTTCATCGTCATTCGCAATATTTAACCATGACTTGTTTGCTTGCCCTGTATCTACTGCTTTATGGGCTTCTATAATAAATAAATCAGTGTTTAGCTCAGACGTTGGCTCAGCATATTCTGTTTCATCAGTTTGTGTCATCCAGCCTAAAATAGTGGCGTCGCTGTAAGAGCACTCAATCCAATAGTCGCCATCTTTAGTTACTTTTGCTTTTAGTTCACGGCACCAGCTTTGATCTTTTGGCCATATTTGATGTCCTACATTTTGCTCAGCAAGGCGTATTTTATCTTCGTGCACTTCAACAACGACAGCAACATGGCCTGTTTCTTCAAACTCGCCGCCTTCCTCCCAAATAAGTAAACTACCTACTTGCGGATGATGTTTAGCACCATTTTTAAACGCGTTTAGTGGCAGTCTGTTTTGGCTATTTACATCGCGCACAGAACGCAGCTCAAAAATATCGTAAGCCATAGCAATATCATCAAAAATATAACTATGGTTGAGATACATCCATCGCCGTGCAAACTCAACACATTGCCATTTATAGCCCATGTAAATGCCATCAAGGTAACTACGGTAGGCGCTACGATTAGGATAAATGCTTTCGTCAGCCGTATCATAATCAGATGAATACACAGCAACATTACCAGGTGCATAACCTAATAAGGTACCAAAATCACTAGCAGGAGCAGAAGATTTCATAAACAAAGATGTTCAAAATAAAGGTGTGATAATTTGCTGACTATATGAGCGAAACTGCGTTATAGCAAGATATAAAATATGTTTTTACGAAGGGGGATAAGTAAAAAATCACTCATTCATTAAAGAGTGAAAATACGGGAGAGTACTTTTACTAATAGTGTTAGGTTTGGTGCTTTTTTGATTTGTAACTGGTTGAAAATTATTAATATTTTTTGAAGTGATTGTTGTTGTTTAAATCTCAACTAAAAAATGGAGAAACTATAGGTAACTTCTCCACTTTTATTATTCATATTTAGTGATTTTTATAATATGTAAAGCAGGTTAACGCGCCGCTAAATCATTTCAGCATCTATATGGCGTATTAGGTTTGATACCCAATTAACATATTGGCGGTGAATTTTTTTGCCGTTGTAGTTTAAGTTAATAGAGTCTTTATAGTTGATTGAGTATGCCGTTTTGTCGTACGCAATATCGATAGTTAATTGGTGTGTGCGAATATCCAGTACACCTTTTATTTTACCTTCACTCATAGGCGTACACTTCCAACCAAGCTGAATACATGCCTTTAGAATACCTTTTTCTACGTCAGCTTCACTGTTGGTAATTGTTGATGTTTGTGGAATAGGGTTTTGTTCAAAGTCTCTTACTGCAACAGATGTTGAACAACCAGCAAGTACAGTAAGTGCTGCCGCTGTAAGTAAAATTGAGTACTTTTTCATAATAATCCTTTGTTTTAATTTCATCCAATTGTGTTGTCTCGCCAATATATGCGCGCTTAGGTGAGATTATCGGTAAATTTATAGATGAGTGCCAGCAGTAATTAGAAAATTAAGAGAGTTAACCGAGATTTATCTCGGGTATTAGCTTTATTTATGAACAAGTTAAAGTTGAATTATTTAAGCTGTAGACCAAGGGTTAAAGCAAAATTATGTGTTGAAAGATTTACGTGAGCGATGACATGTTTTGAGGGAACGCTCTTTCTTTATGTTTTAAATTACTCCTATAGCCGTACTTTAGTTAATTTTTTGTTAAACTATTGCGCTTGGTATAGTAAAACTAGCTAAAACTAGCTAAAAGTTTTTAAAACAGGAAAAACAATGGAAGACATAATAAACAACATTGATATTAATCAATATTTACCCGCTGCAATTACGTGGGCAACCAACATATTACTAGCGATTGCAATTTTGCTTGCGGGCTTATGGTTAGCGGGCAAAGTACGCAATTTAATTATTGGCTTATGCCATAAATACACTCATCTTGATGACACGCTTTTTCGCTTTTTAGGCAGCATGGCTCGATACATCATATTAGCGTTCGTTATTATTGCTGTGTTAAATCGCTTTGGTGTACAAACAGCCTCTATTATTGCTTTGCTAGGTGCTGCGGGGCTTGCTATAGGCTTGGCGTTACAAGGTGCAATGTCGAACCTTGCCGCGGGCGTTATGCTACTAGTTTTCAGACCTTATAAAGTGAATGACTTTATTGAGGCAGCAGGGCGTTTTGGTAAAGTAACAGAAGTAGATATGTTTACTACTATTTTACAAACGTTCGATAACCAACAGGTTATTATTCCAAATAGTCAAATTTGGGGCGCGCAAATTATAAACCATTCGCATCATCCAATTCGTGGTGTGGATATGCATTTTGGTGTTGCTTACGGTGAAGATACAACGGCTGTACGTAAAGTTATAGATGCCGTACTTGCAGCGCACCCACACATACTAAAAGATCCAGCTCCTTTTGTTGAAGTAGAAACTCTTAACAACAGCTCAGTAGACTTTTTAGTAAGACCTTTTTGTAAGGGCGAGCATTACTTCGATATTCTTTACACGGTGCCAGAGTTAATTAAAAAAGCACTGGATGAAAACAACATCGAAATACCTTTCCCACATCGTAAAGTTATTTTAGTTAACGAAAGCAAAGATTAACTAAATTTAAAACGATTTAAACCTAAGAGCACTTTTTAAGTGCTCTTTTTTTGTCTGAAAAAGTTACATACCTGTGTAACTTTTTCTTTTATAAACCACCTCAAATACTACATTGTTATCTGTACAGCCCTTTTTTACTAGGTTGGATGGCTGGTCTTTATTTTGCATTTGCATAGTCGCTTTTAGCTTTAAAGCTCATAAAAACTATTGACCCATTAAATCAAACTGTATGAAGGACTAAACATGGCTGAATCATTTAAATACTCAGGTAATAAAGGGCATGGCGGCGAATTGCATCAAAAGGCGTCGGACGAACACCCTACCATGACCACCGCGCAGGGATGCCCTGTAAGCGACGATCAAAACTCATTACGTGCAGGCAAGCGTGGCCCAGGATTATTAGAAGATCATATAATGCGCGAGAAGATCTTTCATTTTGATCACGAACGCATTCCTGAGCGAGTAGTGCACGCTAGAGGTTATGGTGCACACGGATATTTTGAAACTTACGACACGCTTGAAGATTTAACCTGTGCAGATATTTTTCAGAGAAAAGGTGAAAAAACGCCTGTGTTTACTCGCTTCTCTACGGTTGCAGGTAATAAAGGATCACCAGATTTAGCACGTGATGTACGCGGTTTTGCGGTTAAGTTTTATACCCAAGAGGGAAACTGGGATTTAGTGGGTAACAATATACCAGTATTCTTTATTCAGGATGCAATGAAGTTTCCAGACTTAGTTCATTCGGCTAAAGCAGAGCCCGACCGAGGTTTTCCGCAAGCGCAAACCGCACACGATAACTTTTGGGATTTTGTAAGCTTGTCGCCTGAGTCAATGCATATGGTTATGTGGGCAATGTCTGATAGAGCTATTCCGCGCTCTTTACGCTTTATGGAAGGTTTTGGCGTTCATACCTTTAAATTCATTAATGCCAAAGGTGAAGAGAAATTCGTTAAATTTCATTGGAAACCAAAAGGCGGTATGCAATCAGTTGTGTGGAACGAGGCACTTAAGCTAAATGGCGCAGACCCTGATTTTCATCGCAGAGATATGTGGGAATCTATTGGCAACGGCGACTTCCCTGAGTGGGAGCTAGGTGTACAGGTGTTTGATCAGCAATTTGCTGATGAATTTGAATTTGATGTTTTTGATGCCACTAAGCTTATACCTGAAGAGCAAGTACCAGTGCAAATTGTTGGCCGTATGGTGCTTGACCGTGTTGTAGACAACTTTTTTGCAGAAACAGAGCAAGTAGCATTTTGTACTCAAAACATTGTACCGGGGCTCGACTTTACACCCGACCCGCTACTGCAAGGTCGTAACTTTTCATACTTAGATACTCAAACTAAGCGTTTAGGTGGTCCTAACTTTACGCATATTCCGGTCAATGCGCCTAAATGTCCAATGCGTCATTTTCAGCAAGATGGCCACATGGCAATGCACAATCCAAAAGGGCGTATTAATTACGAACCAAACTCATGGAGCGCAGGCGAAAACAACCCGCGCGAATGCCCGGTACATGGCTTTAAAAGCTCAAGCGAGCCTGAAGTAAGCGGCGGTGATAAACTGCGTTATCGCTCAGAAACATTCAGCGATCACTACAGTCAAGCTCGTCAATTTTACTTAAGCCAAACAGAGGTAGAGCAGGCGCATATACAATCTGCGTACGTGTTTGAGCTGTCTAAAGTTGAGCATTTACCAATACGAGAACGTTTGGTATCGCACTTGTTAAATATTGACGAAACCCTCGCAAATAAAGTTGCCGAAGGACTTGGCTTGCAAGAAATGCCAGACCCAGCTGAAGCTGCTATGCCAACACGTAAAGGCTTACCTGTATCTGATGCGTTAAGTATTTTGAAAAATGCGCCCAACACCTTCAAAGGCCGTAAATTAGGTATTTTAGTAAGTGATGGCTTTAATGCAGACATCTTTGAATCGGTTACCAATGCACTTAAAAGTGAAGGTGCAAACTTTGAAATTATTGCCCCACAAGTTGGCGGTGCTAAATGCAGTAAAGGTAAGCACTTTAAAGCTGATCAGGTTATTAATGGTGGTCCATCGGTTTTATACGATGCGGTACTTGTACTCACCACCGAAGATGGAGCCGAAAAATTAGCTGCTATTGCAGAAGCTAAAGACTTTGTAAGTGATGCGTATGCACATCTGAAATACATAGGCTTTACAAGTGAGGCTAAGCCATTATTTAAAGCCGCAGGGCTCGATGACAAAGCTGATGATGGCTGGATTGATTTAGCTACCGTATCGGGCGAGGCATTTATAGAGTCATTACGTAATTTACGTTTTTGGCAGCGCTAAGTATTTATTAGAGCTATTATTTAATTTATATATTGTTTTAAGGTCAGTCAATCTGACCTTTATTTAAAAACTTTAGTGCTTATTACAGACAGCATTTAAATCAGTTTTAATAACATGGATTCAACAGCGAGGTGATCACTATGTCAGTTTCGGCAATACCAAAAGGGTTTCATTCAGTTACACCTTATTTAATTATGAATGACGCACAAAAAGCGATAGATTTTTATTGTGATGCATTTAGTGCTGAACACGTAATGCAAATGCCTTTACCTGATGGTGGAATAGCCCATGCAGAAATAATAATTGGTGATTCGCATATTATGCTTTCAGATATTGGTTCTGAAGAACATTTAAAAAGCCCAAAAGAACTAGGTGGTACAGCGCTAAGCCTTATGCTTTATGTTGAAGATGTTGATACCGTATTTAAAAAAGCAATTGAGCTTGGTGCAACAGAAATAAGACCCGTACATGACCAATTTTATGGTGATAGGACCGGCACGCTACAGGATCCATTTGGTCATATATGGATCATTGGTACACACAAAGAAGATGTTAGTGACGAAGAGTTAAATAATCGAATAGGAGATATAACAAATCAAGAGCAAGACGCATAACTAGCGTGCTCATTAGATTTTGTCCCTTCCTAATTACGTTGACGGCTTTAATGAAAGGCTTGTAGCTTTTGCTTCAGCTTAACTAGGTTTTACCTTGTTATCGACATGGTTTTCTTACTTAAACGTAGCTCACTTAGTAAAGCGAATTAGTATAAATTACTAGTTAAATTTTAGGCATAAAAAAACCTCAGCCAATAATTAGCTGAGGTTCAAAAAGTGGTACCAGCGGCCGGACTCGAACCGGCACTCCTTTCGGAAGGGGATTTTGAATCCCCCATGTCTACCAATTTCATCACGCTGGCATAATTTTTCTTTAATCTTTTAGGTATAAAAAGATAAAGAAAAACCACTTAAAATAAAAAGGATACTTATATACCTCTTATTCTGTATCCGCATTATACAAACAAAAGAGGGAGCGGCAAGCCTTTTCTTTTATTTGCATAAACAACTGGTTGATAATTAATCGTTTATAGCAAGGATACTCCACAGGTAAATTTTTTAAGTCTTTTTGGGCTGATATATAAAGCGAATATTTTGGGTTATGAGTGCTATTAAATTTGTTATGCGATTGAATAAATAAGCAATTGAACTATTGATAATAGTTAATCGTATTACAATAATTATTCCTGCTTTATCCCGATGTTGCGATCAATTCAGGTATTATTTGTACAACAAGGTTTTTAAGACATTATATATGACTCAATTAAGTGCCAAACAGAACATTCAATCGATTGTGAAAGCAATTAAGGCAGAGGAAGCATCACTTCGTCAAAAGCACCCGTTACTTGCACATCAAAATACCTTAGGGTTAATTATTTTATTGCTATCGCTTAGCGCATTAATTGGTGTTGGTGTTTTATATTATTTAGCCATCATACCTGCTTGGGTATGCATAGTACTTGCGGCTATTGCTGCATCTATTTCCCATGAGTTAGAACACGACCTTATACATAAACAATATTTTAGTAATCAGCCGTTCATGCATAATTTTATGATGCTAACAGTATGGTTAATGCGACCAAATACTATTAGCCCATGGTACCGACGTAAAATGCATTTACACCATCACAAAACCTCAGGCACACAACAAGACCTAGAAGAACGCTTGGTGGGTAATGGTATTAAAAACCCACTTTTACGTGCGCTAGTTATTGTAGATGGGTTATTAGGGTTAGTTATTTCTACTAAACGTTTTAGAAAAGAAATTAATGGCTTTAGTTTTTCGAGTGTTTTTAATGCGGGATTTCCGATAGCGACTGCGTATTTTGCTGTTTTATACAGCGTTATTGTATTTCATATTGTTGATTTATTTATACCACTTTCGCTAAATTCGCCTAGCTGGTTGTTAAGTACAATGAATGTGTTCGAATTTTTAATGGTTGTGCTCATTGTTCCTAATATTATTCGCTCAAGCTCGCTTAATTTTGTTACCTCAAGCATGCATTACTATGGCGGCGTTAATAACATGCTTGAGCAAACTCATGTACTAACGAGCCGTTTATTTATGCCGTTTCACTTGTTTTGTTTTAACTTTGGTAAAACGCATACTATCCACCATTTTGTGCCAAATCAGCCGTTTTATTTACGTCAAATGCTAAGTGAAAAAATACTTAAAGTAATGGCGCAACACAACGTGCGCTTTAACGATTTTGACAGCATAAAAAATGCTAACGCATTTAAATAATTACCCCCAACATAAGGGGAGGTTCTACATTGCTATTCTTATTTTATGATCTAAACACATATAAAAAATAATTTAGACGCACCACGTTACGCTATTAGCTTAACGTGGTATTGCTGTTTTATTTAAAACATCGCATCATGTTTGTAGCACTTGCTCAACTTTGAAAAAATCACTCTAAAGAATTAAACATCTAGCCGAGCATACAAATGAACCGGTGAGCAATTTTTTATATTTTAAAAATAATGAATCGATACTGCCGGTCTTATATCTCGATTCAATCTTCATAAGCATTAAGGATTTAAATAATGGAAATTACTGGAAGCTGTTACTGTGGTGAAATTAAATACCAAGCAAAGTCTCAAAATAACAACGCACTTGTTTGCCATTGTAGTGATTGCCAACGTATGTCGAGCGGCCCATTTAGAGCCGTTATAATTGCAGAGCCAAATTCGGTCGTGTTTACCCAAGGTGAGCCAAAAGAGTTTGTTAAAACAGCGCAAAGCGGTAACAAGCGTGCGCAAGGTTTTTGTGGCACATGTGGTACAACACTATATGCAACTAACGAAGCTAAAGCTGACCGTGTATATGGCTTGCGTATTGGTGCGGTTGATCAGCGTGATCAGTTTACGCCAACAGCACAAATTTGGTCTAAATCAACATTGAGCTGGTTGAGCGGCTTACATGAAGTACCTGCGTTTGATACAACCCCACAAAATTAGTAATACTGATAAAAAATCACTTTTTTAGTAAGCGGTTTGAAATTTATTTTACCAAATGACTGTCTACTTATAAGTCAGTCATTTGGAGAATAACATGTGTAGTTCACCTAAAAGCAGCCGAGCAGTTAAAAAAACAGCCATTAGTTTTAATGATGAGCTTACTCAAGAGCAGCGCTTGCGTTTTGCTGCAAAAGCTAATTTAGCACAAGAGCGCCGTGAACAGCGTGAAGCAACTAATAAACGCTATGAGCAAAAACACACGAGCAACAAAACTTCGTCTGGTTTATTTTCGTGGTTACAGCAGCTAGTTAGCTGATTTAGCTAAAGTGGTGTTTTTACCACTGCCCAAACCACATAATGCACACAGTACTCCGGCAATAGCGCACAGCCATAATGGCGCACTCCAACTTCCCGTAGTCGTGTGTAATGCACCAGCGAGCATAGGACCAATCGCCGCGAGTAAATACCCTACACTTTGCGACATACCTGAAAGCGACGCTGCTTGTTGCGAATCATCGGTTCGTAAACTAATAAACGACAGCCCCAATATAAAACACGCTCCAGAGCAAAAGCCCAGCATTAGGGTCCAAACAAAAGCAAAGCTAGGCATGTAAAGCAGCCCCAAAGCACTGAGTGCACTCAACATGGCTAAAATAAAGCTAAGCGCGCTTTGATCTTTTAATTTGGCAAGTAACGGAATTAATATTAAACCCGGTAATGCAGTCGCTATTTGAAAAGCACCATGATAAGCACCTGCTTGCGTGGCACTTTGGCCTGTTTCGATTAATATGCTAGGTAACCACGTGATAATTATATAATTTAAGAATGAGTTTAAGCCCAGCAGTAGGGTAATTTGCCATGCTAGTAAATAGCGCCATACACTTTTTGACGTGTCAGCGTGTTGAGCAATACTCGCGGGTTTTGTGTGCTTACTTAATTGTGACATCCATACAATAATACTCGCCAGAGTAATAAGAGCTGATGAGCCCAGCGCAAGTTGCCATCCTAATCCGTTTAACTGACTAAGCGGAAATACCAAAGTGGAAAACCCACCCGATACCACGCCCATAGTAAGCACGTAGGCTGAGGTCATTAACGCAACCTTTGCAGGAAAGTCGCGCTTAATTAAACTTGGTAATAATACGTTTGCGATGGCAATACCTACACCAATAATAGCGGTGCCTACAAAAAGCATGGCTGAGGTATTTATTACCCGCGCTGCAACCCCTGCAAGTATAAATAACAAAGCCACAAACAAGGTGCGCTCTAGCCCCTGCTTTTTAGCAAGAGTTGCGGCCATTGGCGATACAACCGCAAAGGCAATGAGTGGCAATGTTGTTAAAAACCCAGCTTGCGATGCGCTAAGCCCAAAGTGATTAATAATTTGTTCAAGCACAGGTGCAATACCTGTAAATGTGGCGCGTAAATTTGCGGCAATAAGTAATATGCCAAGCACAAGTAATATGCCAGCAAAGCGTGATTTAGGTGTGTTATTTAACAAAAGGGAAGACCATTAAAGCTAATACTTAATGGGCGCTAGTATAAAGGCTTAGCAAAAACTATAATTTAGAGATAATGACATTAAATAACTAAAAACAGACAAAACTATGTTTGATGCAATTGGCTGGGACGACATTAAAAATTTTGAAACTATGGCGCAGCCCATAATAGCCAAAATAGAGCACGCCCATGCAAGTCACGAAATACCACTGCATACCCACCCTAAAGGGCAATTAATTTTAGCCCTGCATGGTTATGTAACCTGTGAAGTGTCGGCAAAAATGTGGATGGTGCCTACGCACAGTGCAATTTGGATCCCCGCACAAAAAGTGCATAGTAATAGGGCGTCTGATAACGCGCAGCTCTGTCATTTATTTATTGATAGTAGTAAAAACGGTATGCCGCTAAATACGTGTACATTAGCCATTACGCCACTGGTTAAAGAGCTAATGTGCGAGTTGGCTGGGCATAATCAGCACTATACTTTAAATAGTAAAACAGCACGTTTGGCGCAGGTGTTATTTGATCAACTTATTGAAATGCCTGTACAGCCACTTGATTTTGTATTATCTAAAAACGAGGTAATTCAAACCATGAGCGATCAGCTTATAAACATGCCAAACAATCGAAAAACATTACCACAATGGGCTAAGCAGTTTGCATTAACTGAGCGCACATTAGCGCGGTTAATTAAAAAAGAAACCGGTATGACATTTGGAAAATGGCGTACGCAATTGCATATAATTACAGCCTTAAAAGCGCTTTCTGATAAGCAAAGTGTGCAGCAGGTGTCGGAGTTATTAGGGTATGAGTCGGTGAGTGCATTTATTACTATGTTTAAAAAGGTAATGAAAAAGTCGCCCATGAAATACATGAGCGACTTAAATCAGTTAAATTAGCTTAGTCTTTAAATAAGCTTAGTCCTTAAATAAGCACTACCACGTATAAGTTGCCGAAAGCATGGCATTACGTGGTTTGCCAGGAAAGTACCTGTCGCCGGTAAAACTGGTGTAATCGGCGCGCTCCGCATAAGCCTCATTAGTTAAATTAATAATGCGGGCAAGCACTTCAAGGTTATTAGTAACTTGCCACTGAGCGCGCAGGCTTAAAACATCATGCCCTTGGTATTTATTTAAGTTTTCTGGGTCGGTGTAGTAGTTACCAACGCGATGCCACTGCAAAGCAAATTGTGTATTACTGAGTGCTTGCCATGTTAAATCGAGATTAGCAATATTACGCGGCGCGGTATCTATGTCGTTGCCGTTTATATTTAAACCGTTAAGTATTTGGTTGTTAGTATAAGTATGCTTCGCATATGTGCCAGCAAAATTAAGCGCAAGCAACTTAGTGAGCTGGTAGTCAAGTTCAAGCTCAATACCACGATGGCGAGAGCTGCCATTATTTACCGTAAAAAAGTCGCTATCGCGGTAAATCGTATTGTGTTTACTCATAGCGTAAAGTGACACGCCATAACGTAGTTTTTCGTAAATCCCTTTAATACCTAGTTCTGCGTTATTGGCTATTTCGGCGCTTAAATTTGCAGTGGTTTGCTCGCGTTGCAATTGGTATAGCTCAGCCGCTTGTGGCGCTCTGTAACCGCGAGAAAAGTTTGCATAAAGCGTGTTATTTGTATTGTACTGATAACTAACCCCAAGCTTTGGCGATAGATTACTAAAACTATTTTTAGCACTCGCTGGGCGGCTATATCGGCAACCACCAAAGCCGCATTCTGTGCCGTCGTCTTTTGTTCTACCTGCTAGCATATTATTGGTGTAGTCGTACTGCATATGCTCGTAGCGCACACCTGCGGTAAGTAACCATTTATTTAATTGCCAATCAAGCGATGCAAAAGGGGCATAAAGCGTGGCGTTTACATCGTAATCGTAATGCTTACCTTGTGGCACTGTAGCAACTAAAAAAGCAGAACCTTGAGTGGGCTCGTTTTGGCTTTGAGTAAAGTCGGCTTGCGTGTATTCGCCGTCAAGCCCTAGGTTTATTTTTATATTACGTTGTAAATTATATTGATAAAGCGATTGTATGCCAAAACCAGTTTGACTGTTTTTTTCAAGCGGTGTGCCGGGTAAAAAGTGCTTAAAAAAGTCCATGCTTTGGTCGCGAAAATATAACGTAGTAGAGAGCACATCATCGTTATTTAATTGCCATGTTGCATTGCTCCATGCTCTAAATGCACGTGCTTTTCTAAATGCGTCTGGGTCAAAGTTTTTTTGCGAGAGGTCTTCGTTTTTATAGCTTTCAAAGCCTGTAATAAATCCAGCCGTTTGCTGATCAAGATTTGTGTAAGTAAGCCCAGAGGTAAGTAATAAATTATTATTTGAATAGCGATGGCGAATATTTACTTTTTGTTGCTCTACGCTTTCGTCGTCGCGGTAACCGCTATCGTCGGTAACACTTGCGTTAATGCCTATGCCGCTGTTGCCGTAATCTTGTCCTGCACGTAATTTGTAGCGAGTATAACCGTACGAGCCATAATCTAAACCAACTAAACCACCGCCTTGAGTAGTGTCGGGCGTTATTACATTAATAACACCATGCACAGCATTTGAGCCATAAAGTGCAGAGCCAGGGCCTTTTAGCACTTCAATGCGCTGCGCCATTTCGCTGTGCGCCTCAAATAGCTCGTTTATATTACAAAACCCAGCGGCTCTCAGTGGTATACCATCTTCTAGAGTCAATATGCCACCACAAGCGCCTGCGCCCGAAAGTACTTGTGAGCGCAGCGCGGGTAAATACTCTTGGCCATTTCCGCGTTGAATATTAGCACCTGCTACACGTTGCAGGGCTTCTTCAATATGGGTAGGCGCTATGCTATTTAGCTGCGCTTGCGTTAGTGTGCTTATTGATAAAGGGAGTGTTGTAGATAGCGCTTCAATACGTGATGCCGTAGTTGTTATGGTTTCTATTGCATCGTTGTTTTGATTATCGGCAAACGCAGTGTGGCTAAAGGGTAATATCAGCGGCAAAAAATAAGGTTTCATACATTCCTTGAAAGTAATCTATATTGCATTACCTCTATAATATGCGGTTTTAATGTGCTTTTAAACTCGTTGCGTTAAAGCGTACGTAACCTATAAACCCGATACGTAATTGATAAAACAAAACAAGCTACAGCAGGAAACACTAAAGCCAGCACTAAGTAATGCTCAAATAAAACAAAACCGGTTATACCACCCAATAAAAAGCCTGCAACAATGAGTAAAAACATAACGCCTTTACGGGTATCAAATTGCTCACCCTTAAGGGCTTTACCTATCATTAAACCAAGGTCAGTAAAAATACCGGTTAAATGTGTGGTACGTATAACAGCACCACTGTAATTAGTGGCTAGCGCGTTTTGTAATCCACAAGCAGCAGACGTTAAAACAATGCCGTAAACGAATGTGTTTTTGAGTAAATAAGCACTCGCAAGTAGTAGCAACCCTTCAATAAAAAGCAAAGTGTCGTAATGACGACCAAGTTTTAATGAGCCACCAGAGAGTAAAAATCCCGACAGTGCAGAACCCAACATAAAGCTAATAATTATTGAAAGTAGCAATAAGGCAGTGCTGGGGTTAGTTATTACTTTAATACCAAGTAAAGTAACAGAGCCAGATACATGCGAAATAGCCTGGTGCTCAAATCCTAATAAGCCTACAGCGTTTACTACGCCCGCTATAAATGCGAGCGTAAACGCGCCATATTCAACCCATTTTGGTAGTTTTGTAAACATTGGTTATCTCTTAATATGTGCAGTGTTAATTATTGAGTTTGTGCTTTAAAACGTTTTATTTGCTCATCAACTAATTTTGTATCTATTACGCCACGCTTAAAAGCAATGTAAGTAGGAAACGTAAACTCATTTAATTGCCGAGCATAAATGTTTTTATATTCTTTTGAGTACCACAAACCTGCTTGATAGTTAGTTATTGCGTATTCAACACGTTTTTTTTCTAGTAGCTCAAAAGTGTCTTTAGTTGAAAGTGAGCGAAGCAGATTATTCTCATCAAGGTTATACTTTTTAGCAATAACCTCAGGCAAGGCAACGCCGCGCAGCATCGCTATTGGGGTATTTGATAAATTGTTTGTGAGCAGTTTATCTTTGTTTAAAGTAAATAAACCATACTTAGTAGTATGCAAGGGCACGCTTGTAAAATCTAAATACTTTGCACGTTCCTCTGTATTGGCCAAAGAGAAATAGCAGTCGTAGTAACCCAGCGCCATTTCTTTTTTAACGCGCGCCCATGGCAGATGAATTACGTCAATTTTAAGATTTAAATTACGCTCAATAAACGTTAAATATTCAATATCTAAACCCGTGAACGTATCGCTTTTCTCATCAAATATAGTAAAAGGCGGATAGTGGGTTGTTACGCAGCGCAGGGTTTTACTTGGCGCTGCAAGTAATAACGAAGGTAAAGTTAAAGCTAAAAACAGGAATATTGCGCGCATAAATATAAATTCGATATCTTTTAAAGTACATAACTTGAACGCCAATTATACAGTTACTGAGCTTAATTGCATTGATCTAAGTATTTTTACCTAGCGTATAAGTTAAATTTTGTGAGATATACCATGTTTAACGCAGAGCAGCAGTCACGCATTATCGAAATGGCGTGGGAAGATAGAACCCCCTACGAGGCTATAGAGCAGCTATACGGATTAAAGTATCCGCAGCTGGTGGTTTTTATGCGAGACAATGTTTCAAAAGGCAGTTTTAAAGTGTGGCGTAAGCGCCATGCAGGTCGTAAAACAAAACATTTAAAATTACGCGATCCCGCTATTATGCGAAGCCACTGTAAAACACAATATAAACAACGTTAAATAGGTGTTAGTTGTTTCATATGATGTTCATCCGTGTTTGTTAATCTTTAGCTATTAATTATGCTAGAGATTATTTATGAGAGTACTAACATACACAGCACTAATAGCATTGGCTTTATGTTCAATAAGCGCAGACGCAAAACCGCATAAAGATAAGCATGGTCATAAACACGGCCATAAAAAGCATCATTCACATAAGCATAATGACAATGACTACCTTTCTAAAAAAGAGGCAAAGCAGTTAATTCGCGCAGGTTGGACGCCACCAGGGCTAAGTAAAAGCTATCATCGAGGCGACTTTTTAGAACGCGATTTATACAAACGAGGTAGAGTGATTGAACGCTCTAGAGATAATGGTACAGTGAGTATAGAAATAGACCGTACAGTTATTCATATGGTGCACGATACTCGAGAAATACTTTCAATTTTAAGTCGCTAAATTAACTTTATAAGGATATTAAAATGCTTATTGCGCTGGCTATAATTATTGGCTTTTTTTTACTGGTTACCTTATTACCTATGTCGTACAGCCAGCATTATTTAGTGCGTAGCTGCGACTTTGTTCGTTTGCAGGTATTTTATATTGCCAGTTTTGTAGCTGTTACTTCGTTGTTTTTATTATGGCAAAGTAGCGCAATAGGCTATGTATTTATAGCCTTAACCTCATTACTTATAATGATTTTACAAGGTAAATGGATTTACCCGTATACGTGGCTTGCTAAAAAAGAAGTGCAAAGCGCACCTAAGCATATAGATCATAGTATAAGAATTATGTCGGCAAATGTACTTATGTCGAACCATAAAAGTGAGCAGTTAATTAGTCTTGTTGATGAGCATCAACCCGATCTACTTATTACGCTTGAGAGCGATAGCTGGTGGGAAAATAAATTATCAGTCATTAAAAAAAATTACCCGTATTACATAGAATGCCCTAAAGACAATCGTTATGGCATGCACTTATACAGCAAGTTTAAAATACTCGATGCACAAATATGTGAGCTTATAGAAGAAGATATTCCCTCAATTCATATTTTGTTTGAAAACGATGAAGGCCTACAAATGCAAGGGCACTTTATTCACCCCGCACCACCAAGCCCGACCGAAGAAGATTCATCACGTCCGCGTGACTCAGAGCTAATAATGGTGGCTAAAGCACTTAAAAACCC
The DNA here is from genome assembly GCF_015864275.1 of Pseudoalteromonas sp. NZS11_1. Taxonomy (NCBI): domain Bacteria; kingdom Pseudomonadati; phylum Pseudomonadota; class Gammaproteobacteria; order Alteromonadales; family Pseudoalteromonadaceae; genus Pseudoalteromonas; species Pseudoalteromonas sp. NZS11_1. Next base: position 414,804 of record NZ_JADYXK010000001.1, read on the forward strand.
TACACGACCTACCATAGTTGCCGGAGATTTAAACGACGTAGCATGGTCGCGCAGCACCCGTTTGTTTATGCAAATAAGTGGCTTTTTAGACCCTCGAAAAGGCCGTGGTTTTTATAACACCTTTCATGCAGGCTACTTTTTTATGCGCTGGCCGCTCGATCATTTATTTCACAGCAAAGGCTTTAAAGTAAAGCGTATTAAGCGCTTAGCTAAATATGGCTCAGATCACTTTGCGTTGCTCACTGAGCTTTCTTACGAAAACGCTAATCAGGAGTCACTAGAAGATAAACCCGAAGATCTAAAGCATGAAGAAATCCAAGAGCTTGCTATGAGTAAGGCCGACAAGCGAAAAGTGCCGAGGTTTGAGGAAGAGTTATAGTTATTAGGCAGTGTAGGTCGGATAAGTGGCGAAGCCACGCCATCCGACAAAAATGATGAATTGGCTAGAAACAACCCGACTTACCGTGTTTATGTTGTCGAGTGGCTAGAAAGTGCCAAGAGCGGATGCTCATAACCTTAGTCACTTGTTATACGCGTTTCTCAACTTTCCAAGGAGGATTTAAGCGGTTTTCACCTGCCCAGTAAAGTTTGATTTTATTACCAGACGGATCTTTAAGTATTGCTTCTTTCCACAAGTACCGTTGCTCTGTCGGCTGTTGTTCAAACTGAAAACCTTCTTTGGTCAACTCAGCACACAGTTCATCAAGTTTTTCATGCTCGAAGTAAATCACAGAACTGTTTTCAAATTCACTGGATTCGAGTGATAAGGAAAAAGTAGAATTCCCATCTGGGCAAGAAAACCTTGTGTAATGGGGCGTATCGACAATTTGAGTGAAGCCGAGTTTTAGATAAAATTTAACAGCAACATCCATATCTTTTACTGGTAAAGTAACCTGGTTAAGTTCCATTTAAACTCCTAGCGTATAACTTTTCAATAACGGGCGCAGGCACGTAGTGAGCGAATTTATTGAGTTGTTATGCATGTTTATATACAGAGTGAGTTGTGTTTTTAAAACAGTGTAAGGCGATAAAGGCCCCTAAAGTTAAACTAGCCACACTACACAAATAATTTAAGTTATAGATTATCGTTTCCATTCGGCTCTCACTGTCGAGAAAAACATAACACGAGGAAATTATGTAAAGTAAAGCTATAACAGAGCTCCCAATTTTATAGGAAATCTTTGACGTGTTAAAAGCTGCGAACAGCAATGCTACTGAAAAAAACACACTTGAAAATGCTCCGATGTAATAAGCTGAATCTTGGAATTGATAACCTAATTCTTCATTTCGTAACATGACAAAAGGGGATATGAAACCGATTAATTCGGCTAGAATTGGTCCACTAAATAGTCCAAAAATTAAAATTTTAAGAGCACGGATCACTACACCTCATTCTAAATGTATAACACTTTTATCAGAGGACACTTTCCTATTTTAGCGCGAAAACGTCTTTTTTTTATGTACTTATATTAATAGCAAATAGTGTAAACTATTGCCAGATATAAATATTATACTTTCTGTAGCCTATATGAACATGTAAAAAAGAGGAAAGTTTCCTCTTATTCTTACTAAATTAGTGACTACCATCTCAATGACCGCTTATCACTCATTGTTGCCTGTCAGGTTAAGTTTAGTGAAATAGATTGCATTGCATAGTTAAAGTTTTTATGTTGTTCGGCGATATTTTATTTGGTGCTAATAAAGCACTGCGTGCAAAGGAAAGCATGTGAATTATAAAAAAATGTACTACCCAGTTAAGGCGCTTGCTGTTATATCTTTAGTTGCAGTTGCTATTAAGTACTGGATGCCAACTGAGGTTGGCTTTGCGTTTATGCTGTTGCCTTATTTGCTTCTATTTTTTTAGCGAATGCTAATAACTACCGAAATAAACGGCTTTTTCTTATTAGAATCATAGCTGCATTATTTGCTATTATTTTAGCGCCAGTTCTCATTTTTGGCATTGAACCTGACCCTCAAGCTGGAATAGGTATTATGTTTTTGCTGATAATGCAGCTAGCTGCAATTAGTGCCTCTGAATTTATTATATTATTCTTTTATGTTGATAATGATTAAAAAGCAAACTGCTCATTTACAGTTATTACTGTGTAGTTGCTTTGCGGTTTGAACTTAGTAGAGACTAAGCTCTTCTATAATCTAATTTTAAAGTTAAAAAAACCTAAAAGCGGTTACCCACTTTTAGGTTTTCTAATGTATTAGTATTTAAAGCTAAATTAGCTGGCGATCATAATGCTTTTAACATTTACGAATTCGCGCATACCAAAGCCGCCGTGTTCTCTGCCGTAGCCACTGCCTTTAACGCCACCAAATGGTAGGTTAGGTTGTGCTAAACCGTAGCCGTTAATGTTGATCATGCCGGTGTCGAAGTACTTTTTAGCAAGCTCAATGGCTTTTTTCTCATCTTTTGAGAAAATACCACCGCCTAAACCGTAGCGAGAATCGTTGGCAATGCGCATAGCATCGTCGTTATCTTTCGCTTTAATAAGCGAAGCGACAGGGCCAAATAATTCGTCATCGTAGGCCGGCATGCCAGGTGATAGGTTATCAAGTAGCGTTGGTGGGTAGTAGTAACCTGTTTGCGATGGTATTTCGCCACCCGTTACTATGTTTGCACCTGCTTTAACTGATTCCATTACTTGGTCGTGAATGCCGTCGCGTAAATCTTCACGAGCCATTGGGCCTAAGTCTGTGCCATCTGCCATTGGGTCGCCCATTTTCATGGCTTCGAACTGCTCTTTAATTTGTGCTTTAAAGTCATCGTAAAGTGACTCAACCACTACGTAACGTTTAGCTGAAACACACGTTTCGCCGTTATTGATCATGCGACCTGTTACACAGGTTTTAACTGCAAGCTCTAAATCAGCGTCATCGAGTACTAAGTATGCATCGTTGCTACCCAGTTCTAACACTGTTTTTTTAGCGTGTTTACCCGCTTCTGCAGCTACTTTTTTACCTGTGGCATCACTACCCGTAAAGGTTACGCCGCTAATTGCTTTGTGCGCAATGAGTGAGCTGGCGGTTTTACCGTCGATGAGTAAGTTGCTGAAACAGTACTCTGGGAAACCGGCTTGTTTAAATAGCTCTTCAATTTTTTCAGCCATGCCAAATACGTTACCAGCATGTTTTAATACGGTTGTGTTACCCGCCATTATGTTGGCAGCACTGTAGCGAATTACCTGATAAAGCGGGAAGTTCCAAGGTTGAATACCTAACAGTACACCTGTTGGTTGGTAGCTGATAATTGCACGGCCGCCGTCCATATCGCGTTCTTCGTCAGCAAGTACTTGTGGGCCTTGTTCGGCTGTGTAACGACAAATTCCTGCACATAGTTCAACTTCTTGAAAGCCTTGCTCGTATACTTTACCCATTTCTTCGGTCATGAGTTTTGCGATAGATTCTTTTTGCTCTTCGAAAAGTGAGGCTAACTTATTAAGATATCTCGCACGTTCAGTGAACGACGTTAAGCGCCATTTTAAATATGTTTCGTGAGATTTTTCGATTACCTGTTCTGCTTCTTTTTGAGAAAGTAGCGTATAGGTTTTAATGGTTTGCTCAGTTGCCGGATTAATCGTTTTAACTGTGTTACTCATTTCTATCTCCTTACAAATTAATTATCTATAAGGGTGCAAAACGAAAGCCAATATCAAAAAAACAGTATTAATTAATCTCAAGCTATTGAAATGTAGTATCTATTTTGGGTTTTTTATTCTGCTAATAACTTTTTACTACTATGAATATATTATCCAAAGCAGTAAAAAGTTCTGATTGATGCAAAATTTACAAGATTGACTGCTCATGCTTATTCAACTTATAGAAGTTCTTTAGCAATGCGCTTTAGTAGGTAGGTTTCTCGTAAAATGGAGAGTCCTTGTTTTTCACTGTTAGCAAGTGTGCGCTCGTTATGAGCAATTGCATCGTTAATATCAACCCATTTAGCAGTCATGCCATTTTGCTGCTCATAATGCTCTAACTGTGCTTTGCCAAACTCGTCGGCAATATTACATACAAAGCAATACGATTTGATATGAATAATATCAAAGTCTTCTTTATACCAAGGGCGATACTCTTCATAGAGTCCAAAGGCTTTAACTACACTTATTTGTTGTGCACCGGTTTCTTCGCTTAGTTCGCGAATTAAGCCTTGTTCAATACTTTCGCCTTCATCTACTCCGCCACCAGGTAAGCTGTAATCTTCATAGCGGTTTGTATACATTAAAAGTATTTTATTATTTTTAATAACAATGGCGCGAGCTGTTAAGCGCGTAAACTGACTACCGTGGTCAATATTAATACCTGAATGAATTAAGGTTTTTAATTGCTGCATTTCGTCTCCTTTTTTAGGTTTTTGATAATAACAGTTGCTACCATTCTATAAATAGAAACGATTTTAATTATCTTTATATTTTATGATCGATTTTTTTAAGCATACGTAAATATAAGGTTGTTAAAATAAATAGCATTGGATTAATTAGCTATTTAAGTAATTAGATTCTAGGCGTGCCTTTAAATTAATATTTAGGATGCGTAGAATAAGAAAAAAGCATAGGGATTTATCATGTTAGACATACTTTTAGTAGACGATGACGTTGAATTTAGTGACGTTGTTTGCCACATAGTCGAATTCCTCGGCCACAATATAAGTACCGCCACCAGTTTAAAAGAAGCACATCAATGGTTTGAAAATAATACCTTTGACCATGTGCTACTTGATTTTATGTTACCTGATGGTAGCGGTTTGCACTTACTTGATCATTTAAAAACGATTGGGCAATCTCCAAAAATTACACTTATATCGGGTCATCCTTCAGTTAAAGGCATTTTAGCTGAAATGTGTGAGCCAAATGTAGGGCATTTATTAAAACCATTACAACGCGAAGATTTAGAACTCGTTTTAAATGGCCCTAAAAAAACAGTTAAAAAAGCCAAGTCGAGCGGTATTACACGTCACTTTGGTGGGTTAATTGGTGAGTCTGAGCCAATGCAAAAACTATACAACATGATTGAACGCGTAGCTAAAACAAACGCTAACGTGATGCTTATGGGTGAAAGTGGTGCAGGTAAAGAAGTAGTGGCTCAAGCTATTCATAACGCAAGCCAGTGCGAAGGCCCATTAGTTGCTAGCAACTGTGGCGCACTTTCAAAAGAGTTAATTGGTAGTGAGTTATTTGGCCACGAAAAAGGCGCATTTACAGGCGCAATAGCACGTAAAGAAGGTGTGTTTGAGCAATCAAATAACGGTACTTTGTTTTTAGATGAAGTAACCGAAATGCCAATTGATATGCAGCCAAATTTACTGCGAGTACTTGAAACTAAAAAAGTAACACGCGTAGGTGGTAACAGAGAAATACCAACCAATTGTCGTGTTATTTCAGCCACTAACCGCTCGCTTACCGATTTAGCGCAAAATAATATTATTCGTGAAGATATTTACTTTAGGTTGGCTGTTTTTCCTATTGATATACCGCCACTTCGCGATAGAAAAGAAGATATTCCTTTATTAGCTAAAGCATTTTTAGATCAACTTAATGATGAAAACGGTACCCCATTTAGTTGGACGCCAACGCAGCTCAAAGAACTGCAAAGCTATGAATGGCCCGGTAATGTGCGAGAGCTTCGCCACGCTATACACCGTGCATTTATTATGAGCGATCCGCAAACCAGCGACATTACTCTACCTGATAATTTAGAGTCGCCTTTTTCGCGCGTTAATAACCAAGCGGCCGAAAAGCCAGTATCAGCAGGACAAACCATTGAAGAAGTTGAAAAAGAACTTATTCATGCAACGCTTGATAAGGTGCAAGGTAATAAAACGCTTGCTGCACAAATGCTGGGTATTAGCACCAAAACACTTTATAACCGCCTTAATGCATATGGCGGTATTGGCGAATATAAATAGATTTGAGGAAGGGCATGACATCCGATAACCAAACAGAGCAACTAAACAAATTAGTACACGATGCAAGAGCGCCGCTTAATCGTATATCGATGAATGCAGAGCTTATTAAGTTGGTACTCGAAAACGATATGCCAAAAGAAAAAGCGCTAGATGCACTTGATAAAATTATCAACAATTGCCAACAGTGTAGTGAAAGTTTACAAAAAATAACTGACTCTCAATAAATAGTAAGTGTTGTACAAACTCTAATTCGGGAAGCTAAATGAGCAAGCAAAAACAGCAAGGTAAAGCGAATGTTACTTGGGCAGCTTTTATAGTTGTTGTGTTAAGTATTATTGTAGGTAACGCAGTTTTAGCATTGAATACGATTCAAGGTTTAACGCAAACCCAAAAGAGTTTAGACAATACTAATATGCTGACAACGGGAATTGAGCAACTGCATTTATCAGTAGTTCAGGCTGAGTCGGGTCAGCGCGGTTATTTATTAACAGAAGAGACTGATTATTTAACGCCTTATTACGATGCTATTGGACAAATTGAAGCTCAAACAGATCATGTTAAGTCACTACACTCTGAGATTGACGGCCAAGCTGAGCGTATTGCTCAGTTGTTAGTACTAGTTGATAGCAAAATTAAAGAGCTAAAACAAACGGTTAATCTTGCTTTAGATGACAAAGAGCGACGTGCAATTTATGTGTTAAATACACATAAAGGTCGGGAGCTTTATAAGCAAATTAGAGAGTATGTTAATGAAATTCAAGACCGTGAATTACTCTTTAAAGTGAGCCATTTTTCAAAGTTAGCGCAAATTAAGAATGAAGCTAAAATCACGTTTGCTATTACAGCAATCACAAGCTTATTACTTATTATTGGTATGTTTGTAATGACACGTCTTAATTTGAGAAATGCAGCTAAGTATCGTTTTGAGCTTGAGAAACAAAACGAGACTTTAGCAACTAAAGTGTCTGAGCGTACGCAAGAATTAACGTTGTATTCTGACGAACTGAGCCGAAGTAACCGAGAGCTTGAAGAATTTGCTTTTGTAGCAAGTCATGACTTACAAGAACCGCTTAGAAAAATTCAAGCCTTTAGTGACCGCCTAGAAACAATGTTTAAAGATGAGCTGGGTGAAAAAGGGATTGATTACATTGGCCGCATGAAAAATGCAGCGCAACGCATGTCTAACTTAATTAATGACCTATTAGAGTTCTCGCGTATTACAACACGCGGTAAAGACTTCGATGATACAAATTTAAACGAAGTAGTAACCGATATATTAAGTGATTTAGAAATTGCGATAAAAGAGTCAGATGCACAAATTGATGTAGAAGACTTACCGGTTATTCAGGCTGATAAAAGCCAAATGCAGCAGCTGTTTTTAAACTTGTTGTCGAACGCTGTTAAATTTAGGCGCCCAGGTGTAAGTCCACATATAAAAATCAGCTACCAAGATAAAGATATTTTTAGTGAGGATCATAATACCAATTTGAGCTTTCAAGTTATTACTATAGAAGATAACGGTATTGGTTTTTCACAGGACTATGCCGATAAAATATTTGTACCGTTTCAACGTTTGCACGGTCGCTCACAATATAAAGGCACAGGTATTGGTCTTTCTGTATGTAGGCGTATTGTGGAGCGCCACGGCGGAACAATTACAGCAATAAGTAAAGACGGTGAAGGTGCAACCTTCATTATAAAACTACCTGTGGAAGCTGCGCTTTTCACATTGCAAGGAGAGGCTTAAATGCCCTATTCAAAAGTAAAACCTATTACTATTTTAATGGCAGACGATGATGAAGATGATCGTTTGTTAACACAAGATGCCCTTGCCGAAAGCCGTGTACTTAACGAGCTTCATTTTGTTGAAGATGGCGTTGAGTTACTTGAATATTTAGAACGTAAAGGTAAGTTTGAAGACAAAACAGTGTCGCCACGACCAGGATTGATATTACTTGATTTAAACATGCCAAGAATGGATGGTCGTGAAGCGCTTGAAGCTATAAAAGGGAACCCTAACTTAAAGGGAATTCCGGTTGTTATTTTAACTACGTCTAAGCAAGAAGAAGACATGGTTAAAGGGTATAACTTAGGTGCTGCATCTTATATTACAAAGCCTGTGACGTTTGATGGTTTAGTTGATTTGATGAAAACGCTAGGAAAATACTGGGTAGAGTTTGTAGAGCTACCGACAACATTTAACGATTAATGGAGATTGTATGTTAGATAAAGTGACTCAGTTGCTGCTTGTAGAAGATGATGAAGATGATTACATACTCACCTGCGACTATCTGGACCAATTGGATTCACACACGTTTAACATTCAATGGATAAGTTCCCCAGAGCAGGCAATTGCAACGCTTAGCAAAAATGAGCACGACATTTGCCTGCTTGATTACCGCTTGGGTGCATCTAATGGTTTAGATGTACTAAAAGAAGCCATTGCTAATGGCTTTAGCGGCCCAATTATTATGCTTACCGGGCAGTCAAACGACGAGTTAGACTCGGCGGCGCTTGATGCCGGTGCAGTAGATTATTTAATAAAAACAGAAATGAGTTCGAGCCGCTTTGCGCGCGCTATTCGCTATGCACTTGCTCGTAAAGATGTTGAAGGTGAGCGAGTAGAGCGTTTAAAAGCCGAAGCCGAAAATCGCTCAAAAGACCGCTTTCTAGCTCATCTAAGCCACGAATTACGTACTCCTCTATCGTCTATTTTAGGTTACACCGAACTGTTAATGCAGAGCGACTTCAGTCAGCAAGCAGAAAATGAACTAGGTGTTATTTATCGAAACGGTAAACATTTATTGAGCCTGTTAAACGATGTGCTCGATTTGTCAAAAATAGCAGCCGATAAACTGGAGCTGACCCTAAGCGAAGTTAACCTTGATAGCATGCTTGCCGATGTATACACGCTAATGCGCGTATCGGTGCTAGATAAGGGCCTTACGCTGCGCTTTGAATCTCATCAGCCATTGCCTTTGGTTGCACGACTGGATGCAACAAGAGTTCGCCAAATTTTAATAAACCTAATAAACAATGCAGTTAAATTTACCGATAAAGGCGAAATTGTTGTTAATGCGTGGACGCAATGGGTTGATGATACCGAAATGCTGTTTTTTAGCATTAAAGACTCAGGCATGGGCATTGCCCCTGAAAAACAAGAACTGATATTTAAGCCATTTGAACAAATAGCTGATGTAGAATCACGCTCTGTAGGCGGCGCAGGCTTAGGCTTGGCAATATGTGCTGAATTGTTAGCACGTATGCACGGTGATATTAGTTTGCATTCTGAAATTGGCAAAGGCTCTACGTTTACTATTTCGGTTTACCCAGGTGATATTAGCGAAGTAGAACGACAGGTACTTAATTTTAGTAGTGCGCCGCAACTACAAAGTAAATCGGCTCCATGCAAAGTGCATGGGCGAGTATTAGTAGTTGATGATTTACGTGATTTACGCATGCTAGTTGGTCATATGATCAGTACTTGTGGTGCGCGCGTCGATTATGCCGAACATGGCCAACAAGCGCTTGAAAAAGTGCGTATTGCAGATGCGTATAAAGCGCCTTACGATATTATTTTTATTGATATTCATATGCCTGTAATGGGCGGCAAGGAAGCTACCATAGAGCTTAGAAAAATGGGTTACAAAGGCCCAATAATCGCGCTCACTGCCGCTACTATGAAAGGCATACATGAGGAGCTTGCTGCACTAGGCTTTAACGATGTAATACCAAAACCTGTTGATAGCGCGGCTTTATACCAAAGTTTGCAAGATTATTTGGTAGCGCCAGAGCATGCACCGCAAGCTAAAGATATAAATTGTAGCAATGGCTTAACCGAGAAAAAGCAGCGCTTTTTACTTGTTGAGGACGATCACGATGCAGCGCAAATTACGCAGCTACTTTTAGAAAGCTTAGGTGTTGAAACGGTCATTGCGTCTAGCTGCGCACAATGTTTGCAAATACTTAATCACGACCAGCAATTTAATAAGGTATTGCTAGATATGCATTTACCCGATGGGCGTGGCATTGATTTAGGCCAGCAAATTAATGAGCGATATCCAGAGCTACGCTTGGTGATTGTAAGTGGCGCAGAGCCAGACCCTAGAGAAATAAAAGATTTAAATATTGACCGAGTTTTACTTAAACCTATTAATTTGAGCTTACTTGAAACGCTTATTAGCTAGGGCCTGTTTATCTTTCGAGGTTGAATTTGCAGCAGTATGTTTGGTATTTAGGCAAGGCAGAGCCTGTGTAGTGTGGTTATTCCCCATAAATAGGCGATAACGTAGCACAAATGCCAAACATGCGCTGCCCGAAGGGTTCTGCCCAGGGGCTATTTACTCTTTGTTGCTCGGTTTTTACTTATTCTTACATGGATGTAAGTCAGTAGAATAACGCAGGAGCAGTTATCGAGCCCACTAGGTTACAAACCTCGCGCCGCGATTAAATAGCCCCTAGATTGAACGAATTTTAATCCTGAAAGGTCAACAGGTCCAATAACTGAGACATTATTTATATGCATTCAATAAAGTTAGTATCTGAAGAATTAACACCATCAAAAGTAGTCTGTGTTGGTCGAAACTATACCGCACATATTGCAGAGCTAAACAACGAAACACCAGATCAAATGGTTTTATTTAACAAACCAAATAGCGCGATTACAAATACGTTATTTGCGGCTCATAACGGCGATACACTGCATTATGAAACCGAGCTATGTTTTGTAGTTAAAAATAAAAAATTTGTAGGGGTTGGACTCGGCCTTGATTTAACTAAGCGTACTGTGCAAAGTAAATTAAAAAATAAAGGACTTCCATGGGAGCGCGCTAAAGCGTTTGATGGCTCTGTTATTTTAAGTGACTTTGTCGAACTAACTGATGCAATGAAACACTTTACGTTTGAACTTAAAATTAATAATGAAGTGATTCAGCGAGGTGATACTCATTTTATGCTACATAATCCTGACTCGATTTTACAAGAGGTTAGTGAATTTATGAGCCTCGAGGACGGTGATGTAGTAATGACAGGCACACCTTCGGGCGTAGGTGAGGTAACGGCTAAAAGTATTTTTGCTGTGGCACTTTATGCTAACGATCAGTGTTTACTTGAGCATCAGTGGAAAGTAAGTAAAAATTAATAACTTGCTGTTGGTAGTGTTGATCAAAGTCGGCAAAGGTAGTTTTAAGCCAATTATGCTGACTTTGTTGATACTCAGGCGATTGTAGTACATTGTTTTTTAGTGCGCGGTTAATTTTTTTAAGCGCTTGCTGTGCAAAATTATTAGGTGCGTTAGCCGCACAACCTATTGCTCCTCGTATAAATTGAATGTCATTTTCTGCAATTGGTACACTCTCTATATTCGTATATTCTCCTTGTTTATTAAAGTAATCGGCCATAAACGGGTAATCAATTGAGTAGTCTAAAAAGCCGTGACTCAAGCGTGCTATAACAGCCTGACTTTCATTTTCGCTACTCCAACTTAACGACGACTCTTTATCTCGTTTTGTATTTTCAATAATTGTATTAATTTTAGTTGTAAATTTACGTGCAGCAGCTTGCCCGTATACGTATTGCGGGTCGGTTAATAAATTAATAAGGTGAATAGGCGAGCCGTGCTTTTCTTCTAATTTGGGCTTTAGCTCTTTAGTCGTGATAATTGAAAATGGGGGATATACCGTTGTTGGATTTGAGTAGTTAAGTAGTTGGTTATTATGCTTTTTATAAATAACACACGGGAAGCATACGTTTTTTCCTTCACTTAAATATTTATTTATACGCTGCTGAGGGACAATTAAGCGGGTATGTTTTACATCTGTTATGGTTCTAATGAGTTGCTCGGTTAGGTTGTCGCAAATACCGCCTTGTGGTGCACTTTCGCTTTTAGCTATATGAAAAGGGGGCGTGTAACTTTGCAGCCAAATAATTTCTTCTAGAGGCTGTACTCTTTGCTCAACGGCGTGCGCGTTAAATACAATTAATAAGCAAAATGCATAGTATCCGTTTTTCAGCATTGATAAGTGTTCGTTGAATTAAGAAAACTTAATAAAAGTATAGTGTTGGTTGTAGTAGGGTCAAATATTTTAGTTAAAAAGCAACCTCATTCAAGGCTGCTTTAACTCATACATGCTTAATAAGGCATCGGATGGTTTCTAAATATAGTGTTAATCTCACTAAGAATTTCGTCGCTTAACGTGATGTTAAATGCATCAATATCTTCTTTTAATTGGGCTATGCTTGTTGCACCAATAATTGAAGAGGTTACGCCATCTACTTGGTTACACCATGCGAGTGCTAGTTGTGCTGGAGTAATATTGTTTGCATGAGCCAGATCAACATACTGCTTAGTGGCTTGCTCTGCATTGGGTGTATCTCTAAAAATACCGTTGCGCTGCATGAAGGTCCAACGTGATCCTTCTGGGCGAGCACCGTTTAGGTATTTACCCGTTAATAAACCAGCCGCTAAAGGCGACCACGGTAAGTAGGCAATATCTTCGTGTACACATTGTTCTATTAAATACGGCCAGTCTTTAGCGTGCGCTAAGCTAAACTCATTTTGAATAGATACCATACGCGGTAAGTTATGCTCTTTGGCCAAACTTAAAAACTGGCTTATACCCCATGGCGTATCGTCAGATAAACCGCAGTGCTTAATTTTACCTGCTTTAACACATTTATTAAGGCCCTCTAGAATATCAAGCATACTAGCTTGCTGCTCTTGTGTATTTACGTCGGTAAATTTAAGAGTGCCGGGCCACTGTCTGCCAAAGTGCGGGGTAGAGCGGTTTGGCCAATGCAGCTGATATAAATCAATATAGTCGGTTTTAAGGCGCTTAAGTGAATCGTCTACGGCTTCTATTACCGTTTGGCGCGTAATATTGCCACCATCACGTACCCACGATAATCCATTGCCTGCAATTTTTGTAGCAAGTACCACATCGCTGCGCTTTTGCTGATTACGCGATAGCCAATCGCCAATAATTTCCTCAGTTTTTCCATAGGTCTCTGGAGAGGGCGGTACTGCATACATTTCGGCTGTATCAATAAAGTTTACGCCTTGCTCTAGCGCGTAGGCTATTTGTTCATCAGCATCGCTTTGAGTATTTTGTTTACCCCAAGTCATACTGCCTAAACATACTCTTGAAACGTTAATACCACTGCTGCCAAGTGGGCTGTATTGCATGAGAATTCCTTATTGCTCGTCTTGAGAGTAGCTAACTAACGCCGATAAAAGAGGCTCTGCAATGAGGGCTTTTTGGCCTGTTTCAAAATCAAACATAACCACTTTTGAAGTGCCTGTGGTTGTTATAGCGTTTTGTGCGTGACTAAATACGGTGTAATTCATAACAAATCGGTCTGTTTTTATATCAGAAATAGTAACACCGACTGTAAGCGTATCTGGGAATGTAACTGGGCGTTTATAACGAATGTTATTTTCGCTTATTACCGGGCCCACGCCATTAGGGCTTATTGTATCGAACAGATTTATTTTATTTAAGAAGTCGATTCGGGCTATTTCAAAGTAACGTAAATACACTACATTATTTACGTGTTGTAGTGCATCCATATCAGCCCACGCTACGGTGATGTCGGTATGGATAGGGTGCTGATCTTTAAACGTTTGCATTATTTATTGGCCCTTAATTTTAAAGTACTTAGATTATCAACATGGGGTTACGAGCTCAAGGTAATTAATGGCATGTTTTTTTATAAGATGATTGTACCTATTTAATTTTAGGTCTACAGTTAAATTGCACAGACAAACACAAAAACACACAGAGGTAGAAATATGCAGAATATAATTAATTGGTTTTTAGCTTGTTTGGTATTTATAGCCTCTTTTACCTGTTACGCAATGGGTAACGAATCAGGCGCTATTATTTTAATGTTAGCGGGGTTTTTTTTCGAGGTTATGTTTTGGTTGCGCGGTTATAAAGAATCAAAAGATAATAAGCGATTTTTTTAATCGCTAACTAGGGCCTGTTGACCTTTCAGGATTAAAATTTGTTCAATCTAGGGGCTATTTAATCGCGGCGCGAGGTTTGTGACCTAGTGGGCTAAGTAAAAACCGAGCAACAAAGAGTAAATTGCCCCTAGGCAGAACCCTTCGGGCAGCGTATGTTTGGCATTTGTGCTACGTTATCGCCTATTTATGGGGAATAACCACACTACATAGGCTCTGCCTTGCCTAAATACCAAACATACTGCTGCAAATTTAACCTCGAAAGATAAACAGGCCCTAGGCTTGCTTATCACATTTGATTCTATAATAATGACTGTATAAATAACCAGTTATTGTTGTGGTGATGAAGAAGTTTATTCACATAGACATGGATTGCTTTTATGCAGCAGTAGAAATGCGAGATAATCCAAAACTTGCATGTGTACCGCTTGCTATTGGAGGCAATAGCCGACGAGGCGTGCTCTCAACCGCTAACTATATAGCTAGAGAATATGGCGTGCGATCGGCTATGTCGAACTATCATGCTAAACAATTATGCCCCGATTTAGTTATTGTCCCTGGGCGCATGGCTGTATACAAAGAAGCTTCAAATCAAATACGTGAAGTATTTAGCCGCTACACAGATTTAGTTGAACCTCTTTCTTTAGACGAAGCCTACCTAGATGTAACAGACAGCACCGCTTGTAAAGGCAGTGCCACACTTATTGCACAGCAAATAAGAGCCGATATTTACAATGCCACCGGGCTCACTGCATCAGCAGGCATTGCACCGATTAAATTTATTGCCAAAATAGCCAGCGACGAAAAAAAACCGAATGGTCAATTTGTCGTTTTGCCTCATGAGGTCGATGACTTTTTAGCGCAATTACCGCTGGGGAAAATTCCGGGGGTGGGTAAAGTAACGCTCGAAAAGCTAAATTTAAAAGGCTTATATACCGGCAAGGATGTACGTGAAAAAGGCGTTAACTGGATGCAGCAACATGTGGGTAATTTTGGTGTGTCGCTTTATCAAAAATGTGCAGGTGAATATGTTGGTAAAGTATCAACAGATCGCATCAGAAAGTCGCTGAGTGTTGAGCATACCTACGAATACAATAAAACAAGTTTGCAAGAGTGCTTAGATGAGCTGCCAAAATTGTTAGACGAATTAGTTTTAAGGCTTAATAAACAGCAATTACAAAACCGTATTAATAAGCTGAGTGTTAAAGTGAAGTTTGCAAATTTTGTAGTGACCTCAGCCGATCAGGCATACCACGAGCTAAACACAGAAATATTTATTCAACTCCTTACTAAGGCCTATCAACGAGGGCTACAACAACCTGTAAGGTTACTTGGCATAGGCGTTGGCATTAAAAGCGAGCCAGAACAAAACTTCCAACTGAGTATTCTCGATTAAGCTGTAAAGCCTGTAACCCCAAGTTGCCATTTATTGGCAAGTTGTATAATTAGCTCATCGCACCTTGCTGGTCTTCAATATTTAAATCGACGATAATAGGGGCTTATGTTTTCTAACAGGACTTTATTTATGGCATACCCTCAAGCGGTTAGTGCAAGCCTTGAATGCACATCTCATGATGCGCTTATTATTATTAGTGATGACTTTTCTCTATTACCAAATAACTCATTACGTGATGCTATTTTAGACCAAGCAAAAGTTGATTCTCGTATTGGTAAACAAGTTACTTTATTAGTGATTGAAAACAAACGCGTTGTACTTGCGCCAACAGGTCCGTTAAACAGAGATTACGACGATGTACGCCGTTATTTTGATGCTGCTAAATTAGCAATTAACGAAGCAAAAGCGTCGGGTAGTGTTAACCCTGCATTATTTTTACCAAATTTAAATGGCGATAGCCGTTATCAGCATGCTTTAGAAGTTGCTTATTTAGGCGCTTGCCAAGCCTTATGGCAGCCATTAGAAGCGCGTGAATATCACGGTGAAAGTATTGAACCTATTACTCAAATTGGTTTAGTTGGCGCAAGCGAGCAAACAATTAAAGCTGTTAATGCAATTGCTGCGGGCCAATATGCCGCGCGTGACTTATGTGGCACCGAACCTGAGCGTATGGCTCCACCACGTTTTGCTGATTACTGCGTTGATTTATTTAAAGGCTCAAGCATTGCAGTTGACGTAATTGATGATATTGCAGCTATTGATAAAAACTACCCAATGCTAAGCACTGTTGCTCGTGCATCGTATGCAGTTGAGCGCCATCACCCACGTGTTGTTAAGCTTGAATATGTACCAGAGGGCGAAATTACTCGTACACTTATGTTTGTAGGTAAGGGTCTTGTATACGATACAGGCGGTGCAGATTTAAAAGTAGGTGGTCATATGGCAGGCATGAGTCGCGATAAAGGTGGCGCAGCTTCTGTTGCGGGCTTTATGAAAGCCGTTGCGGATTATCAGCCTAAAGGCGTTAAAGTAGTATCGTACTTGGCTGTTGTTCGTAACTCTATTGGCTCGGATTGTTTTGTGCCAGATGAAATTATTACTAGCCGCGAAGGTATCCGTGTACGCATTGGTAATACCGATGCAGAAGGGCGCTTAGCAATGGGCGACCTGCTTAGCGAAATGAAAGATTTAGCTAAAGGCGAAATAAACCCAACGTTGTTTACTGTTGCTACATTAACGGGTCACGCGGCACGTGCAATGGGTCCTTACGGTGCGTATGTTGAAAACGGTCCAGCTCGTAGCGCTGGTGTTTCACGTCAAATAGCTGACCTTGGAGATTTGTGGGCCGATGGCGCAGAAGTATCGCGCTCTCGCCGTGAAGATTACGACTTTATTAAACCACGCACGCTAGCAGACGATGTACTCTCTAGTAATAATGCGGCATCTGCAGTTACTGCTCGTGGACATCAGTTCCCTATGGCGTTTATGGCTATTGTTGGTGGGCTTGATAAGCACGGTAACGACTCTGCGCAACCTTTGCCTTATGTGCATATGGACATTGCAGGAAGCGGTGTTGAAGGCGGTGATTGGCAGCATGGCAAGCCAACGGCTGCATCAGTAACGAGCTTGTTTGCACGTTACTGTTTGTAAGCTAAAAACTTACATGCAATAAAAAAGCCCTGTTAATTCAGGGCTTTTTGCATTTTATGAGAACGGTATCGATTAATCTAATTTAAAACGATTAACTACGCTCGAAAGCTCTTGGCTACTTTGTTTAAGATTATCGCTGGCATCGGTAAGCTGTTTAGTATTATTTAATGATTGCTCAGTTGATTGAGATAGCTCATTAATACGCAAATTAACCTCGTCGGCAGCTTGAGTTTGCTGCTCTGTGGCGCGTGCGATTTGGCTGTTCATTTCGGTAATAATTGAAACAAGTCGTTCTATTTCATTAAGTGAAGTATTGGCTGATGACGCCTGATCTACGGTAGAAACTGAAAGTGCTTGGCTTGATTTAACTGCTTCTACTGCTGCTTTTGCACCTTCTTGAAGTTTAGTGATCATGGTTTGAATTTCGTCGGTACTTTGGCCTGTACGACTGGCCAGTGTTCTTACTTCATCTGCAACAACAGCAAATCCTCGGCCATGCTCTCCTGCGCGAGCAGCCTCAATGGCAGCATTTAATGCCAGTAAGTTTGTTTGCTCCGAGATGCTTCTTATTACATCAAGTACAGAGCCTATATTATGGCTCTCGTTGGCTAAATCTTCTGTTACACGACTGACTGTTTCTATGTTGCTTGAGAGTGTTTCTATTGCTGTAATTGTTTGCGCAACCACATTTTTACCCGTTGATGCGTTTTGTGCTGCATCTTTAGCTGCTTGCTCTGCGGCTTCGGCGTTACGGCTTACATCATGTATTTGGTGAGTCATTTGCTCCATGGCAGCTGCAACTTGGGTTGAGCTATCGTTTTGAAGCTCAATAAACGAGTGGCTTGTTCTACTTGAATCATCAACTGTATGCGCATGTTCGCTTACATCGTTTGCACTTTGTGATACATGAACAAGAGACTCTCGCATTTTTAAAACAAATAAATTAAATGAGTGTGATAGTTCAGATATTTCATCGTTACCGGATTCATTTAATGTACGAGTTAAATCGCCTTCACCTTGTGAAATATCTTTCATCATATCGGCTGCTAAACGAGTAGGTATTAAAATGCTCTTGCCTATAAAGTAGCTAAGTAAAATAACAGCAATAATCATAATTGTTGCACTGACGACTATTAGATTACGTTGCTCGCTAAATGCTTCGTCAATTGAATCAAGATAAACACCTGAGCCAATAATCCATTGCCATTGATTAAAACCTTTAACAAATGCGATTTTTTCAACTGGTTTTTCTTTACCTGGTTTTGGCCATTTATAAGGAATAAATCCCTCGCCAGAGCGTTTAACTATATTAACCATATCAACAAACAATGCTTTGCCGTCAGGGTCTTTATTATTGGTTAAATCTTTTCCTTCAAGAGCAGGTTTTATAGGATGCATAACCATTTTTGGCTGGTAATTGTTAATCCAAAAGTAATTGGTTTTGTCGTAGCGCAGAGCTCTTATTGCATTAAGTGCTTGCGATTGAGCTTGTTGTTGAGTAAGTGAATTACTTTGCTCAAGGTCATAAAAGTGCTCGATTATACTGTACGCAGTTTCTACTACATTTTGTGTTTTAAGGTACTGCTCGTTTTTAAGAGAGCTATATTGGTGAGTTAGGCTGGCTACACTAAGCGCTATAAGCCCAAATACAACAATAGCTATGAGCAGCGAGAAACGTTGGAATATACTAAAACTACGTAGACTAGGCATACATTTATCCTCAAAAAGTGTGCGCTTTAGCGCATAGAATAAGCGTAGCTAAAAAAAGAGTTTAATCTAGGCTTAACGCCCATTAATGCAAAAAAAAGGCTGATTTATCAATCAGCCTTTAGTCTGTTATTACTTTACTTGCTTATTTAACATCAAAATGACGATTAAAGAAGTTTGTAATTGTTTGATGTAAGTGTGTTTGCACTTGTTTACCACGTAGGCTGTGCTTAGAGCCTGGGTAGGTCATCATTTCAAACTGTTTTTCGTTATCTTGCAGTTGTTTAAACAATTTAGTTGAATGAGTAAACAGCACGTTGTCGTCAGCCATTCCATGATAAATCATTAATGGGCCTTTTAAGCCATCAGCATATGGAAATACTGCGCTGTCTTCATACCCTTTAGCATTCGTATCAGGGTGACCTAAATAACGCTCTGTGTAATGCGTATCGTATAGAGCCCAATCGGTTACAGGAGCACCCGATACGCCGGCTTGAAAGTAATCGCCTGCTTTAAACATAGTCATAAGTGCCATGTAGCCGCCGTAGCTGTGGCCATAAACACCGATGCGTTGTGGGTCTACGTAATCAAGTGTACGTAAAAACTCTACGCCTTTAATTTGATCGGCAACTTCAACCACGCCTAGGTTTTTATAAATAGCATCTTCAAACTTTTTACCACGGTTGTACGAACCACGGTTATCTAGTTGAAAAATGACGTAACCTTGTTGTGCCATGTACTGAAAGTACAAGTTTTTACTGCGCCAGCTATTTGTCACTCGTTGAGCATGCGGGCCGCCGTATACGTTAACAATAACAGGGTGCTTTTTGCCATCAGTAATGTTGCTAGGCTTAAATAAACGGTAATGCATAACTTGGCCATCTTCGGCTTTAATTGTGCCGTATTCTGGTTTTGTTAAGTCGCTTAAATAAGGAGTAAGCGGATGGTTACTATCAAGCTTATTTTCTTCAAGCCATGTAATAAATTCGCCGTTTACTTTACGAAGCGCTGCTGAGTTTGGTTTATTATCAGACGAGCTATTATCGATAAAGGTTTTGCTGTCTTTTGCTAGCACAACATTATGGTACTGACCTTTTTCGGTGATACGTTTGGCATCGCCTTTTTTAAATAAAGGCGCGCTGTATAAATGGCTTTCAAGCGGTGTATCTTTTCGACCGGCAAAGTAAACAATGCCTTTTTTCTCATCAATACCTTTTAAGCTATCAACAGCCCAATCACCAGAGGTGATTTGACGTACAAGTTGACCGTTTGTGCGATACAGATATAAGTGTTTAAAACCGTCGCGCTCAGATGCCCATACAAAATGTTTTTTGTCTTTTAAAAACTCAAGATCAAAATGTAAGTTAATCCACGTTTCGCTGTCTTCGGTTAATGCTACTTTTTGGACTTTAGTTTCGCTGTTATAAAAACGAAGCTCTAATTTATGTTGCGAGCGATTTTGCCATTGGTAAGACAGTGTATTGCCGTCTTTTAGCCACTTAGCACGCGCGATATAAATGTCTTCATTTTTACCTAAATCAATCCAATCTACTTTTTGATCATTTAGCTTAACCACACCGAGTTGAATTTTTACGTTATCAGTACCTGTAAACGGGTAGCGTTGGTTAAATAATTTAACTTCATCAGCGTAAATTTCGTTACGGATAGCTTCTTTTACTGGGGTTTCGTCAACGCGGGTATAGGCAATTTTAGTTTCATCACCTGACCACCAGTAACCTGTCATGCGGCTCATTTCTTCTTGAGCAACAAATTCGGCCATGCCGTTTTTAATTACGCCGCCGCCATCTTTACTAAGCTGAATTTCTTTACCTGATTCAAGCTCTAAAGCGAATAGGTTTTGCTCTCGAATAAACGATACGTAGTTACCTTTAGGTGAAAAGCGTGCATCGGTTTCAAATGTTTCAGTGTCGGTTAGTTTTTTACTTTTAGCAGAGGCTAAATCGTAATAGTAAAGGTCGCCGTTAAGTGGGAATAAAAGTGCTTTACCGTCTTTAGACCATTTGTATTCTAATATGCCTTTACCAAAAGTACGTTGGCGTTCGCGGCGTGCTTTTTCTTCATCAGATAGGTTTTCTGGGCCTGAAAATAACTTTGCCGAATCAACTAGCACACGGTTGGTGTTATCTTTTAGATTGTATTCCCATAAATCGTAGCGGTTGTAGTCATCGCTTTTGCCTTGTAAATAAGTTACACGGCTGCCGTCAGGCGAAAATTTAAGTTGTACAGGTGATTTACCTGAAAGGCTCGGATCGTCAAAAATACGCTCCAACGATAAAGGTTTTGCTTGAACACTAATAGCGCCAACCATTAATGGGAGGGCTAGTGAGAGGTGTTTTATTTTTTTTAGCACAAGGTTGCCTTAGCTTATTATAAATATTGCTTTGATGGTAAAGCCAAGCGTGTGCAACTGCAACTAAATGCTATAAAGTGGCGATTATTAAAGACAAAGTAGGACATAACAATGACTAACCCTGAATTTAAACTAGCGCCAGAACTTAAACGCGACTGTATAGAGCTTGCCGATTGGCCACTGTGTAAAGTACTTTTATTGAACGACAGCCAATATCCGTGGTTTGTATTAGTGCCTAGGCAGGCTAACTTAAAAGAGATAATTGATTTATCTGAGGATGATCAAGTTGTGTATTTAAAAGAGTCAGCCAAGCTAAGTAAATTATTAATGGATGTGTTTAGCCCTGATAAGTTAAATATAGCGGCTTTGGGTAATATGGTGCCGCAATTACATATTCACCATATTGCACGCTTTACTACTGATGCTGCTTGGCCTGCGCCAATTTGGGGTAAGTATCCAGCTGTGCCGTATACAGATGTACAAATTACAGCGTTAAAAAAAGCGCTGCAGTTTTAAGCTGCAACGCTTTTTTAGGGTTTAGCTAAGTTTAACTAAACTTATTTAAGCCCTAGTACTTCTTTACCCTGTTTAAACGTTACATCTACAGGGATATTTGCTTTACTTAGTTTTTCTAAGTCTTCAGCAAGTTCTTCTTTTATATCGCCATGCGTTGCAATTAGTTGATCTACTTTTTCGTAATCGCCATCACCTTGTAAGGTTAAAATTAAGCGAGAAAGCTTGGCCATTGCAATGCTCATTTTTTCCATATTAACGCGGTACAGGCCTTCTTCATTTTTAGAAAAAGCGCCTTCTTGAGCAAAAAAGTTAAAGCGAATCATATTTGCTTTACCATGCGCACTTGATGCTCCAAAACGAACTGAGCGGAATATACCCGCCATGAAGGTCGTGTAATAATCTTCAATAGTTCCTTCTGTAATTTCGCCCTTTTTAAGTAATTGCTCAATCATGTACAGGCCTAAAATGTCGGCTTTACCTTCTTCAAGCGCACTTGCGTGTTCTTGTAATGATTGACGAACAGTACCTTTATCTGTGATTGTATTTTTAATACCTAAACCGTGAGCGACTTCATGGAACATCGTATTGGCAAAAAATGCATCAAAAGTAATGTGTTTACGCTGCTCAGGTACAATTAACTGCTTTGAAATTGGTACTAAAATTTTATCAAATTTAGCACGCATCGCATTTTTAAGTTGCAGGCGACGAGTTCCTTTTTCTAGCTGTACTTGCTCATCGTTTGGTAAGTTAATTGCAATTGTTTTACTCCCCGCGTTAGAGTGACCTGCGTAATAAACAACATCATAAGCGTTTAAGTCGGCGTCAGAGCCCGGTACTTCCTGTTTATACTTAGCATCAACGGGTAAGCCTTTTTGAAGCTCTGGTAAAAATGCGGCAAACTTAGCTAAGCGTTCGCTCCATTTTAAATCTTTAATAAGTACGTAAGATTCATAAGCTGCGCGGTAACCAAATAATTGATCTTCATAAGTCTCAATTGGACCAATAACCACATCTACTGGGTTGTTTTTCATATCCATCCAAGCAAAGTCAGATACTTGGAAGTCATCTTTTTGTAGGGCATCAGCACGCAAGTTTAGATAGTTAGCAAACTCTTTATCGTCAGCAAGTTTACTTGCTTCGCGTAAAAGGTCAGCGGCTTTTGCAAGCTCATTAGCGTATTCTTTTGAATATGGCACGCTGTAAAGCTTACCTTGCTCATCACGCTTAATTACAGAGTAAAGGCCTGTTTTGTCTTCAACATCTGCATTGTTTAACTCTTCTTTGGTTATATCGGCAGGGTAAAACTGTGCGCCAAGAGGTTTTTCTTTATAGCTGGATAAAAACGCTTCATCGCCATTTAAACGATCCCATGGACCGTAGTTAATATCGGCAAATTTACGTACTTTTTCATCACCTAACTTTGCTAAAAACGCATCTTTATTTTCACCAAAAGATTGCTTCCAAAATAACTCGTCCATTATTTTTGAAGCATCAATAAGCTTTGCAACCATTGCTCGTTGGTTATCGCTTAAGTGCGATAAATCACTTTGTAAGCTAAAGTCGGTGTAAATATCTAAACGTTGGTTATTTGCATTAATAAGCTCAGGGCCTGATTGTGCACTGCTTTTTTGAGCAAGCTCTGTGGCTGTGTTGTCGGTAGAAGACGGCGCTTGTTCAGAACATGCACTAAGAAAAACGACACCAGAGAGCATAATTGCTTGGCTAATTTTATTTAAGATCATTATATTACCTGTTAAAAAGTAAGTTTAATAATTTGTACTGCTTTAGTTAAAAAACTAAATATGTACAAACGCTTCCTTAATTGTGAGTGCATTAAAGCAAAACTAAATAGTAAATAGCAAGTATTTGGCGTTGTAAGGCAAGCATGAGCGATAAAGCATTATAAATAAAAATAAACTTCTATAATTTTCTTAACTTTATCGGTAAGTTAGACAATACTAATTATATTACTAATACGAAAATTAACTGCCTGAGTTTGCAGTTACTTTACAGGCTGAACACAAAAGGACGGCAGCTTTATGTCTACAGAAAACGCTTTATTAACGATTCTAGTCGATAGAATAAATAACGATACGTTGGTTTTACCAACGCTACCTGAAGTAGCGATTAAGGTTCGCCAAGCTGCAGATAACCCTGATGTGAATTTAATGCAAATGTCAGATGTAATCTCACAAGACCCAGCGCTTTCAGCTCGTATGATAAAAGTAGCTAATAGTGCGATTATGGGACGTTCTGTAAAAGTATCTAATTTACAACAAGCAGTGACTCGCATTGGGTTGCGCCAAATTAAAAATATTGCAACGGCTATGGCTATGGAGCAATTATTTGTATCAAACAATGAGCTAATTAAAGGCTACATGGGCAAGGCTTGGCAAAAAACATTAACCGTTGCTAGCCATTCAATAACACTCATGGAGTTTTACTTAAAAAACAATAAACACACTTCATTAAATCGTGATTCAATTACATTAGCTGCGCTTGTTTATAATATTGGTGTATTACCAATTTTAACAGAAGCTGAGCGCCACCCTGAAGTGTTTGCCAACCCAAGCTTTTTAGCGCACGCAATTCAAAAGCTGAGTGGAAAAATTGGCTCGTCGATTATGCAAGCGTGGGAATTTCCTAAAGAGTTTGTTGATGTAGCTCTAAGCTGGGCAGATCCAAGTTACAAACCTGATAAAGTTAGTTACGTAGACTTTATTCGAGTAGGCGCTATTTTAGAGGGAACATTACAGGTTTCTGATAAGTCAGCAGCGCTGCAAACGTACATAGATAAAGGTGTAATACCGTCTATGCAATTATTCACAAGTGATGAATACAACGATATGCTAAAAGATGTGAAAAACATGTTTAGCTAAACATGTTTTATTACACAAATAAAAAGGGTTAACTTGCGTTAACCCTTTTTAGTTTTATTGAATAGCGTCTAGTACTATTCCATCTGTTCTGCGAGTAGGGTATAGCGATTCAACCACAAAGCTGGGAATAAACCCTTTAGCTGATGACACCACTACTTTAGATTTAGCGCCAATAATACGAGCATTAACAACAACACCGCGGTTGGTGTATGTAAGCGTGCCAGTTAAAGTGTATTCAATATGTGGGTAGCCTTTAATATCTTTGCCATTACGGCTAAATGAGAAATCACCCATCGGTGTCACGTGCACTGTGCCTGTGTGCTTATAATCAACAACAGACAAACCAAACTCTTGTAATTCAGTAATAAAGCTTTCAGCTAAATGATTGCCAAAAATATTAGTAGTTTGCAGGTTGTCGTCTAAATTTACAAACGAAGTTATAGCGATAGGCGTGCTACTATTTATGTAATTCATATTCTCAATTAGTTTCATTGCTAATTGCTCTGTGTAATTACTTAGTAACTTACTGCTGTTAATTGGGCGGTAGTTATTTTCTGGAAATTGCCAATTACTCACGCGCGGCTGGTTATTTTCAGCATAGCGATTATGGGCATTATTATAGCCAATATTGTTATGTGGTGCATGTCCATTGTAAACAGGATGGGTAGAGCAAGCTGAGAGTGATAGTGTAAAAAGTGCCGATAAAGTAAGAGTTATTTTTTTTGATAACATGTTTTCTTCCTGAAACATAAGGGGATTTTATAAATACCCCTCCTTATCGACACACTTTTTGATTACTTTAATTAAATTTAATAATTAATTTGTTTATTTTTGATTATGGTGCTTTTGTAACCTCTTCTTTTTTATAGCGAAGCTTACCTGCTACCCATGTTTGCAGTACGTTTGTTTTGTATATCTCGTCAACAGGTACTTTAAAGTAGTCTTTATCAATTAAAATAAAGTCGGCCCATTTACCTTTTTCTAAACTACCCACCTTAAATTCTTGATGAGCTGAATAAGCGCCACCGAGAGTAAATGCACGTAATGCATCTTCGCGGCTTAGTACTTCACTTGCGCGCCAGCCGTTTTCAGGTAGTTTGTTATGATCCATGCGTGTAATGGCTGAATACAAACCATCAAATGGATTTGCAAGCTCTACCGGGTAATCAGAGCCTGCTGCAACAACCGATCCTTGCTTTAAAAATGTTTGCCAAGCGTAGGCACCGGTTAATTGTTTTTCAGTTAAGCGTTGCTCTGCCATATGCATATCAGAAGTGGCATGTACTGGCTGCATTGAAGGGATTATTTTTAACGCTTTAAAGCGAGGGATATCCTCAGGCGTTACAATTTGTGCGTGCTCTATTCGGTTACGTAGTAATATACCGCCCGTTTTTTTAAACACATTTTGATAGGCATCAAGTACTACTTTATTTGCTTTATCGCCAATTGCGTGAGTATTTGCGCTAAAGCCGCTTTTAAAGCTTTGTGTA
Source organism: Pseudoalteromonas sp. NZS11_1 (assembly GCF_015864275.1). Classification (NCBI taxonomy): domain Bacteria; kingdom Pseudomonadati; phylum Pseudomonadota; class Gammaproteobacteria; order Alteromonadales; family Pseudoalteromonadaceae; genus Pseudoalteromonas; species Pseudoalteromonas sp. NZS11_1. The sequence goes on from NZ_JADYXK010000001.1 coordinate 440,690, forward strand.
AAGAGCGCTTCGAGTTTTCTTTGTGTTTCAAGCATTAAACCATGGTGACCAGGTCTGTCTGCATATTCTTCAATCAGAGCGGCTCCGCGAGAGCCAAGTGCGCCATCGGCGTAAACTTTAACACTGCGAATTTCCATAAAATCATTTTTGTCGTGGTATCGGCCTGCCTTTAACATCGTGTCTAAATCAGGGCTTGCACCGCTTAACATTGCCACAATACGTAGCGGTAAATTACCGAGGTCGCCGCGCTCTTTGTAAACCTCCCATGTGGTTTTATCAATACCTGCATCGTGAGTAGAGGTAATGCCTAAACTTAATAAATGCTTACCTGCTGCATCTAGCGAGTCACTTATATCTTGCTTTGAAGGGGCTGGCATATGCTGGGTAATTAGCGCTTCTGCTTTATCTACAAAAATACCTGTAGGATTGCCAAATTCGTCTTTAATTATTTCACCGCCTTCAGGCGCTTTTGTTTGAGCAGTAATACCAGCAAGTTCGAGTGCTTTTGAATTAACCCAAATGGCGTGGCTATCAACCCGCGAAAGCACCACAGGTTGATCGCTCACTACTTTGTCTAGATCTTTAGCTGTAGGAAATCGTGTATCAGCCCAAAGCTCTTGGTTCCAACCTCGCCCTATAATCCAACCTTGTTTGTTGCCAGCAAATATTTTTAGTTTATTTTTTACTTCATCAACCGATTTTGCACCGCGTACATCAAGTTGCGATAAATTATCGCCAAGGCCAATAACGTGCCCATGAGCATCAATTAAGCCTGGTAATAAGGTATTACCGTGCGCGTCAATTAGCTTGGCATCCGGGTAGCTATCTTTAAGTGTATCGCTACCTAGTTTTACTACCTTGCCATTTTTAATAACGAGGGTAGTAAACTGCTGTACTTCACCTTGGTATAAAGGGGTATAACCATTGGCGTTATAAATTACTTTAGTTTGTGCGAGAGTGTAACTAGAGCTTGCACAAAGACTTGCTAGGATGAGAGGTTTGATTATTTTTTTGAGCAACATAAGGCATTATTTTTTATTGTTAGTGCGTTAACATTAGCAAACCCAATTTTATAATACCAATATGTGAGACGAATTATGATGAAGAAAAAAGCAGTAAAGCTAGAACATAAAAATATCTAGCTTTTGAAAAGGTTTATTTACTAGTGTATAAACTGTATTCACTTAGCGTTAGCTTACCGTCTTTGTCTTGATCGTAGCTTGAAAACCGTGACCACAAAGCCGGGTCTATAGCGGTTTCTGGACGTGATAAAAAACCGTCTTTATTCCTATCTAGCTTTTTAAATTGCTTTGCAATGTCGTTACTTGCGGCAAAACTAAATGTGCTAAAAATACTAAACGCCAGCAGCGTTATATAGCTAATACTTTTCATACAAATCACTTAGTAAAGGTTGTTAGTTAGATAACTTTTAAATTCGACTAGCGAAATTTGGTTATCTTGGTTTTTGTCCCATTTTACAAAGGTGTTTAAAAGTTGTGGTTGGGGATCAAGTTCGTCGTGTGTTAAATAGCCACTTTTGTCGCTATCTAGGTGATCAAAGCGTTGCTTTACATCAAGTGCCGCGGCATCAAAACTTAATAGCATTAAAATGCTTATAACAAGGGAAAGTATCTTCATGGTCTTCCTTCCAAAAGATGTATTAAAAGTTCGTGGCTAAAATAAAGTAAAAAGGAAAAAAGCACTTGCCGTAATTTAACTCCCAACATTAAATCCTTTTACACACTCCCTCAGGGATTATGGCAAATGCTTTTAAATTCAGTTTACTTGTAACAAGCTTAAGTAAAGCTTAATCAGTAATTACTCATTAAGGCTTAAAGCTTTCAAATTCTTTTTTTGAGACTTTTTCATCACCGTCTTCATCTAAGTCGGCAAATTGTCTCATTACTTCTTTGTCTTCCTTTGCTTCTACAATTGATATTTGTCCATCCATATCTTTATCTAAATGGGCAAAGCGCACGCTTGTTGGCGATGCAATTACGGTGGCACTAATTGCTAAAAACATTAATGAAAAAGCGGCTATAAGTTGTTTCATAATCACGTTCCTTATTAAATGAGTTTATTGAATAAATTTTTTGAATTCATCTAGCGACAATTGCCCATCTTGATTAGTATCAATTTGTAAAAAATTCTCGTGTAGAACGGCATCTTCACCTGCTTCGGCTTCACTTAATGTGCCATTACTGTCTTTATCAAGCTCGTTAAAAGTCGCGTGAACGTCCATTGCGTGTGCGTTAGCGCCTAAAAAGCCTAAAGCCAGTAATGATGAAATTACTAAAATGCGTTTGTTCATAATTATTTCCTTATTGATTAAAGTTATTACTGCTAATACAAAAATGATGCCAAAAATAATTGTTGTTAATTTTCAGGTGTTTATATTTTTAACTTGAAAGGGGTGGGAAGTTTTTACGGGGTTTAATGTAATTTTTGTATGCCTTTTGCAACACTATATAGTGAGATTAAAGGTAGGTTTTAAAAATCAATGGTTTACGTTGTCTCTATTTGGCGACACATTGTTTTTGTAGCGCTGGCTGTTAATCGTATTAAATATAATTGCTGGTTCAGCTAGTGTATAAGGTAAGCACTTAATAATAGAGCGCTTAACTTAAAAGGACTAAACGAAATGCCAGCAACCATAGCTAAAAAATACCATGCAATGCTTAACTGGCGGCCTAATTTAATTGGGCAATTTGCAATGAGTATGCTGCTTTCGTTACTCCCGCTTTCTATAGTGGTGATTGTATTTTTAAATGCGCTTAACAAGCAATTAGCAGTGACTCAAAGTATCGTGAGTAACAACTACCAAGTTACCAAATCGTTTAATACTCTAAAACAAGAACTCAACAGCCTTGAGCGCGCCACTAGGCAAAACTGGGTATTAAAAAGCGAATCGTTAGATAAGCTCATTGTCGATAAATGGCAATCATCCCTGCAAAGTATTGATGAACTTAAATTTGTAAACACGGATAAAGATTACACCCACCAATGGCAACGCTTATATGTCACCTTACAAACAGCGCATGTAGAGCTTGTTGAGCAAAAACAACAGCAAGCGGAGCTATTTGTGCCAGTGAGCGATTTAGTTGCTGAGCTTACTTTATGGTTACGTGATAAAAATGAAGCGCAAATTACCAATAACCAAAATGAGCTTACAAGCCTACAAACTTCATTTATAAACTGGCTGGTGGCACTCATTCCGCTTACTTTAATTGTTGGTGGTGGTTTTTTATGGCGTATAAGTGGGCGACTAAAAGGGTTAACTACGGTTATTGATAAGCTAGGGCAGGGGCATTGGCAGCAAAAAATATCTGTGAAAGGCTCCGCTGAGCTAGTTGAGCTAGGAGAAAAACTCCAATGGGTGCAAGAGCAACTTCATATGCTTGAGCAGCAAAAAGATACCTTTTTACGACATGTTACCCATGAGCTGAAAACGCCGCTTGCTTCAATGGTCGAAGGCACTGATTTACTAACTGATGAAATAGTAGGCCCAATTACTGCTGAGCAAAAAGCAGTGCTTGAGCTTATTAGCCAATCTATGGTGCGCCTTCGTACAATGATTGACAGCCTGCTGAGTTATAATGCTATTCGCACCAGTAAAGACAGCCTAAGCGAAGTTGAGTTTAGCTATCTTATTAATAAAATTTATAGCCATTTTGAACATCGCTTAAGTGCGCGTCAGCAAGCTCTACAATGGCAAAATAACTTACCTAATAAACAGCTTGCTTTACCTAGTGAGCTTATTGAGATGATTTTAATTCAGCTTATTTCAAATGGCTTAAAATTTTCACAAGATAAGCAAAGCGTTACTATTAATTTAGCACTTGAGCAAAACCAACTTTGCATTGCTGTGCTTGATAAAGGGTGCGGTATTAAAGAGCAAGAAAAAACTCAAATTTTCAGCGCATTTTATCAAGGTAAACACAGTAAAAATGTTACGCTGCAAGGCAGTGGGCTTGGCTTAACTATTGTGAAAGAATCTGTTGAACAGCTAAGAGGTACACTTACTGTTGAGCATAACGAGCCGCATGGTTGCCGGTTTTCAATTAAAATTCCCATAACAAAAAATCTAGGAGTTAATTAACATGCGCTTGCGTTTAATCGCTATTTTATGTGTGCTCAGTAGCAGCATGGTTATATCAGGTTGTGAAATTAATAATGGGCAAGAAGAGCGTGTGTCAATTACACCTGCACCTGTGGTCGATACCAAAATAGCAAACGACAAAAACAGTAAACCTAGTCCAAAACCCAGACCAAAAATTGAACCAAGCTATCCGCCTGCAGAGCAAGTTATAGCATGGCACGCTAATCAGTGTGGCGGATTTAAATTGGTGCCAAAAAAAGATATTTTTACAGGTGAAAACGATCTTAAACGTTTTTTTAAATTTATGTGCTTAAACATAAATGATGATCCAAATACGGTAATGACTAAGTTGCTAAAACTCGATCTTGCTTACTTTTGGCCAGATGATATAAAGCAATATTTATGGCTTCAAAAGCAGCAAGTGACTATGCAAATAAATGCTAAAAAAGAGCAGCAAGCACTTAACAATAAAATGCAAGAAACCCTCTCATCGTTAGCAACTATTGAGCAGCAGCTTTTACTACGAGAAGAAACTAAGGAGCAGTAACTATGGCAGCAACTAAAGTGCAAGGTGCAAAAGTATTACTCGTTGACGACGACGCTAGCTTATTAAAACTGCTCGCTATTCGTATCGAATCAAAAGGATACGAAGTAACGACCTGTGAAAGCGGCTTAACCGCACTACAAATACTTAAAAGCCAAGTGTTTGACGCCGTAATAACCGACCTACGTATGGATGAAATGGATGGCATGGCACTGCATCGTCAGTTGCAAAGCCGCTACCCTGCATTACCTGTCATTATGATGACAGCGCATGGCTCAATTCCTGATGCCGTAGAGGCAACTAAGCAGGGCATTTTTGCATTTATAACTAAACCTGTAGATAAAGATGAGCTATTTGACAGCCTTGCTAAAGCGATAGAAATACATGGTGTTAATGCAGATGAAGCAGCACCTAAAAGTAATATAGTTACGCGCAGTGGTGCAATGCTGCACTTGTTAGAGCAAGTAAAACTACTTGGGCCAACGCAAGTTAATGTATTGATTTCGGGGGCTAGTGGTACAGGTAAAGAGCTACTCGCACAAGCGATTCATCAGCATAGTCATGTAAGCGGTGGCCCTTTCGTTGCAATTAACTGCGGCGCTGTACCAGGGGAGCTTTTAGAGTCCGAATTATTTGGTCATAAAAAGGGCTCTTTTACGGGCGCAATTAAAGATCACCAAGGCTTGTTTCAACAAGCTGAGGGCGGCACGCTATTTTTAGATGAAATAGGCGATATGCCACTTAACTTGCAGGTTAAGTTACTGCGCGTATTACAAGAAAAAACAATTCGCCCCGTAGGCTTTCAAGAAGAAATAGCAATTGATGTACGTATTGTATCGGCAACACATAAAAATCTTCCTGAAGCTATTTTAAACCAGCAATTTAGAGAAGATTTATACTATCGCTTAAACGTAGTTAATTTAAAATTACCGCCACTGTGTGAACGCCGCGAAGATATAAGTTTATTAGCACAGCACTTTAGTGCAAGTATTGCTAAGCGCATGAAGCAAACTGAAAAACACTTTGCAAGCGATGCTATGCATGCGCTTGTGCGTTACGACTGGCCAGGTAATATTCGCCAGTTACAAAACGTAGTAGAGCAGGTTGTAGCATTAACGCCAAGCGATGTTATTTCAGAGCACTTAGTATTAGCTGCGCTAAATAGTAACGAAACAAACGTAGAACCATTATCACTAAACGACGCTAAAAAAGAGTTTGAGCGCGACTATGTAATTAACACTTTAAAAATGGCAGGTGGTAACGTAGCCGAAGGCGCTAAGCTCGCCAAGCGCAATCGCTCAGATTTTTATAAGTTGATTAAAAAGCATAATATTGATGTTGATAATTTAGGTTAAGGAAAAGCATGCAGTTATTTATGGTGTATTTAGGTGGCCGGATTCAAGGTTGCCACATTGAAATGCATGATATTCGTTTTGTTGTAGGGCAAAACATTGAGCAAACTTATTCAAAGTTAAAAAGCCAATGGGTAGGCGACAGAAGTAGTGTTCACATGGATAGTTACATGGCAATTAACCATATTGATGGCTTTAAAGTAGAGATTGTTGATACGTACGTTGAACAAAATAAACAACTATATTTTGTAAATTTAGGCGCTTACAGAAGTGATTCTATGGCTGAGCAACACGACTTTGCACTGTATGTTGCAAGCAGTAGCCATGAAGCTAAAGAGCGAGCTAAAAGCGATTTACTCGCAGGGCTTAGCCATATTCATAAAGATGATTTACATGACGTAGACGATTGCTTTGCCATTGATTTACTCGACAGCCAGCTAAACATTAAGCTCACGCCCAGCGGTATATCGCAGCCTATAAAGCCAGACTGGTTTGGCTATCACATACTTTAAATTATAATAAGTAGCTAAAACTGAGTAGGATTAAGAGTCCTGCTCGTTTTGTTCATCCTTTTCGCTTTTAGCCGCCATTTTAAACGCCACAATAACCAATCCAAACATAGCAAACGGCAGTGCTGCTAACATGTATTCAACCACATTACTGTCTTGAAAATTTGCTTGTAGTAAAAAGTGACCCGCCACACACATTAAAATAACCACTAATAAAATGGGTAGTAACATAAGTTCTTTTTTTGATGAATGGTTTTTCATTAATTGTGAGGCTATAGCTGAAAATAATGCGCCATTGTAATGAGCTTACTTAAGCTTGGCAAACACCGCAGAATTTTTTAATTAATGTTATGATTAGTATCAAACAATTTTATTAATGTTTATGGGAATAAAGTGAAAAGTAACTTAAAAAAAGTTTACCTCGTTGGTGGTGCAGTGCGCGACAAACTGCTAAATATAAAATCAAAAGATAACGATTATGTAGTGATTGGTGAAACGCCAGACACAATGCAGTCGCTCGGTTTTGTACCAATAGGTAGCGACTTTCCGGTTTACTTGCACCCAAAAACAAAAGAAGAATATGCACTTGGGCGCACAGAGCGTAAAAGCGGCAAAGGCTATACTGGCTTTGTGGTTGATGCCAGCCCAACAGTGACGCTAGAAGAAGATTTAGCAAGGCGTGATTTAACCATAAATTCAATGGCGCTTGATGAACACGGTAATATTATTGATCCGTTTAATGGCCAAACTGACTTACAAAATAAAACACTGCGCCACACCACTGAGGCATTTGTAGAAGACCCTGTTCGAGTACTGCGTATTGCCCGTTTTTTAGCGCGCTATGGCAGTGATTGGCGTATTCACCCAAGTACGTATGCATTAATGCGCGAGCTTAAAAATAAAGGTGAGCTAAATCATTTAGTACCTGAGCGCGTGTGGCTTGAAACTGAAAAAGCACTGGGTGAAAAGCACCCTGAGCTTTATTTTGAAGCACTGCAAGACTTAGGTATTTTTCCAGAACTTGAGCGCATGGTTAATGTACCGCAACCGGCAAACCATCATCCTGAAGGTGATGTATTTGTACATACTATGCTGGTACTTAGGCGTGCAGCCGATTTAAATTTTAACTTGGAAGCACGTTTTGCTGCACTTACCCATGATTTTGGAAAAGCGCTTAGTTTTAAAAAATATGGAAACCTACGTGGGCACGAACGCGAAGGTGTTGCAGTTATTGAGGCGTTTTGTGAGCGCTTAAAAGTGCCTAACCGTTTTCGCGATGTTGGTGTACTCACCAGTGATAATCACACCCTTTGCCACACGATTGATCAGTTAAGGCCGCAAACCATTCACAAGCTAATAGTGACTAACTTAAATGCGTTGGTACACCCAGAACGTTTTATAGCGTTTACCCAAGCATGCCAATGCGATGCACAAGGGCGTGGTGAAACACTGGTAGATAAGCCATACCCGCAAGCAGCTAAACTGCGAGCAATTCATACTGAACTGCAAAAATTGGATAAGAAACAAGTAGTGCAAGATGCACTTAAAAATGGCAAAAAAGGCCCTGAAATAGGCGAAGAAGTAAAACTTGCAGAAATAAACTGCATTAAAGCATTTTTAGAACATGAGAAGTCCCAAGCGTAATAAAATTAGACTAAGTAGTGCGATACGCCTTGGTTTTTAGTCGCGTCGTGCTTTCTTAGCTCTTTGTAGTTTGTACTTTTTGGTTTTACATTTTCAGACTCAGGTTTTTTAGAGGGCCTGTATAAGTCAAAAATAAAGTCTAGTTCTTCACGCTCTAGTGATGGTTTCATGAGTATTCCTTCAATTTAATACTTTAATATGATGTAGGGTATGGTCATTCGACTGAATTAAAAGTGAATAGTTACATTTGAAGTTGTACTAAATTGTAATCGGCAGGTTTTGAGGGACGAGCAGAATATGATTGTTAATTTATATGGATTTAAGGTAAATAAAAATAAATTATTTTAACAAAGAATATACGGCTGAATTTAATTTATTGCGTACTTACTATTTACATATAATGCTGTAGCTATAAATATAATGGTAAAAATACAGACTTAGCCAGTAACTAACGGCAGTGTTACGGTAAATACGACACCATCACCTTGTTCGTTGTTTTGCGCTGTTACACTGCCTTTATGGTAGTCGCACACCAGCCTTACAATATAAAGACCTAACCCCAAATGTGGCTGTTGCTGCATTTGCTGGCTACGTACCGACACCATAGAGTCAAAAATATGCTCAGTTAATCCTTCGGGTAACGCGGGGCCTGTGTTACTCACTGTTAATATTGCTTTATTTTCGCTCTGCTTAAGGCCTACATTAATAGCCGTATTGGCTTCACTAAACTCCAGCGCGTTATTAATAAGCTTATCAAGTAGCTGAGCTATAAACTCCGGAGCACCTTGCATAGGTAATTTGTTTTGGCATACATCAAGCGTAAATAACTGGTTTGGGTAAGTAAGCTGATAGCCTTGCATGCAACCATTTATTACTTTTTGTAAATCAAAAGGTTCAGGTTCGTTGCTTTGAATGCTTTGCTCAAGGCGAGTGGCTTCGCTCATGGTGGTTATTATTTTACCTAAGCGTTCAACGCCTTCGCTGGCGCGATCGAGGTATTTTTGACTCAGCTCGTTCTGTGGCAAGCTTTGTAAGTTCTCGAGTGACGAGCGCACTACGGCAACAGGCGTGCGCAGCTCATGTGACAACCGCGACGACATATTTTCTAAGTAATCGGTATAGCCACCAAGTCTACTAACAATGTTTGAAAAACTACGAGACAGATCGCCAATTTCATCGTTAGCATCGCTGTAATTAATACTGCCGGTAACACGCCCTTGTGCATCAATTGCTTGTTCAGCTGTATCGCGCAGCCGCCTAATTCGGTTCGATATACGTGAGGCAAAAAAGAATAAAGTCACAGTACCAATTAGCATCACAGCTAAAATAACGTTAAAGAGTTTTTCGAGTGACTTATTACGCAGCGTACGTACGCCGTTTGTGGTTTCCTCTGCTATTACTGCGCCAATTACTTGGTCTTGAATCCAAATAGGGTAAGCGGCCGATAAAATAACGGCTTTACTGTCGGGTGTTAATCGCCAAGACGATGCTGGTTGTCCTTTTAATGCTTTCGCTAAATGTGTGCCCTGCATAGAAGCTACATCGTGCAGGGTATCTAAAAACTCATTTTCGGGGCGCGTTAATATTTTATAGTAAATTGGGTGCAAGTAATTTTGCTCAAAGCGCTGCCACCACGTCTCGGGAGCTTGGTTAGCAAGTCCATCAGCCCAAACGCCATCTGCATTTTGAATAGTACCCGATTGTGCAAGTACACGATGATGGTTATCAACCACCCAAATGCGGCTACCACTGTGGCCCATGCCTTTTAAAATACGGCTAATTTCTGGAGAAGGGACTAATACCGAGCCTAAATCGTTTGGGTTATTTAAGTTTGAAGTGGACATTATTTTAGGCTCTAACAATGCCTCTTTACTATCAATGTCAACAATGGCAAAGCCAAGTTTGTTGCCCAGCATGTTAATAGGAAAGCGCAGCTCTACGTTATATCCTGATTTGGTACTTTCAAAATAGCCCTGAATTTTTGTAAAAGGGGCTTTGGTATTTGCATCAAACGCATTAACCCAACCATCTTGGCGCGGCGCAATAATGTAAGTATTAAACTGACCGTCTGGCGTTTTTAGGCCAATTTGTAAATAATCGTTATTGGTAATGCTTAAGCTATTTTTAGCGCGATAAAGAAGGGTATTGTCGGTGACTTTAAATGCGGCGTATAAGTAGTTATCAAATTTTCCCACCATATGATCAAACGATAAGTCACTGGCTTGATGTTTGTTATCTGTTTTTTGTAAGTAGCGTTTGTCGTAATGCCAAAATAACGGCTGGTAGCTGTCCCAATCGTTAAGTTTACCGTCGAGCTGAATAGGGTTTTTAAGATTATAAGCGTATAAATCGCGGCCTTTTACTACTTGGTCTAAAAAGTTGGTTTGCTCGTCAAATAATGCGGGGCGCTCATGTAATGCAGTAGCAAGAGCACGAGTGGTGCCTACGAGGGTTTTTTCTTGGCCTTGGCGTAAAAACTTTTCCATTTCCCATACGTACTCGTAGCCAAGCCACGGCAGCAAAAACAAAAAACATGAAAGTAATATAAATTTACTGCGCAGACCAAATCGTAGCATTAGTGTTGTTCCCACCGATAGCCCATGCCATACACGGTATCTATGCAATCAAAGGTGCTATCGAGTGCTATAAATTTTTTACGAATACGTTTTACGTGTGAAGTAATGGTGCTGTCGTCTACATAAATTTTTGCATCGCTCATTAATTCGTTACGGCTTTTAACATGGCCTGGTCGCTGGGCAAGTGAATGCAGCATCCAAAATTCGGTTACGGTTAAATCAACTAATTGTTGTTGCCAAAAAACCTGCATACGTTGCGTGTCGAGTGTTAACTGCCCGCGTGTTATGAGTGCATTTGCATCAGCGGGTTGTTCAAGTGCTTCCATTCGGCGAAATAGCGCACCAATACGTGCAGCCAAGTGAGTCAAGCTAATGTCTTTTGTTAGGTAGTCGTCGGCGCCCATGCGCAGGCCGCATACGGTATCTATTTCGCTATCGCGAGCGGTTAAAAAAATAATAGGCAGTGTTTTAGAAAGCGATCGCAATGTTTGGCACAGTAAAAAACCGCCATCTATTTCATGGCCTAGGCCAATATCAACAATGGCTAAATCGGGCAGGGCATTTTTAAATGCAGCTTCAGCGCTGGCGCGATCTGCAAAGCCACTCACTTGGTAGCCCTGTAAGCTCAGCATTTCTATGTAGTTTTCGCGGATTGCGGGTTCATCTTCAATGATGGCTATTTTTTTCATTCTAATCATTATCCTATTGCCTCTGTTGTGCACTATAACGAAGTTCTTAACCTAAGTAAGGTTAAAAAGGCAATTGCCATTTTTTTGCCACAATTGCTCAGCAGTTTGCCATTTTTGCTCCCCTTTATTGCCACTTGAACTTGTTTTAATACACCCATCAAAACAAAACATCACAAATTAAAAAGTAAGTTTAAGGATCAAATCATGAAGAAGACATTAATTGCGTTAACACTGATTGCTAGTTTTTGTACTCCAGCAATTGCCTCAACATCTAACACGCCATCAAAAGAAGCCCATAAAGAAACGGCTATTGGGCTAGGTGCAGGCGCTATTATTGGCGGCGTAGTAGGCGGGCCAATAGGTGCGTTTATTGGGGCATTTGCCGGTGGTTTAATAGGTGATTCAAAAGTAGCAGATAACAAAATTGCAGAGCAAGAGCGTGCCATTACGGTTATGAAAGAAAAAACCAGCGATTACCAACACGTGCTTAACCACAATAATATGTTAGAGCAACAGCTAGAAGTGCTTGCCAATCAAAATGAGCAGTTAACTCAAGTTCAAATTAATAACTTATTGGCGATGACGGTGCAATTTAAAACAGGTTCAAGTGTTATTGCCCCGCATTTTGCGCTGCAGTTAGATCAACTCGTTACCTTGTTAAACAACCAATCACAACTCGCACTTGATTTAAGTGGCTTTGCCGATCAACGCGGCGATGAGCAAGCTAACCTTTTACTTTCTAAAGCGCGTGTAAATGCCGTGCAAAGCTATTTAATAAAACACGGTGTGAGCCATAAACGCTTAAGCACGCAGGCATTTGGCGAGCAGCAAACATTGGCTAACAGCAACACGGTGGAAGATAACTTTTTTGATAGACGCGTAACGCTTACCACTCGCTCAATGAGCCCAGCAAATGGCCAAACGGCGAGTAACTAAAACTAACTGAATCTAAGTAAAGCTAAGCGTTCGATGGAGTGATTTTATGTTGAGTAAACCAACCAAAATGCTTACTAAAGTAAGCATTTTTATATTCATAGCGATTGTGCTGTTAGCGAGCTTTAAAAGCCATGCGCAATCACCCAAGTTAGAACTTTTTGATAGCAATGGTGCGCCAGCAGGACCAGCAATAATATTAAAAAGCGACGCCAATATGACCTTAACCGGCCTAATTAATCATGTTGTAGTAACGCAAACCTATCAAAACAAAAACCCGTTTGCGGTTAATGCGCGCTACGTTTTTCCATTGCCAGATGAAAGCGCCGTACATGCCATGACGATGCGTATAGGTGAGCGAGTCATTAAAGGCCAAATTGATAAAAAAGTGGAAGCTGAAAAAAAATACGAAGAGGCTAAAAAAGCAGGTAAGCAAGCGGCCCTTGTACGCCAGCAACGCGCCAATATGTTTATTACGAATGTGGCAAATATTGGCCCTGGTGAGCAAGTAATAATTGAGCTTGAGTATCAAGAAATAATTGATTATAGCAGCGGTACATTTGCTATTAGATTTCCGACTACCATTACACCGCGTTATCACGCGATTAGTGGTGAGGTTGAGGTTAGTACTCAAAATAAAGCGCATGTTAATCCGCTCCCAACGGGATGGTTAAGCCCTGTTTACAGCATTCAAAACATCACTCAAAATAGTACTCAAACTGATAACGTACCAAGCAGCCAATTTAGCTTAAACATTGATATAGACGTAGGCTTAGAGCTGGTGGATATCAATTCTAAATTTCATAATGTTGATGTACAAAACACAGCATTTGGGCAATATAAAATAGCGTTAAATGAGACAAATGCAGTTAATCGCGACTTTGTACTTGAGTTTAAACCGCTACAAAAAGAGCAAGCTCAAGCCGCATTTTTTACTCAGCAGTTTGAAAATGGTGACCGATACGGGCTTGCTATGCTAATGCCACCGGGGGATCACTTTACACAAACTCAGCGCTTACCTCGCGAAATGGTATTTGTAGTTGATACGTCAGGCTCTATGCACGGGCAATCTATGGAGCAAGCTAAAAAAGCCTTGTTTTATGCGCTGTCATTACTCGATAGCGACGACAGTTTTAACATTATTGCTTTTGATAACATAGTGACTCCAATGAGCGATAAACCACTTATAGCCAGCGACTTTAATTTACGCCGTGCAGAGCGATTTATTTATAGCCTCGAAGCCGATGGCGGCACTGAAATACAAGGTGCCCTTAATGCCGTACTTGATGGCAGCGAGTTTGATGGTTTTGTACGCCAAGTTGTATTTTTAACTGATGGTAGCGTTAGTAATGAGGATGCATTGTTTAAAAATATTCAAAGTAAATTAGGTGATAGCCGCTTATTTACAGTGGGTATTGGCAGCGCACCTAACAGCTTTTTTATGCGTCGAGCGGCAGATGTCGGTAAGGGCTCATTTACGTTTATAGGCAGCACAAGTGAGGTGCAACCTAAAATGCAGCAGTTGTTTGATAAGCTTGCACATCCGGCTATTACTAATTTGGCACTAAGCGATGAAAGCGGTAACAACTTAGATTTTTGGCCATCACCACTACCTGATTTATATTTTGGCGAGCCTATTATGGTCGCTATAAAACTTAATAATGCTAAAAGTGTGGTACTTGCTGGGCAAACAGCACAAGGGCCTTTAAGTATTAAATTAAGTACACAAAATAGCTCAAGCGCTCAAGGTATAGCAAAACTGTGGGCGCGCCAAAAAATTAAGTCATTACTTTTATACAACGAGCAAAATACAGTTGAAGATGAAGTACAGGAGCTTGCACTTACTCATCAATTACTTAGCCCGTTTACTGCTTTTATAGCAATTGAACAAACTCAAATAAAAGAAGTGGCAGAGCAAATGGCGCAAGCTAGTAATGCAGTACCACAAGGTATGGCAATGCGTTTACCACAAACCGATGGGCAAAGTAGGCTGCACATAGTATTAGGCTGTATTTTATTATTGGGATTTGGTGCTCTTAAATTTAAACACAGAGCGAATCCCTAAATGAAAAGAGACTTAAAATGAAAAAGTGGCTAAGCGCGGGCTTACTAATCGCTGGGCTTGGATTATTTGGTCACGGTACTTATATGCAGGCAAAAGCGTGGCTTGCTCAAGTATTAATTGAACAAGCATGGCAAGAGGCGCTTAAATCACCTGGTACTAAAGTAAAGCCGTGGTATTACGCCGACAGCTACGTTACTGCAAAGCTTGATTGGCCAAGTCATAATAAAACATTAAGTGTATTGGCTGGAGCGAGTGGTCGTAATTTAGCATTTGCGCCGAGCCAATTTTTACCCGCAGGGGAGCTTGGCGGAAAAGAATTTGGAAACGAAAAAGGCGCGCTAATAGCAGGGCATAACGACACCCATTTTGCATTTTTACAACACGCCAAAGTGGGGGAGGCGTTTACTTTGCAACTGCAAAGTGGGGTGATACAAAATTATAAAGTAACGGGGATTGAGGTTATTCATCAATCCCAAAATACATTTTTACAAACACCTGGGCTGTATTTGCTTACCTGTTACCCTTTTGATTCCCTTGCCTCGGGTACTGATTTAAGATTGCTTGTATCTGCGCAAATGTCTTCGCCCGATTCACTAAGCGGTATATCAACCACAAGTTCTTGATGGCGCTGGCTTACCATTACACCAATAAATACCACAAATATGCTCAGCCATTGCCAAACGTTGAGCACTTCGCCCAAAATAATAGCTGACAAAATAAGTGTAAAAATAGGAATTAAATTAGAGTACGCAGCAGCGGTTAATACCGATACTTTACTAATTGCATAGTTGTACATGCCATACCCGCCAAGAGTTACACACGAGCCTAAATACAAAATGCTCATAAGCGCGGTTAAGTCGTGTTGGTTTTCGCTTGGTAGGTCGATAAAAAACAAAAATGGCGCAAAAAACAAGCTGCCGCTAATACCTTGCAACGCAATTAAAGTCAGGGGCGAGTAGCGATTAGCTAAATGTTTAATACTTACGGTATAAAATGCAGCGCACACCATAGCCATAAGCTCTAAAAAGTTACCCAACAACGGATTAGGTGCCTGCTCAGAACTGGGTGAAAGAAGCGTAAGTAAAATACTGCCGCCAATACACAAAGTAAAACCGACCACGATGGATTTACTTATGTATTCTTTAAGCAATAAAAAGGCAAGCAGCGCAATAATAATAGGCAAGCACGACACAATAACACCGGCCTGCGAGGCTGACGTGTATTCCATTGCATGGCCTTCAAATAAAAAGTACAAGCAAGGCTCAGCAAGCGACATACCCACTAAATACTTCCAGTCACCTTTTAAATACTCAAACCGAATAACGTAGCGCCATAAACAAAGCGACAAAACTAACGTAGTGAGCATGCGTAAAAATATTACCAATGCAGGGTCGTAAATGGCAATGGCGTATTTAAGCGCTATAAAAGAGCTGCCCCATAAAAAGGTGGCAATAATTAAACATAAACTGGCAGGCATAGAGAGTAATTTACATAATTTAATAAAATCAGATCCTAGCATGAATATTTTTAACTTGTTCAAAAATACCGAGCTGGTATAAATTAATTCATCTTTAATTAATCAGTAGTAAAAAGCACATGCAAAGGGAACAGGTAATAGTTGTAAAGCTTGGTACAAGCGTACTTACTGGCGGCACCGATAAACTAGATAAAGCGCATATGGTTGAATTAGTACGCCAATGCTGCGAGCTTAAAAAGCTGGGGCATCACGTTATTTTAGTATCGAGCGGCGCGGTAGCTGCTGGGCGTGAACAACTATTAAAACCCTGTGGCAGAAGCTTAATTGATAAACAAATGCTTGCTGCAATTGGACAAGGTCAACTTATTCATATTTGGCAGAGCTTGTTTGCTTTATATGGGGTAAATGTGGGGCAAATGCTGCTTACTCGCGCTGATGTAGACGACAGAGAGCGCTACCTTAATGCCCGCGATACACTCAATGCATTATTAAATTACGACGTTGTACCCATCATTAACGAAAATGACGCAGTCGCTACCAGTGAAATAAAAGTAGGCGACAACGATAATTTATCGGCGCTTGTCGCTATTTTGGCTAATGCTAATAAGTTACTGCTACTTACCGATCAAGAAGGGTTATTTACCAGCGATCCGCGCACAAACGCCGATGCCACCCTCATTGGCGAGGTAACACATATAAACGATGAACTGCGCCAACTTGCTGGTGGCAGTGGCACAAATTTAGGCACCGGCGGTATGGCAACTAAACTGCAAGCCGCCGATATTGCAAGGCGCGCAGGCGTTGAAGTTATTATTGCTAAAGGTGCAGGTAAAAACGTTATTTTAAAATGTATGAGTGACGAGTTACCAGGCACGCGTTTTTTAAAACTCACCGCCCCAAAAGATGGCCGTAAAAAATGGCTACTAGCCGGGCCTAAAAGTACCGGTCAAATTGTTATTGATACAGGTGCTATTGGTGCCCTTCAAAATAAAGGCGCAAGTTTACTCGCTAAAGGCGTTACTAATGCATTTGGACGTTTTGAACGCGGTGATTTAATTGATTTAATAGATGCAAAAAATCAAGTGATTGCACGGGGCTTAACGCGATTTAGTAGCGTTGAGGTAAATAAAATAAAGGGTGCGCACTCTAGTCAAATAGGCCAATTACTCGATTACGATAGTGGCGCAGAAGTACTTCATAGGGATGATATGGTCTTGCTATAGAAGCACTTTTAGTAAATTAAATTACTTGAGTGTAATTCTCGCAGTATTACACTTTTTTGATTGTAAATTTGTGCTAAAATCTGGCTCCTTAAATTGTTGTAAGCAGAGCACAGAACATGAAATTAGTTCGTTGGTTTTTAGGTTGTATAATCTTATTCTTTAATTTTGTATTTACTCCTCGCAGTAAAAAGCGTGCAAGCGACGAGCAAGCACAGCTTGATCAGCAAACCTCACAATTTAAACTGTATCAATTTAAAGCATGCCCGTTTTGTGTAAAAGTACGTCGCGCCATTAAACGCGAAGGCTTAAACATAGAAACGCGTGATGCAAAAGACAATGAGCAATATCGTCAAGAGCTACTAGAACAAGGCGGCAAAGTTAAAGTGCCTTGCCTGCGTATAGAGCAAAACGGCCAAGTACAATGGCTGTACGAATCAAATGATATTATTGCTTACTTAAACAAAGTAGCTGCATAGACCACTTTTATTATCTCACTTATTTAAAGAGAATATACCATGACAATTCGCACCCGTGTTGCCCCGTCGCCAACTGGTGACCCGCATCTTGGCACCGCTTATATCGCCTTATTTAACTACTGTTTTGCTAAACAACAAGGCGGTGAATTTGTACTTCGTATAGAAGATACAGACCAAGTACGTAGCACGCCAGAGTCTGAACTTGCGATTATGGATAGCCTACGTTGGTTAGGGCTTGAGTGGGATCATGGTCCTGATGTGGGTGGCGAATTTGGTCCTTACCGTCAATCTGAGCGTAGCGATTTATATAAAAAATACGCGCATCAGTTAGTTGATGATGGTAAAGCGTTTTACTGCTTTGCAACAAGCGAAGAGCTTGATCAAATGCGTGAAGAGCAAATGGCAGAAGGCCTACGCCCTAAATATGACGGTCGTGGTTTAAACCATACAGATGAAGAAATTAAAGCAAACTTAGCTGAAGGCAAACCTTACGTTATACGTATGAAAATCCCAAGCGAAGGCACATTTAAGTTTAACGACTACTTACGTGATGAAATTGAGATCCCGTGGGAAAACGTAGACATGCAAGTGCTTTTAAAAGCGGATGGCTTTCCAACGTACTTTTTAGCGAACGTAGTTGACGACCACCATATGGAAATTAGTCATATTTTCCGTGGTGAAGAGTGGATTAACTCAGCACCTAAGTTATTAAAACTGTATGAAGATTTTGGTTGGGAAGCACCAGTACTTGGTCACTTACCATTACTACGTAACCCAGATAAATCAAAGCTGTCTAAGCGTAAAAACCCAACGTCTATTAATTACTATAAAGAAATGGGCTACCTGCCAGAAGCCGTGCTTAACTACTTAGGCCGTATGGGTTGGTCAATGCCAGATGAGCGTGAAAAGTTCACGTTAAACGAGATGATTGAAAACTTCGACATGAAGCGCGTATCGCTTGGTGGTCCAGTATTCGACGTAGATAAATTAAGCTGGTTAAACGGCATGTGGATCCGTGAAAATCTAACCGACGAGCAGTTAATTCAGCGCTTTGTTGATTGGAAGTTTAATGGCGAAATGCTCGCTAAAATATTACCAGAAGTTAAAACACGTATTAATACGCTGTCGGATATGGTTGAGCTTGCAGGGCACTTTGTAGGTGGTATTCCAACTTACGATCCTGCGCTATTAACAGCCGGCAAAGCAGACGAAAACGTGATTCGCCAAGCGCTACAATTTTTTGTATGGCAGCTTGAAGGTTTACGTAGCTTTGAAAAGCCCGCTATTTTTGCAATAGCAAAAGAAGTTGCAACATTCCACGAGCTTAAGATTAAAGACTTTTTAGAGCCAATATTTGTCGCAATTACTGGCAAAACGTCAAGTACGTCAGTGCTTGATGCAATGGAAATATTGGGGTCTGACTTATCACGTGCTCGTTTACGTGTTGCACTTGCTCATTTAGGTATTTCTAAAAAGCAGGCTAAAAATATAGAGCGTGCGTACCGCGAATACCCAAGTGCATAATTGCTAAAATGTACTTTTAAAAGCCGAGCTTTATTAAGCTCGGCTTTTTTGTTTCAGGCTGTTTAGCTATATGACATCGTATTTTGATATTGTTTAGCCTAAGCATTCACAATTTACTAAATGCTACAATGCGGCATATAAACTCATAGGAGGCAGTATGATTGCAACCGTTAAAAACAAAGCTATTTTTAGTAGTAATACATTTTCGATAAACCTTGTTACTTACCCAACCAATCATAGCGTAATGAACCATATTGACCCTGTGCAGCAAGGGCGCTATTACAAGCTCAACTTTGTATTAGAAAAACCTAAAGCGGGTGGGGTATTTAAATGCTCAAAATGCATTATAAATTTATTTAATCGCGTGTATTTATTCAGACCCGATAAGTACGAACACAGCGTATCTAAAATCGAGTCTGGAAAGCGTGTACTACTGAGCTTTGCGCTTAATATATAATTTATTAATAGTCGTAGGCCTGTCCGGTGCATAAAACAGATAGGTCGCAGTACGATACAGACGTTTCACCACAAGAATTGATAGTAAAAGCATTTCCGCCTCTATTCATAGTATCATTCTTAAGTGCGTCAATGGCGTGAGACTTAGCGCGGTTATAGCTAATATTAGGCTTAGCATCACGATTGTTGCTAACACAGAACTGCCCTTCAACTCGACCTAAAAGTTTAGCACCGCTTTCGTGCGCCTCTTGATCACTATAAAACTGTTGAAGATCTCCTCTAGCAACACGAGTACTGACCTGCTCTGCTAAAATATCTTTAGTTATATTGGTATGGAAGCGAGCTCCAGAACAACCAGCTAAAATAATGAGTAAACTTAAGGTTGCTGTGACTCTTAGCATATCTAATTGATCCATCAATTTATTAATTTCGTTAGGAAATAAAGATACCCATTTAATTTAATACATGCAAGGCTAATAGGTTAATAAATTGTTTGTATTTGTAAGTGACTTAAATACTACTGAGCATAGGGTAAGTAAACAAAAAGAAGTGGCAAATATTAACCAACCAATGGCATAAAATAGCCCACTCTAAGCGCTGCGTTTTATAAAAAACATAGCCATACCCCAAGCCTGCAATAAATGAAACCAATACATAGTTAATTCCTCCAGCAAAATGTGCCAAAGCAAAAATACCTGCAGTAATTACAGGAGCAAGTATTGCTAAACGGGTCGGTGTAATTATTTTGTTAAGCTTAGTTTGTAGTAAACCTCTAAATAAAGCTTCCTCGGCAACACAGGTAAATAAAAGATTAATAGCAATAAAGGCTAACCAAAAGCCAGGAACCTTAGGGTTAAAGCTTACAAGTCCAAGTATTAAAGCCGCAGTGAGCGTAGCTAAAACAGTAGCAATAATTATTAAACTGGCTTGTTTAACGTTTAATGGGCCCGCTTTATTAGAGTCTGCTTTTAAAGTTTTTTTATTCGAATAAAAGTAAGCACAAAGAAATAACCCCGCCATAGCTTTATCAAAATTAGCATAAAGAGTAAAAGTAATCGCATCGCTTGAAATACGCTCGTTTATAACAATGGGGAGGTTATTAAAACCAGGTACCCAATGAAGTGCTAATGCTAATGAGGAAACTATAAAAACAGTACTTAAAGTAGCGCGTATTATTGCCTGCTTTGTATTTAGCGCACAGTAGTATAAAACAACGTAAAGCCCGGTTAACAGCAGGGCATATAAATTTATATAACTTTGAAAATATGCACTTACAACACTTAAAGCTAGTAAGTAGTGCCAAAGGGGTTGCCGCATTATTGATATTTTGCAGTACGGAAAAACACATATAATTGATAGCGCTAATAAATAAAAGGTCATTGTTTTTTATTGCTCTGTTTTATTTAGCAACTAATCTAACAGATTCGACCTCTCAGTATTTTTTTTCTGGTAATATAGATAGGTTATAAGCAGTTTAAGCAGTGAATAAACTATGTTAAGTCCTTTTTTTCAGCAGCATGCTGATTATGTTTCTATCTCTCGTGAGCAGGGTTGTCGATTCGCTAAATGCGTTGCTGACGATTACAATCCACTTCACGACAAAGATGCCAAAAAGTTTTGCGCGCCAGGAGACTTACTTTTTTCATTGGTACTAGACCGCTACGGTATTAGTGAACAAATGGAATTTACTTTTGCCGGTATGGTTGATGAAAACACCAAACTTAACTTCCCTGAAGGGGCTGATGAGTTTGATGTAACCAATGGCGAAAAGGTTATTTTAAAGGTAAAGCGCAAAGGTAAAACCAGCCAATGCCCAGCACTGACTAATAGCCTAATAAAAAATTATGTTGAGTTTTCTGGTACTACTTTCCCGCATGTAATTATTCCATTAATGGGTAAGCAAGAGGTAATGATTAACCCTGCTCGCCCAATGATCATTTACGAATCAATGCTTATCAACCTTGATAATCTTGATATTACAGCACCAGAACTTGAGTTTGCAGAGCCTAGTTTTGAGTACGCCGGCAAGCGCGGAAAAATTACACTACGTTTTAACTTGTTAGAAAACGGCGTTAAAGTGGGTAGTGGTGAAAAGCATATGGTAGTTTCGGGTATACGCGAATACTGCCAAGCAACAGTTGACGATTTAATAGCGTTTTACAACGAGCGTAAAGCGACACTAAAGCCAGCTTAAAGCTACAGCAAATTATAAAAGGCGCTAAATACAGCTGTTATTTAGCGCCTTTTTTATTGTTTTAGCGCTAAAGTGAAAGTGAGCAACCACGATTAAATACTTTTCTGGACTGGTTAATTTACGCAGTACAGTAATATGCGTACAATAGCGCTCTTTGTTATTTTAAAGCTAAGCCTATGTCTGCCACTACGTTCTCATCACTTAATCTCGACCCGTTATTATTAACAGCGATTGAGCAAAATAATTACACTCAACCTACCGCAATTCAGATTAAAACTATTCCGCCTATTTTAGCCGGAAGTGATGTAATGGGCAGCGCGCAAACAGGTACTGGTAAAACCGCCGCCTTTGTTTTACCTTTATTACATAAGCTTTTAAATACCCCTAAAAAAGATGAGCAAGGCCTTGCCCGCGTTGTAATTTTAACGCCAACCCGTGAGCTTGCTCAGCAAGTATTTGCAAGCTTTGAAAAGTACGCACAAGGCACTAATATCAATGGCGCTTTAGCCTATGGTGGCGCAAGTATTGGCCCTCAAATAAAAGCACTTAAAACAGCGCAAGTTATAGTGGCAACACCTGGGCGTTTGCTTGATCATATAGTTAAAGGCAGTGTGGTACTTTCAAGCGTAGACTCCTTAGTGTTTGACGAAGCTGACCGCATGCTTGATATGGGGTTTATTGATGAAATTAGACGTATATTGCGACATATCCCGGGCGATCGCCAAACTTTACTATTTTCAGCTACGTTTGATGACAGCGTGTTTGAACTCAGTAAAAAACTACTTAAAAACCCAGAGCTAATTGAAGTTGATAAACGTAACTCAGCCGCGGTTGAAGTAGAGCAAGTTATTTACGCTGTAGATGAGGATCGTAAGCGCGAACTTGTATCGCACATGATTGGCATGAAAAACTGGCGCCAAGTGCTTATTTTTACTCGCACAAAACAAATGGCTGATCAGCTTGCTAAAGAAATGTGTAAAGACGGTTTAAAAACCGAATCAATCCATGGCGACAAATCGCAAGGCGCACGCGACCGTGCATTGCAAAACTTTAAAGAAGGTATTACGCGCGTACTTGTTGCAACCGATGTAGCTGCGCGTGGTTTAGATATTTCTACACTTAGATACGTAATTAACTTTGAACTACCATACATTGCCGAGGATTACGTGCACCGTATTGGCCGTACAGGTCGTGCTGGTGAGCAAGGACTTGCTATGTCGCTGGTAAGCCTTGATGAGCAATGGCTGCTAGAAGAAATTGAAGTACTACTTGATACGCGTTTAACGCCGCAGTGGTTAGAAGGTTACGAGCCTGATCCTAATAAAAAGCCAAAAGATAATCGTAAAAACACCAACAAGTCGCGAAAAGATCGCGATAAAAAACGCATTACAGGTAAAAGAGAGCCAAGCAGACGTCGTAAATAATAGCTTTTATTTTGCTTTTTTGCCTATACTGGAGCTACTAAATAGCCGAGGTAAAGCTAATGTTTGAAACTGATCAATGGGCATTTTCTGGTATTGATGGCCAGATATCTTTGCATAAATGGCAAAAAACCATAGATCTTATTACGGGGCTTTTTTCAGCCCCGTCTGGTTATATCGTACAGGCAACAAGTAAAGGCTATCGCGTTGTTATCAGAAGTAACGAAGGTGGCTCTAACTTTGAGACAAATCCCATACTTCCTCCTCAAACACCTCTTTTTTGTCGTCACGTTGCTGAAACTAATAATATTTTATATGTTAATGATGCAAGCAATAACGATGCATGGAACACCCTACCAGAAGTAGTTGAAGATGGTGTTGAATCCTACCTAGGTTTACCTATTCATTGGCCTGAGGGCGAAGTGTTTGGCACGCTATGCTTAAAAGACACTAAAATAACAAGCTATACCGATGAATATTTTGAACTCATAGAGCAACTACGCGATTTAATTGAAGATGATTTAGCACTTGTGCATAGCTATGAGCAAATGCGCGAAATAGCCATGTTAGACTCATTAACGAATATTTATAATCGTCGAGCACTTAACTTATTAGCCCAGCAAAAACTTAACTTAGCGCTGCGTTTAGGCTTTGACGTGTGTTGTTTGTTTATTGATATAAACGACTTTAAAAAATTAAACGACACCTGCGGACATGAAGTGGGCGACAAAGCATTGATTATATTGGCAGATACGCTAAAAACGCATTTAAGAGATGCCGATATAGTAGGGCGTTTAGGTGGCGATGAGTTTGTTGCAGTAATGCAAGTAAGCGATAAAAGCAAGATTAACTACATCATGGATAAAATTTCGACTGAGTATTCAAAAGCCTTACTCAAAGAAGACGTTTGCGATTTATCGCTAAGTATTGGTTATAGTTTTACTAATAAACAAAAGCAGCCATTTGAAGCGCTATTAAATGATGCAGACCACGCAATGTATAAAAATAAACAAGCGTATAAGCTCGCTAAAAAAGCATAATAAAAGGAGGTTCGTCATGACTCATGCCACACAAACTTGGCTGGTTTTTTCTGCGATAGGTTTTATTTTTTTCCTTAGCAATAATAAGCTTATTTGAAACGTTCCCTAGCATTAGATTTATATCTAATGAGGGAATAATTTTTGGTGTTATGTGCTCCTCTATGGGGTTTGCCTTAAAAAGGCTTGAGAGTAATAACCAAAAACACCTTCAATAAATAGCTTAAGCTGCAAATCTTTACTTGTATTTATTAATTAATTTTTCAAAGAACGGACATAAAAAAGCAAGCCATGAGGCTTGCCAAGAAGGGTGTTAATTAGCTCTAACATAGCTTTTAAGCTATTAGCTTTTCCGCAAGGTTCAATTCCATAATGGCTTTTAATAAACGGTATAAATTAATTGACGCGTCAATTTCTTCTTTACGGTTTGTTAAGCTTTCAATATTTAAGCCCAGCGGTACATCTAAATGCGCACAGCTTTTAAGTATTAAGTCGAGGTTTTCGCGGCAAATACGGACTGATTCGCTTAATGTATTGTCTGCATCAAGCATGCGCCATTTAGTTGCCTCTGGCACTGAGATACCCAACCATTGCATAAAGTCTAAGGTTTTTTCGCCGCCGCACGGGGTAAACGTTAATATAATACGTTGAGGTGTAATCCCTTGTGCTTTACATGTACGTGCGTAGCTAGTAATTAGCTCTATAGTAGCTTGTGCGTCGTAAACAGCTTGCGATATAAAAAACTGACAACCTTGTGCTGTTTTTTCTATTAATCGTTCGTGCTCATTTCGTTTACTTGAATGGCGCTCGGCAATCGTAACGCCACCTAAAAAGAAATCATCTGATTGCTCAGCCATCGCTTTATACGCATCTGGCAGGCTTAGCTTTATATCGCCTATCGATGACGGGCTACCTACTAAAACAACATTTTGTAAATTGTAGTCGTTTTTAGTTTCACTTAGCCAATCTTTAAATTCGCCTACGCCACGCTGCGCCACACTTTTATAAGTAATCACATCTTGTGCAGATAAATTACGAAGTAAATGGCTGTATTCACGCGGATCAACGGTTTGTTTAAACGCAAATGGGCGGTCTTGATTAGTGCGGCTGCTTTCGTCTTGAATGTCATAAATTATCACGCCGTCGTATTCAATTTCGTGTAAGCGACCTAATAGCTTTTCTGCAATGGTTTTTAATTGCGCTTTATCGGTGCCAATTTTAGGCGGGGTAGTACCAATAAGATAAACACCTTGGTTGGTGTCCACTATCTTCTCTTTTAGTGATAAAGCCATAATCCTCATTCCAGCTAAGTTTGTTTTGATGGATTTAATATAGCAGCCATTTAGACGTCTAGATAGATTTATTTAGTGAAAGTTTTTCAACTAACATGATGTTTATTCATAGTGCTTGTTCCCATAATTTATAATTGACACAGTTGTTTACATAATAAATTCCCTTTGGGCTCTTATATTTATTGGCTTTGGGGCATAATTAAAGAGTTAAATCTGACAACAAATTTGCTCAATTTAAAAAGGGACAATAATGAAATTTAAATTATTAGCAACCAGCTTAGCGGTATCGCTGGCGTTAACGGGTTGCGCCATGCAACAAAACCGAAGCACGCAAACAACAGCACAACAAGAACAAGTAAATAAAGCTGATGATCGTGTTTTTTCGCAAGATTATTTAATTGAAGAGCTAGAAAACGGCTTGCGTGTCATGGTTGTTAAAACCGATTACCCTGATGTGGTGTCGCTGCAAATTCCGGTATCGGTTGGGTCGCGTAACGAAGTTGAAGAGGGCAAAACAGGCTTTGCTCACTTTTTTGAACACATGATGTTTAAAGGCTCACAAAAATATCCTGAAGATGTGTACTCAGACATATTAAAAAATTCAGGTGTTGATAACCGCGCTTATACAACAAACGATTTTACAAACTACCATTTAAACTTTTCAAAGCAGCATCTTGATAAAGTACTTGAGCTTGAAGCTGATATTTTTCAAAACTTAACTTACACCGAAGAGCAATTTAGAACAGAAGCACAAACGGTAAAAGGTGAGTACTTAAAAAACAACGCGAGTCCAATTCGTAAATTATTAAGCGCTGTACGCGAAGAAGCGTTTGATAAGCACACGTATAAACACACCACTATGGGCTTTTTTAAAGACATAGAAGCGATGCCAGATCAAATGGCGTACGGAAAAGAGTTTTTTGCTAAATTTTATAAACCTGAGTATGTGTCACTTGTTATTGTGGGCGATGTAGATCCACAAGCAACAATGGCAATGGTTAAAAAGCATTGGGGTAGCTGGAAAAAGGGTAACTATGTTGCTGACATTAAAGCAGAGCCTGTTCAACAAGCATCAAAATATTTGCACCAGCAAGATGAAGCGCTACCAGGACATTGGTTACTTGTATCCTACAAAGGCGCTGCGTGGGAGCCTGCTAAAAAAGACAGAGCGGCGCTTGATTTAATCTCACAGCTTTATTTTTCAAGTAATTCAGATTTATATCAAGAGCTAGTGGTCGACAAACAAATTGCCAGCCAAATGTTTACCTATAACCCAGAGACCAAAGATCCGGGTTTATTACACGTATTTGTTAAAGTAGAAAACGCAGATGATTTAGCCACTGCACGCGATGCAATTAACCGAACTTATGCAAAAGCACGCACTGAGCTTGTTGATGAGCAAAAGCTCAGTGATTTAAAATCGAACCTTAAATACAGCTTTATTAATGGCTTGGATTCATCGCAAGCGATTGCATCAACCCTTGCCAGCTACATGCATTTTGAGCGCGATCCTGAGGTTATAAACCAGCTGTATAAATCGGCAGATAACATCACCAGCGCAGATATTAAAGCCGTTGCTAATAAATACTTTACTGATAACGCACGTACCACATTAACAATGTCGGCACTTGATAAAGCCCCAGGTTTCGAGCAAGAAGTTGATTTAAATGCGCTTACTGCAAAGCTTGAACAAGCACCTGCGGCACCTGTATTTAAAGTGCTTGATAAAACCAATCGCTCGCCATTAATTGATGTTAACTTTTTATTCAATACCGGTGCGGCTGCCGACCCACAAGGTAAAAAAGGTGTTGCTGCGTTAACTGCGGCTATGCTTGCACAAGGTGGCTCAGAGGCGACAAGCTATAAAGATATTCAAAAAGCACTTTATCCGCTTGCGGGTAGCTTTGGCTATCAAATAGATAAAGAAATGCTGTCGTTCCAAGGACGTATTCACAAAGATAATGCGGCGCAGTGGTATACACTTGTGAGCGATCAATTACTAAACCCAGGTTTTAGAGATGACGATTTTAAGCGCCTTAAAAAAGAAATGATCGACGGCATTAAGTCAGGCTTAAAAGCATCTAACGATGAAGAGCTAGGCAAAGAAGTGCTATACAGTGCGCTTTACAAAAATCACCCTTATGAAAGTTACAACTACGGTGATATTTCGGATTTAGAAGCGTTGACGCTAGATGATGTTAAAGCGTTTTATAACAGCGAGCTTACGCAATCTAAACTCACGGTTGGCTTAATTGGGGCTGTGCCTGCAAAGCTTAAAGCTAAAATGATGAGCGATTTTGCAACGCTACCAAAAGGTGAGCAAAGCCGTTTAAGTATTCCTGATGCACCAGCGCTTAAAGGTCATCATGCAACTATTGTAGAAAAATCGGCGCAATCGACAGCGGTATCGTTTGGTTTTCCTATTGATACAATAAGAAGTAGCGAAGACTGGACAGCCCTTTGGCTTGTGCGTTCGTACTTTGGTGAGCACCGTAGTTCTAACAGCTTTTTATATGAGCGCATTCGTGAAACTCGCGGCATGAACTATGGCGATTACGCATACATTGAATACTTTCCACGTGGTATGTTTCAAACCAAGCCTGATGCAAACCTAGGGCGCTCTGAGCAAATATTTCAAGTGTGGTTACGCCCACTTCGCTCTAATAACGATGCGCACTTTGCAACACGTACCGCTTTGTTTGAGCTAGATAAGCTAATTAAAAATGGTATGAGCGAAGATGACTTTGAAGCTACGCGTAACTTTTTAATTAACTTTGTGCCGCAAATGGTTGCAAGTCAAAACCGCCAATTAGGTTACGCACTTGATAGCGAATTTTACAACACAGATAGCTTTGTAAGTTACGTAACTAACAAACTTAAAACGCTAAGCGTTGCTGATGTAAATCGCGTTATTAAAGAAAACTTACAAACAGACAACGTTCACTATGTATTTATTACTGGTGACGGCGCTGATATGCAAAAACGTTTAGCATCGCAGCAAACATCGCCAATGATTTACAACACTAATAAACCTGCTGAGTTGGTTGCTGAAGATAAAGTGATTGCTGATTATAAACTGGCAATTCCTGCAAAAAATATTGAAGTGATGAAAGTCGATAAAGTATTTCAATAATTTAAGTGGTTTTTAAACTATCTTGAAACGTATAAAAAATGCCCCAGTGCTTTAAAGCTCTGGGGCATTTTTATATTAATACTTTAAGCCAAAGCAAAGACTTGTTACTAATAAAATAAGCTCGTTACTAATATCATAAGCTTGTTATTAATAGCATACAGCCAACACCGAGTGTAAAGCTAATTAAAGAGCTTATAGCAATAGCTACAATAAACTTTTGCGTTGATTGGACTTTAACCGTTTCATCTACTTCTAAGTCGTCTAGTTTTATAAGCTCGCCTTGGCGCACTTCAAATACTGCGCATAAAGCCATTGTGGTTTCTTTTGATGCCGCACCTTCTTTCTCTACACGCTGAACGGTACGCAAGCTTACATCGCAGGCATCGGCAAGTTGCTGTTGCGTCCAATTAAATTGCTGCCTAAGTTCTTTTATTGTTTTAGGATTAAGTTGCATGCGTTTATTTACCTACCACCAAGTCAATTAACGCAAAGGTTGAATACCCACCCAAGTATCCGGCTAGTACACAGGCAGAAAAAAAGAGCACGGCTCTTTTCGTATCCTTAATAAAAGGAAGTACAGTTTGTTCTTGTTGTTTTATTTGCTCATTATTTTTAAAAAAAGTACATTCTAGTTTGCCAGTAATAATATTTTGCATGTGATACTTAACTTGGTAGTTATGTTTTTTAAACTCAAATGTATGCGTGCTTTTTCTACCAATACTACGTTTACTACTAACTAAATCGTCGTTTACATAGATTTCTTCTTTGCCTGTAAAGTAGCTGCCAAAACAGGCTATTTGATTGTCGCCATCTTGAAAGTAAAATTTGTAACCTAATTTTCTTGTATTTAATATATCGTTTTTCATCATCGTTATCCTTGTTGAGTTGATGATGCTAATTTAGCGTTTGTTTTTGTTATTTACGCCGTCAGCTGTACGCCAGTATGTATTTTGGCATATGACAGGTGAGCTGTCATATGTTGTTAGCTTTTGATTTTTATTAATTTATTATATTTTAAGTATGTATTGGTCATTTTAGCTACTGTCGTATAACTTAATCTAAAAAATAGGTAAGTATTTAAAATATCATTTCTGGGTGCTAGTTATATCTAATAACCAGAACAAATAACTAAGGGATTAACACCTTAGTGGTTAAATCCGTTAGACTTGGGAAAAGGCTATTTTATATCAACTTAAGGCAGTGCAGTATTATGCGTCATGCAATTTGGCAACAGCTTCGCGACGAAGCTAACGATGTAGTAAAACGTGAACCATTATTAGCAAGTCATGTTTATTCATGCATTTTGAATCATGATTGTTTAGGTTCGGCATTGAGCTTTATTGTTGCTAATAAGTTGGCTGATGCGGTGGTATCTGCATTCACTATCCGAGAGTTGTTCGACCAAGCATTTGTAAAATGTGACCGTATGCTATCTTTTGTTGCTGAGGATATTAAAGCGGTAAAAGACCGCGATCCGGCATCAGAAACCTATCTTACGGTTATATTAAATCTAAAAGGTTTTCATGCTATTCAGGCGCACCGTTTGGCTAATTGCTTGTGGCAACAAAATCGCAAAGAGCTAGCTCGCTTTATTCAAAGCCGTAACTCTGAAGTGTTTGGGGTCGATATTCACCCAGCATGTAAAGTGGGTAAAGGCATTATGTTTGACCACGCAACCGGTATTGTTATTGGTGAAACAGCGGTAATTGAAGATAACGTATCAATACTTCAATCTGTAACGCTTGGCGGTACAGGCAATGAGCAGGGCGATCGTCATCCTAAAATTAGAGCGGGCGTGTTAATTGGCGCCGGCGCTAAAGTACTTGGTAATATTGAAGTAGGTGAGGGCGCACGAATTGGTGCGGGCTCAGTTGTACTTAGCAATGTTCCACCACACACAACCGCTGTTGGCGTACCCGCTAAAATTATTGGTCGACCGGATTGTGAGTGTCCGGCGCAAAGTATGAACCAAAACTTTTTGACTCAACAAGAGCCAGAAAACGCATCGCATACTAGCGCAATGCTGTAGCCTTAGGTAAAAATAATGTCTAATAAAAGTAACTCACTTTCAATGTTGCTAAGTTTTATTGCTGGTGTGGGGTTGGCTAGTAGTTACTTTTTGTTTTTTAATAAAATATCTAATGACGCATATCCTCAGTCAGAAAATACGCGTCAGAATGTTACTATTAAAGTCAGTAGCAATAATAAACTTAGTAGTCATGATGTTAGCAATGACTCAAACCTAAATAGCGCTTTAATTACGGCCAACCAAAATGCTACACGGCAATTTGTTGAACAAGAGTATACTCAGCAAATAAGTACGCTTACCGACGAACTTGCCGTTAAAACCAAGGAACTAAAGCGTGCCGAACAACAATTAAAGTCAACTCAGTTAGCGCAATTAGATGATGTTGATTTTTCTAAGCAACTTGATGAAAAATTTGATAATGAAAGTGAAAATACTCAGTGGAGTTATGAAATAGAAACGGCGCTTACCGATTTTTTAATTACCAGCAACTTGAGTAACTCAGCACAGTTAAGTGATTTGGAGTGCAAGCAAACACTGTGTAAATTTGTGATTGTTGCTGAGCAAAGTAATGAGCAAGGACATGCGCAGTGGCGTGAGCTTAACGATAAGCTAACAGCAATGCCCTGGTGGCAGCAATTTAAGCTAACTACATCAAGCTCTAACGACGAGAAAATAGAGTTTGTAGTAAGTATCAAAGAGTAAGTATACGCACTTTATAATGTTTTTTAACAGCCTTAGCTATGTACTTGTGAGTGCACCACGCCGTCAACAAATTCTGTAATTAGCGTGTCGCCAGCTTTTACATCTCCTACCGATTTAACCACTTTGTTTTTCTCATTTTTTGTAATGCTGTAACCACGTGCTAATACGTTGAGTGGGCTTACTGAGTCTAATCTACTCGCTTGTAACGCCAAATTATTATTAGCTTGTTGCAATTGATGTTGTATAGCCTGATTAAGCCTTGCTTGTATTTGCGCGAGTTGATGGTTTGCTGTAGCGAGTTTTTTATCGGGTGATTGGCGCATTAAACGCGGCGTTAAGTTATTGAGTGTGCGTTCTTGCTGGTATAAACGATTACGCATCGCCTGTTGCAGCGCAATGCTTAGCTCATCCAAACGTTGTGATTTTTGATTAAGCTGATTACGCGGATGACATAAATTAAGGCGGTGTTGTAACTGCGTTGCTTGTGCGCGCTTGTCGGCAATGCCGTGCTTAAACGCGTTAGATAAACGATTAACTAATTGCGTTACTTTGTTGTGTAACTCTTGCGTATTTGGGCTTACAAGCTCAGCTGCGGCTGATGGAGTCGCTGCACGAACATCAGCAACGTAATCGCTAATCGTGGTATCTATTTCGTGGCCTACCGCACTTACTATCGGTAATTCACTTTTGAAAATAGCGCGGGCGAGCTGTTCGTGATTAAAACACCATAAATCTTCAAGTGATCCGCCGCCTCGCCCTAAAATAAGTACGTCTACTTCATCACGAGCATTAGCTAATTCAATTTGGTTAATTAAATGCACGTGCGCTTCTTTGCCTTGTACCATAGCAGGGTAAATGATGACCTCTAGCTGCGGCGCTCGGCGTTTGAGTACCGTTAAAATATCTTTTATAGCAGCGCCGGTTGCTGAGGTAATAACACCAATACGATTAATATTTTGCGGTAATGGTTGTTTGTGAACTGAGCTAAATAATCCCTCGGCGGCTAAGCGCATTTTAAGCGCATCAAATTCTTGCTTTAGCTGACCTTCGCCTGCGGGTTCCATATGCTCAACAATAAGCTGGTAATCACCGCGAGGTTCATAAAGCGATACACGCGCTTTTACTGTAACTTGTGCGCCATTGGCAGGACGGTAGCTTTGGTTGCGATTGTTGCCGCGCCACATAGCGGCTTTAATTTGTGCTTTATCGTCTTTTAACGAAAAATACCAATGCCCAGATGCTGGTGTAATAAAGTTCGAAATTTCGCCGGTTAATATAAGCGATGCAAACCCTTGTTCAAGAAGCGTGCGAATTTCTCTATTAAGGCGTGACACGGTGTAAACTGCTTTTGAGGACGGTGAAAACATAAAAAACAACCTAAATCTATTTATAGGGCTACTTTATCATAAATATTTGCGAAATATTATTTACTCATGCCAACAACGCTGTTAAAATTTGGCCGCAATTCCTTATCTTAGATCCACATGTGAGAAGTTGCCAAAATGCTTAGAATCGCTAAAGAAGCTCTTACCTTTGATGACGTACTTTTAGTACCTGGTCATTCTACTGTTTTGCCACACACGGCAAATATTTCAACTCGCTTAACGCGTGGTATCAAACTTAACTTGCCGCTTATTTCAGCATCTATGGATACTGTTACAGAAGCTCGTTTAGCTATTGCCCTTGCGCAAGAAGGTGGTCTTGGTTTTATTCATAAAAACATGACTATTGAAGAACAAGCGAAAAACGTACGTAAAGTTAAAACCTACGAAGCAGGTATTGTTTCATACCCTGTAACGGTTACTGCCGATTTAACAATTGCAGATGCAATTGAGCTTTCGCACGAAAAAGGTTTTTCAGGCTTTCCGGTTACCGATAGCAATAATGTGCTTGTAGGCATTGTTACTAGTCGTGATATGCGTTTTGAAACTAAGCTTGAACAGCCTGTTTCTACCGTTATGACTAAAAAAGAAAAGCTTGTTACCGTTAAAGAAGGCGCAGCACGCGAAGAAATTTTAGGCTTAATGCACGAACACCGCATTGAAAAAATCTTAGTTGTTGATGATGAATTTAAACTTAAAGGCATGATCACAGTAAAAGATTACCAAAAAGCCCAAGATAAACCTGACGCATGTAAAGACGACCAAGGTCGTTTACGTGTAGGTGCTGCTGTAAGTGTTGGCGCAGGTACTGATGAGCGCATTGCTGCATTAGTAGAAGCGGGTATTGATGTTTTACTTATCGATACATCGCATGGTCACTCTCAAGGTGTTATTGACCGTGTTACTAAAACTCGCAAAGAATACCCAGACCTACAAATTATCGCAGGCAACATCGCAACAGCTGAAGGTGCGATTGCACTTGCTGATGCGGGAGCGGATGCAGTTAAAGTAGGTATCGGCCCAGGTTCTATTTGTACTACACGTATTGTTACCGGTTGTGGCGTTCCACAAATTACAGCTATTTCAGATGCTGTTGAAGGCTTAAAGGGTCGCGACATTCCTGTTATTGCTGATGGTGGCATTCGTTTTTCTGGCGATATTGTAAAAGCACTTGTTGCTGGTGCATCGTGTGTAATGGTGGGTTCTCTTCTTGCTGGTACTGAAGAAGCGCCAGGTGAAGTTGAATTATACCAAGGTCGTTACTACAAGTCATACCGCGGTATGGGCTCATTAGGTGCGATGGATCAAAAAGAAGGTTCATCAGATCGTTACTTCCAAAAATCAAACGAAGCAGACAAGTTAGTACCTGAAGGTATTGAAGGTCGCGTAGCTTACAAAGGTCCTATTGCAACGATTATTCATCAGCAAGTGGGCGGCCTACGAAGCGCTATGGGCTTAACGGGTTGTGCAACAATTGAAGAGCTAAATACAAAACCACAATTTGTACGTGTTACTTCAGCCGGTATGGGTGAGTCGCACGTTCATGATGTGCAAATCACTAAAGAAGCACCAAATTACCGCTTAGGTTAAGCAGCGTAATTAATTTAATATACTGGGCTTGCTTTGCAAGCCCTCTTTTTAGTCGTTTACATTAACAAACGGCATTTAGCATCAGACTTTACGAGATACTCCATGAGCAAAGATATTCACGATTCACGAATTCTCATTTTAGACTTTGGTTCACAATACACTCAATTAATCGCCCGTCGTGTGCGTGAAATTGGTGTTTACTGTGAACTTTGGGCATGGGATGTGACTGAAGAGCAAATCCGCGAGTTCAACCCACAAGGTATTATTCTTTCTGGTGGTCCAGAATCAACAAC
Source organism: Pseudoalteromonas sp. NZS11_1 (assembly GCF_015864275.1). Taxonomy (NCBI): domain Bacteria; kingdom Pseudomonadati; phylum Pseudomonadota; class Gammaproteobacteria; order Alteromonadales; family Pseudoalteromonadaceae; genus Pseudoalteromonas; species Pseudoalteromonas sp. NZS11_1. The sequence continues at coordinate 475,330 of NZ_JADYXK010000001.1, forward strand.
ACTTGAAAACAGCCCGCGCGCTCCTGAGTATGTATTTAATGCAGGCGTGCCTGTGCTAGGTATTTGCTACGGTATGCAAACAATGGCAGCTCAACTTGGCGGAAGTGTACACAGCTCTGATAAAAAAGAGTTTGGTTACGCACAAGTAGAAAAAGTAGGCAACTGTGCATTATTTGATGCAATTGAAGACAGCATTACCGATGGCGGCAACGGCATACTCGACGTATGGATGAGCCATGGCGACAAAGTAATGGATATTCCAGCTGGTTTTGCAACAACAGCTAAAACATCTACTTGTCCACATGCTGCAATGTCTAACGAAGAAAAACGTTTTTACGGTGTACAGTTTCACCCAGAAGTAACACACACGCACCAAGGTCAGCGCTTATTAGAGCGTTTTGCTATTGATATTTGTGGCTGTGAAAAATTGTGGACTGCTGCAAAAATTATCGATGATGCTATCGAGCGTATTAAAGAAACAGTTGGCGATGACGAAGTTATTTTAGGCCTCTCTGGTGGTGTTGATTCATCGGTTGTGGCTATGCTTATTCACCGTGCAATTGGCGAAAGACTAACATGTGTATTTGTTGATAATGGTTTACTTCGTTTAAACGAAGGCCAACAAGTAATGGACATGTTTGGTAATAAATTTGGCTTAAATATTGTTAAAGTTGAAGCTGAAGAGCAGTTTTTAAATGATCTAGCGGGTAAGTCAGACCCAGAAGATAAACGTAAAGCCATTGGTCATACGTTTATTAATGTATTTGATGAGCAAGCCAAAAAGCTTAAAAATGCAAAATGGTTAGCGCAAGGTACAATTTATCCTGATGTAATTGAATCAGCGGCATCTGCAACTGGTAAAGCGCATGTTATTAAATCTCACCACAATGTGGGCGGATTACCAGATGACATGAAAATGGGCCTTGTTGAGCCATTACGTGAATTATTCAAAGATGAAGTACGTAAGATTGGCCTAGAACTAGGTTTACCGTACGACATGCTTTACCGTCATCCTTTCCCTGGACCAGGTTTAGGTGTGCGTGTACTTGGTGAAATCAAAAAAGAATTCTGTGATTTATTACGCCGCGCTGATGCGATTTTCATCGAAGAGCTTCACAAAGCTGAGCTCTACCATAAAGTAAGCCAAGCGTTTACTGTATTCTTACCTGTAAAATCGGTAGGGGTTATGGGCGATGCACGTAAGTACGATTGGGTTGTATCACTTCGTTGTGTGGAAACAATCGACTTTATGACAGCGCGCTGGTCACATTTACCTTATGAGTTTTTAGGTGTGGTATCAAACCGTATCATTAATGAAATAGATGGTATTTCTCGTGTTGTTTACGATATTTCAGGTAAACCACCTGCAACTATCGAATGGGAATAATTAATTTTAGTTTTAATTAACTAATTTTAAGTGATTAAAAAACGGCGAATTAGCATGCTAATTCGCCGTTTTGTTTATTTAAAAAGCAGTTAAACTAAAAGAGTGATTTTTCTCTTTACCTTTGGCGAAACTTCTCTATAATTCGTCGTCATTGCAGGGGCGTAGTTCCAATTGGTAGAACAGCGGTCTCCAAAACCGATGGTTGGGAGTTCGAATCTCTCCGCCCCTGCCATTTCTTCTTTACATCGTTTTTATTACTTCTTATATTGTTCAAATGTCTAATCTACTGAGTTGTTATGCATCCACGTTACGCAGCTATTTTTGATATAGAAAATCTTGAACTCAATCAACATTATTGTCCTCAAGCAAATGATCAAGCTAATACTTTATCGCAAAGCACGATAACTAGTTCTTTAACGCTAAATGAGCAACTACTTGCAGACATTAAACTCAGTGCAGAGCCTATTATTATAAATAGCGTTGTGCAGGGCAGTGAGATGCAATTAAACGACAATAAGCTTACATTGCCAACCCCACAGCTCAACGGCTCTGAGAAGCGTGCTTTATGGGCTTTAATGAGTGAACACCTTGATAAACTTTAAATCAGTAGATGAAACTGCAATACCTCAATTAATGGCCATCGAAACAGCGTGTCATAGCCATCCGTGGACTTTAAATACAATGGGTTCATGTATAGGTGGGCGCTATTTTAATGTTGCCGCATTTGATGAGGCGAGCATGATTGGTTTTTATATTGGTGAAAAAGCAGGGCCTGATTTTACGCTTATGGATATTTGTGTAACACCAAGTCACCAAGGGAAGGGTATTGCAAGGCAGTTGTTAGCGCAGTTTATTGAATATGGTGAGCAGCAAAATGCTGAAAACCTCTTTTTAGAAGTACGCGAATCAAATACGCGTGCTATTGCGCTGTACGAGCGCGCAGGCTTTGCTGAGATGTCAGTGCGTAAAAACTACTACCCAAGTGATAACCCTGCTAAAAATGGCTTTGAAGACGCTATTTTAATGGGTATGGCGCTAGGTTTAAACTTTTCATAATTAAAGTCGGTAATTAGCATTTAAAATATAGAGCCGCTAAAGTACTGCATTTGTACCGTTTTGTAACTTTGCTTTTTAGGTTACTTTGTCGCTAATTGCTTGCTCAATGGCTGCTATTAAATCATTTACCAGCTCGTCTCTTGGTACTTTATTGTTACTTTTTAAGTTCTCTTCAAGTGCCGCAGCGCTATGGTAAATTTCATCAAAGTTAAAGCATCCAGAACTGCCTTTAACACTGTGCGCTATACCTCTTAATGCTTCCCAATCATCACAATGCTGCAAAGCTTTAACTTCTTCTAAATATGTAGGTAAGTTAGCTAAGTAATTATCGGCAATTTGCTGAAACTTTTCGCTCTTTAATAGGCTATCCCATTTATTTTGATTATCTTTTTCAAGATGCAGGTAGCTTACGAGTACGTTTTCCAGAGCATCTTTATCAATGGGTTTAGCCAGTGCTTTGTCGCAACCAGCTTCTAGATAAGTGCCTATATCATGGTTCATTACATTGGCAGTAAGGGCAATGATAGGGCCATTATACGCTGCATGACGAAGCATTTTAGTCGCTTCTAATCCGCCCATTACAGGCATTTGCATATCCATAATAATAAGTTGGTAGTCGTTTACGAGCGCCATTTCTACAGCTTGTGCGCCATTACTGGCAATATCGGGTTCAAGGCCCCAGGTTTGCAGTAATAATTTAATTAATAGTTGGTTATCTGGGTTATCCTCAGCCACTAATATATTGGCGTCGAAGCTATTGGTTGCAAACGATAAGAGAGGGTCTTTCTCTGGTATTAACTGGCTGTCTTGCGTTAAAAACTCAAGCATGGGTTGATCATCAGATAGCTGACATGCCACCCTAATTGTAACTCGGCTACCTACACCCACTTCACTTTCAAGGTTTACATCGCCACCAAGTAACAGTGCTAAGTTTTTAGAAATACACAACCCAAGACCTGTACCACCAAAACGACGTGTAGTTGTGGCATCGGCTTGTTCAAACGGCTTAAATACACGTTCTATTTGATGCTCAGACATACCAATACCAGTATCTTTAATTACAAACTCTAGCTTTTGACTTGCTTGTAAATAATGCACACAAATAGACACGCTGCCATTTTCGGTAAATTTAACAGCGTTATTAGCAATGTTTATAAGTATTTGTTTTAAGCGGGTCACATCACTATAAATGGTGCGGGGTAGCGGCAGTTGATAGTCGATATTAAGGGTTAATTGTTTTTCTTGTGCCAGTGGTTGAATAATTGATTCAATGTCGTGCACAAGCTGCACTACGTTTAACGCTGACAAATCAACAGCCAGCTTTTCAGCTTCAATTTTAGATAAATCGAGTATGTTATTTATTAACTCTAGTAAGTGTTTTGAATTACGTAAAATAGTGCTTAGGTGTTGTTTGTCATTCGCTACTTTATCGTTGTGTAGTAACTGCTCTGTAAAGCCCATAATGGCCGTGAGCGGCGTGCGTATTTCGTGACTCATGTTAGCTAAAAAACGACTCTTAAGTTGATTAGCTTGCTCAGCTTGGCCAATAGCTAACTCAAGTTGGCTGTTCATAGTTTCAAGTGCTTGGGTACGACTTTCCACTTTATCTTCAAGGTGGTGTTTGTATTCTTCAAGCTGTTGTTGGTAGTGCCTTATTTGATTAACCATGTGGTTAAAGTCGTTAAATAAAACACCTACTTCATCATTTGTATGAGCTGGTAAGTGCACCGACAAATCGCCATCACCAACACGATGACTCGCAGCCCCGAGTAACTCAATTGGGTTAAGTAATAAATTGCGGACCACTACAAAAATTAATATTGGCAGGGTGATCACCGAAATAATAACAATTAAGCCTGTTATTAAACTTATGGCTTTGCCTGATTGATAAAGCACCCCTTTGGGAATGGTCGATACGTAATAATATCCGCCGGGCATTTGCACTGCAAAAATCATTCGCTCTATTTTGTCTATGCTTGAGAGTTCAATAGTTGAAAGCATGCCGATATCAGCGAGGTCGTGCACTTGATTAAGTTCGTACTCGCTTATGTATTGGCCACGCATATTGTAATCGGAGCTAAATAAAATTTTCCCGTCTTTAGTCAACATTAAATTAAGCGTGTTGTTATATGGCGCTTCTAAAATACTAGAGTTTAGTATTGAAGGTTCTATATGTATTACAATAAAACCAAGCTGCTGTGGTCGTTTTAAATAGTAATCAACACTATAAATTCGTTGAATAAAATACAAACTAGTGGTGCCATCATCCTTTTGAATCATAAATTGCTGTTTACTTAAATTACTTTGCAATACTTGATTAAAAAACGGGTAGCTTTTAGGCGCTGTTGTTAGGTTGTTAGAGTAGTAGGCATCGCTTTTCCCACTGGCTGAAACTAAATTAATGCTAATTATATCGGGATAAGCCTCACTGTAACTGGCAAATACATCCATAAGCGCGCCAAGTTTTCGGGTGTAATTACCGTTGGCACGAATGTCGTTTGCTAAAAAATCACTAAGTACTGGCGAGGTTGAAAGTAGTTTTGCAGTAGAGTGAAAAGAGTCGATATAGTTAAATATTTTTTGCTGTTGTTGCTCAACAAAACGGCTCATTATTAAATCAGCTTGTTTTTGTGTTGAATTAGTTACATTGGTGAGTGTAAAGCCACCTAAAAATAGCAGCGGTAGAATAACAAGGGGTGTTATATACCATAATAATCTAATACTTAACTTACTGGTTTTCATGACCAAACGACTTATCCTCCATGCAATCTGCCAATAATATGCGTTACGACTTTATTACACAAGCTTGTGGCGGTCTTGGTGGTTAAATTACAATCAGTAGTTGCATGGTATTTAGCTCTGTATTGGTGTTTTTTTATTTTATTAAGTTATTTTAATTTAATAAGTTACATGCTTATAACCGTTATTTTATTGTTCAAAAAAGTTTACATAAATTTACATCTTTTAAAGTCATTTTTTTAAAGATAAATGCTATCACTTAAAATTGAATTTTCTAATTTACTCTCAGTTATAAATACCAGTGGGTTAACGCAGGGCTGTTAGCCGGGCCACTAGGTTATATTCTCAAGCAAGGCTTAAAAATTCTAATGGTGTGCAGAGGCTTGGTGTATTGTGTGCTGATCCTATTTATTTGGCTTATTACTGATTTTTTTGTACCTCATTTGCAGTTAGGCTTCCCAAAATCCATATTAATAAAAAAGATCAGCTAATAACCAACCATTGATTGTTTATAAGGCCAAGATCAGCGAAAATAGTCTTCAATTACGATTAACATAACGGATCGCATGTGAAGGGCCAATTTAGGGCTTTTCTGATGGTGTGTTGAGCTTTCGAGGTTGCTCTATACCAATTTTATTAAAACAAGATCGTTCTAGCGTATTAAATAACTCACTAACTACGTTAAAAATTATTCATAGAGAATAAGTCTATGTGATAATTTCGCCTTGTTATTGCGCTATTTTATTATCGCTATAATAGAACGCTAATTTAATGCAATTGGTATTATTTAAGCCTTGAAAGCTCAGCATACTTAAAGTGGATAATATCCGTATACAAACTAAAAGAACTTTTTTAATGGCAGATCAAAATCTCCTTAGCGAAATTAATAAACGACGAACCTTTGCTATCATCTCTCACCCAGATGCTGGTAAAACAACCATTACCGAAAAAGTATTGTTATTCGGACAAGCTATTCAAAGAGCTGGTACTGTAAAAGGTCGTGGCTCTAACCAGCATGCAAAATCTGACTGGATGGAAATGGAAAAAGAGCGTGGTATATCTGTTACTACCTCTGTAATGCAGTTTCCGTATAACAATGCGCTTGTTAATTTACTTGATACGCCAGGACACGAAGACTTCTCGGAAGATACTTACCGCACATTAACCGCGGTAGATTCGTGTTTAATGGTTATTGATGCGGCAAAGGGTGTAGAAGATCGTACCCGTAAGCTAATGGAAGTTACACGCCTGCGTACAACGCCAATTGTTACGTTTATGAATAAATGTGACCGTGAAATTCGCGACCCAATGGAAGTGCTTGACGAAGTTGAAACAGAGCTAAATATTGCCTGTGCACCCATTACTTGGCCAATTGGCTGTGGTAAAGAGTTCAAAGGTGTTTATCACATTCATAATGACGAAGCTGTTTTATACAAAACAGGTCAGGGTCATAAAATTCAAGAAGTTCGTACCATTAAAGGTCTTGATAACCCAGAACTTGATATTGCCATTGGTGAAGATTTAGCTGCGCAATTACGCGATGAGCTTGAGCTTGTTATTGGCGCATCAAACGAATTTGATTTAGATCTGTTTTTAGCAGGTGAGCTTTCGCCAGTTTATTACGGTACCGCACTTGGTAACTTTGGTGTTGACCACGTTTTAGATGGTTTAACTAAATGGGCACCAACGCCACTGCCTCGTGAAACCGAAGACAGACTTATTGTTGCAACTGAAGAAAACTTTACTGGTTTTGTATTTAAAATTCAGGCCAACATGGACCCTAAACACCGTGACCGTATTGCATTTATGCGTATTGTATCGGGTAAGTACAGCCAAGGCATGAAAATGAATCACGTGCGAATTGGCAAGCAAGTGAGCATTTCTGATGCGGTAACCTTTATGGCGGGCGATCGTGAGCGCGCAGCTGACGCTTACGCGGGCGATATTATTGGTTTGCATAACCACGGTACCATTCAAATTGGTGATACGTTCACACAAGGCGAAAAACTTAAATTTAGCGGTATCCCTAACTTTGCGCCTGAATTATTCCGCCGTATTCGTCTACGCGATCCGCTTAAGCAAAAGCAATTATTAAAAGGCTTAGTACAGCTTTCTGAAGAAGGTGCTGTGCAAGTATTTAGACCGCTTATAAACAACGATTTAATTGTGGGCGCGGTAGGTGTACTTCAGTTTGATGTAGTTGTAGCGCGCTTAAAAGCCGAATATAACGTAGATGCTATTTACGAAGGTGTAAACGTGAATACAGCGCGTTGGGTAAGCAGCGACGATGTGAAAAAGTTTGAAGACTTTAAGCGCAAGTGCGAAAGTAATTTAGCACTCGATGGTGGCGATAACTTAACTTACATTGCGCCGAGCCGTGTAAATCTTAATTTATCAGTAGAGCGTTACCCAGAAGTGACATTTAACCACACTCGCGAAAACTAGAATCGACTGACTACAGTTAACTGAAAGCCTGCTTTGGCGGGCTTACAAAGGTAAAAAATATGAATATTCGTACTATTTTAATCGAAAAAGCCATTGCCGCTATGGCGGGCGCAGGCTTACCTGAAGATACAAACCCAGCAGTAACACAAAGCACACGTCCACAATTTGGTGATTACCAAATTAATGCAGCAATGGGCGCGGCTAAAAAAATGAAAAGCAACCCACGTGAGCTTGCGCAAAAAATTATAGATAACCTTGATGTAAGCGATATTGCTCAAAAGACTGAAATTGCTGGCCCAGGTTTTATTAATATTCATTTAAAGCCTGAGTTTTTAGCTCAAAGCGTACAAGCCGCTAACAGTGATGCAAAGCTTGCTGTAAATGAGCATGCTAACCCGCAAAAAGTGGTTGTTGACTATTCATCACCAAACCTTGCTAAAGAAATGCACGTAGGCCATTTACGTTCAACCATTATTGGTGACTCAATTGTGCGTGCGCTTGAATTTAGAGGCGATACGGTTGTACGTCAAAATCACATGGGTGATTGGGGCACGCAATTTGGTATGTTAATCGCGCATTTAGAAGATCAAATTAGCCAAGGTGTTGATTTAGATTCTGTAGCGCTTGCTGATTTAGAAACCTTTTACCGCGATGCTAAAAAACGCTTTGACGACGAAGAAGGCTTTGCTGATAAAGCACGTAATTACGTTGTTAAATTACAAGGCGGCGATGCGCATTGTGAAAAACTTTGGAAACTGTTTATAGCTACCTCAGTTAAGCATTCTGAAGAAGTATACAAGCGTTTAAATGTAACACTTACTCAAGCCGATATTATGGCTGAAAGCGCATACAACGCAGAACTTAACGATATTATTAGCCTACTTAAAGATAAAAATATTGCAGTAGAGTCGCAAGGCGCGCAAGTTGTGTTTTTAGATGAGCTTGCCAACAAAGATGGCGAGCCATCTGCGTTTATCGTACAAAAATCTGGCGGTGGTTTTTTATATGCAACAACCGATTTAGCGGCATGTGATTACCGTTCAAATAAATTAGGTGCTGATCGTATCTTAATTTTTGTAGATGCACGTCAAAACCTACACTTTAATCAAGTAGAGCTTACAGCGCGTAAAGCAGGTTTATTACGAGACGAAACAAGTTACGAGTTTTGCCCGTTTGGCACCATGATGGGCGCCGATAACAAACCATTTAAAACACGTACTGGCGGCACAGTAAAACTTGCTGACTTATTGGAAGAATCAATTAACCGTGCAGCTGCAAAACTAGCTGAACGTGAATCGGATTTAAGTGATAGCGATCGCAACGAGATTGCACGTAAAGTAGGTATTGGCGCAGTTAAATACGCGGACCTTTCTAAGCACCGTACCAGCGATTACATTTTTAACTGGGACAGCATGCTAAGCTTTGAAGGCGCAACCGCTCCTTATTTACAATATGCTTATACACGTGTACGCAGTATTTTCCGCAAATCAGGCGTTGATGCTGCTACGTTAAATTCAGACGTTGCAATTGTTGAGCCTCAAGAAAAAGCACTTGCACTTAAGCTACTACAGCTTGAAGAAGTACTTGATTTAATGATCAGCGAAGCAACACCGCACGTACTATGTGGTTACTTATATGAGTTAGCAAGCTTATACATGACATTTTACGAAGCCTGCCCAGTACTTAAAGAGGGCGTAGAGCCAAGCGTGCGCGATAGCCGTTTAGTGCTGTGTAATTTGGTTTCTAAAACACTAGAAACGGGATTAGATTTGCTAGGCATTGAAGTTATGGAGCAAATGTAATCACCGTCGTATTTTAACCTAATACTGCGTTATCCAATCCGACTTACCCTAATCACATACAAACCGTATGCTCATAGGGATAAGTCAGGTTGGACGCCTTGTCTTAGGCTAAACTACTTAGGTGAACCGTCTGCTGCGTGTAGTTCGCTTTGACTGCGTTGTCGTGCTTTTTTAGCCTAAGTCACATACTAAATGTATGCTCCTTGGCATAAAAAAGCACTCCGTCTTGTCAGCACTTCTACACTTGCAGATATCTGAGTTGTGTAGTTTACGTTGTAGGTTGGGTTGAGTGAAACGAAACCCAACGATACACCTGAGACTCTATGTTTACTGCTATCGAATGCACTCGAGACTCGGTGTTATTGCTATCGCATGCACCTGAATCTTAATATTTGTTATTACTCAACATCTAATGTTTTAAGCTCGCTACTCTAAGCTCTTTTCTAGGCTCTATTTAAAGGACTTGTTATGAAACTCGAAGATATCCGTCGTGAATACCTGCAAGACGCGTTAAGCGAAGATAACTTGCAAGATGATCCGTTTAAGCAGTTTGGAACATGGCTTGAGCATGCAGTGGCAAGCCAGTTACCCGATCCAACTGCGATGGTTGTAGCAACTGTTGATGAAACCGGTCAGCCTTCACAGCGCATTGTGCTTTTAAAGCATCTGGATGATAACGGTTTTGTATTTTTTACCAATACAGGTTCGCGTAAAGCGCAAGAGCTTAAAGGTAATAACAAAATATCGCTGCACTTTCCGTGGCACCACATGGAACGCCAAGTTATTGTATATGGCGAGGCTAAACCATTACCTACCTCTGCTGTGGCAAAGTACTTTTTATCTCGTCCTAAAAAAAGCCAATTAGCTGCATGGGCGTCAGCGCAAAGTCGTCCGGTGTCATCACGTAAAGTACTAATGGAAACCTTCGCCAACATGAAAAATAAGTTTGCTAAAGGTGAAATTCCACTCCCTGATTTTTGGGGCGGATATTGTGTAGTACCCACTAAAATTGAGTTTTGGCAAGGTGGGGCGCATCGTTTGCATGACCGCTTTATGTACCAGCGCCAAGCAGATAATAGCTGGCAAGTTACGCGCTTAAATCCTTAATAAATAGATGAGTAAGTAACCGTGCAATTTATTGACTCTCATTGCCACCTCGACTTTAGCGAGTTTGATTCGAATCGTGAATCGCTCATAAACGAGTGTGTAGCAAAGGGAGTTAATCAGTTTGTTGTGCCGGGTATTACGCTTGCTCAATCGCATACTCTCATAAAACTCAAAGCAACTTACCCAAGTATAAAAATAGCCGCAGGGCTACATCCTTACTTTTTAGAGCAACATAACGAATCGCACATAGAAGCGTTATTTGAATTCGCGACTGCAAATAAGCATCAGTTGGTGGCTATTGGGGAGTGCGGGCTTGATCGAAGTATTGAAAACCTTCCTAAACAAACTTATTTATTTGAGCAGCAAATAGGGCTTTCTAATGAGCTTAACTTACCGCTCATTGTGCATCATAGGCAAAGCCATGATTTAATTGCGCAATCGTTTAAGCGCTGTAAGCCAAAAAACGGGGGAGTGATTCATGCCTTTTCGGGCTCACTTCAACAAGCGCAGTACTATATTAAGCAGGGTTTTAAGCTTGGCATAGGCGGCGTTATTACCTATGATCGCGCAGTTAAAACACGCGCTGTTATTGCTGCTATTGAGCCAGAGCACTTAGTGCTTGAAACCGACTCACCTTCAATGCCGTTAAGCGGTCATCAAAGTGAAGTTAACACGCCATTACATATACCTGATGTATTTAACGCGTTATGTGATTTAAAGCCACATAGTGAAAGAGGGACGCTTGCAAAGCAGCTTTACGATTCTTGTTCAGATGTTTTTTGCATATAGCGATTTACCTGCCAACGTTTTAATCCACGCCCTAACTGCCACGTAAAAATACATGCAATCACTAGCATTAATAGTACCTGTCGACCTAAGTCATGAAAATGATTATGGCTGTCGGATATTGCGGCGCGAGTTAAATAAGTAACAGACACAAAGCCTATAGGGCGGTCATCATCGCTTATCACGGGTTCCATAAAAGGTGTTTTTAGTTTACTAATACCCGGTGTAGAGTCAGGGAGTTGTCCATAAATATGATGTGACTGCCAATTGTCACTGCTAGCAATTAAAATGCCTTGTTGATCATAAATAGTCGCAGAAAGTACAAATTCATCTTTACTTATATCGTTACAAATGGCGTTGAGCTGTGGTTTGTTTTTTTCAATAAGCGGTGTTTTAACATTTAAAGCCATAAACTGAGTGAGGCTTTTTGCAGTGCTATCGGCACTATCATAAAGTAACTGATGACTCTGAAAACTACTATTAACACCTACCCAGCTTAGTAATACAAAACAACCAGCCGCTAGTATTAAGCGAACAAGTCGTTTTCTTTGAGAAGCAGTAATAGGGTTTTTAATATGGTTATTTTTCATAGTCACCGTTTATGCTACTGACAGCATTTTGATTTGATGTTACAACTACACTAACTATAACCTTAAACCCCACCTGATGGCGAATTTAGTGTTGAGAATACCAGTTATGATATGCCAATTATCAGGAAAATAAAAATAAACACGGAGATCCCATGTCGCAAATCAACATGGCACAGCAAGCTGCTGAGCAACCATTACAACACTTAACTCTAAATAAATGGTTTAGCTATAGTGGTGGTGTATTTACACCTCTTGATTATATACCAAACAAAGCATTAGGGTTATTTAGCATCGCATTTGCGGGTGATTTTGAAGAAAAACACATTGTTAGCATTATTGATTTTTTAGCTACGCATAACCAAACAGTCACTGCTATATGCCAATATCAACCAGATTTAGGGTTAGCTCCAGCACTGTGTTTTTACGCACAAAACTCCGATCAAGCTATAAACCCGTTAGTGCTACAAGAGTTTTCAAACACCCTAGATTGTCAATTAGTGCAAGTTGTTACTGTGCCTAATTTATATGAGCCTGGTTTATTGGTTATGGATATGGATTCAACTGCAATAACTATTGAGTGCATAGACGAAATAGCACGCCTTGCGGATGTTTACGACGAAGTTGCCTCTGTAACCGCACTTGCAATGGCGGGTAAACTTGATTTTAGCGAGAGTTTAAATCAGCGTGTAGCTAAACTGGCTGGTATTGAAAAAAGCTTAATTGAAGAGCTAAAAAGTGTATTGCCACTCATGCCGGGTATTAAAGTGCTGTGTCAAATTTTAAAACAGCATGACTGGTATTTAGCAATTGCATCAGGTGGTTTTGTACCGTTTGCAGAGCGCGTTCAAGAGCTTATTAATTTAGATGAAGTGCACGCTAATATACTCGAATTTAAAGACGATAAACTAACAGGTAAAGTATTGGGTACAATTGTAGATGCACAACAAAAAGCAATTATTCTAGAGTCGTTACAACATAAACTAGGGCTTGAGAAGTCGCAAACAGTTGCTATTGGCGATGGCGCAAACGATTTAATCATGATGGCTAAAGCTGGCCTAGGTGTAGCAGTGCATGGCAAACCTAAAGTAGTTGAGCAAGCACAAGCGGCTATTTGTGAAGGGTCATTATTGCAATTACTGTATATGTTGGCTATTCCGTTAGAAAATGAGCCCGCTCTTTAAAGTTGTTTAAGTTAAACCGCTTAGCGTAAGCGGTTTAACCAAATTAGTTTACGGCGGCCCATTTGTTCAACTTGCTCTTTTTTAAGCTCTAAATGGCTTAGAGCTTCTTCAGTTATATCTACTACGTCCCCCACACCCGCAACAGCCCATAATGCTTCTTCTAAATCTTTTGCTTTATGCATTGCATATTGGCTTACGTATTTAAGCTCGTTTGATAGATAGTCAGTATCGGGGCGACCTGTGCGCGAAATATACAAACGCATCACAAATATAAGTTGTGATGTAATGCCTTTACTAATTTGTTTATAAAAGCTTGAGTAGTCTTCACCTAAAGCGCATTGGCTAACAATAGCCTCTTCAATTTTGCCCTTACGAGGGTCGAAATTAATAGCGAGTGTAAAAGCAAGCGGTGCATCTTGGCGACTGCGATCTTTAATATTAGGCGTTATTACATTAATAATTTGCTCTTCGGTAAGAATACTCGAAAAGTCAGTTTTGTTACCTAATAAGCCAAAGTTTTGCAAAATAACATGCATAGGACTGGCGTATAAGCCATAACCAATTGCACCTGTTTTAAAGTGTGCAGCTTCTTTGTGTAAATACAGCGGGAATTGACATACACTTTTTGTAACCATATTTCTAAGTGCGGTAGATAAGCCTTCTACTTTTGGCGCTTCTTCAGATACTTTAAGTTTGTCTTTATTCCCTTCTATTAACTGAGTGAAAAAAGTCACGCCAGCATGGGGTAAATCAGCAACACGATTCGCTTTTAGGTTAATAGTAGTGAATGACTTACTAATGGCCATTATTTCGTACTTTAGTTCGCTAAGTTTATGCTTTTTAGTTATTTTTTGAAGCTCAGGAAATGTTAAAAGTACTATATCACCTTTTTTAAATGTGACTGGTTGCTCGCACTCTAATTGCAAACCCATTACAGAAAAGTCACGTGTATAACCGTTAAATACTTCATCATTAATAGTGACGCTAACCGGTGTTTTATAAAGGTAGCGCTTATGCGAGCGTAAATTTACGTATTCAAGTGGCACAATATCTAAATAAGGTGGCGTTTTATGTTTTGCATGGCCAAAATGTTTAAGCTGATTTACTAACGCTTTATCAAAAGTAAGTTGTTTATAATCTGCTTGCTCTGTTTTATTGCCAATACTTGTAAGTACAACAATATATTTAACGTCTTTTATAAGGCCTTTAACTCGAGGGGAAGGCGGCTTGTTGAGTTTTTCAATATTAGCGCCAGCACTATTAGGTAATGAAAGCGGTATAAAAGAATCATCTGGATGACTTGGCATTATTTGTATTTTAAAGCACTGCCAACTTTCTTTTTGGCTACCAAAACCTAAAAATAGATCACGTAATTTAGGGTTATTATTTAGCTCAGTTCGTGTCGCAGAGTAATAGTAAATTTTACCCGATGATATATGTGTAAATGTATAGAGGTAATCTTCTTTGACCGCGGTAATTTGGGTTAGTAATTGTGTAATGCGCTGATGATTGAGTATATTGTACAAACACGGTGTTTTTCTTTCATCGGTAAAATAGCGCTGGATAAAAATATTATTTTCAGTAGTAAGGCTAAGGCTTGGGTAATACTGTTCATCTTTTTTGCTTAAAAATACATATAAAGACGTTACACGAGGGATGTAGTATTGCTCATACCCCTTTGATACTACAGCATCGAGCGTGTTATCTAAATTTACTTTATAACGACGTTTATTACCGTGAATAAAGCTTTCTAAAAAGTCATTAAAGGCATCGTTATTTTCGATATAAGTGCGTTTTAAGCGAATGTGGTTGTATTCACGAGAGATATTTTCAACGGCAACAACCTCGTATTGAATACCGTTTTTTAGGCCAAGTTCAAAGTCTTGTTCAAGGCCTACCAAGCGCATTGCTATTAGTTCACCTTTTTTTATAGAGTAGCGCGTTGCAAGCTTAACTTTACAACCGCTTAAAGATATATCTGAGGTGCTAGCAGCAATGTTCTTTTTATCTTTGTAATCAATAGTTACTTTTATTGAGTAATTCATCCGTTCTTCACGGCGGCTCTCGTAAGAGGCAAACTTAATTACTTCAGTGCTTAAGTTACTTTCTGATTCTTGTAGTTCTGATTTTTCGGCGGCTTGTTTTTGTAATACGCGGTGGTTATTTTCTGTATTCATTACGGCTTCGTAAACGGCTAGAGTATATTCACCATGCTGTTTAAGTGCTTTTTCAAACACTTCAATGGCTGTGTCATCCATAAAGTGCTGTTTACCGTTATGCTCATACGGTTTTACTTGGCCCGTCACTAATCCACGAAGATCAACAAAGCGTGCCACTGGCTGAGATAAGCGTGACATTTCCATTTTCATCAAAAATTGCTCAGGTTTGGTTAACCCAGCGGTTTTTGATTTGAAAATTAGGTCAAATTTAGCATTGCCTAAATATGTTTTTAACTCATTCACGAGGTCTTCGTGTTTGAGCATTATGTCATCAGCCATTTATAAAACCATCACCGTCTAATTGAAAAAGTAGGTATACTGTTAAGTCCATTTATTAGAAGTTCAATAAACGTTAAATCGCGCTATGTTATTAATATAGGTACAATTATTTTAGTTACTACTGTTTAGCTCTTGTTATTATGTGTTATATGCCATTTTGTTGGCAAGTTACTTTAAACTATTTCAAAGCAAAAAGTATGCCCTAAATTATAGCTAAAAAGAAACACCATGTGTATTTAATGATTGTGACGCTAGATTTTTACGCAGGCAAGAGTTTGTTGCTAAGTAAATGCTTGAAGTGGCAAAATAAGTTATTAACAGTAAATGTTTTTAAAATTAGAGAATCGTAGATAAGGTTATAAATGACTAAAGCGGCAAAAATAGAGTTTGTGTGTACAGAATGTGGCATGAACTACCCACGTTGGCAGGGTCAATGCCGCTGCGGTGCGTGGAACACATTAGCAGAATTTAAACCTTCAGCAGGGCAGAGTAAAAAAGCGTCAGTTCGAGCAAATGTAGGTGGTTATGCTGGCGGTGCTGGTGGCGGCTCTAAAAAAATTAATGATATTGCTACGTCAGAGGCAGAAAAACAGCTGACAGAAATTGGCGAGCTCGATCGTGTGCTAAGCGGTGGTGTAACTACCGGCTCTGTTAATATAATTTCGGGTGATCCAGGTGCTGGTAAAACAACATTGCTATCTGACCTAGTAGCGAGAATGTCACAACGTATGCCGTCACTTTACTGTACGGCCGAGGAGTCATTATCGCAGTTTAAAAACAGGGTAAATCGTTTAAAGTTAAACTATAACCCTGACGAGCTTTATTTACTTTCAGAAACCAGTGTTGAAACCATCATTGAAGAGCTCGAGAAAAATAAAATTAAGTTTGCTGTTATTGACTCTATTCAAGCGGTTGTAACCGAAACGGCAAATGGTAGCCCAGGTTCCCCTTCGCAAGTAAAAAGTGCCGCCCAAGCATTGACTCAATACTGTAAGCAAAATGATGTAACCATGTTCATTATTGCTCATGTAAATAAAAATAACGAAATAGCAGGTCCTCAAACACTTGTACATATTGTCGATGCGCTTTTACACATAGACACCAACGATGGGCAAATTAGAACCCTTAGGGCAAATAAAAACCGCTTTGGTGATATTGATACTGTTGGTATTTTTAAAATGTGCGAACGTGGTATGTTGAGTGTTGATAACCCGAGCGAAATATTTTTATCGGGGTCTACAACCGACTCGCCAGGCTCTACAATTACCTGTATCCGTAAAGGTAATCGAAATTTACTACTTGAGATTCAATGTTTAACTACCGAAACCGAGGCGGAATTTCCGCAGCGTGTTTGCGTTGGTTTAAACATGAACCGCATAAAAATGCTGACTGGCATATTACGAAAACACACTAAAACCAAAATATTTCACGATACGTTTTTTAATATTGTGGGTGGCCTAAGAATAGATGAAACAGAAACTTGTATTGATTTAGCATTAGTAACCGCGTTACTTAGCAGCTTAAACGAATTTGTTGTGCCTCGTACCACGTGTATTATGGGCGAACTTAGCTTAAATGGCGATGTACGCCCAATTGACAGTGGCGTACCACGTGTTAAAGAAGCAGCACAACATGGTTTTACAGAAATATATATTCCATTTCGTAATTACCATAAGTCGATGGAAGGGCTGGGCGCTAAAATTACCCCAGTTAAAACAGTACATGAGTTGCTTAGTTTAATTAATTAATACTTACGGGTGTTAATGTGTAATGTTACTCTTAATAAAACTCGGTTTACATAAAGAATAGAATAAGGAAATAACATGAAAAAGTTAGTAATAGTTGCAGCGATTGTAGCTGCGGGCGTTGGTGGCGTGAGCTATGCAAATTATGTAGCTACACAAGAAGTGCGTGCAGAAGTAGATAAGCAACTTGCTTTAGTAAGCGAGCAAACTGGCGCTACATTTAAATACGCTGGTTTATCGGCAAGTGTTATTTCAAAAAGCGTAGAAATAACAAACATGGAAGTAATAAGCCCAGAGGGCGACAATGTTGCTAATATTCAAAGCATTGAAATAACAGGTTACGAGCCAGATAAAATATCACCGCATACATCATTTGATGTAAAAAGCTTTCAGTTTGATAAAGATTTTGTTTCAAAATTACCTGCTGATACAAACGAAATGCTCGCGTCGGCAAGTTACGACTTACATTCATCACTTGATTACGATGAAGAGTCTGGCAATAGTGATGTAGTCGTTAAGCTTGATGCAAAAGACATTGTTAGTTTTAATATGGATATGGGCTTGGCTAATTCAAAAGCATTAATGGATGCTTCATTGGCGATTAGTAAAGCGCAGCAAGAAGCGGGTAACCAGCCACTTACTTATGAGCAAGAGTTACAGCAGCAAACACTTGTTATGCAAGCAATGAGTAAGTTAGAGCCGCGCAATGTTAGCTTTGCCTTAAATAACCAAGGTAAGTTAAAAGACTTACTATCAAGCGAGCTTGAAAAGCAAGGCATGACGCTAGAGCAAATGGAAATGACGCTAGAGCAGCAGTTACAACAAGCTCCTGTAACTGAAGATATTGCAGAAGCTTTAACCAGCTTTGCGAAAGGTTTAAATTCATTCAGTGTGTCAGCAAAGCTACCTGAAGGCAAAACTATGATGGAAATTAACCAACAAGTTATGATGCTAGTAGGGCAACCTGAAGAGCTAGTTAAGTTTATTAACTTAGAAGTTAAAGGTGATTAAGCCTTAGTTTTGTATTAATAAAGGCGCCAATTGGCGCCTTTATTATTTTGTGTTGTTATAAGCAGTTAGTAACTCTGATTGCTAAAGCAGTTTGCTTTTATGATATTGGTGATTATTTGTTGTGATGGTTTTATTTTTTCCATCGCTAAAAACTCATCAGGCTGATGCGCTTGGTTAATTGAGCCTGGGCCCATTACGATTGTTTCACAACCGAGTTGCTGGATAAACGGCGCTTCAGTGCAATAATTTACCGCGACCGCTTTTTGCCCTGCTATTTTTTCAGCCATTTTAACTAAAGCACTGTCGGTGCTACCACTAAATGCCGGGATTGGTTCATGTAAATCAATAACGCTCACCGCATTTGGGTATTGCTGATTTATCTCTTTTGTTGCATCAAGCACTAATGCTTGTAGTTCTTGTACACTTAAACCTGGTAATGGGCGCATATCTATATGCATTTCACAGCAACCACAAATTCTATTCGCATTATCGCCACCATGAATATTACCTAAGTTTAATGTTGGATAAGGAATTTCAAAGTGATTTATTGAATACTTATGCTTTAATTGCTCTTTTAAGATCATCAATTTTGTAATCACTTTATGCATTACTTCAATGGCGTTAAGGCCACGTTCGGGATCTGAGCTATGCCCAGAGCGACCAACCACTCTTATTGCTGTACTCATATGGCCCTTGTGCATAAATACTGGCGTCATATCAGTAGGTTCGCCAATTATACAGCGTGCAGGTTTTAAATTAGGGTGCTTACATATTTGCTGTGCACCTGCCATAGTTGTTTCTTCATCGGCAGTGGCGAGTATTAAAATAGGTTGAGTTTGCTGCTTTTCATCAAGTTCACTAATCGCTTGTAATACAAAAGCAAAAAATCCTTTCATATCAATGCTTCCTAGCCCGTACAATTTATTGTCTAGTTCGGTAAGTTTAAACGGATTGTGGTTCCAGCGGCTGTCATCAAAAGGCACTGTGTCGGTATGACCAGCTAGCATTAATCCGCCATCACCTTCTCCGCGTTTTGCTAATAAATTATAGCGCCCTTTACCTCCTTCTAATTCTATAATTTCACACGTAAAACCGAGTGTTTCGCACCACCTCGCAAGGAGTTCAATTACGTTTTTATTGCTCATACACAAGCTGTCTTCAATTGCACTAATAGAAGGGGCTGCAATCAATTGTTGGTACATAGAAATAAACGAAGGCAAAGGCATAAAAAAATCCAAAATTATTATTCAATTTAATTGCATAACAATATAAAAGTATTTATGATGAATATCAATTCACTTTTTAAGCATAAATATATTAAAGTAAAGCTATGGAAATAATGCGACGATAATCTACAAATTCATTAAATTAAGTCTTAATTTAGCGTCTTAGCTAGTTTAAGCGAACAACATATATATTTAGCAGTAAATTTTAAAATAACGAGTAATCAATGAATGTAGTTATTATTGGCGCAAGCGGTTATAGCGGCGCAGAGTTAGCAAGCTTAGTTGCTAATCATCCAAACCTTACCTTAACAGGCTGTTATGTATCTGAGGGTAGCTTAGATAAAAATAAATTACTAAGTGATTTATACCCAGAGCACCTTGGCTTACTAGATTGTCCTTTACTTCCTCTTAGTGCATCAGCTTTTGATGACATTCAAAGTGATGCTGATTATGTATGCTTATGTACCGATCACAAAGTAAGTGTTGATTTAGCGCCTCAATTTTTAGCTATGGGTAAAAAAGTATTTGATTTATCTGGTGGCTATCGCCTAGCAAATAATGATGATTACGTTACTTACTATGGTTTTGAGCATCAACACCCAGAGCTTTTAAATGAAGCGGCTTACGGTTTAGCAGAGTGGAACCATGATGCTATCGCTAACGCAAAGCTAATTGCTGTTGCAGGCTGTTACCCAACAGCGGCGCTCAATGCACTTAAACCGCTTAAACAAGCAGGCTTATTGAGCGATCAAAGTATTATTATTAATGCCGTTTCGGGTGTTACGGGTGCCGGGCGTAAAGCGAGTGTAGGAACACATTTTTGTGAGGTATCGCTTGCACCTTATGGTTTGTTTAACCATCGCCACGGTCCTGAAATTGAACAACACCTTGGCCACAAAGTATTATTTACACCGCATCTAGGTAGCTTTGCGCGCGGTATATTAGAAACTATTTATGTACAACTTAAGCCAGGCGTTACCAAGGAAAACGTTGCATCTGCTTATCAAGTGCTTGCTAACGAACCATTAATTCGTTTGTTAGGCGATAAAATACCTTCAATTAAAGGTGTTGCTAAGCAACCATTTGTTGATATTGGCTGGCAGCAACAAGGCACGCAGTTAATTGTAATGTCTGCCATTGATAACTTATTAAAAGGCGCTGCTGGACAAGCTTTGCAGTGTATCAATATTTCTATGAATTTAGATCACACTACGGGCTTAAAAGGGGCGTTTTAAATGAGTAAAAAAACGTGGGTTATTAAACTCGGTGGTGCAGTACTTAATACAGAAAATGCAGCAAAAGCGTTATTTGACGTGCTAAGCGAGCAAAAAAATGATGAGTTTGTCATTGTTCATGGCGGTGGCGCTTTAGTTGATACATGGCTAAAGCAAGCGGGTTTTGCTAGTGCTAAACACCAAGGTTTACGTATTAGTCCAGCAGAGCAAATGCCTTATATAGTGGGTGCGCTTGCAGGTTGCGCTAATAAACAATTAATGACTCAAGCTATAAGCGCAGGGCATAAGCCTGTCGGCTTAAGTCTTTTTGAGGCGGGTGTGACTGCAACCCAAAAATTAAAAGCGCTTTGCTTAGTGGGTAAATGCACAAGTAACGACGATTCTATCATCAATGATTTACTTAGAATTTCTCGTTTACCTATTGTTAGCTCTATCGGCTTTGATGAACAAGGCTTGTGGTACAACGTAAATGCAGATGAAGCTGCAGCGGCTATTGCCAGTAATTTAAATGCAGAACTAATTTTTATGACGGATGTAGAAGCGGTACTTGACGCAAATAAACAACCGTTACATCAACTTGACACAAAACACATTGATACTTTAATTACAGATGGAGTAATTGTGGGCGGGATGGAGGTCAAAGTTAAGACCAGCCTTCACGCTGCCCAACATTTACGACGCGGTGTGTATATTTCCAGCTGGCAAAAGCCAGAAAATTTAACTGCTCTGCTACAAGGCGAGCATGTCGGAACTAAGATTACACCATAGGTTTATTATGTTTGAGAATTTTTTAACGGGTTTAGAATTAGACCAAGAAGGCGCACTTAATTTATTAAAGTTAGCGCAAGATATAAAAGCAAAGCCAGAAAAATACAGCCAAGTATTATCGGGTAAATCAATCGTAACATTGTTTGAAAAGCAAAGCTTACGTACACGTTTATCGTTTGATATAGGTATTAATCGCCTTGGTGGTCATGCTGTTTATTTAGATCAGCAAAATGGCGCTATGGGTGCACGTGAATCAATTAAAGATTTTGCACTTAATATTTCTACTTGGGCCGACGGTATTGTGGCGCGTGTAAATCAGCACAGCACATTAACCACGTTAGGTGAATATTCATCGGTACCTGTGGTAAATAGCTTGTGTGACTTGTACCACCCGTGCCAAGCGCTTGCTGATTTTTTAACACTTCAAGAAGTACATGGCGATGTGAGTCAGCTTAAAGTAGCTTACTTAGGTGAGGGCAATAACGTGACTCATTCATTGATGTTACTTGCCGCAACGCTAGGTACTGACTTTGTTGCTGTAACACCAAAAGGGTGTTCGCCAGATTCACAAATACTTAAAAAAGCAGAGCAAATTGCAGCAATGAATGGCGCATCAGTCATGGTGAGCGATAGAGTTGAAGCTGCGGTTGGTGCAAACGTTGTATACGCAGATACATGGGTATCAATGGGTGATACAACGCCGCTTGAGCAAGTAAAAGAAAAATACATGCCTTATCAATTAAACCAGGCATTGCTAGATCAAACAGGTGCGACTACGGTATTACATTGCCAACCGGCACACCGTGAATTTGAAATTACCTCTGAGGTAATGGATGGTCCAGCATCAAAAATCATTCAACAAGCAGAGAATCGCATGCATGCGCAAAATGCTCTGCTAGTTACATTACTAAATCCAAATTTTGTTAAGGAACACCTATGAGTTCAATTAAAAAAGTCGTTTTAGCCTATTCTGGTGGTCTTGATACGTCGGCTATCGTGCCATGGTTAAAAGAAAACTACGGCTGTGAAGTAATCGCGTTTGTTGCCGATGTAGGTCAAGGCGCTGAAGAACTTGAAGGCGTAGAAGCTAAAGCAATTGCCTCTGGTGCATCTGAATGTTACGTAGTTGACTTAAAAGATGAAATGGTAAGTGATTACATTTACCCAACGCTTAAAACGGGCTCAATTTACGAAGGTACTTATTTATTAGGTACTTCTATGGCGCGCCCAATTATTGCTAAAGCACAAGTTGAAATTGCACGTAAAGTAGGTGCTGATGCACTTTCTCATGGTTGTACTGGTAAAGGTAATGACCAAGTTCGTTTTGAATCATGTTTTGCAGCACTAGCCCCTGATTTAAAAGTAATTGCGCCATGGCGTGAGTGGGACTTATCGAGCCGTGAGTCATTACTTGATTACTTAGCAGAGCGTGACATTCCGTGTTCAGCATCTGCTACAAAAATTTATAGCCGTGATGCTAACGCATGGCATATTTCGCACGAAGGTGGTGAGCTTGAAGACCCATGGTGTCAACCAACTGAACAAGTATGGACTTGGACTAACTCTCCAGAGCAAGCACCAGATAAATCAGAACTAGTAACATTAAAAGTTGTTGAAGGCGAAGTGGTTGCTGTAAATGGCGTAGAGCTTAAACCTTACGATTGTTTAGTTAAATTAAACGATATTGCATCGCCTCATGGTGTTGGACGTGTTGATATTGTAGAAAATCGTTTAGTTGGCATGAAGTCACGCGGTTGTTATGAAACGCCAGGCGGCACAGTCATTATGGCTGCGCTTCAAGCCATTGACGAGCTAGTGCTTGATAAAGCAAGCCGTAAGTGGAAAGAAGTACTCGGTGGCGAGTTCTCGCATTTAGTATACGACGGCCGTTGGTTTACGCCTCTTAAAGATTCTATTTTAGCCGGTGCTGAAGCACTTTCTAAAGTGGCAACAGGTGAAGTGGTACTTAAGCTATACAAAGGCCAAGTAACTGCAGTTCAAAAGCAGTCACCAAATAGCTTATACAGCGAAGCATTTGCTACATTTGGCGAAGATGATGTGTACGACCAATCACACGCTGAAGGCTTTATTCGTTTATTCTCGCTTTCAAGCAGAATTTCAGCACTCGCTAAAAAGTAATTTATTACGCCCCTTATAAAAGGGGCACTACAGGGTTTGGAGAGATTTCATGGCATTATGGGGCGGACGTTTTTCTACGGGTCCAGATGAGGCGTTTAAGCAATTTAACGACTCTCTTCCCTTTGACTACCAGTTAGCAGAGCAAGATATTATTGGCTCTGTGGCATGGGCTGGTGCACTTGAACAGGTAAGTGTACTTTCAAGTGACGAGCACACAAGATTAGTGGGTGCATTAAATGAGCTGCTTGAAGAAGTTAAAGCAGATCCACAAGCGGTAGCTACTTCAGGTGCAGAGGATATTCATTCACATGTTGAAGCAGCTCTAATTGAAAAAGTAGGTGATTTAGCTAAAAAATTACATACAGGCCGAAGCCGTAATGACCAAGTTGCCACCGACTTTAGATTATGGTGCCGTGATACGGCTGACCATTTACTAGATGCTATTGCACAGCTTAAAGGCGAGTTTGTAGCGCTTGCAGAGCGAGAGCTTGGCACAATATTACCAGGTTACACGCACTTACAGCGCGCACAACCAGTATTGTTTAGCCACTGGTGTATGGCGTATGTAGAGATGCTAGAGCGTGATGAAAGCCGCCTGCAAGATGCTAAAGCGCGCATGAATTTTTGCCCATTAGGCAGTGGTGCATTAGCAGGTACAGCTTATCCGATTGATCGCCAAGCATTAGCGCATGGACTAGGTTTTACAGCGGCTACAAAAAATAGTCTTGATGGCGTATCTGATCGTGATTTTGTTTTAGATCTTTTAAGTTGTGCGTCTATTTCGATGATTCACTTATCTCGTATGTCAGAGGATCTGATTTTTTATAATTCGGGTGAAGCCGGATTTATAGATCTTGCTGATAACGTAACATCAGGCTCATCGCTCATGCCTCAGAAAAAAAATCCTGATGCACTCGAGCTTATTCGCGGTAAAACCGGGCGTGTATTTGGTGCATTTAGCGCTATGATGATGACGTTAAAAGCGCTGCCACTTGCATACAATAAAGATATGCAAGAAGACAAAGAAGGCCTGTTCGACGCTATGCCAACATGGCTTGCATGTATTCATATGGCGCAAGCATGTATTAAAGGCGTTAAAGTAAACGGTGATAAGACACTTGCTGCAGCAAAAGGAGGGCATGCAAACGCCACCGAACTTGCTGATTACTTAGTTGCTAAAGGTGTGCCATTTAGAGAAGGGCATCACATTGTAGGTGTACTTGTACAGCTTGCGATTAGCGAAGGTAAAACGCTTGAAGAGCTATCGCTTGAGCAGTACAAATCAGTAAACACTGTATTTGAAGACGATGTTTACCCAGTACTTGAAATTGATGCGTGTATAAAAGCACGTAAAGCCCTTGGTGGGACGTCTATTGAACAAGTAACGAATGCTGTTAAAGAAGCCAAAAAAAAACAGCAAATAACGGTACGTGATGCAAATTTAGATGATGTAGAAGCAATTGCCACGCTTATACAGCATTGGGCAACGGTAGGTGAAAATCTGCCTCGTGCAAAAAGTGATATGGTGCACTCTATTAACGAGTTTGCAGTAACAGAAATAAATGGAAAAGTGTCGGGCTGTGCGTCGTTATACATTTACGATACCGGCCTTGCTGAAATACGCTCATTGGGTATAGACCCAAAAAGTAAAGTGTCGGGGCAGGGTAGACAGCTTGTAGATCATCTACTTACTAAAGCCAAAAAATTGGCACTTAACCGAGTTATTGTATTAACACGCGTACCAGATTTTTTTGAACAACAACGTTTTACTTTTTGTAGCAAAGACTCTTTGCCTGAAAAAGTAATGAAAGATTGTGAACTTTGCCTTCGTAAAGAAAATTGTGACGAAGTAGCAATGGAATATATTTTGAAGCTAAGTACACGTGCGGAGATCCCGTGTAAATACGTAGCTTAAACTCCCTGGATACAAAAAACGTACGGTTATCCCTGTGCGTTTTTTTATGTTTATAGTAAACTGGTCGGAGCTGTTTGGTTTGATTATATAAGTATGTTTTGAGTAAGTTTTAAGGTGTCAAAAAAAGTTGGCACATTGGTTGCTTTGTATAAGGTAGATAGCAAAATAGCTATCACTACTTTAAACAGGTGATGCATTTATCTACATAATAATGTGGTTAAAAGTTGCACCAAATATAATTAAAACTTTTACAAGGATCAATCACATGCAAGTTTCAGCTAATAGCCAAGTACAAATGCAAGCATACAACAAAACACAACAATTAAAGCCTGCAATGGAACAAACTGCTAGCCCTAAAACCCTGCAATCTGATACAGTAAGCTTCTCTCAAGAAGCTATTTCTGCAGCAAGCAGTGATAATCTACAGCGTGGTGGGGTTATACTTGATACAAGTAAACCAAAATAAATATTGAAGGTCCTGAATGTTTCTAACTGAGTTTTTTGGTTTTTTTTCGTTATCAGCTTTTGCTTCATGGGGCTTTTTGATGGCGTTCTTTTTTAATGTTTTTGTTTTTTCATTAGATATAAAAAGAAATACAACCTTATTGCTCAGTTCTTTCATTATGATGCTTTCATATACCGCATCAGATTATTTTTTTACATGGTTATCAATAGAAAACTCTCTTTACCTTGATTGGGCTCTTTATGATTATGCTACTGTAATAGCCTTACTATCAGTTTATCTACTATTAAAAAAAACAACTCCTTCATTTATGTATATATTAATAGGTCTTATAGTTAATTCATTATTGAGTTTGTGTATGTACCTAGATATGTATGTTAACAATAACAGAGAACCTTGGTTTTTATGGGACTTGTATACATTTTCAGTCAATATAATCGATCTTATAATGATTGTTATTTTGATTGTAGATAGAGACTTACTTGGTCTTCATAAATTAAAAAACAAACTCCTTAATTACTTCAAGTCAAACGATACCCACAAAGTAACTTAGCTTAAATGTACATTACTGAACCCCTAATGGTTTATGTACAAGCCTTCACTCAGTGGGGCTTTTTAATGGCCTTCATGTATTGTTTGGCCTCTACGATAAATAAAGAAAATAAGTCTCCTGTTTATTTATCTGCGCTTATGCTCTGCTCATATGTTTCTAGTGGTTATATAGACTTATTAGAAGGTTTATATTTAAACTCGGTGCTCTACGATTTTATTACAATTTTAGCTTTGTTAATTTTAGAGTACTTTAAAGTACTTCACCGCTCTATAGCTTTTCACTTCATCATCTTTGCGTTAATAATAAATGCTGTGCTCACCTTAATATTGCATTACGATCTATACGTTTTATATAACTATGAGCCTTGGTGGTATTGGAGTGTTTATTCTGTTGGCGTTAATATGTTCGATGTTTTAATGATTCTTTCACTAGTATTCAATAAAAATCTCAAAAATAATGGATAATATTCTAGTTAATCCAGCAATTTCTTTTTACATAGGTGCATTTGTACAGTGGGGCTTTTTAATGGCTTTTTTGTACTCATTAGTTGTAAGTATTAACACACCTAAAAAAGAAGCTGTATGGTTATCATTTGTTATGTCAATTTCTTACTCCTCAAGCCTGTTTATCGATATACAGCACATATCGTACCGTCAGCTCTTTTTGTTTGATATAGCAACTATTTTAGCCATTATTATTTTAAGGTTTTTCATTATTGAAAATCTTATATCGATCTACTTGTTGTTAGGGTTGACTATAAACTCATCATTATTTCTTGGTATGTATATAGATGTGTCAGTTTTTAATAATTACGAACCTTGGTGGTTTTGGTTTTTTTATTCAATTGTTGTTAATCTGGCCGACTTTATGATGGTAGCTATATTTTTTATAAACAAAGATTTTTTAGCTTTAGCCGCAATTAAAAAATGGTTCCACAATAGTATTATGAAAAGGAATAATAGTAGTGGCTGACATACTTTGGGCTCTGGTAGATTTAGGATATAACGTAGCAATACTATTTACATGGTTCTTCCTAATCGCATTTTTATATAACCTATCAGCGAGTATTAATAAAAATGATAAAAGTAGAACGCATCTTTCATTTATAATGATGGTCTCATATATATCTAGTCTTTTTATGGATCCACTTATTGAAAATCCTCACCTAAATTACTTCTATTATGATCTTGCTACTATTAGCGCCCTGATACTTTGGCGATTTATATATAAAAAATTAGTACCAATTTCTTTCTCCTATTTAATTGTAGGCCTTTTTATTAATGCATGTTTATTTTTAGGTATGCACTACGATATTGAAATTGCAGGTACTCTTTACTATTGGTGGTTTTGGACTGTTTATATTTTTGGAATGTATTTTGTCGACTTTACAATGGCATTGGTATTAATCATCAATAAGGATATTTTAGGCTTAAACAAGCTTTTAAGATGTGTTAGAAAGTTAAGTTTAGATCGCTGAGGCAGTAAAGCTCAACTTAAAAGAAGAGTGATTTTGTGCCTTTATTTGATGTTGCCGTAATATGTAAAGCGGTATAATAATTTTTTATCTAGTGTTGGAGTAAGATGGTTGAGCTACTTTTAAATACAAATATCTCGTTTTATATAGGTGTTTTTGTACAGTGGGGCTTTTTGATGGCTTTTTTATATTCTTTAGTAAGCTCTATAAATAGCGCAGATAAAAGCATTGTTTGGCTATCTTTCATCATGGCACTTTCTTACTCTTCT
Source organism: Pseudoalteromonas sp. NZS11_1 (assembly GCF_015864275.1). Taxonomy (NCBI): domain Bacteria; kingdom Pseudomonadati; phylum Pseudomonadota; class Gammaproteobacteria; order Alteromonadales; family Pseudoalteromonadaceae; genus Pseudoalteromonas; species Pseudoalteromonas sp. NZS11_1. Next base: position 503,719 of record NZ_JADYXK010000001.1, read on the forward strand.
AGTATGTTTATTGATATGGACGCAATAACTTACTTCGATTTTTTCTTATTCGATATTATTACTCTATTTGTTATTATTTTATCTGGTTTTTTTATAAAGATTAGCAGCATATACATTTATTTATTATTTGGTTTAGGTATAAACACCTTACTATTTTTTGCAATGTATATAGATAATGATGTTATGCACCATTATGATTTTTGGTGGTTCTGGTGGGTGTACATAGTAGGTATAAATTTTACAGATTTGACCATGGTTTTAGTTTTCTTTATAGGTAAAGATGTTTTAAAACTTACTTGGTTAGAAGGAAAGCTAAATAAAGTGTTTAATAAAAGGGCCTATTAGTAATGGATTTCAGTGCTAACAGGCCTTATTTATTATTAACTGGCACCACAGCCCAATTTAGTTTTTAGAGCTTTAACAATTACAGGGTCTACAAACTCGCTTACATCACCATTGTGGCGAGCTACTTCTTTAACGAGTGTTGATGAAATAAATGAATTTCGCTCTGCGGGTGTTAAAAATACACTTTCTAAGTCGGGGTTCAGGCGGCGGTTCATGTTAGCTAATTGAAATTCATAGTCAAAATCAGATACCGCTCTAATACCGCGAATAAGCACATTAGCATTGTGATCGCGCGCAAGGTCAGCCAATAAACCAGAAAAACCAATTACCTTAACATTATCTATGTGGCTTAAAATAGTATTTGCAAGCTCAACACGTTCTTCAAGGTTAAAGCAGGGTTTTTTACTTGGGTTATTAGCAACCGCAACTAATACAGTATCAAACATTTTAGCTGCACGTTGAATAAGGTCTGTGTGCCCATTAGTTAGTGGATCAAAGGTGCCAGGGTAAATTGCAATAACTTTCATAATGTTCACTATTTATTATTTTAGCGCTAGTTTAACAGTGTTTATGCCACAAAGCAGCCTAGCTAAAAAAGCATATAAACACTTACTTTCTTTAAACAGGTCAGTCCATGGTGGGAGTGTTTTAATGATTCATATTTGTTTATACTGTTTACCTCTTTTGAGTGTAATGTAGCCTATAGATAATTTGAGTATTAGCATATGAATACCAAGGATAAAATAATACACACCAGTATTTTGTTGTTTAACGAAAATGGTGAGCGTGCAATAACGACAAATCATATTGCATCAAACTTAGGGATGAGCCCGGGTAATCTTTATTATCATTTTAAAAATAAAGAAGACATTATCCGTCATATTTTTGCGCTGTATCGCGATCATTTAAATACTCACTTTAAACCTATTAATAAAGATGATGATGCATTTAATCATTTAACGGCTTACCTAGATTCGTTATTTGAGCTGATGTGGCGCTATCATTTTTTTTACGATAATCTCGGGGATATTCTCTCTAGAGATGCTGATTTAAAACAAGCTTATATTGATTTTCAGTTAGAGTTGTTAGAGCAAGTTCGTAAAATTATTTTAGGACTTCGCGACAGTGAAATGATTGCTATTGATGAGCAAGATGTCATTGATTTAGCACATACACTAAAGTTAACGGTTAGTTTTTGGACGCCTTATATTAAAGCCCGTAGGCCAAGTGGTACGCTTGCTGAGCAAGATATATATCATGGCATTTTAAAAGTACTTACATTATTTAGAGCGTACAGTACCGATAAAAGCATTGATAAAATGAACCTGCTACGTGAAAAATATACTGAATTAGCGCAACAAGCCCCAACAGTAGTTTAATCGATAGTAATAGGCTGTTTCCTAGGCGCTGAATTTTTTGCTATAATCCCGCGCCAAATGCCTGGGAGCGCGAATTCCCGCAGTCTAAGAGTGAACTATGCTTAAATTTATCGTCAAACTACATCCTGAAATAGCCATTAAAAGCCGTTCAGTCCGTAAACGCTTTACTAAAGTGTTAGAAAATAACATTAAAATTGTATTGCGCCGTGTTGACGAAAAAGTACAAGTAAGAAATAACTGGGATAACATTTCAGTTGTTACAAAACTTGAAGACGCGCAAGTTCGCCTTGATTTTATCGATAGCCTTAAACGCATCCCTGGCATTGTTCAATTTATTGAAGTAACCGAAACACAATTCGAAACTCTTGATGATATTTATCAAAAAACCATCGCTTTAGTTGGTCATACTATTGTAGGTAAAACCTTTTGTGTTCGTGCTAAGCGCATAGGGCAACACGATTTTACCTCAACTGATTTAGAGCGTTATGTTGGTGGTGGATTAAATCAACATATCGAAGGCGCAAGCGTAAAGCTTAGCCGCCCAGAAGTAACAATACGCCTAGAAGTAAAAGACGATAAAGCTTACATTGTTTCTCATACGCATTTTGGTATGGCTGGTTTTCCTCTGCCAACTCAAGAAGACGTGCTTTCGCTTATGTCTGGTGGTTTTGACTCTGGCGTAGCAAGTTACCAAATGATTCGTAAAGGCGCACGCACACACTTTTTATTCTTTAATCTAGGTGGCGCAGCGCACGAAATTGGCGTTAAGCAAGCAAGCTACTACTTATGGAAAAAATACAGCTCTACACATAAAGTTAAATTTGTAACGGTTGATTTTGAACCTGTTGTTGCTGAAATTTTAGAAAACGTTGAAAACAGCCAAATGGGTGTTGTACTTAAACGTATGATGATGCGCGCGGGTAGTGTAGTTGCGCAAAAGTTAAACATTCAGGCACTTGTTACTGGCGAAAGTATTGGCCAAGTATCTAGTCAAACATTAGCGAATTTAAGCGTGATTGACCGTGTTACTGAAACGCTTATTTTACGCCCGCTTATTCAACACGATAAGCAAGAAATTATTAATATTGCTCGCCAAATTGGTACGGCTGAAATGGCAGAAACAATGCCTGAATACTGTGGTGTTATTTCTAAAAAGCCAACGGTTAAAGCCAAAATAGACGTTATTCTTGGTGAAGAAGAAAAGTTCGACTTTGATGTACTTGATACCGTTGTAAATAACGCACGTATAATGGACGTGCGTGATATTGACGTTGAAGCCAAACAAGAACTTAAAGAAGCTGAATCGGTTGCTGATTTACCTGTAGGCTCTGTGGTAGTTGATATTCGCTCACCAGAGGAAGAAGAAGCTGCACCGCTTGCAATCGACGGTGTTGAAGTGGTTTATTTACCGTTCTTCCGTCTGGCGACTAAGTTTGGTGATTTACCAAAAGACACCGACTACTATTTATATTGTGATAGAGGCGTAATGAGCCAACTACAGGCACTTATGCTGCACGAACAAGGCTTTGAAACGGTAAAAGTTTACCGCCCATAAGGTTTGTCGTCTTAAAGTTAAGAATTTATATAAGCGTGGTTTATACCACGCTTTTTTTTGCCTGAATTTTGACAAACAACTCATCGTTGTAAGGTGTAGGAATACCGTGAAGTTTGCCTTGTTGGCTAATATAGCCACATATAGCTGATATTTCAGTTTCTCTGCAATGCGCGACGTCTTGCTGCATTGAAGAGTAATTGTCAGACGTTAATTCCATTATTTTATAAGCGGTATTAAGTGCTTTAATCAATGGGATATTAAGCCCTTGTACCTTTGCTATATTGCATGCTTCAGTGAGTGCATTAAAAATTATAGCATTGTACTTAGGTGCGCGTAACTCACCATTTTTTACATTACTTAAAGCGCTTAATGGGTTAATGGCAATATTTACGAGTAGTTTTTCAAAACGAAGCTGCTGAATGTTATTAGTAAACTTTAGGCTGGGTATTACTTTAAAAATATCAGCTATTGGCGCGCTATTTTGAAAAGCTAATTCATTACAAGCACCAATAACACTTTGTCCCTCACCAGTGTGCTGCACAATGTATTGGTTTGATTTAAAGCCCGCTATGCTCGTCGTTAAAAAGTAGAGTGCTTGGTGAGTGCTTAGCTGGCTATTTACCTCATCAACATTACCCATTCCGTTATGCGAAAGTACAACAGAGCAATGACTTGGTAGAAGAGGCTTTATTTGCGTAAATGCATCAAGTACTTGAAAGGCTTTAACGGTAAATAAAACAACATCAAATTCAGCCGCTTTATTTAGCTGATTTAATGCAATAAATTGTGCGTCAATTTTTTTAGATGCACCCTTACCTCGACTATAAAAGCGGGTATTTGTTGGGCTTTTGCGAGTTAAAACACTGACATTATGCGACGCACTTAGAAAATGACTAAGTAACAAGCCAATAGCACCATCGCCGACAATTAAAATATTAGCCATATGGGTTCTTTTTTCGAGGTGTAAAAATTACTCTAAGTAAAAAGTAGCTTGCGGCACCTGCAAAATCAGCAAAAAAATCACCGAGTGATGCTTGCCTATATGGAAGTGCGTCTTGCATTATTTCTATAGAGGCGCCATAACCTGCCAATAAAAGTATTTGCGCATATAAAGGAAGCTTAAACGCTTTATCCATTATTATGGCTAGTATAAAAAAAATCCCAAAATGGGCCACTTTATCAACATGAGGAAATAAATTTACAACGCCACCTTTTATTTCTTTGGCAAATAAAAAGGTAAAAGCTACTATGCTGATTAAAAAAATTGCTTGATAAACACGCCTTGTCACGACAAATCCTAAAATCGCTTAAAAAAGAGGCGCAAGTATATCAAACTAATTTAATATCGCACCTGAACAAGATGCAGAAAAATGTAAAGATTTATAATTTTAGCGTTATAATTGCCACATAAAATTAAGATTAAATAGTTAGGAGCAAACCAATGCCTTCATTTGATATTGTATCTGAAGTAGAAATGAACGAAGCTAAAAACGCAGTTGATAATGCAAATCGTGAGCTAGAGACTCGCTTTGACTTTAGAGGCGTTGATGCATCTATTGAGCTAAATGACAAAACAATTAAGCTTAAAGCTGAAGCAGACTCTCAGGTTATGCAATTATTTGATATTTTAGCTAACAAAATATCTAAGCGTGGTATGGATGTATCAAGCTTAGAGCTTCAAGATATTACCCGTGCAGGTAAAAATGTATTTCGTAACGTTGGCTTAAAGCAAGGTATCGAAAAGGACATGGCTAAAAAAGTAGTTAAAGCCATTAAAGACTCTAAAGTTAAAGTTCAAGCTGCTATTCAAGGCGAAGAAGTACGTGTAACGGGTAAAAAACGTGACGATCTTCAAGAGGCTATGCAAGTAGTGCGCAGTGCTGAGCTAGGTCAGCCTTTTCAGTTTAAAAATTTCCGCGATTAATCAATAAATAGTTTTAAATTAAGCATGCTTTAATCTGTTTATACTTACAGACAGATTGAAGCTACTTACTCATTTTAAATATCTCACTATTATCCCTCTTTGCTGCCTAGATACTCCCGTATGTATTAATCTCCTTTTTGATATTTAAGCTATTATATTTAATCACATGCAATTAAGTACTTCACACTAGAAGGTATTAAAATGAAACTTCATCAATTATTTTTGTTATTTGTTTTGCTTACATTTACCAAACCAAGCTTATCAAAAACAGTTGATATTGATGTACTGGTTGAAGATGGCTACTTTCCCATTATTATTAATGCGCAAAAAAAGCAGGGTTTTGCTCCTGAGTTTATTAAGATTTTAAACGGAGCACAGCAGGAGTTTAACTTCGTACTTAAGTCTCTACCTGTAAAAAGGCTTGCTTTGTCAGTTGAAAAAAATAATTTTGATGTTTTATTTTTAATGGCACTGCAATGGATCCCACAATCAGCGCAAGAAAACATTAAAAAAACCGAATTTTATACCATTACCAAAAATGAGCTTTATACGCTTAAAGAAAATACAAATGAGCAAGCTTATTTTGACGACATTACGTCATTAACAAAGGTTGGGGTATTGGGGTACTCGTATCAATTTGCTGGATTTAATACAGATGCCGAATTTTTAAGTGAGGCACATCAAGTAAGTTTAACCATTGATGAATTCAATGTGGTTAAAATGCTGCTATTAAAGCGCGCGGAAGTAGGCGTTTTAAATAATATTGCTTACCAATATTTTAAAAATCAAAATACTTTTAATATGGATTTACTCTATAAAAGTAACGTACCAGATGCCGTTTATAAAACGCACTTTTTAGTTAACTCTAAATCAAATAAGATCACTAGTAATAAAATGGATGAAATAATCAGCTTACCTACTGCACAAATACAACTTCAGAAGCTACTTGATAAATATGGAGTTTCTTCAAACTATACTAACCCCTAACTGCATTTTAAAGGGTTTTAGCTGTATAGACGTCCATTGACATTTGTAAACAAAATACTCACAATAGCGACATATTTTCAAGGTGCTTGCTAGCCACTTCATGTAATGATTTTTTTAGCAGGATAATCGGGAAGTTGGTGCGTTTTCATGATGACTACAAGCCCAACACTGCCCCCGCAACGGTAAAGTATTGCATATTTTGATGTGCTTACTGAGTCCGGAGACCGGCCTTGATGCAATCTTACTTACTTAAATCTTTGCGGTGGGCAAAGGTAGGGGACATCATGTTAAACAAAACAACTTTAGGCGTTGCTATTTCTGCTGCGCTTTCATTTTCTGTGTCTGGCGCAGAGCAATCAATTGAAAAAATAACCGTTACAGCTAATAAATTTGAGCAATCAATCAATGACGTTTTAGCAAGTGTAAATGTTATTGAGCGTGCAGAAATAGAAGCAAGCAACGTACGCGATTTACCAACCTTATTAAGCACGCGAGTTGGTTTTCAGGTTAATCCAAACGGTGGTTTTGGCCAAAATACAGGTGTGTCACTTCGTGGTACTGGCTCTGGCGATACGCTAATTTTGATTGACGGTGTACGTACAGGCTCAGCAACACTTGGTCAAAAAGCATTAAATAATGTCCCTTTAAATAGTATTGAACGCATTGAAATTATTAAGGGCTCTCGCGCGGCTGTTTATGGCTCTGATGCACTCGCTGGTGTTATTAATATTATTACGCGTGAGTCGGATAACTTATCCCTAAGCGCTACATTTGGTTCTGACTCTTATCAAAATTATCAAGTTGCAGGCTCTGTAAAATCAGATGATATAACAACAGCATTTAACGCAGGCTTTGAAAAAACAGATAACTTTGATGCACTGCAAGGCGTAGCACCAGATGAAGATGGCTATGAAAATAAAAACCTTGGTTTTAAAATAAACTACACCGATGCACATTACGGCGACTTTAAGTTTTTAGGCCAATACAGTGAAGGCTATGCAGATTACGACAGTCGCTTTAGTCCAGCGACAAGTACTATAGAAACAGGTGATTTTAAAAACTATCAGCTTTCTGCAGGTTGGAGTAAAAACTACACTAACCAATCGCACAGTATTGATATTGCTATTTCAACAGATGATTCTCACGATACCTCAGCATTTGGTGTAAATGATTTTATAACTAAACGTGTGCAATTTGATTATAACGGTCAATATATACTATCTGAAGAGCTTAATATTAGCGGTGGTGTTAACTGGTACAACGATGATGTATCGCACAGTTCAACGCAGTATGATATGCAAGAGCGTGATGTATTAGCTGTATTTGTTGGGGCTTATTACAATGCTGAAAAAGTGTTAGCTAATTTAACAATTCGCCAAGACGATGATGAACAGTTTGGTGATGAAACAACATATACAGCCGCTGCGGGTTATCATTTATCTGAAGACGCCACGTTCCGCATAAGCCAAAGCACTGGCTTTAAAGCACCTACATTTAACGATTTATACTTTCCGGCTTTTCCTGGTTTTCCACCTTCATCTAATCCTGATTTAGAGCCTGAGAAATCATTAAATCAAGAGATTGGGTTAAATGTAGATTTTGATATAGCAAGTATTGACGTTGCTATTTTTAGAAATGATATTGAAGATAAGATATCTTTAGATTCTAACTTTTTTCCTATCAACTTGAATGAAGCACGCTACGAAGGGGTTGAATTTAGCTTATCTCAGCAGTTTTTTGGTTTTGATAGCAACCTTAATTTTGCTTACTTAAGCGCTGAAGACGAAGAAACGGGCGCAGAGTTGCGTAATGTTGCTAAACGTACTTTTAACTGGGAACTTGCAAAACAGTTTGGTGCTTTTGACGCAAGCTTAGACATGCAATACCGTAGCGACCGACAAGGTGCTGTGACGCGTTTAGGATCATACACGCTTTGGAACTTAGCGGGTAATTATCAAGTAAATGAACATATTGAAGTTTCGCTTCGTGTAGAAAACTTATTTGATAAAGAATATAACGCTGTTGATTCAAACACTGATTTTACAACGGGTGAAGTGTATTACTACAACACGCCAGAGCGTCGCTTTTTTGCAGGTGCAAGCTACCAGTTTTAACTGTATTTATTAATATTAAAAAGCCCGACTTATGTCGGGCTTTTTAATGTGTAGCTAAGTTTAACTAATCAATTTAACTACTCAAATTAGCTAGTCAGCTAAGAACTCTTTAAATACGGTTTCAAACTTATGTAATTTAGGTGCTATTAAAATACTACAGTAGCCCTGCTGTGGGTTTTCGTTATAGTAATCTTGATGATAATGCTCTGCTGGATAATACGTAGTGGCAGGGCTGACTTCTGTCACAATTGGCTCACTCACATGGCTTTGCAGTTGAGCTATCATTTCATTGGTTTGCTTTAGTTGAGCTTCATCGTGATAGTAAACAACGCTTCTATACTGTGTGCCTATATCGTTACCTTGGCGATTCAATTGTGTTGCATCATGCAAAGTGAAAAACATTGCTAAAAGTGTTTCAAAGCTAACTACATTGGTATCAAATTCAATTTTAACAACCTCAGCGTGCCCGGTTGTGCCAGAGCATACAGAATTATAGGTTGGGGTGTCGGTTTCGCCACCGGTATAGCCAGAACTCACATCTAATACGCCATTTACACGTCTAAATGCTGCATCTATACACCAAAAACAGCCGCCACCAAATGTTGCTACTTGCGTTGTTGAGCTCATAAGTATTCCTAAAATGTATATGGAGTTTAAAGGCGAGCATAAATTGTATGCGCCGCAACAACAAGGTTACGGCGCAATAAAGAGATTAGATCTCTTCGAAAGGCTTTTCAGCAGCTTGTTTATTCAGCTTTTGTTGTAAAAACTCAGGTGACTGTGTATTTTTCGATAGAGCATAATACGCAGCAGGTACAACAAAAAGAGTCAGCAGGGTAGATACAATAACCCCTGTAAACACAACTACACCAATTACCATACGGCTTTCGGCGCCGGGGCCTGAAGCAAAAACCAAGGGAACAGAGCTCATAACGGTTGTTAGTGAGGTCATTATTATTGGGCGAAGGCGCTGGGTAGCCGCTTGTAGTATTGCTTCACTAAACTCAACGCCTTTATCGCGTAATTGGTTAGTAAATTCTACAATCAAAATACCGTTTTTAGCACTTAAGCCTATGAGCATGACAATACCTATTTGGCTGTAAATATTTAAGGTAAGCCCTGTAGCCCAAAGCCCAAACATAGCGCCCATTAAACCAAGCGGTACGGTAAGCATAATTACAAATGGGTGCATAAAGCTTTCAAACTGTGCAGCAAGTACCAAGAAGGTAACGGTGAGTGCAAGTATAAATACGTAGGTCATCGCGGATGCGCCTTCGTAATAAAGCTGCGATTCACCTTTGTAATCTACTGCGCCATCTATATCGTTTTCTTGCGCGGCTACTTCGTTTAAAAAGCTAAGCGCTTGCTCAAGTGTATAGCCATCAGCTAAGTTGGCGCTTAATGTAATTGCGCGCATACGGTTGTAACGGTTTAAGCGCGATGCTGTTGCTTCTTCTTTTAAGCTGATAAGGCTATCAAGTGGAACTAGTTCACCGCTTCGTGATTTAAGGTATATATTTGAAATATCTGTAGGATTGGTAAAATCTTCTTTTGTCCCTTTTAAAATCACATCGTATTCTTCACCGCGGTCAATAAAGGTCGTAACACGGCGCTGGCCAAGCATTGTTTCTAGTGTACGGCCTACATCAGATACCGAAACGCCTAAATCGGCAGCTTTGTTTTTATCTATGCTGACTAAAAACTGCGGGAAGGTTTCTTTATAATCATGATCGATTCTTACTAAACCTGGGTTTTGTTCAGCACGCTTAATTATACGGTCACGCCAATCGGCTAGTTGAGCGTAATCATTACCTTGCAGTACAAACTCAATTGGGCGAGATGAACCACCACCACCAATACCACGGCGCATAATGGCAAATGCACGAACATCGGTAACTTCTTGCATTTTACCGCTTATTTCATCCATTACTTCCCACGTTGAGCGTTTGCGTTTATCCCAATCGGCCATACCCACAATCGCAACACCGCCGCTGCCACCCCAGCCAGGCACTCGAACAAGTACGCGACTTAGCTCACCGGCTTGCGAGTAAGGCATTAAGCGCTCTTCAATTTTAGCCATATTAGCGGCGTTATTTTCGTAACTTGCGCCCTCAGGGCCGCTCATCATAATAAAGAACGTACCACGATCTTCTTTTGGCGTTAGCTCAGAAGGAACTTGTAAAAACAACGAGTAACTAACAAAGCCAGCTAATAATAAGCTCACCATTAAACCCCATTTACGGGTTATGTTGGTGGAGAGTGAATTACGGTAACTTACTTCAATTTTAGTAAACTGGCGGTCCATCCATTGGCTAAATTTATTTGGTTTGTCTGATACTTTAAGTACTTTAGAGCACAAGGCTGGTGCGAGAGTCAGTGCTGTAACACTTGAGAAAAATACGGCAGCACTTACCGCCATAGCAAACTCAGTAAATAATGCACCTATACGGCCATCCATAAATACTAATGGCACAAACACCGATATTAGTACAAGCGTGGTTGCTACTATAGCGAAACCTACTTCACGCGCGCCTCTAAATGCAGCTAGTAACGGCGGCTCACCCAGTTCAATACGGCGGTGAATGTTTTCAAGCATTACAATAGCATCATCTACTACTAAACCAATGGCCAGTACTAAGGCAAGTAAAGTGAGTAAGTTAATTGAGTAGCCCATTGCCAATAAAAACATAAAGCTACCAACAAGTGCGACCGGTACGGTGACCGCAGGAATAAGCGTTGCTCGTATATTGCCTAAAAACAAAAATATAACGAGTACGACTAAACCCATAGAGATGGCAAGTGTGCTGTAAACTTCATTAATAGACTCTTTAATAAATACAGACGAATCGTAGCTGTCTTGAATTGTAGTGCCTTCAGGTAGGTTACGTTTGATTTTTTCAAGTTCGCTGCGTGCGTTATCTACTACGGTAAGTGTGTTTGCTTTAGCTTGTTTTACAATACCTAAGCCAATCATATTACGCCCGTTACCACGAAATAAGCTTTCGTCATCGGCAGCTTCTAAACGTACATCGGCAACTTCACCTAAACGTACTAAGTAACCTTCATCACCACGCTTAATTACCAGGTTTTTAAAATCGCGCTGATCTTTATAACTACGGGCAGTACGCACGGTAAAGTCACGATCTATAGATTCTATTTCGCCAGCCGGTAACTCAACGTTTTCTGTACGCAGTGTATTTTCTATATCGCTTGAGGTAATGCCACGTGCAGCCATTGCTTGGCGGTTTAGCCAAATTTTCATAGCGTATTGGCGCTCACCACCAATACGTACGTTAGATACACCATCTACTACGGCTAAGCGGTCAACAATAAAACGCTGCGCGTAATCAGATAACTGTAACGAGTCCATTGTTTCGCTGTTTAATACAAACCAGGCGATTGGGCTTTCATCACTATTTGATTTAGATACTTCTGGCGGGCGTACCTGATCGGGCAAACTATCAAGTGCACGTGCTACACGTTCGCGTACATCGTTAGATGCAGCATCTATGTCGCGGTTAATATCAAACTCAATGGTAATGTTTGAACGTCCATTACGGCTCGAAGAGTTAATACTTTTGATGCCTTCAATACCTGAAATTCGATTTTCTATTATCTGCGTTATTTTGGTTTCTATAATTTCGGCAGAAGCACCTGTGTATTCAGTGCTGATATTTACAATCGGCGTTTCAATATCCGGGTATTCACGAAGTGGCAGCATAGTAAACGCAACCAGTCCAAAAGTAAGAAGCAGTAAATTAATTACAATGGCAAAAACGGGGCGCTTGACGCTAGTATCTGTAATTTTCACGTATTACCCCTTTACGCTTACTTTACTTCCAGAGCGAATTTTTATTAGCCCCTCAGTAACAATTTGCTCGCCATCAGTTAGGCCCTCGTCGATAGCAACCCAGCCATTATTTCTGCTAGCAACATGCACTTCAATTTTATTAGCTATCCCATCTTGAATTTGAAAAACAAAGTGTTTGTCTTGCAAAGGTATAACCGCTTTTTCTGGCACCATTAAAGCTTGGTTGCTGCTTAGCTCAAGTGCTGTATTTAGTAACATACCAGGGCGAAGTAATCCTGATTTATTGGCAAAACTTGCTGTAACTTCAACACTGCGAGTAACCGAATCAATACGCGAGCTAATATGCGTTACCTTGCCGTTAAATGTTTGTCCTGGGTAGGCATCGTTTTGCGTAAGCACTTTCATGCCCATATTTAATTGTGCTAAATATTTTTCAGGTACTTTAAAGTCAACTTTAATAATACTAATATCATCAAGTGTTGTGATTATTGTTGTATTACTTACGTAAGCACCTATTGATATTTCACGCTTACCTAACAGGCCTGAAAAGGGCGCACTAATAGTCATTTCGTTTAATTTAGTTTTAGCGCTTTCTAGTTGGGCCTCTGTTGCATCAACACGAGATAACTGCTCTTCAAGTAACGACTTTGCCGTTGATTGCGAGCGTGAAAGTTCGGTTAGGCGATCTAACTGACGTTGTTCTTCACGTAAGTTAATGCCAAGCTCTTTAACGGCAAGCTGTTCTTGTCGGCTCTGTAACTGTACTAACTTTTGCCCTTTACTGACTAAGTCGCCGTCTTTAAAATATATATCTGTGACATAATCGTTTTGCGCACTTTTTATATAGATTGCTTGGTTTGCACGCGCGCTACCGATCGCTTCTATCATCACTGCGTTTTCCTGAGAAGTAACAGTATGAGCTGTTACTTGAGTAGACATTTGTGATAAATCGGCCTGTTCGCCGTGGCTAGCGGGTAGATATAAATAAATGCTAAATATTAGAAGTAACGTAATAATAAATGGAAAAAGTGCTTTACCTGATTGTCTTGAGTACATTGATTTCATACCTGAAAATGAATTGTAAGTATTGTACGAAATAAGACCGGGAAAAGACGGTTATGTGTCTCATAAATTTGTGCGTTAAGCGTAAAAGTAAATAAGATTTATTCATTGTTCCTATTTTGTTGAGGAAAAAGCGGTAATGTATGAAATTTAAAACCACCTGTAACTTATGTATAACAACAAGAAAGGTCATAATTTGGGCTGTTATTATGCTTGTTTTTTATATGGTGTTTTACCAATATGGATAAACCTAACAATGCCATTAAGTTTCGGGCACAAGGTGCGCGAAACGCAATTGAAGTGCTTGTTGCAGGTGCAATTGGTTTAGTTTTTATTATGTTGTTTAATTTACTGAGGCCGGGTGAGATTAGCATACTTGAAATATTTTTAGTGAGCTTGTGTATTGCCGCTATTTTTATTGGATATTTAAAAACTCAAGAGCCATATCATAGCCTTATATTAAATGAGTCTGAGCTCGTTTATTGCCATAAATACGGAGCTTGGTGTATGCCTCATAGTAACTTTCATCACAGTGGTATACCCAAAGTAGAAGATGGCTTTGATTACTTAGAATTAAATGCGGTTGGTATAAAGGTAAACGACATAGATGACTTTTTAACAAGCATAGCGCCTCGAATTGCAGGGAAATTATTAATAGAGCAGCGTAATTTGTTTATGCAAGTTGTTCAAAAACATTGCAAAAATGGCAATTGCCCATCAGAATGGCTAATAGAAGATACACATTACACATCCCATAAAGGGATAAGCTATACTGGTCTTATAGCTATGTTTGCTAACAGGACTAAGCACCTTCAACTGTTAACCGGTTACGATTTATTATTACCAGCCAGTGTGTTAGATAGAGATATCTGGGCATTTAGTGCTAACTTAAATAAGTGGAAGCGCGAGCCTAGTCAGTTTATAGCGTCGCAAATTAATAATTAAGCTGCGACTGTAGGAAAGAAAAATGAGTCAAGAGAGAGCCTTTTTAAAAAGTGGTCGAAACACCATAATACATAAAGATAAAAAGCATGATTTAGTGATTGTAAACTCTGAAATTCATCCTAAAATTAAAGTGACTCAACATGGCTTAGAGCCATTTAAAGAAGAGTTACCTAAAAACCGCCGTGATGCAAAAGATCGCTATTTAGAAATAGTCTATGTTGGAAGCCCTGATGTATTTGGCGAAGAAAAACAATTACTATTTATTCAAGCTTTAGATGGGCGTGAATACAAAGTAGATTACAGTAAAATCGGTACGAAGTTGTTTGTACGCATTCATCAAGATACATATATGTAGTACTTAAATGGCATCTTTATTGCTAGTAATTACACTATAGTAATTATTTGACATAATAAGGTGCTGCGTATGAAAGCGTTTGCTTTAATCCCCCTCATTTCTTGTGGTTTGCTGAGTGCGTGTGGAGGAGGTGGCGGTGATAGCGATAATACAGTTGTAGAAACATCTGTTAATGCTGGAACCGATTTACAAATTATCGAAAAAACTGAATTTACCATCACAGCACAAGGTTCCCCCGCTGATGGTACGTTTTCATGGCAACAAGTTAGCGGCCCAAGCTTAGAAGGTTTTCCGCTTGATGGTGCTGAGCAAACATTGACAGCCCCTGACGTAAAAACTGATAGTGAAATAATCTTAAGAGTAAGCTATCAAAGCACCGGTAGTAGCGCTGTTAGTGACGACATTTCTATTTCAGTGAGCTCTAATAATCAACTTCCTCTTGCTGTTGTTACCCAAACATCTCCTGAAACACTTCCTTCTGTATACAAAGATACAGTTACTTTGAGCGCTCTTGAGTCGAGCGATCCTGATGATAATGGCCAAATTGATAGTTACTTGTGGCAACTGCTATCAGGTCCTGATTTAGATATTGCTAGCTTTAATGAGTCAACTCTTAGCTTTTCTCATCCTTTACTAGAAAGTAACGTAAATTTGTCTTGGCAGCTAACAGTCACTGATGATGAAGGCGGTGAGGCGAGTACTCAATATTCGATGACGCTTAACAAAACAAATGAGTTGGTGGATGCAAATGCAGGTGCTGATCAAAATATTGAGGAGTTTGAACAAGTAACACTTGATGCAACGAATAGCGAAACTGTTACCGATACCTATCAGTGTAAATGGCAACAACTTACCGGTAATAGCGAAACATTAAGTAATAGCAACCAATGTACAACGACATTTTTTGCCTCTGATGTAGATACCGAGACCACATTGAGCTTTGAAGTAACGGTAACCGACTCAGAAGGACGTACCGATACAGATTCTTTATTTGTTGATGTATCACCAAAAGCGCTTGGGCTTATAAACGATAGTGGTGTTGGTGAGTGTTACAACAATACACAACGCATTAACTGTGAAAGCGATGATTTTCCAGAGCAAGATGCAGAGCTCGGACGCGATAGCTATGCAAATCGTTTAGATAAGGTTGGCAAAGGTAATTTAGCGTTTGATTACACTAAACTTAATCAGTTTGCTGATGAAGTTGGTGATGATAGTAGTGACTTTACCTGTATACGCGATAATGTTACAGGGCTTGTATGGGAAGTAAAAACTGAATCCTCTGGAGTATTGCCAAATACAAGTTTGCGTGAAGGGCAAAATCATTACTTTTGGGATTTGGGCGATACTACTTTTACCGATACCAGTACAGCCAATTCAACTTGTCCGGATGATACCAGTTGCGGCGTGCAAAGCTATATAAACGAAGTGAATAGCTTAGATTTCTGTGGTGGTACAAACTGGCGCTTACCAACTTATAACGAGCTTTTAGGTTTAATTGATTACGGGAAACAAGGGCAAAGAGTGCTAATAGACGAATCGTTATTTCCTTATATTCCTCAATCAGGTGATATAGAAAATGTGGATTTACCGTATTGGACCTCGCAAACTGCAGCCGATGGTACAAGTTTATCGCAAGCGTACATTATTGATATGAGTGATGGTAACGATCTTGCTTATCCAAAAGAAAATACCGCGTATGTTCGTTTAGTTAGAAGCCGTTAGGAGAAAATAATGAGATTAAAATTACTCTATGCACTAGCAACTATAAGCTTGAGCTTTAATATTGCAGCGGCGCAAACGTGCTACGACGGTGCAGATACCACAACGCCGACAGATAGATTTACCATAAATACAGATGGCACAGTGTCTGATACCGAAACAGGCCTTATGTGGCAACGTTGTAGTTATGGGCAAATTTATAATACAGAGACGCAGCTTTGCGAAGGCTCTACACCTTCTCTTACTTGGCAAGAAGCACTACGCGGTGCTAAAAATGATACAACCGCAGATTACGATGATTGGCAAATGCCTAACATTAAAGAGTTGGCGAGTATTTTAGAGCACAGTTGCACCGAGCCGAGCATTAATGAAGAGGTGTTTTTTGGTACTAAGCTTCAAAACTATTGGTCAAATACATCGGGTGTGAGCACGATGAGCTCTGCATGGGTTTATCAATTTGATAGTGGGCTGAATAGCTTGCACGCCAAAACTAGTAATGTGTATTTACGGTTAGTTCGCTACGAAGAATAAAGTACTTACTAAGATTAGACAGATGAAAGTGCAGCCTTAAAACCGCTGCATTTTTTTGTTTTACATAAATTTACGTTATTTCAATAATAAAGCGCTTACAACGTTGTCACTTAGTGCGTTTTTTTGCCATTATAGGCCGTGATTTAATTACGAAGGAACATCACGGTGTATTTAAGCTATTTTGGCCTGAATGAAAAACCTTTTTCAATTTCGCCCAACCCTCATTACTTATTTTTAAGTGAACGACATAAAGAAGCCTTAGCACACCTTACCTATGGATTAGGTGAAGACGGTGGTTTTGTATTATTAACAGGCGAAGTGGGTACTGGTAAAACTACAATTACCCGCAGTATGTTAGAGCAGTTACCTGAAAACACGCAAGTAGCGATGATCCATAACCCAGCACTTTCAGAGCTAGAGTTATTGGCTAGTATTTGTGATGAGCTCAACATTAGTTACGATGCTAATAATGCGACGCTTAAAAGTCTTACCGATATTATAAAAAAGCACTTAGAGACCAATAATAAATCGGGCGGGCACACCATACTTATAATTGATGAAGCGCAGTTACTTGCCCCTAATGTGCTTGAACAATTACGCTTGCTGACAAATATAGAAACCGATCATAAAAAATTATTACAAATAGTATTGGTTGGTCAACCTGAGCTACAAGAGCTTTTAAAGCGCAATGAATTAAGGCAACTCGCCCAGAGAATAACAGCTCGTTACCATTTATTACCACTTACACAAGGCCAAACAGTTGCTTACATAAAGCATCGGTTACATGTTGCAGGATGTGATAAAGGAATTTTTTCGATGGATGCCATGCAAGCTGTTCATCAATTAACCGGTGGTGTGCCACGATTAATGAACTTGGTATGTGAGCGAGCTTTGGTAGGCACTTTTGCAAAGCAGCAGTTGATAGTTGATAGCGATATAATAAAAAAATCAGCACATGAGTCATTACCCATGGATTTTGTAGCGCCAGTTAATGAGTCCAACAAAGCAACGTCATTTGTACCATATAGCCTTGCATTCGCTGCTTTATTTGCCGTAGGCATTGGGCTTTCATTTATTTTATAGTTAGGTAAGTTATGTCTTATTTATTAGATGCGCTAAAGCAGTCGCAGCAATCAGATATGAGTGCTGAGCAATACGACTTACAATCAGAGCAGTTAAAGCAACAGCAAGCACTAAAGCGTTATAGACGATTAGCGTTAGTATTTGGTACAAGCTTAGCTGCTTTTATTGCTGTAGCTGGTGGGTTTACTACTGGTAAGTGGTTTCAAGGTACTACTTTATTAAACACATCGGAACCCGCTGTAATTAAGGTGGTTGAAAGCGAAAAATCGTCACCTAAAGAACAAGTTAAAGAGGTAGATGCCGCAGTTGAAAAACAGCAAATAGCTAAGTTAGAACCCGCTAAAGTAGCTCCAACAAATACTGCAACGATTGAAGGGCAACTTGTACATGTGCAAACACCTAATGGTGTACAGCAAATGTTATTGACGCCTAATGGGCAATATATTCCTATGCCATCGAGTCAGGTCACGAGCGCAACGGGTTATAATCAGCAGAACGTGCAACAAGTAATGCCAGTTCAAAATTATAATCAGCCAGTATTTAATCCACAAAATAATTACAATCCAAATAATACACAGAACGCTTCGGTATTTGGGCAAAGTCAAAATACAGCATCAGCTCAACTAGATATGAGTAAATATAAAGTACTAGGTAAGCCAATTAATGGTAACAACCAATCTCAACAGATGAGCGATCCTGAGCTTGATGAGGTGCCTACAACACTTAAAAATGCGTTTGCGCAAGCTATACAAGACGTCGAAAAAAATCAGGATTATGAAGTTACCCATGCATCAAAAACGTCATCACGTGTTGAGCCTGTAGAATTACTACCAGATGGTTTGCAATCAATGTTGCCTAGTATTAAATATCAAGCGCATATTTATTCATCGAGTGCTGACAAGCGTTGGATCAAGCTAAATGGCCGAGAGTTACATGAAGGAGAGAGCATAGGCGCTTTAACTGTAAGAGAGATTACACCTGAGCAAAGTGTACTTGATTTTGATGGTTATGAGTTTAGCTTAAAGGCTTTGCAAGACTGGCCGCAGTAAACGTTTAGCTATTATGTTGAGAGCTCGGTAGAATGTTGAGCTCTCAATATTGCTTAGGGTAATATTGAGTTTTTATAAAAGCGTTCTAAATCAATATTATATTCTTTAGGTTTCACCGCTGATTCAAGGGTATCTAAGGTTTTTTTATTAGATAAATCGATATCTTTTATCTCTGTATAGCGACTATGTTTGGCGCTGTAAAATGTTTTAACGATAGGCTTTAGTGGTGTACTGGGATTACTCTCGGTCACTAAACCAACTTTTTGACTCGATAATCTAACGAGCGTTCCTACCGGATGAATACCAATACATTGAATAAACTTATTAAGCAGCACGGGATCGAAGCTATCTGGGCATCCGTCTTTTAGTATTTTAAAGGCTTTTATTGGCTCCATGCCTGTTTTGTAAACACGTTCTGCGGTAAGTGCATCATACACATCTACAATTGATGCCATACGCACGTACTGACTTATTTCGTCGCCCTTTTTACCAAACGGATAGCCTTTACCATCAAGCCTTTCATGATGCATACCTGCAATATCAACCGCGATCCCCGTTAAGCCAGACTCTTCTAATATTTCTTTACTGAAAAGCGAGTGCATTTTCATTATTTTAAATTCATCATCGGTAAAGCGACCCGGCTTATTGAGTATTTCATCAGGGATTTTTATCTTACCAATGTCGTGTAAAAGTGCGCCGGTAGTCAGTTCAACGATAATGTTTTTTTCTATACCTAAATGCTTCGCGAAAATCCCCATTAATATCGATACATTAATAGAGTGCTCAAGTAGGTAAGCATCTTTTTGGCGCATTTGGGTAAGGCAGGCTAGGGCGTCTTGGTTTCTAAAAACAGAGTCCATAAAGCCACTTGCCAGCTCTTTGAACGGTGCAATATCTATATCGCGGCCTGCTTTAATATCTTTAAACGCTTTTATTTGCAGTGTTTTAGCTTCGTCATACAGTTTTTTTGCCTTTCCCATTTCTTGTTCGGCACTGTGTGTTTTTTGCCAAGGGTCACGCTTTATTTTTGTTGCAGGTACAGTAATAGGAGCTTTTTCAGGGACTGAGTCAATGAGGGTTTTATCAGGATCGATTTCTACTTCTAAAATGCCTGCTTTTATTAGGTTATTAATACCAGCCTGAGTTTTAACCCAGCCTTGATTTTTAATTTTAATACTGCCAGTTTGTCTAGTAACGCTTTGCACAAACATACCAGGCAATAACTGACCAACAGGAATTATTTTCAAATTTATTACTTCTATTGTTAATCTTTCATTAAGCTAACAAATATATACGTTACTACCTAATAAAAAAGGCACTTTTCAGTGCCTTTTTTATTTTTTAGTTAAAAAGCATTAGCTTAATTATTCATCATCTTCAACAAGCGTCATTAGTGATGTGTTACCACCTGATGCTGTTGTATCAATACTGATTGTTTTTTCAGTAATAAGACGTTTGATTAATGTATCGTAATACTCAGAGCTAATTACTGGTAAAATAGCACCTTTACGCTGTGCAAGCTGTTGACTAAAGTAGCCCAAGCGAGACGAGCGAGCAGCAACTACCGCACCGGCTAAATGAGGGTGCGCCAAAATAGCTTGTAACTGGTTAGGTTTAGCTACTTGGAAAACACCTTCTGCAACACCTGTAGAGATAAATTTATCTTTAAAGGCAACGGCTTCATCATAAAACAGCTCAGACGCTACAGTAATTACCGTATTACCTGCGGCAATAGCAGTAATGATAGACAATGCCCAGAAGTTAAATGATGTGCTCTTATCTGCATAACACACTACACAACCACGTGCTTCTAGATGAAGTGTATTAGACTCACCCGTTGGCCCAGGCAGGGTAGTAAACTTACGCATGTGCTTTTCAAGGCGGTTAAGCTGTGCACGTGCTTCTGATAATGTTAATGCTAAGTCGTCTGCTAAATCGTCGATAATTTCTACCGTCGCGATTTTAGCAAGCAACTGACGTACAGCCGAAACACGGTCGTTTAGTGGTGTTGCACGCCAGATTTTTTCATCGCGCATTGAGTTAGCCATTAGCTTTTTAACTTGCTCATTTGCACCGCTGTAGTGGTGTAAATCAAGCTCATCTGGCGTCAGGTTTGTCATTTGCACGTTATCTGGTGATGCTTTTTCTTTTACTAAACGTTGTAGGTAGTTAGGGCCACCGGCTTTAGGGCCAGTACCTGATAAACCACGGCCACCAAACGGTTGCACACCAACAATGGCACCAATCATGTTTCGGTTAATGTAAACATTACCCGCACGTGACATTTTAGCAAGGTACTCACAGCGCTCTTCAATACGTGAGTGAACACCCATTGTCAGACCATAGCCCGTGTTATTTATTTGATCCATCACATCATCAAGTTCATTCGATTTAAAGCGAACAATATGAACACATGGGCCAAATACTTCACGTTTAAGTACTGATAAGTCTTTAATTTCGTATAAACGAGGAGCAAAAAAGTATGCGCCATTTTGAGTATTATCAGGAATTTTACATTCGTAATGAAGTATAGAATTACCTTTTAAGTACTCAACGTGTTCATTTAAGTTTTTAAGTGCTTTTTCATCAATTACAGGGCCAACATCAGTTGATAGTAATGATGGATCGCCAATGTGTAACTCAGCTAGAGCGCCTTTAAGCATTTCGATAATGCCATCTGCTACGTCATCTTGAATGAATAAAACACGAAGAGCAGAACAACGTTGGCCAGCACTTTGAAAACCAGAACTGATCACATCGTCAACTACTTGCTCAGGAAGCGCCGTTGAGTCAACAATCATACAGTTTTGGCCACCTGTTTCTGCAATTAACGGTACTTGAATATCGTTACGTGCAGCAAGTGTTTGAGAAATTAATGTGCCTGTTTCAGTAGAACCTGTAAACATAACCGCTTGAATGCGCTCATCTGGAACAATTGTTTTACCTACTTCTGAGCCGCGAGCGATAACAGGTTGAACAACGTGCTCAGGTAAACCAACAGATAGCATTAGTTCAATGGCACGAAGGGCGATTAAACTTGTTTGCTCAGCAGGCTTGGCAATTACAGTGTTACCTGTAACAATCGCAGCAGCAACTTGACCTAAGAATATTGCAAGCGGGAAGTTCCACGGGCTAATACATAAAATAACGCCACGGGCTTCAAAACGCTCATCTTTAGATAACTCTTCAGCGCGCGCTGCGTAGTAACGACAAAAATCAACCGCTTCACGTACTTCATCAATACCATCTTGCGCTACTTTACCCGCTTCTTTAATACAGATAGCGACTAGTTCATCATGATGACGCTCTAAAATGTCAGCAACGCGGCGCAGTAAATTAGCACGCTCTTTTACTGGTGTTTGTGACCATGATTCAAGTGCCGCTTCAGCGTTAGCCAGTAATACTTTCATCTCTTCGCCAGTTTGTAACTTAACGTGGCCGATGATTTCTTTGTGATTTGCTGGGTTTTTAACAGCCAATGAGCCTTCTGGTACTTGGCTTTGCTCAATTAAGTGCTCATTAAACCATGTTTCAAGATTCTCTTTGAAAGGGGTAATAACGTTAATATCGGTTAAATCCATGCCTTTAGAGTTAGCACGTTCTTCACCGTATAAATCAATTGGCATTTTGATTTGCGTATTGTACTTGTTACGCAGGCCTTGCAGTGTTTCTACAGGGTCTGGTAGTAATGATTCAACAGGTTTTGTTGTATCTACAATCGCGTTTACAAATGATGAGTTAGCACCATTTTCTAACAAACGACGAACAAGGTAAGCAAGTAGGTCTTCGTGTTGACCAACCGGTGCATATACACGACATTGAATTTTTTCTTCGTTAACGATTTGGTCGAATAATGATTCACCCATACCGTGCAAACGTTGAAATTCAAAACCTGTGTTATCGCCTTTCGCTACTTCTAAAATAGTCGCGGCAGTGTAAGCGTTGTGCGTTGCAAATTGTGGATAAAGTACGTCGCGCGCTTCAAGCATTTTAATTGCACATGCTTTGTAAGAAACATCGGTTGTTGCTTTACGAGTAAATACAGGGAAATGCTCTAAACCATCTTGTTGTGTGGTTTTGATTTCAGTATCCCAGTACGCGCCCTTAACTAAACGTACCATCATTTTACGACCAACACGGGTTGCAAGGTCTGTTAGCCATTCAATTACAAAAATAGCGCGTTTTTGATACGCTTGAACCGCTAAGCCAAATCCTTGCCAATCACCAAGATCTTCATCACTAAATACCGCTTCAATTACATCTAATGAAATATCTAAACGGTCAGCTTCTTCAGCATCAACGGTAAAGCCGATATCGTATTTCTTAGCAGCAAGCGCAAGCTCTTTTAACTTTGGTACAATTTCTTCCATCACACGGTCTTTATGAGTGAACTCATAACGTGGATGAATAGCAGAAAGCTTAACTGAAATACCAGGGCTCTTAATTGGACCACGACCATTTGCCGCTTTACCAATCGAGTGTATAGCATTCATGTAGCTGTCAAAGTAACGCTTCGCATCTTTCATTGTGCGCGCGCCTTCGCCTAGCATATCGTAAGAATATACATAACCTTTTTGCTCTGTATCGGCAGCACGTTCAATTGCTTCGTCAATGGTACGACCCATAACGAATTGCTTACCCATAATTTTCATAGCAAAATTTACAGACTTACGAATAACTGGCTCACCTAAACGACCAATGGTCTTTTTAAGCATGCCGAACTGTTGTTCTTTCGTTTTGTCTGTGTAGTTAACCATTTTACCGGTAACTAATAATCCCCAAGAAGACGCGTTTACGAATAAAGAATCGCTGCTGCCTAAATGAGAGCTCCAATCACCTTTCGCTAACTTGTCACGAATAAGTACATCTTGAGTCGCTTTATCTGGTACGCGAAGCAGTGCTTCGGCCAAACACATTAATACAACGCCTTCTTCACTAGAGAGTGAAAATTCATTTAAAAGCGCATCAACACCGCCTTGCCCATCTTGCTCTTTACGAATGTTTAAAACAATCTGGCGGGCTCTTTCCCAGGCACGACTTCGTGCTTTTACGCCTACTTCTGCAAGCGGTAAAATATGATCAATAACCGCATTTTCATCTATGCGGTAGAAGTCACGGATTCTTTGTCTAATAGGACAAATCGTTGTTAAATCGCCGTTGAATAACATAAGCAACCCTCAGGAGTGTTAAGAATTAAAGTAAAATTAATTACCAATAAATTACCAGTGATATTGTGAGTGCATTCTAATTAAATTTCAGCAGAATATGCTGGTTAAATTTCGCGTTTTACGATAATTTACAGGGCATAAATTTAACTTATCCGCATAAAATTCTGTTATGACAATTCCAAATAGATTACGCATGCTAGATCGTATTGATTTAGCCATACTAGACGTTCTACAAAAGAACGGCAGAATTTCAAATGTTAACCTCGCAAAACAGGTTAATTTGAGTGCAAGCCCGTGTCTTGATCGTGTAAAACGATTAGAGCAAGAAGGCTATATCGAAGGCTACTACGCTAAGCTTAGCGAAGCAAAGCTTAATCAAAGCTTAGTAGCACATGTTCAAGTGTCGCTTGTTGCTTCAAATACAGCAGTATTTAAGGTATTTAGAGAGCATATACTAAGAATACAACAAGTCGTTGAATGCGACATGGTGGCAGGCGGTTATGATTATTTATTAAAAATCCGCGTGTCTAATATGGAAGAATATAGACAAGTTCTTGGCGACTTAGTCGATATTCCCGGCGTGGGCACTCATCATACTTATATGGTGATCGAAAAGATTAAAAAAGACGAAGGGCTGCTAATCGACGTTTAAGCTTTTCTTAAGTAATAAAAAACCGCAATTGCGGTTTTTTATTTTAGTAGATAAAGGCTATACCAAATAGTTAGTACATCACCTTATACATAATTTATTACGACCTTCCGACTTCGCTCTATATAAAGCCGTATCAGCCGCGCATATTAATGCCTCAGATGTTCTGTACTGATTATCGTATTCACACGCTAAACCCTGGCTTACACTTATCTTTACATTCGCTGGCAAACCAATATCTCTAAAATTAATGTTGAGTATTTTTTCTTGAATACGTTTTGCGATCATTTCTGCATTTGAGACATGTGAGCGGGGTAATACAACAGCAAACTCCTCACCACCATAGCGTGCTACTAAACTATCTTTTGAGGGGAGGCAGTCTTCAATTGTTTGAGCTACTTTTTGCAAACATTTATCACCCTTTACATGACCAAAATTATCATTAAACAGTTTAAAAAAATCAATATCGATCAAGATAAAACTCAAAGGCTGTTTGTCTACTATGCATTCTTGCCAATTTTTAATAATCGCCTTCTCTAAAGTGCAGCGATTAGCGACGCCTGTAAGGTGATCTATTTTGGCTATGTTTTCGAGTACTTTATACTTTTTAACATGCCTAGAAATATCATGCATAATACAAATAAATAGAGGAGTATTGTTTGTGGTTGATGCGGGTATACAAGAAATTGAGAGCTCTATATCTAAACAGTTACCATTGTTTTTTATTATTTTAACTTCTTTTGGGCCATGATTGAGTGGTGTTTGATAGTTGTTTTTCCAACTTTCAAACATGTATTGATAGTCATCGCGATACTGTTCTTGTAAACAATCTTGCCATTTTTTACCTATTAATGAGTCAGACGTAACATTAAAAAAACGAGCTGCAACGGGATTTACTGATTCAAACACTCCATCTGCATTAACAATAAAAATAGCATCGGCCATGACATTAGTGACATTAATAATTGCGCTTATTTTTTCATTGTTAACGGTATTAGAAATGCTGCTGATTAATGCAGATACAGCGTTGTCGGTGTTGTTTGCTCTGCTATTTTCATTATTGTTAGACATGGTGTTGCTCATTTTTATTGTTAATGAAACTTTATGTCTAGGAGTTTATTTAATTTATGGGTTTTAAACCTTTCGGTAACCTTCTGATTTAAGTTATTGTTATTTAATGTTTATTTAGGGGCGTTTTTAAAAAATTGCACCGCAATTAATAGGCCAGTGCAATTTAAAAAGAAGCGTTGCTAATTAGAGTTCTTTTTCATTCTTAACTTGAGGATCGGCGCTTTCATATTTTTTGCCATTACACTCAACGTTAAAGATTAAGCATACAGATCCATTATTTTCGTCTGTGTCGGTAATGATAATTGTGTGGCCGTTATCACTTACTTTATAGCTGAAGTCTTGGGCGCATGGTTTTTGTGTGTCGATATCGGTGATAGTAGCGCCAGTAAATACGAAACCATTTTGAATTGTGGCGTCGTCTAAATTGTAGTTGCCAGCGGTTTCGGTTCTTACAACACCACCGCCAGTAGCGGGTTCGCCATTTTTTGTATAACTAAAAATAGCTTCACCGTTGTTAAGTTTAATATTTACTTGAAAGTCGACATTTTCTAGGGTGTTATTCATATCATTTCCTTTATGAGTAATTATAGTTGGAAGTTCGTAATGCCTAATTTAACTAGGCTTGTTTTTATTTCTGATATCTCGTCTTCTCTGTTTAAACAGGTATAAGCTTGTACTAGTGGGTATGTTATTTTTACGCTCTGACTTGTTTTTGCTGCTTCAGAAATAGTTTTGATAGCACTTAAGCAAAATTGCTCTCGCTGTTTATTAGTTGTAGCTAAGTTCGCTTTGATTAAGTTTATTCTTGTATGTACTAAGTAATCACCAGTTCTAGTTAGGTTGGCTAATTGATGTGTGTAGTTTTCATTATTCTCAAGCTCAGTTAATAACTCCTGTGCTTTGAGTGGTGATTGTCTATTTATAAAATATTGAATCAGTGTAATTTGTGTATTGATAGTGCTGGTATTTTTAAAATTTTGAGATTTTAAAAAATTAATTATTTTTTCAATTGTTGAGTCAGTACTTTCATCAGTAGATAGCATTAGTGAATGTGCTAAAGAGCGATAATACATAAGCTGAAATTTATTGTTTTTTGGATCTTGTACTAAAGCTTCATTGATAACTTGATTAGCCAAGCTGGCTTTTTTATGAGCCATCCGTTTATCACTCAAATAGCTCAGTAAATAACTTTGTTGCATATATATGTTTGCTGACGTGTAAAAAAGGCTTGCATCACTAGGGTAGTTAGCAGTCAATTTTGTGATTACCTCAACTGCACCTTCCAATATATTAACTGCTTCATTAAAGTTACTTAGCTTCTCTTCTGTTTTTGCAAGCCAACTAATCGTATCTGATTTATCTCGAAGTAAATTTTTGTTATTCGGTTTTAGTTCAAGTGCTTTATTTTTAAGTAAAAGCGACTCTGTAAAGTTCTTTTTTGCAGCGCTGTAGTCAGACTTTTCTATGTATAAAGAACCTAAAGAATTAGATGAATACGACAATTCCATAATGGAGTTAAAATCATTGGCTGCCAGCGCATACATTTTTTTACTGTAAGCGTGGTATTTTTTAAACATTTGCTCAGTAGCTTGATGATCATTTTGATCATAAGCTAATTGACCAAGCCAAAAGGCATTGGCACCTGCAAGCGTGAGTAGCTCTAAGTTGTTAGGCTGTATTTTTAATAATGCCTCAAGGCGGGTGCGGGCGTTTTCAAAGGCGGTAAAGGCTTCATCGGTTTTACCTCGGGAATAAGCTACTTCACCCATTGCTTCGAGGGTTTGTGCGTACTGAAAACGGTTGTTAAATTGTGCTTTATTATCGCTAAAGCTAAAGAGAGAACTTGAATCGTCAGTTTGCTCAGTAAAATACTCAAGTGCTTTATTACTAATACCATCAAGTAAGTCCATACGTTCAACGCTACGTAATTTATCGGCAAAGTCACCCACCATAAACCCTAGTAAGCTTTCGGCCTCAAGCTGTTTCTTTTGCGCATGTTGTTGGGCCTTAAAACTAGTAAAGCTCATTAATAACGCGGTAAATGTAAGTAAGCACAATAAAGCAACGGTCACTCGTTTTACTCTTATTTTTGTTTTTGTTTTTTTAATAGAGCTTTTGATAAGAGTGTGCTCGTTATCATCTAATTTAAACAGTTTGTCGTTTAGTAATAGCTGCGCTTCTTGTAGCGGTTTACCTGGCGCTAGGAGGTAAGCACTACTTTTACCTTCATCTATCCAATTTTGCGCTTGGTGTTGTAAACGACTTTTTATTGCTAAGGCATCTTTATGGTCATTAATCCATTGTTTTGCGCGCGGCCATTGACGTAATAATGCCTCGTGAGCAAGGCTAAAGCAGGCTTCTTGGTTTTGTAAATGCGATACAAATAAACGGCTATCGACCATGGCTTGCACAAGCTCTTTTTGGCTTGTGTTCGTTAATGTTTGCCAGCGGGCAGCGCGGCTCGTAATGGTTTTACCATCTGGATTTAAAGTGATCAGCTGTGATAACACGCTTTTTAGTTGCTGTTGTTGCTCGTTACTAAGGTCAATAAATATATCTTCTGCTTTTTTGCCTATGGCGCCCTCAATACCACCGAGTTTTGTGTAAACACTGTGCAGTAGCTCGTTATTATCACTGCGCTGTAAGTACAGCTCTTGCAATGTGTATTGTAGCATGGGCAGTGCATCGGGGTTATTGGCTGTATCGGCGCACAATATTTCATCCAGTGGTGTTTGGGTTTGTGGGTCATTGGAGAACGTTAAATTAGCGGTTAGCGCTGGCAGGCGAATAATTTGTTGGAGCTCTTGGCGGTTTGGCGGTGTTAAATCGTAGTGGGCGCCATGAGCTTTGCCTGCCATTAGACTTGGTTGTTCAACGACTAAAGGGTAAAAGTCGTTACGACACGCACTAAATACAATCACAGTTTTAGAGGTTGCTAAGCGCTCAATAACCGATAAAAAATGGCTGCGCGTTTCGCTACTAAATATAGGAGAAGAAAGCAGTACTTCTAAGCGGTCAATAAATAAAAATAACTGTGGTGTTTTAAGTTGTGTAGAGGCTTTGCTAAGTGCAATTTGTATGGCGTTGATTACGCCATCGATTGTCAATTCTAGTTGCTCTGCCAGTGTTTGCGCGCTTAATCCTTCAAACACAGGCTGGGCGTTTATATCCCAATCAAGTAATGCAGAAGCTAAATCTAAAAAAAGTCTATTTTTATGAACATCTGCAAAGTCGAGTTGGCTATAAGAAATAACCCCAATGCCGTTATAGCCTCGCTCATCTAGCAGTTTTGGTAAAATCCCAGCATTAACAAGCGAAGATTTACCCGTACCGCTAGGGCCAAGTATTAAGCAAAAAGCACGACCAAATTTAACTTGGCTCGATATTCTATTGAGTAACGTTTCTATAGATTGATTGCGGCCAAAAAATAGGTGTGTATCGCTTGGGTTGTAGGCGCTTAATCCTAAAAAAGGAGAGCCACCTTGCCATGTGTTTTCACTTTTTTTTATATCTTCAGCCAGAGGAAACTCAAGTTTTGCAATAACGCGGTAACCACGTTTGCGAATAGTTTCTATGTAGGTGGGTTCACTTGCTTTATCACCGAGGGCTTTTCGTAACTGGGTAATTGTTTTATGCAGCGGGTTATCGCCGACCTCAACATTTTTCCAGCATTGATCTAATAGCTCGTCAGTAGTAACAATTTCGCCTTTTTGGAAGCAAAGATGAACTAACACATCCATGGCTTTTGGTTCTAACTGTTTATTTTTTTCTGCACGCTGAAGAGTATTTGACTGGGGATTGACTTGCCAATCACCTAAATAAAAAGGGCTGCGATTCATAATGGCTCATTATTGTTATTATGTAATTAAAGCGAGTGATTAGCCGACTTTTTTAACCAAGTCTTTATATTACAGATAAAATAACAAACAGATAAGGAGTTTTTACGCAGTAAAAGAAGTTTATTGATGTGGGTAATTCAATATTGAATTACCCACTGGATTTTATGACTATATATCGCTTTTATTTATAGTAATGACGCGTTGAGGGAATGGGATTTCAATATCAGCGTTATTAATTGCTTTATAAACACCGCCATTAATAGCCAGCTTGGTTTCGATAATTTTAGTAGTAGGTACCCAATATCGGTAGCTTATTGTAACACCGCTATCGGCAAAGCGTTCAATACCCACTTGTGATAACGGATTTTGTGCGACTAATTCGTGTGCTTTAAGTACGTCTTCAATAAGGCTAATCGCATTATCAGAGCAAGCACTATAGGCTATATCTATTTCACCTTTGACCAATGAGTAACTAAATGAGTTATGAAGTATTTCACCTACTATATGCTTATTTGGAATGGTGATTTCTACTTTTTCTTCATTGATTAAAATAGTGTAGCCAAGCTCAATTGTTTTAACTTGGCCGCTTACATTTTTAACTTCAATAGTATCACCAACAACAAAAGGTCGAGTGGCTATAATGGCAAGGCCCGCACCATAGTTAGAAAGCATTCCTTGCAGCGCTAAACCAGCACCTAAAGATGCAGCACCAATGGCTGCTACAAATGGCGTAACGCTGATACCTATTTTGCCAAGTGCAATAATTATAACCATTACAATTAGCAGTACTTTTACCACGCTACTGACAAAGTTAGTAAGCGTAATGTCAACGTTATGACGGGTCATTAACGCGGCTACAAATTTGGCAAGCTTTTGTGCTATCCACAAACCAATGAGGACGATAAAAATAGCGCCAACAATTTGCATACTGTAGGTAACCATATACTCAGTAAGCATGGTGTAATATTTTTCAAACTGTTCGATTTCAGAACTGATCATAAAGCGCTCTATGTTAGGGCTATGTTGTATTTTTCCAACTATAGCAAAATGTTGACTAAAAATGGATATAACAGCGGCACTATAATTGCTGTTAATAAAGCACTTAGCGCCATTGCAACTGAGGAGTAAGCGCCTACTTTTGGATGTTCAGCAATAGCAGCAGCAGTCCCAATTGCATGACAAGCTGTGCCCATTGCAACACCTTGAGATTCGTGATTAAAAATATTAATGAGTTTAAAAAGCATAAAGCCAAATAAAGCGCCTAGTAAACCAATAAAAATAACTAAAGCCGCAGCAAGAGAGCTAATCCCCCCTAATGAGTCAGTAACAATTAAAGATATTGGGGTTGTGACACTGAGTGCGGCAACAGATGCACTTAGCTGCGCAGGCGCATTAAATAATATGCTTAGCAAAAATGCCACAACGGTTGCGTTAACAATACCTAAGCTACATGTTGCGACTATGAGTAATAGATTTTTTCGTACGTGTGTAAACTGCTGATATAAAGGAAGTGCTAAAGCTACAATCGCGGGCTCTAATAACCAGCTTAGTAATTTGCTGTGCGAGGCAAATTGCGTATAAGGCAAATTTAGGTTAATTAGTAATAAAGCGATAATACTAATACTTAAAAATACGGGGTTAGTGAGCGATTTAAATACGCTGTTTTTTATACTTTGGTTTACGGCCCTTAGTGCTAAAAACAATACAATAATAAAAGGAATACTTAGCCACCATAAATTAGGCTGTAGCTCTGAAATAGCGGAAAAAGTAAAATCAGTCATTATTTTCTCTTCCCTTAAAGTACGCAATTACACTGCTAACAAGCAACAAGGTAGTTATAGGGACTAGCACCACAACTGAGGCTAAAAATGCCCAGTGCGATTTTATAAGGCCGAGATGTTCAATAAATCCCACACCCGCAGGAATGAAAAAGATAGGCATAATATTTAAAATAGGGGAGGCGCATGGTTTTATATGTTGCTCTTTTACAATACCCGATAAGAGTAAAACTAATAAAATAACCATAGCGAGTAACGGTGCAGGAAAGCTTCCACCAATAAAGTGCATAATGAGTTTAGCGCAGGCTAAACATAGTAAAATAATAGCGCTACTGAGCAGATATTTCATCAAAGTGGCTCACAGAAAAGATAAGAGCTTAACTTTAACAAATCAAACTCTTTTATGCATTGTGCAATAGTCTACCAGTGCTTTGTATTTGCGTAGGTTATATCCGCTTTTCCTTTTGCTTTAGCAATTGCTTTTTTAGTGTTTGGGTTTAGCAATAAGCGAATTTGGCTTAAGGTTTCTTTAGCGAGTATTTTTCGTTGGTTTGGTTTATAGCTAAGTTGTGTAACACGTTTAATAGCAGCAAGCGTATCTGGTGAACGCTCAAGTAATGTATCGAGCATGTTTTGCGTGGCTTGTTGAGTATCATCGGTAAGTTTAGTAACCAAACCTAGCTCATTTGCTTGTTGTGCAGTGATTGGGTTTGCGTGGCTTGCAAGCCAAAGTGCTTGGTCGCGCTTAACTAAACCGCTCATCATTACATTTGCGCCCATATCGGGGCACAATCCCCAACGCGCTTCCATAATGGCAAGTTTGGCATCAATATGAACAACTCTGTAATCTGTCCCCAAAGCTATTTGCAAACCACCCCCTAAACAGTTGCCATCAATTTGTGCAATAACGGGCACACTAAGTGACTGCCAGCCTAATACTACTTTTTGCGCTAAATTTTGATTGCCAGGTAACCATTTAAGCAATAATTTCACTATGTTCATTGGTGTAGCCATTACTGCAGATATATCAAGGCCTGCACAAAAATGCTCGCCATCGCCTTTTATTACCACAGCACGAATACTACGATCTCTTTTTATATTTTTAATGGCTTTGTTTAGCTCTACAAACATTTCAAAACTTAATGCATTTTGTTTTTTTGCTCTGCTAAGCGTGACGGTTGCAATGCCATTTTGTTTTTCTAGTTTTATCATTACACACTCCTCTGACCTGTTGCTTGAGCTTATGTTGTTATAGGAATTAAGTAAAGTGACGGTATTTTTTAAATAAATGGAATTTATTGCTAAAGCCGTAGTCTTAATAAATTGGTTTTAGATGAGAAAAAGCTAAACAATTCGAACCTAAGATAATAAAAATATTTTACGTTGTTATTTTAACTAAAATAATAAAAGTAATCTTTATATTCAATGGGTTAGGTGAGTTTTTATTTGTCGTTTTAGTTGTATGCTGAATAAAGCATGACTCGGTTACAAAAAAGTCAGTGTTTTACGCTTTTTTTTATCAAAATGATGATGAGATTTGATAATATAGCGCAACTTAAAAGCTTAAGGTTAAGCACATATGTCGGGTCCACGTTTATATACGGTAGAAGAAGCTACTCACCAAGCTTATGATATTTTTTTAGAGTTAGCGCCAAATAACTTGAGTGAAAAAGATGTTGAAGACTTTAATGAGTTTAGAGAAGACCTAGGCTTTATTGAAGAAGACGAGCCAGATGACCAGTGGCAAGACTTTGTAGCCCTTGAAATAGAGCCAGAGCACTTTATTCAGGTGTTGGTTGGTTTAGAATTTGAAAATGATGATGTTTTGTTTGCTAAAATTTTGATTAGTCGTGATAAAGATGCTCCGTTTTGTCATATTTTATGGAAAGAAACTGAATAAGCAATACTGCTTATTTTTATAATTGTGTGCAGAGAGAGTATTGTGCGTAAGTATTTATTTTTAATTTTTTTAATAATTAGCAGCCCAAGTTGGGCCGTTGATCCATTTGAAGATTTTCATGAATATGGCAAGCTCTCTGATGAAGAAATTCATGAGTTACACAAAGGTGACATGTTCTACGGTGATACTGAATTTGGCTTTATTCTAAGTAAAGGTAACACCAATTCGACCAGTTTTAAGCTCAAAGGTAATTTATACCAAGACTTTGAAAAGTGGCGTAACCAATTTAAAATAGACTCTCTTTATAAGCGTGATGAGAACGATGAAAGCGGTGGCACTGATGTTACAGCTAATCGTGTTTTTGTATCTGCGCAAGGTAACTATAAAGTCGGTGTTAAAAACTCCTCATTTTTTATTTACGGTGATTACGAAGAAGATGAGTTTAGTGGACTTGATTTTAAAAGTACGGTGGCGACAGGCTATGGTGCACGTGTATACCAAGGCTCTAAAAACAAAGTAGATATTGATATAGGACCTGGTTTATACCGTTCAGTAGCCGATGAAGATTCGGATGTGAGCGAAGATGAAATTAATAAAACTGGTTATTTAGTACGTGTTGCAATGCAGTGGGAACGTTTGGTTTCTAAGCGTACTCGTTTTAATCAAGATGTGAGTATAGAGCAGTCGCTCTCAGGTCTTAATTCTCGCTTAAAATCGGAAACCGCACTAATAAGCCAAGTGATTGGTGCGGTATCACTCAAATTTACCTACATGTATCGTTATAATTCAAAACCCGAAGATGATAAACTCAAGTTCGACTCAGAGCTGAGTGCTACATTGGTGTACAGCTTTTAAGTATTTATTTAATTTAGAGAATATTATGTATCAGCATAAACAGTATGCGGTGTTTATCTTTTTTGTATTAGCGTGGATAGGCGGTTTTGTAGCGCTTGCATGGAACTTATTAGGCGCTGATGGACCTTTAATGATATTTGCTGGGATTTTAGTGCTGGTGGGCTTTTTGTTCCATGGTCTAACAGTAAAAGTAGATGATAAAAAAATTAGCTGGGCGTTTGGCCCAGGCGTTGCAGGGCAAAGCATTGAGCTTGGCGAAGTAGTAGAAGCTAAGGCAGTTCAAAACTCTTACAGACACGGTATTGGTATGCGAATTACTCACGATGGTTGGGTGTATACAGTATCTGGCTTTAGTGCAATACAGCTAACGCTTAAAGATGGCACTTTGTATCGAGTTGGCACAAACGATCAAAAAGGTTTACTAGCCGCTCTAAAAGAAAAGAATGTATCAATCGCGCTGCCTAGTAAGGCAAAAACTGAAACGGTTAAGCGCAACAATATGATATAAAAAAAGCGCCCTAGGCGCTTTTTTCTTGGTTTAACAGTGTATTAGTGGTCGTGACCACACCCACCTTCACCATGTACATGACCATGAGTGAGTTCTTCTTCGGTTGCATCACGTACTTCTAGTATCTCTACATCAAAGTTAAGTGTTATGCCTGCAAGTGGGTTATTACCATCTACAATAACTTCTTCATCTTGGATATCGATGATCATTACTGATTGGTCACCATCATCTGTTGATGCACGAAATTGCATGCCGACTTCAATTTCCATACCTTCAAACATCGACTTAGGTACAGCTTGCATTAGGTTATCGTGGCGTTCGCCATAACCTTCATCAGGTTCAACTTTTACGCTAAGTGTGTCGCCTGGTTGTTTGCCTTGCAAAGCATTTTCTAGGCCTGAAATTAAGTAGCCTGTGCCAATGATAAAGTGTAGTGGCTCACCACCGAACGAGTTATCAATGCTATTGCCATCATTATCCATTACCGAATAATGCATTTTTACCACTTTGTTTGCCGCAACGATCATAGTCATTCCTATTTATTCATCTTCAAGAGAGTAGGGTAGAGGCAGAATGCTTAGCTCCACCTGAGGTGTGTGTTTTGCACGAAGTACCTGAGTTACATCAGTATCGTTTGGCAACACAACGAGGCCTGTTAATTTATTTGTTTGTTCATTAAAGCTTTGTGCAATAAGTTTACCCGCACGGCGCCAATTTTCGCCTAATTGGGTTTCTAAATCGGGCTCTGAAAGTATCCCTTCGCTTTGACCTGAAACTATATACATTGCACGCTTATTTTTACCTAGGTACTTCATGCGAGCCACAGTTTCTTGACCGGTATAACACCCTTTTTTAAAGCTTATACCGCCAATAGCATGTAGGTTTACCATTTGAGGAACATACTCGCCAATTGCATCTGCACTTAACTGAGGTTCACCTGCAAGCATAGATGCTTGTTGCCAAGGAGCTTCGTTATCAAGTGTAGATACGTCATCAGGCATACTAAACTGGCTATCGACCATCAATAAAACACGGTTATCAGCTAATTTTAGTGCTTTACCGCTTTCAAAGTCACACGCGCTCGCATCACCTTCAAAGTTAATATCAAGTTGTGCGAGTACACCCGATAAATCATCACCAATGAGACCAATTAATCGCTTTGAACATGCACTAATGTCAACTTTTGCAAATACGGCATACTTTTTTAGCTCAGCTAACGATTTTTCTACTTCGTTTTCGCTGCCTGTAAGGTAGTAGCTGTCTTGATAAGAAAATAATTTAAATACGCCCCAAAGTTTACCTTTAGCGCTGCAATGGCCAGCCCACAAATAATTACTGCTGGTTAATTTATTTAGATCTTGAGAGATTTGCCCGTGTAAATAAGATAATTTATCAGCACCGCAGAGGCTAATAAGTTGATGAGATAACGGACATGCATAAACGCTCGACATAAAAACCTTCTTTGCAATATAAATGAAGTGACATAATAACGCAGTTGTTACGTATGGTACAGACAAGCGCTTATTGGTGCGGGTTTATTCTTTAATGAGAGATTAATAGCTGCTAAATAGGCTTGTGTTTGTTAAACTCGAGTCAATTAAGTATGAGGTTTAAAATGGTTGAAATTCATAGTAAAGCACGTATTCGTTGGGCTTGCCGTCGTGGCATGTTAGAGCTTGATGTTTTGTTTATGCCGTTTGTTGAAGAAGCATACGACTCTTTAAGCGCAGAGCAACAGGCTATTTTTCAGCGTTTGCTAACAGAAGAAGACCCTGACTTATTTGCATGGTTTATGGGTCATCAAGAATGTAAAGATGAGCAGTTAAACGGTATGGTTTCGCTGATCTTAGACCGAGTTCGTGTATAGGTTTACAGTTACTAATAATAACGCTGACCACAAACCTATTGTGGTCTTTTTTTGCATGCTCAGTTTAATATTATGTTTATTTTTAGATTCGCTACTAGCTATGCTTTTTTGTTTGATAATTAATATATTAGCTGGCTTTTTAGTGTGGCAAAAAGTGTTGGCAATTCATCCAAACCATGGCGTTATAATTCTAGAACCCAAGCTATTTAGGTTTGAGGGTGAAGGTTTAAAAATTCAGGGTGAAATTAGTAAAAAAAGCCGTTTTTATGGCAATAATATATGGCTACATATTAAAGGTTTTAGTAACAACCATTGGCTTATAATTTCAGCCAACGGTGTTAATGAACAAAGCTATGCGCGTCTAAAACGTGCTACTTTAAGCGCGATTAATTGCGTTTTGGAGTCAAAATAGTCGGTGTTGGATTTTCATTTTGTTCAGGGTAATCAATAGTATAATGTAGGCCTCTGCTTTCTTTTCGCTCCATTGCACTTCTAATAATGAGTTCTGACACTTGTACTAAGTTACGAAGCTCAAGCAAGTTATTACTTACTCTAAAGTTTGCATAATAATCGTGTATTTCTTGCTGCAGCAACTCAACCCTATGCAGTGCACGTTCTAAGCGTTTAGTAGAGCGTACAATACCTACATAATCCCACATAAATAAACGTAGTTCATGCCAGTTATGGGTAATAACAATTTCTTCATCAGAGTTACTAACACGGCTTTCATCCCAATGAGGTAGAGCCATTGGCTCTGGTGCATGTTCAATTTTACTTAAAATATCTTTAGCTGCAGCGTGGGCAAATACAATACATTCTAATAATGAATTACTTGCCATACGGTTTGCACCATGTAGGCCTGTGTAAGCGACTTCGCCAACAGCATACAAGTTATCGAGATCTGTTTTACCGTTAAAGTCGGTCATTACGCCACCACAAGTGTAATGCGCAGCAGGTACAACTGGGATTGCTTCTTTTGTTATATCAAGCCCTACACTTAGGCATTTTGCGTAAATAGTAGGAAAGTGCTCAATAATAAAGTCTTTATCTTTGTGGCTAATATCTAAATAAACACAATTAGCACCTAAACGCTTCATTTCAAAATCGATTGCGCGTGCCACTATATCGCGTGGAGCAAGTTCTTCACGACTGTCAAAATCTTTCATAAAACGAGTGCCATCAGGTCGTTTTAAATAAGCCCCTTCACCGCGCATAGCTTCTGTAATTAAAAAGTTTTGTAGCTCTGGATGATAAAGGCTCGTTGGATGAAATTGATTAAATTCCATATTGGCAACTTTACAGCCTGCGCGCCATGCCATTGCAATGCCATCACCACTTGATACATCTGGATTAGATGTATACAAATACACTTTGCTTGCGCCACCAGTGGCAAGAGCAACAAATTTAGCTGAAATGGTTTCTACCTTTTTAGCTTTTTTGTTCCACACATACATACCTTCAATGTGTGAGCCTGTTTTTCCGGCGCTTTTATCTGTAATTAAATCAATAGCATTGTATTGCTCTAAGAGCGTTATATTCTTATGAATTTTAACTTGGCTAATAAGCGTGGTTTGCACAGCTTTGCCAGTAGCATCGGCTGCATGCAAAATACGACGATGGCTGTGACCGCCTTCACGTGTTAAATGAAAACGCTCTTTTCCTTTGCTATCAAACTCCATATCAAAGGGAACACCTTGGTCGATTAACCACTGTAGGCAATCGTGAGCATTGCTGGCAGTATAATGAACAGCGTCTCTGTCGCATAAACCGCCGCCCGCATCGAGTGTATCTTCAACATGAGATTCTATGCTGTCGTTTTGTTTATCAAATACAGCTGCTATACCACCTTGAGCATATAAAGTAGAACCTTCTGTAAGCGCTCCTTTACTGATCACGGTAACGTTACAATAATTAGCTAGAGATAATGCAAGTGATAAGCCTGCTGCGCCGCTACCTATAATAGCGACATCTGCAATGTGATGTTTATTTTGGTTCATGTCAGAGGTACTTTGCGGTTACAATGCTCGTATAGAGCAATATTTGTTTTTAATATCTGTAGTTGTACCATATTTGTCATACTACTACGTAGTGATTTTAAAGGCTTAGCGCCGTTATTTATCATCTATTTTATAAAAAAATAATATTAAGCAGAACTTTTTATTCATAAAGAGGTCAGAGTATTTGTGAACAATGACGACAATATGAATAACAAGCAAAAATCAGACATAGGAGTACCGGCTCGAATGAGCGAGCAGGAATTAGATTTAGTGCTAGTAAAAAGGGTCCAGCAAGGAGATAAAAACGCCTTCAACCTATTAGTAAAGAAGTATCAAAACAAAATTGCAGGTTTGATCTCACGTTATGTATCAAACCAAGGCGATATTGCTGATGTAGCACAAGAGGCTTTTATTAAAGCTTACCGTGCACTTCCAAACTTTAGAGGTGACAGCGCCTTTTACACGTGGTTATACCGTATTGCCGTTAATTGTGCTAAAAATTACTTAGTAGCCCAGGGGCGTAAGCCGCCAGCAAATGATATAGACGCTGAAGATGCCGAGTTTTATGATTGTGCAGATTCAATGCGATCTAATGCATCTCCTGAAAACCTACTTTTAAGCGAAGAAGTACGCGCTGTTATTTTTAATACGATTGATAGTTTGCCTGAAGATCTTAAAACCGCAATCACCCTTAGAGAAATCGAAGGGATGAGCTATGAAGAAATAGCAGTGGTAATGGATTGCCCGGTCGGGACTGTGCGTTCGCGTATATTTCGTGCCCGTGAAGCAATAGATAACAAATTAAACCCATTAATAGGCGAGTCTTAGTATGACAAAAGCACACCTTAACAAGTTAGATAACGAAGCGTTATCGGCATTACTTGATGGCGAGCAACATCTGACTGATGCAAAAATTGCAGAGCAAGATGTAACTACGTTTGGCCGTTATGCGTTAATTGGTGATGCGATGCGTGCTCAAAAAAATAATAACGACATACATATTGATATTAGCGATCGCGTTGCATTAGCACTTGAAAGCGAGCCTGTTTATGCTGACTTTAGTCAGTCAAAAACACAGCCTCAAGCAATCACTGAGACGGTACAAGATAATAAAGTAGTGGCTTTTAATTGGCGCAAGCCAGTTGCTCAACTAGCAATTGCAGCCAGTGTGGCAATGTTTGCTATTGTGGGAGTTAATACGCTTCCTCAAAGTAACAACGAGCAACAAAGCGAAATTCCATTACTACAAACCACACCGCTGACAGGTATGGCGTCGCCAGTAAGTTACTCATCTGAGCCTGCGCTTGAAAATGCAGAGCAAGGTTTACGTGAATTACAGCAACAACGTATTGGTGCATTAGTTCTTGAGCATCAACGCCAAGCACGAGTTGCGAATTCTTTAGAAACAGCGCAAACTAATACCAAAGCGTCTGAGGAAAAAAACTAATTAAATGAAAGTAATCACTTTTGTTCTGTCGTTGGTAGTAAGCTTTAATGCATTTGCCAACGACACAAATCCTGCCAAAGATTTATTACTAAAAATGGCTAATGCCGTTCACACCCGTAATTTTGACGCTTCGTTTGTGGTTGTCAAAGGTAAAACAATGGAACCCTACCGATGGGTGCATGCTTTACAAGGTGACACAGAACTTGAGCATTTAAGTTTACTTAACGGTGCTGGGCTTGAAATGGTCCGTATTGACAACCAAGTTACTTATTTTGAACCTCAGTCAGAACCATACTCCCTAAAAACAGATTCAATAGCGGGTCCAATCCCTGAAGTACTTTTTAAAGATATAGATCGCTTAAGCGCGCACTATGATTTTGTACTAGGCGGGAAAGGTCGTATTGCTGGGCGTGCTGCACAACTAGTTCGCATAGAATCTAAAGACGAGTATAAATATAATTATTGGATTTGGCTGGATATGGAGTCGTCGTTGTTACTAAAAGCCGCGTACGTTAACCATGAAGGTGAGGCCTTAGAGCAGTTACAGCTTACTCACATTAGTGTGACAGAGCAGCCAGCAGGTATGTTACTTGAAGTCCTCAATCGAAACTTTCCAACGCCTTTACCAAACGATGCACTTATAAACGAAGACAGTACAGCGACTAACTGGCAAATTAGTTGGTTACCGGATGGCTTTGAATTACTAAAATCAGACAGACATAAGCTCGATTTAAATAACGAATTAACAGACTATTACTTGTTCTCTGATGGTTTTGTTGAAATTTCGGTATTTATTCAGCGTCCATTACCGGGTAAGCGTTTAAGTGGTGCACTAACCTCTGGTGCAACGACAGTATATGTGCATAATGGCGGTAATTTTGATGTATCGGTTGTTGGTAATGTACCGAGTATGACCGCAAAAGCGATTGCTGAGTCAGTTACCCGCTCATTATAAACGATTCGTAAGGATTGTTATGATTGAACAAACCCTCACTGTTGTGGCCCTCGATGGCCACATTGCTCATTTAGAAGCACAACAAAAACAAGCTTGTGAAGGCTGCAATGGTCGTTGCGGCTCACAAGTGTTTGGTAAGCTGTTTGGCACTGCAAAAAAAACCTTCCCTTATAAATTTGAATCCTCTGTTGAAGTAGGACAAAAGGTAACCTTGTCACTTGATGATAGTCACGTCGTTAAGCATGCATTTGCGGTATACATGCTACCACTGCTTTTAAGTCTGGTTTTTGCACTGATTGCAGCGCAATTATTTATGTCTTCCGAAGGTTGGCAAATTTTAGCTGCAGCTTTAGGTGGTGTTACTGGTTTCTTTATAGCTAAAACTCGCGTGAAATCGCTAAAGCACGATATAAAAGTTATAAAAATTCACCCAATTAGTATCCCTTTAACTCAAATAGATGGTGATTGACGCCAATTAAATGTAAAATTGCCGTTTTATACCAAAGTAACTTGGAAATACAGGGAATAGTGGTTTTTTAAATTATTTTATCTAGCTGAATAACAATAAGTTAAATAAATTTAACTTATTGTTATTCAATAAATAAAATGGTTTTAATCAATATTAAAAAGCATTCGTGATGTTTGTAATTTACAAACTGAGCTTATGGCATCCTACAGCAAGTATTTTCAAGTCACTTAGGTATTCATATTTAGTCCATTAAAATAGAAGTATAGAATCCAGTTTATGAAGCATATCCGTAATTTTTCGATCATCGCCCATATTGACCATGGTAAATCGACCCTTTCAGATCGTTTGATCCAAGTTTGTGGCGGTTTAACCGACCGTGAAATGCAAAAACAAGTTTTGGATTCAATGGATATTGAGCGCGAACGTGGTATTACCATTAAAGCGCAAAGTGTAACGTTGAATTACAAAGCGAACGATGGCGAAACTTATCAACTTAATTTCATTGATACTCCAGGACACGTTGATTTTACATATGAAGTATCGCGTTCTTTAGCTGCATGTGAAGGTGCACTACTCGTTGTCGATGCAGGCCAAGGCGTTGAAGCACAAACATTAGCTAACTGTTACACCGCTATTGAAATGGAATTAGAAGTAATTCCAGTACTTAACAAAATCGATTTACCGCAAGCGGATCCTTTGCGCGTTGCAGAAGAAATTGAAGAAATTATTGGTATTGATGCCCTTGATGCAGTGCAATGTAGCGCTAAAACGGGTGTAGGTATTGCCGAAGTTCTTGAAATGATTGTTAGAGATGTTCCGCCGCCAGTAGGCGATACAGATGGACCTCTACAAGCACTTATTATCGATTCTTGGTTTGACCCATACCAAGGCGTTGTATCATTAGTGCGTATTAAGCACGGTGAATTACGCACTGGCGACAAAATAAAAATAATGTCGAATGAGCATATACATACTGCCGACCAAGTGGGTGTGTTTACACCTAAGCAAACTAACACCGGTATTTTAAGAACAGGTGAAGTAGGGTTTGTTATTGCTGGCATCAAAGAGATACATGGTGCGCCAGTAGGCGATACTATAACTCATCAAAAAAATGCGGCTCCACTTCGTTTACCTGGTTTTCAAAAAATTAAGCCTCAGGTTTATGCAGGTATGTTCCCAATTGCATCTGATGAGTATGAATCATTTCGTGATGCGCTTAATAAATTAAGCTTAAACGATGCGTCGTTATTCTTTGAACCAGAGAATTCAACTGCATTAGGTTTTGGTTTCCGCTGTGGCTTTTTAGGTATGCTACACATGGAAATCATTCAAGAGCGTTTAGAGCGTGAATACGATATTGATTTAATTACAACGGCACCTACGGTAATCTATGAGATAGTTACTAAAGAAGGTACATTCCAGATTGATAACCCGTCTGATTTACCTGCAGTAAACGATATTTTAGAAATTCGTGAGCCGATTGTTGAAGCTAATATTTTGGTACCACAAGAATACTTAGGTAATGTTATTACTTTGTGTATTGAAAAACGCGGTAGCCAAACAAAAATGACCTATCACGGAAAGCAAGTAGCTGTTACGTACGAGCTACCTATGGCTGAAGTGGTAATGGACTTTTTTGATAAATTAAAATCAACAAGCCGTGGTTTTGCATCGCTTGATTATAACTTTAAACACTTTCAAACATCAGATATGGTGCGTGTTGATATTTTAATCAATAGTGAGCGTGTTGACGCACTTGCGATTATTGTTCACCGCGATGGTGCTCAGTCTCGTGGTCGTCAGTTAGCTGATGCATTAAAAGAGCTTATTCCTCGTCAAATGTTTGATATTGCGATTCAAGCAGCGATTGGACAACACGTTATTGCACGTACTACGGTAAAACAGTTACGTAAAAACGTAATTGCTAAGTGTTACGGTGGCGATGTGAGTCGTAAGAAAAAGCTACTTAAAAAGCAAAAAGATGGTAAAAAACGTATGAAGCAAGTAGGTAATGTTGAAGTGCCTCAAGAAGCGTTTTTAGCTATTTTAAAAGTTGGTAAATAAAAACAAAGGATTATAAATGGCTGGTTATTTTTCAGTTTTATTGGTGCTATTAACCTTAGGCTCAGGCTTAATATGGTTAATAGATCACTTAATGTATGCACCTAAAAGACAGGAGCGCTTAGCGATAGCGCAAACGTCTGCTGGAGCTCCGTTAGATGAAGAAACTGCGGCATTAATTGCACCAGAACCAGTACTAACAGAAACAGCAAAGTCGATTTTCCCGATGATTGCAGCAATTACTATTTTTAGATCATTTATTTTTGAACCGTTTCAAATTCCATCTGGTTCAATGATGCCTACACTGTTAGTGGGTGACTTTATTTTAGTACAAAAGTATTCATATGGAATAAAAGACCCAGTTTGGCGCACTCAGTTAGTTGATATCGGTGAGCCTGAACGTGGTGATATTGTTGTTTTTAAATACCCTTTAGATGAAAGTGTTGACTATATTAAACGTACGATTGGTTTACCTGGCGATAAAATTGTTTATCGTGATAAACGTTTATATATTCAGCCAAACTGTAAAGAAGGCGAAACCCAACAGGGTGAGCTTTTATGTAATGAATTCAATAAAATTGATTTTAAACTAATTAATGATAACGAATTTAAACAAGGCCCAATGCCTCTAGCTCGTGTGAATGAAAATTTAACAACAGTTACGCATGATATATTAATCAACCCACAAGCGCCTGAAAGAAAAGGGCGTTACTATCAGCAACCGGGCACGCCTTCTGATGAATGGACTGTTCCTGCTGATCATTATTTTATGATGGGTGATAACCGCGACAACAGCCAAGATGGTCGCTTTTGGGGCTTTGTACCAAAAGAAAACTTGGTGGGTAAAGCTGTCTTTATATGGATGAGTTTTGAATTTGAGAATGGCCCTGATGATATTTTACCAGGATGGGTTCCAACTGGTGTTCGCTTTGAACGCCTAGGTAATATTCAGTAACGATGAAAAAAAATGTAACAGAATTATATAAAAAAATTGGCTATGAATTCGCTGATCAAGGTTTACTTGAACAAGCAATGACGCACCGCAGCCACAAAGGCCAACATAATGAGCGACTAGAATTTTTAGGCGACTCGATTTTAAGCTTTGTGATTGCCAATGCACTTTATGCCAAATTCCCTAAAGCGCGTGAAGGCGATTTAAGTCGCATGCGTTCAACACTTGTGCGTGGTCAAACACTTGCTGAGTTTGGTCTTGAATTTGGTCTAGGCGATTATTTACGCTTAGGGCCGGGCGAGCTTAAAAGTGGCGGTTTTCGTCGCGAGTCAACGCTTGCTGATGCAGTAGAAGCTATTATAGGCG
The DNA here is from genome assembly GCF_015864275.1 of Pseudoalteromonas sp. NZS11_1. Lineage (NCBI taxonomy): Bacteria > Pseudomonadati > Pseudomonadota > Gammaproteobacteria > Alteromonadales > Pseudoalteromonadaceae > Pseudoalteromonas > Pseudoalteromonas sp. NZS11_1. Next base: position 548,463 of record NZ_JADYXK010000001.1, read on the forward strand.
CTGCATTTTTAGATTCAGGTATCGACAGTTGTGGCGATCTTATATTGGCGTGGTACCAATCACGTTTGGATGCTATTTCACCAGGGCTTAACCAGAAAGATCCTAAAACCCTGCTGCAAGAGTATTTACAAGCCCGTAAATTATCGTTACCGGGCTACACAGTGGTTGATACACAAGGCCAAGCACACAATCAAACATTCACGGTTGAATGTATTGTTGATGGAATGGATAGCATAATTTCTGTTGGTAGCTCGCGCCGTAAGGCCGAACAAAAAGCTGCCGAAAAAGCATTGAAGATACTTAAAAATGAACCTTGATACCTTAATACAGCCTCATGAACGTGATGTAGATACATTTTGTGGAATGGTGGCGATTGTCGGTCGACCAAACGTAGGTAAATCGACTTTGCTTAATGAAATCATTGAGCAAAAAGTGAGTATTACCTCACGTAAACCACAAACTACACGTCATCGTATTATGGGTATTCATACCGTAGATAAACACCAAGCGGTATACATAGATACACCGGGTCTACACGTTGAAGAAAAGCGTGCTATTAACCGTCTAATGAATCGAGCAGCGTCTAGTTCTATCGGCGATGTAGAGCTTATTATTTTTGTCGTTGAAGGCACTCATTGGAATGCAGATGACGATATGGTACTTAATAAAGTATCGCAAAGTGGTAAGCCTGTATTATTAGTTATTAATAAAATTGACCAAGTTAAAGACCGTGATCTTGTATTGCCTCATATGAAGTGGTTAAGTGACAAGTTTGATTTTGTTGGAATTATGCCAGTATCAGCAACGCAAGGTAAAAACGTTGATTTAATCAAAGCAGAAGTAACTAAACGCTTACCTCCTTGCGAATTTTACTTTCCTGAAGATTATGTAACTGACCGTTCGATGCGCTTTATGGCAGCTGAAGTTATCCGTGAAAAGCTAATGCGTTTTATGGGTGAAGAACTACCGTATTCTGTGACTGTTGAAATTGAGCAGTTTAAATGGCAAGACAACGGTATTTGGCACATCAATGGGTTAATTCTTGTTGAGCGCGAAACACAAAAACGCATGGTTATTGGTAATAAAGGCGAAAAGCTAAAAACCATTGGCCGTGAAGCCCGTAAAGACATAGAAGAAATGCTTGATAACAAAGTATTTTTAGAGCTTTGGGTTAAAGTTAAGTCGGGTTGGGCTGATGATGAACGTGCACTAAGAAGCTTAGGTTACAGTGAAGACTAAACCAAGCAGTAGCTTAGTGAATGGATAGCGACTTCTACACCGCGTATTTATTACATCGGCGTCCTTATAGTGACTCCCAAGTAATGTTAGATATGCTTGTAGAAGGCGTTGGCCAGTTAAGAATGCTGGCCCGAATTAGTGGTCGCCAGGCCACTAAACATAAAGCACAACTTCAGCCATTCCAGGCACTCCTTGTTAATTACAGTGGCAAGTACGATTTAAAATATATCAATAAGTTTGAACTGCATGGTAACCCGCACTTTTTAAAAGGTGATGAGCTTTATTGTGGTTTTTATTTGAATGAGCTAACTAATCGCATCGTTCCTGTTAATGAGCCAATTGAACAAGTATTTGAGCTATATAAATCTCACCTAGGAAACCTAAACAGCGGAGCCAATTTACAAGAAGTGCTTCGCTCGTACGAATTTCAATTATTGGAATTACTCGGTTATGGCGTGGATTTTAGTTTTGATGCCAGTGGTGAACCAATAGATGAAAAGCAGACGTATAGTTATTTCCCCGAACTTGGTTTTTTAATACAAGAAGATACGCGTTCTGGATTTAGTGGCAAACAACTCAACGCCATAGCAAATCATGACTTTAGCCAAAGTGATGTGCTATATATGGCAAAGCAATTAAGTCGCTATTTATTAAAACCCTTATTAGGTAGTAAACCATTAAAAAGCCGTGAGCTATTTATGGCCTCTCAATAAACGTAATTTTACAGGTAAGAAAATGAAAGATATTCTTTTGGGTGTAAACGTAGATCATATTGCAACACTTCGTCAAGCGCGTGGAACAAGTTACCCAGATCCAGCCCATGCAGCCAGTGTAGCAGAGCATGCAGGCGCAGACGGTATTACGATTCACTTACGTGAAGACAGACGCCATATTCAAGATCGCGACGTTTATGTGATGGCTAAAACTATCCAAACTCGTATGAATCTTGAAACCGCTGTTACCGATGAAATGATAAAAATAGCGCTTGAAGTAAAACCCGAGTACGTGTGTTTAGTACCTGAAAAGCGCGAAGAGTTAACCACCGAGGGCGGCTTAGATGTAGCGGGTAATATAGATAAAATTAAAGCCGCAACAAAAACGCTTACCGACGCGGGTATTAAAGTATCGCTATTTATTGATGCAGATAAAGCCCAACTAGATGCAGCCAAAGAATGTGGTGCTCCTTATGTAGAAATACACACAGGCGCGTATGCTGATGCAACAAATGATACTGATTTACACAAAGAGTTAGAGCATATTCGTGAAGGTGTTAAATACGCAGCAAGCTTAGGTTTGATTGTTAACGCTGGCCATGGTCTTCATTACCATAACGTTAAACCCATTGCCGCGATGCCTGAGATTTATGAGCTAAATATTGGCCACGCTATTATTGCTCGTGCAGCGATAGATGGACTCGATAAAGCCGTACGCGATATGAAACGATTAATGATTGAAGCAAGAATGTAATACGAATCTACATAAGTATTTAAAAAGCTTAATTAAAAAAACGCGGTTAATGCCGCGTTTTTTTGTATCTAAAATTCAAAGCTTATCTTTGTAGCTCAGTTACGCTTGCATCAGCAAGTAAGTTTTCAAGCTCGTCCTGTAACTCAAATAATTCAGGTTCAATATTCTCTAACAAGCATTTATTTTTAAGTGATGTTTCAATTGTTTCTGCGAGTGATTTAAGTTTAGGCACACCAGTGTAGCAACATGCGCCATGAAACTTGTGGACAATACTTAAGACTTGCTGATAATCATTACTCTCTATCGCTTTAGCAAGCAATGTAAGAGTTTCAGGGACGCTTAGAAGTAGCATATTAAGCATCTCTAGCGCTAACTCGCTCTTTCCGCCAGCACGCTGCAGGGCTTGTGCCCAATCAATTCGACTACTTTGAAATGGTGCAGGACTTTGTGGTGTATCTGTTTTAGCTTTATCGCGATTAACCGGGGTCTGTGGACTATGATCGCTAATAATTTGTTTAAGCATATCTTCATCAATAGGCTTAGTTAAATAGCCTTTAAAGCCATCTTTTAGTAGTTGCTCTTTTTCGCTTTGAAGGGCGTGTGCCGTTACAGCGATAATGGGTGTATCTTCATTAAGTGATGATTCTTGTATAAGCTTGCATGCGGTTATACCGTCCATAATTGGCATCTGAATATCCATAAAAATTATGTCGTATTTATGACTTTTACTTAAGCTGTATGCTTGTGAACCATTATGTGCCGTTTCTATTACTTCAATCTGTTCACTTAATAAAGTATGGAGAAGTTTTAAGTTGGCATCGTTATCATCAACAACTAATACTTTTAACGGCAGCAAAGCTTGATCGTTTTGTTCAATATTATGAGTAGGGTGGTCAAGCCTGTAAGGTGCGGCAAGTACCTCACACAACTTACGGTGATTAAGTGGTTTACTTAAACACGCATCAGCACCGCTGCCTATAAAGGCTTCTCGCATATTGTGCGATACAGTATTAAGCATTAAATATAAGTAATCAGTAGATTCACGCACGGCTTTCACATAGCTTTTTAGTTGCTGCATATCATCAACTGATGCCATATGGCCAATTAAGCAAACATCATATTTATGTTCAGTATTTTTTATAGCGTCTAAAAAGCTAGTCTCGTTAAAACATGCCGTTACGCTTGATTCCCACTGAGTCAATAACGAAAGTACAGCGTGATGTGTATGCTCGTGTGGCTCTAAATACAAAATACGCTTACCAATGAGCGATTTAGTCGGTAAGTCGTTAGTAAATACATGATTGGGCAAACTAAACACACTATTGAATGTAAAACAGGTACCGTTACCTGGTGCAGAGTTTAATGTTATGCGGCCATTCATCGCTTCAACAATATGCTTGGTAATAATGAGGCCAAGGCCTGTACCACCAAACTTACGTGTAATGCTTGAGTCTGCTTGCCCAAATGGCGTAAATAAAGAGTCTTGCTTATCCACAGGTATACCCACGCCAGTATCTGTTACTGACACAAGTAAAGAAGTACGTTCGTCGTCGAGTAACCGATGGCTTATGTCGACCTTAATGGAGCCTTTTTCAGTAAACTTAATCGCATTACTTAATAGGTTTATCAGCACTTGTTTAAAGCGAGTGGGATCGCCCGTTAAGTCATCTGGTACTTGTTGGTTAATGTAAATGGATAGCTCTAATTGCTTATCGTGTGCGCTAGGAGCGAGTAGTGTCATCACTTCATTTACAGCATCACGAAGTTGAAACTGAATCGACTCAAGTTCCATTGCACCCGCTTCTAGTTTGGAGAAGTCTAGAATGTCGCTAATAATAGTCATTAAACTATTTGCTGATAGCATAATAGTATCGAGATAATCTTTTTGATGTTTATTCAGCGGTGTTTTATAAAGCTGGCGTGTAAATCCAATAACACCATTTAACGGAGTACGAAGTTCGTGACTCATTTTAGCTAAAAAGTCTGATTTTACACGGTTAGCATCTTGAGCTTCTTTTTTTGCAAATGAGAGCTCTATATTTGAAGTTTCGTATTGCTCTAGTGTTTCGCGGTAGTCGCTAGTTGCTTGGTCAATATTTTTTTGCATTTCATCTTTTTGCATCACCATAGTGTGAGCAATGGTATTTAAGCCTTCTCGCAATAGCTCAAATTCACCTATCATGTTGTCGTTAAGGCCAGTACTTCTTTTACCTTCGACTAACTTGTCGGTTGCAAGTACTAACTTATTAAGCGGCGTCATAAACATGCGGCTTAACCTTAAAGCTAAAATTGCTGCAAATACCAATGATAAAATAATTACAATACCGCTAATTAATAAAGCACGTTGCTGCCCTATAACCGCTTGGTCTTTGTTTAGCTGTATAATAACGGTGCCCAGAGATGACTGAAAAGCAGATGGATCCCATTTAGAGTCGTGATTTGTATGGTTAATAATGGGCGTGAAGAATGTAACAAGCTCATCTGACTTTTGCACGTGGGTCGTTTTTAAATTTATGAGCGTCTTTTGATTAATTAACTTTTCAAATGAGCGGTGATAATTACTCGTCATTAATAGCGTATTATTTTTATCAAAAATTGCAATCGACTTAATTGTAGGGGAGTGCTTGTTATGTGTGTAGCTTATAAGGCGATTCAATAGCTGTTTGTTTTTTTCGAGCATAGGTTGCTCAAGCGCAATAGCAAGGGGCTCAGAAATAGTAGTACCTTGCTGATATAAAATTTCATCAAGCTCAATGTAACGATTTATTGTAAAATAGCCACCAAGTAGTAATCCTATGATCACCGTTGGGATCAGGGTCAGTGTTAAAACAGAATCGCGTAAGCCTAATTTGGTCATAATGGGAGCGTTTTATCGTTATTAGTATGATTTGAGTATATACGGTTCAACACGCATTCTAAAGCATCTAAATATAGGTGCTTCATAAATAAACTGAAGGTAATGCCTAATGGCGCAAATTTTTAAAGCGAAAAAAAAACCGCTTAAGCAACAAACATTAGAATTAAATATAACGGGAATGGATCATCAAGGGCGTGGCATTGCGAAGCATAATAATAAAGTATGTTTTGTAAGCGGTGCATTACCAAATGAAACAGTTAAAGCAATGCTCGTCGAAGATAAAGCTAAATACAGCAGTGCAAAAGTAATTAAAGTTATTAAAGCGAGTGAATCAAGAGTAGACGCTTTTTGTGAGCACTATAATCAGTGTGGTGGCTGCCAATTACAGCATTTAGAAGTAAGCCAACAAGTTGTAGAAAAACAAACTGCAGTTACTCAGCTATTTAGTAAGTTTGCTAAATTAAACAGCTTAAACTGGCAAGCTCCATTATTAAGTAAGTCTGTGCATTACAGGCGCAGCGCTCGCATAGCCGTTATGTTTGATAAAGCAGCAAAAAAAATGCGTGTTGGTTACAGAGCCAGTGGTTCAAAAAATATTGTCAGTATTAATAAATGTGCAGTACTTGATGAAGTATTTGCAGATGTTTTTACACTTTTTGATGGTTTAATTAATCAACACAAAGCGCTGCACAGTATAAGCCATTTACAGTTATGCCAAAGTGATGAGAAAAACTTTGTTGTTATTCGTCACACTAAAGCAATTAACGATGATACAAAGGCTTTGGTTGAGCACATAACAAAAAGCCAACAGTTTGAAGTTGTATGGCAAAGCGAGAGCGATGTAATTGAGCATTCACACTTAGCCATGCCGTTTTATTATCTTAAAGAGTTTGATCTAAAATTTGAATTTGGTTTAGGTAATTTTATTCAGGTAAATGCGCAAGTTAACGAAGCTATGTTAAAGCAAGCCGCAAATTGGCTTGATTTAAAAGGTGATGAAAATTTATTGGATTTATTTTGTGGCATTGGTAATTTCTCATTAGTGTTGGCAAAACAAGCAAAATCTGTAATTGGCGTAGAAGGTGTGACTTCAGCGGTTGCAATGGCTGCTCAAAATGCGCAAACTAACTCTATTACCAATGCGCAGTTTCATTGCTTTGATTTAACGCAAAGCATACAGAGCGCCCCATGGTTTAGTAAAAACTTAGATGTGCTTGTACTCGATCCATCTAGGACTGGTGCAATGGCTGTATTAGAGCAATTATCTTTAAAGCAGTTTAAAACTATTTTATATGTCTCTTGTGACCCTGTTACTTTAGCCCGTGACAGCGCAATTATTTCACAAGCTGGCTTTGATCTTAATAAAATTGGGCTAATGAATATGTTCCCTCATACAGGGCATATTGAAACTATGGCGTTATTTCAACGGAGGTAGAACGCATTATGGTAGCTACACGACAATCACATCAACAAGATGAGACAACAGATTTTAGCACTCGGCTTTTATTTCTTGCCTTGTCTGAAGAAAAAACAGAGCTACTTACTAAAGCGCAAGCGCTCTGCGTAAAATGTGATAATGAAAGCAGGCAAACTACTGCAATCGAAATGGTTGAAATTTTAGCTGAGCTAAATCTCGACCCCGAATCGTTAGCTACTGCGTATTTAACCCCGTATTTTTTAAACGATTTAATATCATTAGAAACCATAGAAGAGCAGCTTGGTAGTAATATAGCCATGCTGTTAACTGGGGTTGCACAAATGGCCACTATTAGTACTTTATCGCATCAAGGTAAAGGAACTATGCAAGTTGATAATATTCGAAAAATGTTATTAACCATGGTTGAAGATGTGCGCGCCGTGGTCATTAAGCTTGCCGAGCAGGTATGTCATTTACGTAATGTAAAAAATGCGGATGAAGAAGACCGCGTCATTGCCGCTAAAGAAACGGCTGATATTTTTGCACCATTGGCAAACAGATTAGGAATAGGGCAATTAAAGTGGGAACTGGAAGATTTATCGTTTAGATATTTGCACCCAGGCACCTATAAAAGCATAGCCAAACAACTTGACGACAAACGTCTTACGCGCGAAGCCTATATGGAAGATATGGTTGAGCAAGTAAAAAACCGTTTAAGTGAAGCGGGCATAGAGGCCCAAGTTTATGGCCGCCCCAAGCACATTTACAGCATTTATAAAAAAATGCAGCAAAAAAACTACGAGTTTGATCAGCTTTTTGATATTCGTGCAATGCGTATCGTTGTTGAACGCCTACAAGATTGTTATGGAGCGCTGGGTATTGTGCACACCAATTGGCGTCATCTTAATAAAGAGTTTGACGACTATGTAGCAACCCCAAAACAAAACGGCTATCAGTCAATCCATACCGTGGTATTTGGGCCTGAAGGTAAAACAGTAGAAATACAAATTCGTACCAGCGATATGCATCAAGATGCTGAGTTGGGTGTGGCTGCACACTGGATGTACAAAGAAGGTGCATTACCGGGACGCGGCTCGGGTTATGAGCAAAAAATTAGCTGGTTGCGTAAGTTACTTCAATGGCAAGAAGAAGTGGTTGATGGTGGCGATTTAGCAGAAGAGCTTAAAAACCAAGTAGTAGAAGACCGCGTATACATATTTACCCCAAGCGGCGATATTATTGATTTACCACTTGGCGCTACACCGCTTGATTTTGCTTACTACATTCACTCAAATGTGGGGCATCGTTGTATTGGTGCAAAAATATTCGGCAAAATAGTGCCGTTCACGCATCAACTTACAACTGGGGATCAGGTAGAAATACTGACCCAAAAACAACCAAATCCAAGTCGTGATTGGTTAAACCCGTCATTAGGGTACATTAAGTCATCGCGCGCTAGAGCCAAAATTCATCACTGGTTTAAACAGCTCGACCGCGACAAAAACTTAAGTGCGGGGAAAGAAATTCTCGACAGTGAATTACAAAAGCTTAATTTAACATACAAAGATTTAGAGCCAGCCATCAAGCGTTTTAACTTTAAAGAACTTGATGACTTAATGGTTGCAATTGGTGCGGGCGATGTACGCCTCAATCAAATGCTTAACTTTGTAAGTGATCGGACAGAAGATGAACCGGTTATTCGTATTAAAGCGCCTAGCAAAGTAACCGGTGACAAAAACGGCATAGTGGTTGATGGCGTTGGTAGCTTAATGAGCCATGTAGCCAAATGCTGTCGTCCTGTCCCTGGCGATGAGATAATAGGTTATATAACGCAAGGTCGAGGAATAGGTGTTCATAAGGAAGACTGTGATTCGTTTAATAACTTAAAAAATCAGCATCCAGAGCGTGTTATTTCGGTAAGTTGGTCTGATGATATCAACGGCTCGTACGCACTAAGTATTAAAATAGAAGCAACCGATCGTTCAGGGCTAATACGCGATATAAGCTCAGTACTTGCTAACGAAAAAGTAAATGTTTTAAACATGAACGTAAATACGGTTGAAGATAATCAGTTAGCTATATTTACGATGCAAATAGAAGTACATGACTTATCGGGTACTAATCGTGTTCTTTCTAAGTTACACCAAATTGAAGGTGTACACGATGCCAAGCGTGGTCATTAATCATGAATGATAATGCAGCGCTTACACAGCTTCTTAGCATAATGAAAACACTGCGAGATCCCAAGGATGGTTGCCCGTGGGATCTTAAACAAGATTTTAAATCTATTGTGCCGCATACACTAGAAGAAGCATACGAAGTTGCCGACTGTATTGAGTCAGGCAACTTAGGTGAGCTTAAAGGTGAATTGGGTGATTTGTTATTTCAAATTATTTTTTATGCGCAGCTTGCACAAGAGCAAAATCTATTTGATTTTAATGATCTAGTGGAGCAATTAAACGATAAGCTTACACGTCGCCACCCGCATGTATTTGGCGATAAAAAAGAGCTAACAGACGAGCAGCTATCGCAACAGTGGCAAGCAATCAAAGCACAAGAACGCAGTGCTAGAGCGCAAACAGAATCACCTTCTTTTTGGCAAGATATTCCTGCCAATATGCCAAGTTTAAGTAAAGCCAAAAAAATTCAACAACGGGTTGCCGCACTTGGTTTCGATTGGCCAACGTATCATGGTGCACTTGATAAAGTGAGCGAAGAAGTGCTTGAAGTAAAAGAAGCGATTGAGCAAGACCCGTTATCTGATCATACAGCGGAAGAGCTCGGCGACTTACTTTTTGCCACTGTTAATGTTGTACGCCATATTAAACGAGATCCCGAACAACTGCTTCGTAGCGCTAATGATAAGTTTTCAGCGCGTTTTGAAAAGGTAAACGCCTATTTGCATGCGCAAGGTAAAAGCTTAGATACAGCCACCTTTGAAGAGATGGATAGTGCGTGGGATGCGATTAAAAAAGTAAAATAGGCTTAATGTTAAATAGTGCACATTTTTTGTGCGCGTATTAGCTAATTTTAGCTGGATTGATAAGCAGTGTTTTGGTACAATTTCGCCCCGTCTTGATGATATACCCTTAGGCTCTTCTTTGGGTGTTATATTCCTTTTAATTCCTGATATTCTAGGGTTCGCATGAGTACAAAATTTATCTTCGTTACTGGCGGAGTTGTTTCTTCGTTGGGTAAAGGTATTGCCGCAGCTTCACTGGCCGCTATTTTAGAAGCCCGTGGTTTAAATGTTACCATTTTAAAGCTGGATCCTTACATCAACGTTGACCCAGGCACAATGAGCCCAATTCAACACGGTGAAGTTTACGTTACAGAAGACGGCGCAGAAACTGACCTTGATTTAGGTCACTACGAGCGTTTTATTCGTACCAAAATGACTAGTCGTAATAACTTCACACAAGGCCGTGTATATGAAGACGTATTACGTCGTGAGCGCCGTGGTGAATACCTAGGCGCTACTATTCAGGTTATTCCACATATCACTAACGATATTAAGCAACGTGTATACGACGGTGCTGAAGGTTATGATATTGCTATTGTAGAAATTGGCGGCACTGTAGGTGATATAGAATCACAACCGTTTATTGAAGCAATTCGTCAGATGGGAACTGAAATTGGCCGCGAACGCGCGCTATTTATTCACTTAACGTTAGTGCCATTTTTAGGCCCTGCAGGTGAAGTTAAAACAAAACCAACTCAGCACTCTGTTAAAGAGTTACGCTCAGTAGGTATTCAGCCAGATATTCTTATTTGTCGTTCAGACCGTAAACTACCTAATAATGAGCGTGCAAAAATCTCATTATTCACAAACGTAGAAGAAAAAGCGGTTATTTCATTACCTGACGTAGACAGCATTTATAAAATTCCTGCGTTATTAAAAACGCAAGAATTAGATAACTTCGTATGTCGTCGTTTTCACTTAGATCCACCAGAAGCAGATTTAGCTGAGTGGGAACAAGTACTTTATCAAGAGTCTAACCCAACGGGTGAAGTGACAATTGGTATGGTTGGTAAATACACTGAATTACCAGATGCGTACAAATCGGTTAACGAAGCATTAAAGCATGCGGGCCTTAAAAACCGTTTAACAATTAATATTCAATACGTAGATTCACAAGATTTAGAAAGCAAAGGTGTTGAATTACTTTCACACTTAGATGCTATTTTAGTACCGGGTGGATTTGGCGGACGTGGTGTTGAGGGTAAAATCTTAGCGGCTAAATACGCACGTGAAAATAAAGTACCATACCTAGGTATTTGTTTAGGTATGCAAGTAGCATTAATTGAATATGCACGTAATGTTGCAGGTTTAACGGATGCAAACTCTACAGAGTTTAATGCAAATTCAGAAGCACCAGTAGTTGGCTTAATTACTGAATGGCTAGATGCTGAAGGTAATGTTGAAACACGTAGCGAAAAATCTGATTTAGGTGGCACTATGCGTTTAGGCGCACAAAAATGTCATTTAACACCAGGTTCTAAAGTACGCGAAGTATATGGCAGCGACGAAATAGTTGAACGCCATCGTCATCGCTACGAAGTAAATAATAACTTTGTAGAAATACTTGAAAAAGCAGGCTTAAGCTTTACTGGTTTATCAGAAGATAAAAAACTGGTAGAAATTATCGAAAATAAAGATCACCCATGGTTTATTGCCGCGCAGTTCCACCCGGAATTCACGTCAACTCCACGTGATGGTCATCCGTTATTTGAAGGGTTTGTAGCAGCCGCGCATATCCACCAAAAAGCGAATTCGTAATTTTAAAAGCCGTGCATATTGCACGGCTTTTTTGTTTTAAGGGCTGACTAAGCTATATAAAACGTAGTAAAGTTAGCTGAACTCACCATTTTGGGAATATAGAGGAATCAAGATGTCAGAAATCGTAAAAGTAATCGGTCGCGAAATTATGGACTCGCGTGGTAACCCAACTGTTGAAGCAGACGTACATTTAGCAGATGGCTCTTGGGGTCGTGCAGCAGCACCTTCAGGCGCATCTACCGGTACTCGTGAAGCATTAGAGTTACGCGACGGTGATAAATCACGTTACTTAGGTAAAGGTGTATTAAAAGCAGTTGGTTATATCAATAACGAAATTGCTGATGCTTTAAAAGGCCAAAGTGCATTAAATCAAAGCGCTGTAGATAAAGTGATGCTAGATTTAGACGGTACCGAAAATAAAGAAAAATTAGGTGCAAACGCAATCTTAGCTGTATCACTAGCAACTGCAAAAGCAGCTGCACAGTCTAAAAAAGTTGAGCTTTATGAACATATCGCTGACTTAAACGGCACACCAGGTGTTTACTCTATGCCACTTCCAATGATGAACATCATCAATGGTGGTGAGCATGCAGATAACTCTGTAGATATTCAAGAATTCATGATCCAACCTGTTGGCGCTAAAAACTTCCGCGAAGGCCTACGTATGGGTGCTGAAGTATTCCATAGCCTTGCTAAAGTACTTAAAGCTGATGGTCATTCAACAGCGGTTGGCGATGAAGGTGGTTTTGCACCTAACCTTGCATCTAACGAAGCGGCTCTTGCAGCAATTAAAGTCGCTGTTGCAAACGCAGGTTACGAGCTAGGTAAAGATATTACTTTAGCGATGGATTGTGCTGCATCTGAGTTCTACGACAAAGAAGCAAATATCTACGACCTTAAGGGTGAAGGCAAAAAATTCACTTCTGAAGAATTTAACTTCTTCTTACAAGATCTTACTAATCAGTACCCAATCGTTTCTATTGAAGATGGTCTTGATGAGTCTGATTGGGATGGATTTGCACATCAAACTAAACTAATGGGTGATAAAATCCAATTAGTAGGTGATGATTTATTTGTAACAAATACTAAGATTTTAAAACGTGGTATCGACAACGGTATTGCTAACTCAATCTTAATTAAGTTTAACCAAATCGGTTCTTTAACTGAAACTTTAGCTGCAATAAAAATGGCTAAAGACGCTGGTTTTACTGTTGTTATTTCTCACCGTTCTGGTGAAACTGAAGATTCAACAATTGCTGATTTAGCTGTTGGTACTGCTGCAGGTCAAATTAAAACAGGTTCATTGAGCCGTTCTGACCGTGTTGCAAAGTACAACCAATTGCTACGTATTGAAGAGCAATTAGGTGATAAAGCACCGTACAACGGTCTTAAAGAAGTTAAAGGTCAGTAATTCTATTTTATATAGAATCTAATTTTTAATTTTAGATGATAAAATCCTCGCATAAGCGGGGATTTTTTATGCCTGATACTTTTTCAAAGAGATGAGAATAAGTTGTAGGGTTAAGCTTGCTGGCGCGCGCACAGAGCGAAAGAGGGTGGCGGCAATAATATTAAAGGTTACTTAAGTTTTAATATTTTATAACACAGTTAAAGCTGAAACTGCTGCTTTAAAATATCACCTGTAAAACTGGTTTTTAAGTAAAAGCCACGGGGTAGGGTTTTAATTATTTGCCCATTTGGACCAATAGCATCAGTCACTATTTTGCTATGAGCAGCTTTAGGGCGTATTTGCATCGCATCGCCTAAATGGCCTGATATTTCGTCGACTCTACCTAGCGCAATTAGCTCCATTTGCTCTTCCCAGTCGCGCTGTAATAAAGCGTCCTGTTCAGGTGAGGGTTGCCACAAAAAGCCGCTGCCAATGGTTCTATCAAACGGGGCAATATCACGTTCGCTTAAAATTGGCAGCCATAAAACATGATTTAGTTTTTTACGTACAGAGCTGGTATGCCACGTCATTCCTGTAACGTTCATTAAAGGTGTAACCGATACAAACGTAGTTTCCAGTGGCCTACCTTTATAGGAAATAGGGAGTGTTTTTAGCTCAATTCCTAAATCTTCAAAATCCGGAAGTGGTTTTGAGCCCGCAGTAGCACCTAGTACGTATTCAATTAACTGACCAGTCCAACCTTTTTCGCGCAGTAAATCATCTGGCGTTTTAAAATTATACTTGTTAGCAAGCTGCCCTAGAGTTAATCCGGCAATATTATTAACGCGTTGCATTAAATCGTTAATTGAGTGTGGTTTTGTAGGTCGCATGTCATGCCAATTTTATTAAAATATGAATATTATAGAGGTTTAATAACTCACTAACTACGTTGAAATTACTTATGCGGAGAAACTGCATATGATAGTTTTTTGTTATTGAGCTACTTTTTATTGCGATTATAAGTATCAATTCAACGTAATCAGTATTCTTAATTTCGGTTGTATAAATATCATAGCCATGATAGCAAATAGGCTAAGCCGTGGATATCACTAGAGTTGTGTGTTTTTTGCTCGCTTGTTGTTTGTGTTAATTTTGAACATATTGAAATTAAGCTGCTTTACTTTAAGTTACTGACTCAGTTGGTTTTTTTAATGTTGTACATTCAGTTTTGATTAAGCAATTTAAAAGTTGTAAGGATAAATACAACTATATGAACATGTTTATCCACAGAATCTGTGGAGAAGCCAAGTTTTTGGATATAATATTGTGGATTTGTTTGCAAAATGAGCGTGTTTTACAAAAGTTATGCACAAACTGTGAGTAACTAGAGGAAAACAAGAACCGCAATAGCCTTGTTAAGTTATTTTCCAAATATTTACCCACTCTCCATAAATTATCAATGTACTAAAAGCTCAAACTTAGCTTACTAATCGGGTTGGGTATAATAGTATTTGCCGTATTGCGGCTAATGTGGAACAATCATTAAAAATCGACTTACAAATGAGGCACTAAGGTGATTGATGCCGAAGGTTTTCGTGCCAATGTCGGAATTGTGATTTGCAATAATCAGGGACAGGTTTTTTGGGCCAGACGTTATGGTCAACACTCTTGGCAATTTCCCCAAGGTGGTGTTGATGATGGCGAAACTGCAGAACAAACCATGTACCGTGAATTACACGAAGAAGTAGGGTTGCGACCAGAAGATGTAGAAATAGTCGCAAGCTCAAAACATTGGTTACGCTATAAATTACCCAAACGATTAATCCGCCGAGACTCTAGTCCGGTGTGTATTGGGCAAAAACAAAAATGGTTTTTACTAAAATTACGCTGTAAAGACGAAGATGTAAATTTACTTAAAACCCATCATCCTGAATTTGATGATTGGCGCTGGGTAAGTTATTGGTATCCTGTAAGACAGGTTGTATCGTTTAAACGGGATGTTTATCGACGTGTAATGAAAGAGTTTGCTCCTTTCGCCATGCCTTTTAATAAGAGAGAACAACATAAAGATCATTGGCGAAGTAAAAGGTAGTTAATTCAGAATAAAATAAAGGAGCAGGACATGCTGGCTACACTGAGATCTATTGCGGAGTCTGTATCGCGACAAGCGAATTTAGACAGCGCATTAGTGTGCTTTGTGCAAATGGTTAAAGATGCCATGAAAACCCAGTGCTGCTCCATTTATTTTGCAGATTACAGCCAGGACAATTTTGTACTTATGGCAACCGAAGGGCTAAACCCCGATGCGGTAGGTAAGTTTAGAATTGGTTTTACCGAAGGTTTAGTTGGCCTAGTAGCGCAACGCGAAGAACCTATTAATATTGCATTTGCTAAATCGCATCCTCGTTTTAAGCTCTCCCCCGAAGTAAATGAAGAAGGCTACAACGCTTTTTTATCTGTACCCGTTGTTCATCAAAAAAAAGTACTGGGCGTTATTGTTGTCCAACAAAAAATGGCACGTGTATTTAGCCAAGACGAAGAGTCGTTTTTAATAACGCTTTCTGCTCAACTTGCTTCACAGTTAGCGCATGCTGAAATTAAAGAAATATTACGCCAAGATGAGTCATCTCATCAAACGTCTGTTTTAAAAGGTGTATCGAGTGCGCCAGGAATAGGTATAGGACAAGCATTTGTTGTATTACCAAAACTTGATTTTAAATCTATTGAGCTTTTAAAAGACAGTGACGTCACTGAGCAGCGTCGTTTATTTACTCAAGCTGTAGCTGCAACGCGCAAAGAATTTAATACCCTATCTATGACGCTAAGCGATTCTATTCCGCACGAAGCTCTTGCGGTATTTGATGTGTATCAACAACTGCTTGACGCTAAAAGTTTAGGGCATAATGTTGAAATGCAATTACAAGAAGGCTGGTGTGCTAAAAGCGCCCTAAAAATTGTAATAGAGCGTTTAATATCTCAATTTAATGCCATGCAAGACCCTTATATAAAAGAGCGTGCTGTTGACGTTAAAGACATTGGTCTTCGCGTATTACACCACCTTGTAAATACCGAGCACGCTGTTAAAAATTATCCGGCCAACACTATTTTAATTGCTAATACCTTAACACCCGCCATGCTTGCTGAAGTGCCAAAAGGTCACTTAACAGGCGTTGTAAGCGTAAATGGCTCTGCAAATAGCCATGCTTCTATATTAACGCGTGCGATGGGGATCCCTGCCATTTGGGGTATAGAGGATTTACCTCTATTGCAGTTTAATGGCAAACCGATGATTTTAGATGCATTTGCTGGGCGTTTATATATATCGCCTTCACAAATGCTGATGGACGAATACACAGAGTTACAGCATCAAGATAACCTACTAAATAACCGCTTTTTAGCTGAGCAAGACTCAGAATCAATTACGCTTGACGGTGAACATGTTAGCTTATTATTGAACGCAGGCCTTGAGCTTAATACCGAGCAAAGTAGCGCGCATATTTGTGACGGTGTGGGGCTTTATCGAACCGAAGCGTGGTTTATGCAAAAGGGCCAGTTTCCTTCGCAATCAGAGCAAGAAAATTGGTACCGAGAAGTACTAACTAGCTATCATCCTAATCCTGTGGTTATGCGTACATTGGATATTGGGGGCGATAAGGTACTTGATTACTTTAATATTACCGAAGAAAACCCATTTTTAGGTTGGCGTGGTATTCGTATAAGCCTTGATCATCCAGAGTTATTTTTAGATCAACTAAAAGCGATGCTTAAAGCAAATATTGGTTTGGGTAATTTAAAAATAATGCTCCCTATGATCAGTGGCACTGAAGAAGTTGATGAGTCACTTGCGTTATTTGAACAGGCTTATTTTGAGTTAAGTGAAAAATACCCAGAGCAAACCATAGAAAGACCCGACATAGGAATAATGCTGGAAGTACCTTCAAGTGTATTTATGCTTCCAGAGTGGTCAAAAAAAGTCGATTTTTGCTCAGTAGGCAGTAACGATTTAACACAGTATTTATTAGCAGTAGACAGGGCTAACGCACGTGTAGCCGAACTTTTTAACCCTTATCACCCAGGTGTACTAAGAGTACTAAATAAAGTGGCGCACGAATGTGAGCAATATGAACTGCCATTTAGTTTGTGTGGGGAACTAGGCGGCGATCCTGAAGGAGCTATTTTACTTATTGCCATGGGTTACAGACGCCTGAGTATGAATTTATCATCGCTTAATAAAGTGAAGTGGGTACTTAGGCGTTTAAATGTCAGTGACATGGAACAACTACTAAGTGAATGTTTAGCGCAATCCACAGCCAAACAAGTACTACGTTTAACGCGAAGCTTTATGCTAGAGCATAAATTAGGTGATTTGTTTTACACCCCCAAATAAGCTTGTACACCTAATTAATTGCAATACACAGATGCTATTAGTTTTATAATCCTTTAATATATAAACCTTAAAAGGGTATTTGAGATTACTATGTATGACTTAGGTTTGTTAGTCGCAAGCTGCGCACTACTAGGCTGTATTGTTGGGTTTTTAGCTGGGTTACTAGGCATTGGCGGCGGTTTAATTATCGTTCCAGTACTAAGCACTCTGCTACTCTCATTTAATGTAACGTCGGCTGATCATGTATTAGTAATTGCTATTGCAACCTCACTCGCTTCTATTTTATTTACTTCAACGTCTTCAGCGCTGGCTCATCATAAAAATGATAATGTGCCTTGGGCAATCGCCCCGTGGGTTATGTCGGGTGTGGCTTTAGGTGCACTTATTAGTGGCTTTGCAGCAAGTTTAATCCCTGAACAAATATTACGTACAGTGTTTGCTATAAGTGTTGTATTTGTTGCAGCAAGAATGGTGCTCTCCGCGCGTAATAAACCGATGTCAGAAAAACCGTTGCCGGCTGGTCCTATTTTAGGGGGCGTTTCTGCAATAATGGGCGGGTTATCAGGTTTAATAGGGATTGGCGGCGGAGCTTTAATAGTACCGATGCTTAATTATTTTTCGGTTGATATAAAAAAAGCAATTGGCTGCGCGGCAGCGTGCGGAATTGTTATTGCATTATTTGGCTCTATTGGTTACATCAGCGCAGGCTGGCATGTTACCGATTTAGAGCATGGTTTTGCCGGGTTTGTTTATTTACCTGCATTATTTGGGATTGTTATTACCTCGTGGTTTGTTGCGCCCATTGGCGCCAAAGCAACTCACTATTTACCTGTTAATACAATTAAGAAAGTTTTCGCGGTGCTGCTTGTAGTTATCGCAATTAAAATGGTTTTTAGCTAAAGGTTTATTTTTTATGGCACTTGAGTTTCCTCAAATTGATCCAATTATTTTTTCTGTTGGACCGCTAAGCGTACGTTGGTATGGCTTAATGTACTTAATAGGTTTTGCATTTGCGATGTGGTTTGCTAATCGTCAAGCGTCAAAGCCAAATTCGGGTTGGACTAAAGACCAAGTAAGCGATTTACTGTTTTACGGCATGTTAGGGGTAATACTAGGCGGGCGTATTGGCTACGTATTGTTTTACCAGTTTAGTTATTTTATAGAAAACCCACTGTATTTATTTAGGATAGATCAGGGCGGTATGTCGTTCCATGGTGGAACACTTGGCGTTATAACCGCCGTCGCAATTTTTTCATGGACGCGTAAAAAGTCACTGCTTCAAGTAGGCGACTTTGTTGCACCACTGGTTCCTGTAGGGCTTTTAGCTGGACGTATTGGTAACTTTATAAACGGTGAGTTATGGGGCCGAGTTACCGACGTGCCATGGGCAATGGTATTTCCAACGGGCGGTCCGCTTGCGCGTCACCCATCGCAGTTATACGAAGCATTTTTTGAAGGCTTAGTGCTGTTTTTAATCCTGCAATGGTTTATTAAAAAACCACGTCCAGCAGGCAGCGTAGCCGGTGTATTTTTATTAGGTTACGGCGTGTTTAGATTCTGTATTGAATATTTCCGCCAACCCGATGCACAACTCGGTTTATTTGCCGACTTTATTTCAATGGGACAAATACTTTCACTTCCTATGATAGTGGGTGGTTTAGGTTTATTAATTTGGGCATATAAGCAACCACAACACGTTAAAACAGCTAAGGCATAATAAGAAAAGCATGAAACAATATTTAAAATTATGTCAGCGTATTGTTGACGAAGGTCAGTGGGTCGAAAACAAACGTACAGGTACGCGTTGTTTAACCGTTATTAATGCCGATTTAGAATACGATGTGGCTAATAATAAGTTTCCAATGATCACGACGCGAAAAAGTTACTACAAAGCAGCGATTGCTGAGTTACTAGGATATTTACGTGGTTACGACAGCGCTGAGCAGTTTCGTGAGATTGGCTGTAAAACATGGGATGCCAACGCGAACGATAACAACGCATGGCTCAATAACCCTAACCGTAAAGGTGAGGACGATATGGGCCGTGTTTATGGCGTACAAGGCCGTGGTTGGCAACGTCCAGATGGCTCAACGCTTGATCAGCTTTCCAAAGTTATTAATAACTTAAAAAATGGCATTGATGACCGTGGTGAAATAATCACGTTTTATAATCCAGGTGAGTTTGAGCTTGGTTGTTTGCGTCCGTGTATGCATACGCACACTTTTTCACTACTTGGCGATACGCTATACTTAACGTCATACCAGCGAAGCTGTGATGTACCGCTTGGCCTTAATTTCAATCAGATTCAGTGTTTTGTGTTGCTTGCGTTAGTGGCTCAAATTACCGGCCACAAAGCGGGTAAGGCGTATCATAAAATTGCTAATGCACATATTTACGAAAACCAACTTGAACTGATGCGAGACGTGCAGTTAACGCGTGAGCCATTTGAATCACCTCAGTTAAAAATTAATCCAAAAATTAAATCATTAGAAGACATAGAAACGTGGGTAACACGAGACGACTTTGAAGTAATAGGCTATCAATGCCACGAAGCGATTCAATATCCATTTTCAGTATAATAAAAGATTAAGGAAAACATAAAATGAAAGCAGTGATCCCAGTAGCGGGCCTTGGCACTCGTATGTTACCAGCCACTAAAGCAATTCCTAAAGAAATGCTGCCAGTGGTAGACCGTCCTTTAATTCAATATGTAGTAAACGAAGCCGTTGCTGCAGGAATTAAAGAAATAGTGTTGGTAACGCACTCAAGTAAAAATTCAATCGAAAATCACTTCGATACAAGTTTTGAACTAGAAGCTACTTTAGAAAAGCGTGTTAAGCGGCAACTACTTGCCGAAGTGCAAGCAATTTGCCCTAAAGACGTAACCATTATTCACGTACGCCAAGGTGAAGCAAAAGGCTTAGGCCATGCTATTAGTTGTGCAGCGCCTATTATTGGTAACGAACCGTTTGTAGTTATTTTACCAGATGTAATTATTGACGATGTAGAGAGCGATCTTAAAAAAGATAACTTAGCAGAAATGATCGCTAATTTTGAGAAAACCAAGCACAGCCAAATTATGGTAGAACCAGTACCAATGGCACAAGTTAACCAGTTTGGTGTGGTTGATTTAGGTGATGTTGACTTAAAGCAAGGTGAAAGCTCACCAATTCTTAATATGGTAGAAAAGCCGCCAGTAGATGAAGCTCCATCAAACTTAGCTGTAGTGGGTCGATACGTATTAAGCGAAAATATCTGGCCGTTACTTGCAAAAACTCCGCAAGGTGCAGGCGACGAAATTCAATTAACTGACGCAATTGCGATGTTAATGGAACACGAAAAAGTAGATGCATACGCTATAAAAGGCCGTAGCCACGATTGTGGAAGTAAAATTGGTTACTTAAAAGCAACGATTGAATTTGCACTTCGTCGCGATGAATTTGCCGATGAATTAAAATCATTTATTAAAAAACTGATTTAACAGTTAACGTAAAACATGAAAGGCGCCTATATCGGCGCCTTTTTTTATGAGTTTTATTAGGGCCTGTTTATCTTTCGAGGTTAAATTTTCAGCAGGCTGTTTGGTATTTAGGCAAGGCAGAGCCTATGTAGTGTGGTTATTCCCCATAAATAGGCGATAACGTAGCATAAATGCCAAACATGCGCTGCCCGAAGGGTTCTGCCTCGGGACAATTTACTCTTTGTTACTCGGTTTTTACTTAGCCCACTAGGTTACAAACCTCGCGCCGCGATTAAATGGCCCCTAGATTGAACAAATTTTAATCCTGAAAGGTCAACAGGCCCTAGAATAAAATAAGAAAAGGAATAGCTCTAAAATAAAAGTTTTTAAGTCATTACAGACATATTGTTATTTATGTTGTAAAGTTTGTGTTAATTGGCATTGAATTTGTATTAAATAATGCTCTCAAGGAAGGGGTGGAGTATGCAACGTTGTGTTTTACGAAATACTGACAAGCATGCGAAGAGCTAAGTTTTATAGCTCACAGCTTAAATAAAGTTAAACGCTTTCTTGTGAGAATGTTTAACTGAAATGTAGTGTAAAAACACTGCTTTCAGGACAACTAATACATGTTTATATATAAAAAAAATAACATTGGGCTTTTACTTAGCTTGCTAATGCTTTTATTTGGTACAGCATGCAGCGTCTCGCCTGAAATAAAAACCATTGATGAACAACCTCAAAGTAACTCGCCTGACTACGTATCAATTACAGCCCTTGAACTTGCACAGCTAAAAGATGCCGCAATGCAGTGGCAACAAGCTCGTGAAGGTATAGAGCGAATTTTAAGATTAGAAAAAGAAATAACTTACCTCGTAAATCATATCGATATTATAAACAGCAAAGCTATTGCGCAGTCTAATCAAGGGTATAGCAGCAAGTCTGTACGCTCACCACGAAACACACGTAATGTTAAGTCACGCCAACAAGTTAAACAAAATTACAGTAATAAAAAACAAACTGTAGAATTAAATAAACCTAAACATGTATTTGCTTTACAGGTAGCTTCGGTTGACTCAGAGCAAGGTGTGGCTAAAGCATGGCAAGAGCTAAATACTAAAGCAGCACCGTTGTTTAGAGACAAAATATTGACTAACGTAGAAGCCGCCAAAATAAACGACAAAATGTTTTACAGGCTAAAACTTGGCTCTTACCAAAACTTTAAAAATGCAAAAGCAGACTGTGACGTATTCAAGTTGTACAAACTCGATTGCATAGTAAGTAACTACACCGATAAGCCAGTAAAGCTGTAGTTAAAATAGAAACTTGCTTAAAATCTGTTTATCCATAAAATACACCCTTCATAATTAAATGCGTTTAGGGGGTATATTTCCCCATAAAACAACGTCATTTCAGGGAAGGAAAATGCTTTTAAAACGGAGCTTAGAATGCATGATGCTAATGGGTGTACTTGTTTTATCTGCATGTAACTCATCTCAACAAGTTAAAATGGCTCAAGCAACCCCGCAACCGATTCTTATTGAAAAGTCTGATTTGGAGCTGCTCAAAAGCTCTGCGGCACAATGGGAAAGCTCTCAACCAAAAGTAGAGCAGCTACTCAAGTTAGAAAATAAATTAACGCAGCTTGCTACTAACCTAAAACAACTAAATGAGTCTGATGTTCTAAATACTCGTGTAAATGATGTAGTTAATAACGAAAGTATATTAAAAACCGACTCGGCATTGTTTGCTTTGCAAATTGCCGCTTTTAAAAATAAAAATGCATTGCAAAAGAAGCTCAGCGAATTCCAAAAAAAAATACCACAAAATATCATCTTATCCACTGAGATAAATGTAGAAACCGTAAGTGTTAATAACACAACTTTTTATCGATTGAAGTTAGGTGCTTATAGCAATTAAGCGGATGCGAAAAATGATTGTTTAGCTCTTATAAAGCAACAAGTAGCATGTTTTGTTAGCTATTATGTTCAACAACCTTACAGAAGTACGATATAGGCATACAAATTGCTTCATCCTCAGTATGTTTTGAAGAGGATGGCAATTATGCGCCTTTTACTGCCTTTATTATTTTTAAATTTAGCTGCTTGTAACTTGGTGCCACCGCCAGAACCAAGTGTGCCTACAGATGCACCTAAAGCGGCCATGGCTCCTTTTACTGTTGATGACTATGTAGTTAATTTAACGTCGCAACTTAACCACCTAAATGGAGCATTAAATGCTAATGCACGTGTTGGCGTTAGTAGCTTCTTTTATGCAGATGCACTAGATACAAAATTAGTGACAGGGCAAGCCTCAGGCTTAAGTCAGCAGATCCAAGAAAGTCTGCTTACACAATTTACGCAACTAGGTTATCACACGGTTGAGTACAGACTTGGGAATAACCTCTATTTATCAGAAAACTCAGACAGTATTTTAAGTCGCGATTTAAGTAAATTACGTAATCGCCAAAATATTGACTTAGTTATCACAGGAACAGTGACTCGCCAGCAGCATGCATACATAGTTAATGCACGGCTTGTGAATATAGAAAATAAACAGGTGCTCTCTGCGGGAAGTACCGAGATCCCAATTAATGTGATGTGGGGTAATGAAAAAATACAGCAACGCGATGGCTACTTATACCGCAGCGAATACTAACCAGGAGCACAAAATGAGAAATCTATTAATTACCCTCTGTTTACCTTTGGGCTTTGGCTGTTCGCATATACTAAATGGTATGAATACAGGTACGGATGAGACCCAGGTTCAAAATAATAACCAAACAACGCAACTCGTTAATAATCAGCGTGATGTTGCAGATCCAGTATCCAATGACCGTTTATTTCAATCGGACTTTGCTCAAAAAAATAGTCATACTAAGCCGACTCCGCCAATGCGAAAGAACATAAACCATTATGTACGCGGGATAATGCAAGACATGGTTGAAAATCTGCAATATGTTAATGGAAAAACACCATTAGCTGTTTCAAGTTTTGTATTTTTAGATGATGATTTTAATGACAGTAGTTTACTGGGTAATCAAATATCAGAAAGTTTTATGCACGAGCTACATAATTTTGGCATACCCGTTATTGACTTTAAAACAACCGACTACATGCGTGTTACACCTGAAGGAGACTTTGTATTTAGTCGAGATTATTTAGAGCTTAACCAAGATCAAAACTTTAAATACGTACTCGCTGGCACATTAGTGAGTAGTCAAGGAGGAGTCCTTGTAAATGCACGTATTATTGGGCTGCAAAGCAAAGCCGTAGTAGGCACTGCGCAAGGTTTTATTCCGCAGTCAGTTGTTGATGCACTTAATAGTAACTACCGCACTGATGGTATAATGCTTAAGCAAGCAAGCAAGTGAGGCTAACTATGTCGTATATACTAATTACTATCGTTGGATTTACTACTTTAATTGGGTTAACAGGCTGCTCAATGACGCATAATAATGAGCATAACGAAAACACAACACGAACAGATTACACAGTAAACGGTGGTAATGATCAGCTTAATATTGCTTATAATAATCAAGCAATACAATCGCAAGTTGAATATGATCCATCTCAGCAGTTCACACCACTTAAGCACCATAAAACACTTGCTAACTATGTAGAGCAAATGGCACTTGATTTGGTTGATACGCTTGAATTTGAAAGTGATACCGACACCAATATTAATATTGCCGTTACTACCTTGGTCGATCTTGATTCATCGCTTACTAAAAGTAATCAATTGGGTAATCAAATATCTGAGACGTTAATTCATCAGTTACAAAAGTTTGGTTATGGCGTGGTTGATTTTAAAACAACCCAAACAATAGATGTAAATAGCCGTGGTGATTTTGCTTTTTCACGTGATATTGAAAAGCTTAGTGATGAGCAAATGGCGAGCCATGTATTAGCGGGTACATTAATTTATCGCCATGATGCTGTTGTTGTAAATACACGTGTAATTAACGCGCATACAAAAAAAATCGTCGCGAGTAGTCGAAAACTAATCCCAATTTATGTACTAAATAAAGAAGATATATACTTATCAAGCAATTAAGTTCAGTTGTTGCTTGATATAAAAAACCAGATGCCGTTATAATTCACACCTCTAAGCACACAGCTTATTTGTGGCCTCTTAGTTAAATGGATATAACGGCCCCCTCCTAAGGGGCAGTTGCAAGTTCGATTCTTGCAGGGGCTACCAAAAACACATTTCATACCACTTCACGTTGTACCAAAAAACTCTTTAAACCCATTAAAATAAAGGCTTTTAGCTTTCACTCTGTTTCAGGAGGTATCGCCATAGTGCAATTTTTTAGTTACACTAGATGTTACATCGATCATATTTTGTACTTTCGGTGTAACATTAAACCGTAACCAAATGAAAATTATAGAAAGAATTAAGATTTTTATATTTTCTTGCTTTATAAGCTTTGGTTACCCGTTCGACAGTGGAGCGTTAAATGCCTAAATTAGTTACCCCATTAAATGACACGCAAATCAAAAAAGCTAAACCAAAAGATAAAGAATATCTTTTGGCTGATGGCAAAGGTCTTGCTTTACGAGTTAAACCCAATGGATCAAAAATGTGGTTGTTCACATACTCTAAACCTTATACAAAAAAAAGAGCCCAGATTAGTTTTGGTATGTACCCAGATGTAACTTTATTTGATGCTCGAAAAAGCCGAGGCGAGGCTAGGGCTCTGTTAGCAAAAGATATAGATCCCAAAGAGCATAAAGAGGCATTTAATAATGATAAGGCTGCTGAGGCTAAAAATACGTTTGAGGCAGTAGTTAGAGAGTGGATAGCCCTTAAAGAGCCAAAGGTAACTGCGAAGTATGCTTTTAATTTACGCAGAGGTTTTGAGCTTCATCTTTTCCCTTATTTGGGCAAGGTACCTATAAGTAAGCTATCGGCACAACAAACTATTGAGACATTAAAGCCTTTAGCCGCAGCAGATAAGCTAGATATACTTGGGCGTATATGTCGTAGGATTAACGAGGTGATGGAATTTGCTATAAATACTGGGCGAATACAATCTAATAACTTAAGTGGCATCAGTAAAGCATTCGACTCAGCTACCCATGAAAGTATGGCTAGTTTCACTCCACAAGAGCTTCCTAAACTTATTAGCGTAGTAAATAACGCGAGTATTAAGTTAATGACGCGATGTTTATTTGAATGGCAACTACATACTATGGTGCGTCCAGGAGAAGCAGCTGGGGCTGCTTGGCATGAAATAGACTTAGAGAATAAACTATGGAATATTTCAGCCGAACGGATGAAAAAGCGCAAACCCCACGTGGTGCCACTCACCCCGCAAGCATTAGCTATACTTGAGTACCTAAAACCTATTAGTGCTCATCGAGAGTTTATATTCCCTGCGGATAAAGATCCTAGAACACATGCTAGCCGTGAAACATTGGGCGCAGCATTAAGACGCATGGGGTTAATAGGTAAACAAACAGCGCATGGTTTACGAGCGCTTGCAAGTACCACGTTAAACGAGCAAGGGTTTGATCCTGATGTTATAGAAGCTGCTTTGGCGCATGTAGACAGTAATAAAGTGCGCGCTGCTTATAATCGAACTGATTATTTAGAACGCAGACGTAAAATGATGTGCTGGTGGTCTGAACATATTGAAGAAGCTAGTAAAGGTAATTATTCTGTTACTGGTAGTCAGCATTTAAAAATGGTTTAAAGGTAGATCTATGAAGAAGGTTAACTCAACCAAGGATGTTCCATGGTTTAAAATTGAAAACTATAATTATATTTATAAACTCGACAATATAGATTTATTAGACGAGTTATCTAGGCGAAGAAGTCTTTATAGCAATCGAAATACAGATTTAATGGAAGATGAGCATTTTAGATGTTTTTGGAAAGGAATATTAAATGGGCAGCCAAATACGCATGTTTTACTAGAAGAGCAGGCATCCGTAGAAAGAGAAGAACTCGCTAACCATCTAGCTACTTTGTCAGGAAATGAACTAACTAGACATCAAGAGGATAATCATATATTTGAAGATCAATTATCTTATGATGACGCTGTTTATCCCGTTGGAATGTTACAATTTATCAAATACAGTAATTTTCTTAATGAAAAAGGCATCTATAAGCACGATGGAGAGTTTAGCTGTTTTAAAGATAATTCTTTATACGGATCTCTTTCAAAAACTTTGAATGAAGATTTAGTTACTTGCGAGATTCACTTAAGTAGCCACACTGACGAAGAAATTATTACTTCACTGAGAAGTCATTTACCTAAGTGGCGTGAGGAAATGGAGATTGCTGAGCCAGTAAAAAGGTTTATTAAACAAGCTGAAGTCTCAAAAATTAAAACCTATAGAATTATACCATTACTAGATCTGCTGATCTGGGAGGCTCAAGTTAATCTAACGGTTCCAAAACGAGTCCAAGCGGCCCTCGTTTTTCCTTTCGGGGAAATGGGCAGCGAAGACCTCTCTGGCGGGAATGCAAAAATAAGTAGTTTGTTAAATACGCTTTTATGTAAGGATTTATCACTGACAAATATTACTGGAGAATTTAATCTTTAATTTTTTAGTAAATTCTAATATTTGTTTTTTCACTGAGAAAAAAACTTTCTAGATCACTCTCGTTCATTTTTCTTAAAACTCTAACATTCGCCTTGAACTAAAACGAAACAAGGCGAATATCCATGAACAACAAAATATTACGTTTCCAAGAAGTAACAGAACTCACCGGTTTGAGTCGTTCTACTATTTGGCGCAAAGAGCGATTAGGTGTATTTCCAAAAAGAAAACAGCTAGGTTTAAACTCAGTTGGCTGGCTTGAAAGTGATATTCAACGCTGGGTCGAGAAACTACCATGTAGCAACATCTATAAAGGGGCAGCATAATGTGTGCTGTAAGTGGTAGTAACGCCGCAAGCCCTGCTCCTAAAAAGCCGCAGCCTAAAACAGAGCGAGCTAACCTATATATTCTTGCTCATCCTGAGGGTGCGACTGAATTAGATATTTTACGTAATGCTGGTTTATCAAGTGGAAGAAACTACTTTACAGATCTTGAGCGCGAGTTCGGATTCAAATTTATACGCGAAAAAATACCAAACTCAGATGGTATCGGTGGTCATTTAAAATATAGTTTTAGCTCATTAGATATTGCTGAAACTATCATAAAAGCCATAAATAAAAGCCGTATTAAACGCAAATTAGCTGAGTTCACACCAGAGCAAACAGCTGAACTTTTAAAGCCAATAAAGCACCTCCTGGGAAGCTAGGAGGTTATATGGTTAAGCTTAATGACTTAATTAACCGTGGTGATGTAATTAGTATTACTAACGGTCAATTAAATATTACTCCAAAAAGTGGAAAGCCGGTTCCTAGTGACTGGCTCCACATCTATCAAAACACTTTACTAAGCCAGTTAAGCTGTGTGATCGCACAGCCTATATACCAATTTAGACAGTTTAAAGTTGGACGATATTTGAGTAAATACGATGGCCTAACAATGAGCTTTACTGATTTGAGTTTCCACGAAGATTACTACACAATTTTTAACGTATCATTGGATCGTAAAAAAAAGTCAGGGCGCTTAAATGGAAAACTTTTTAATCCACCAGCACAAGGAGCGTTACTCAAATTCTGGAGTTGCTCAAACTTACCAAAACCTAGAAGGCCAAGTGAACTTTATAAAAAAATAAATATTATGAAAAACTACCTGTGGCAAGCTGAAATAAGAAAAGGTAATAAACTCGACTCTAAAACACTTTGCTTAGCAAACATAACATATCAGCAAATTATTAAGGCGGTTAATTGTGACGTTTTAGCGACAGGCGAAGGGCAAAACGGTGGCACTCGTGCGGCACTTAGCCGTGGCAATATAGCGGGGCATGTTTATGGGGCATTAAACAGTGGCAGCGAAAATGCTAATAGCCACATATACCAAGGCATAGAAAATGGTGAGACTACGAGTATGAGTAACTACGTATATTGTGAATCACGGACATTAAATAATACGGAGTCTTATAGCCACGGTATAAGTAAACAAGGTAGTGCGGTAAAAGGTAATGCTATAGCCCCTTCTATAGAGCAAGAAGAGGAAATATATTTAAAACGAAAACCACAAGAGCAAACTGTAGCCGAGTGGCTAGATGATTACGATAATGCTTAGCAGTTGTAGTAAACTTTAATATCGCAAAAATATCACTCGTTTACCTGTTCTAAAAACGCTTTTTATAAACGGAACAACGCGGAACAAATGGCGGAACAATTATATTTTCAAGTGCATGATAAAATAGTACTTTATTATTTTATCGGAACATAAAAAGCGGTAAATAAACGATTTGTCCTCTTCTCTATTTTGTATAGAAGTTACCATTTTATTTTTTAATATCTCATCATTTAGTTTACCTTTTATTTTTGCTTATTAACCATATTTTATATAGCATCACTAAACAGCATGAAACACGTTGAATCAACGGGTTGCCAATAAATATACTCAAGATATAGAAAGTAGATGTGCTAATTATGTAATGTGAACTACTCACAGTTCAGTTTAACTGGCGTACAAGCCACTAAACTCGACCACACCGATGTCATAGTCGAACAAGTTGTTTAAAGGGAATAAAGTTAATGCCAAGGATTGCAAAAAAGTATGAGAAATTAGCACTAACCGATGATTATTTAACAGATCCTTTGTTAATGGCGTTGGCTTGGAAAAAAAGCCATCACTATATTCGAACTACAAACTGGTATGCCGATAACTTTGAATTGGATTTATCGGCACTCTCTTTAGCCGCTATGACCAAAAATTGGTGCCTCCAAGTTAAGGCGCGTAGATTCAGATTTAAAGAGTTAGAGTTAGTTCCTGCTCCAAAGCAGTATAAATGGAGCTTCCAAGACGATAAACCTAACACAGCTTCATCAGATGAGTGCTTATATTGGCATCCAATTGAGCCTGCTGATGATATTCCTTTAAGGCCCTTGGCTCATATACCTATTCGTGATCAAAGCATAATGACATTGTTGATGATGTGTTTAGCTAATGATGTTGAAACAATACAAGGTGACCCGTCTATAGATTTTGAATTAGTACATGATAAGGGAGTCGTTAATTATGGAAACCGTCTTTATTGCCGATATGGTGACGATGGAAAGGCTGAGCACAGCTATGGTGCCACAACCATCTATAGTAAATTCTTTATTGATAATCGCCAATTTTTAGAGCGATCGTACTATTTTGCAGAGCGAGCTAGAAATGAGCTTAGTGATGAGCAAGATGTGTTTATGGTTGAACTTGATCTCTCTAAGTTTTTTGATTTAATTGATAGAAAAACACTATGTAAAAAGTTGGATGATTTGGCTCTTGAACAGTCTGTTGACTCTAGCGAATATAAACTTATCGGTAAGTTACTCTTAGCATTTGAAAAGTGGGATTGGAGTGAGCAAGCAAAGATTGATTTTAAGGAATTATGCAAGTCGGATAATGTACCAGAGGCACCAAAAGGAATACCTCAAGGGTTGGTTGCTGGTGGTTTTTTATCGAATATTTATCTTTTAGAGTTTGATAAGGCACTCAAAAAGCTAATTGGGCATCAGATAAATAACAATTGTGGCATAGATATTACTTTAGTTGACTACTGCCGCTACGTAGATGATATGCGTCTAGTTGTTACCTCACCTAAACATTCTTCGCTAGTTAAGCAAGAAAAATTAACTTCTTGTAAAGTACAGCATTTAGCTTCTTTAAAAAAGAAAATCATATCTTCAATAGAGATGATACTTAAAGACACCGGCCTCAACACTTTAAGTCTAAACGGCGATAAAACTAAGGTGGAGCTATATAAACCAAGAGTAGTTGGTGTTTCTGGTGAACTGACAAAAATTCAAAATCGTTTAAGTGGGCCAATTACTTTTGATGATTCTCAGGAGTACTTAGGCCAACTTGAAGCGTTATTATCTATGGTGAGGACTGATGCTTATCTTCCACAAGGTGAAAACTGCGCCATAAACTTACTGGCACAAGTAGAGCAAAAACATCTTGATATAAGAGATGACAGTCTGAAGCGTTTTGCAACTAACAAGATTGCGAAGGTGCTAAAAGTTATACGTAACTTTACGGCGCACCCTGTCGACGCTAACGGTAATTCCACTCCATGTGATTGGGACTATCAACAAGAGCGCTTAGCAAGACGATTAATTGCATGTTGGAGCCAAGACCCATCACTGGTCGTGCTGCTAAAAAAAGGCTTAGAGCTATTTCCTTGTAGGCAGTTAATTAACCCTGTTATTCAACAGTTAAAACGAAAACTGTGCGATAAAAATAAAAAAGTCGAAGCTGTTGCCGCGTATTGCTTAGCCGAAATCTTTAGACATGCGTCCACCACTATTCATCGGTTAGACCCTAAATATATTCCTCTACATGCTGACCATGAGAACTTTTTTGAACAACTTCAACATGAAGCAGTTAGTATATGCTTGAGCGCTGATACAGAAGATGAAGTAGGTTTTAATTTATTAGTTGAACAAGCTAGATTCTTGTTACTAGTAAGGCTTGATACTACTTTGGAGCAAGGCTCTGGTAATGAAGACTATGATCTTATTATAAAGTTGAGTAAGGGGTTTAGAAAAATTAGCTTGCCTGCCTCGTTCTCTGGGGAACAGCTCGCTGCTAATATTTTACTTGCGGAGCAGCTAAATAAGGATACCAAAGCTCTAGTTAGGGCTATTGCATGTTTACTAGATGATTTAACGTCAGACAAAGTGACTGAAGTTTTATCAAATATCTCAGTACAAAATATTACCTTCTTTAGTTCACTTGTTAAGCACGCTCGGCCACTTGAATATCGTTGGCCAAAACAACAAATAGTAAAAGAGCTTATTAAACATCAAGGAATTGATAAAAGGCCTTTAAAGAAATCATTAGAGAGCATTAGTGGCACTCAGTCACTGTTAAGGCTCGTACAGCGACCAGATAACCCGTTTGCAAATGAGATAATGGCGTTAAAGTTAATTCAGGCCTTGCTTGGAAAAAATACTGAGTTAGAAAAGGCTGCTTCAGATACAGTGATAGATATAGCGGAAACTAAAGTCGAATTAGAGAATTGTAGCTACTCATTACCCCCTGAGTACAATTTATTTGATTGTAGTCTTAATATTGATCTTGAGTTTACTGCTTCTAACCCATTATTGAGTCCACATTTAACTGATGTTGACCCTGAAATTAAGGCTCTTCAGCGAGTCGCTATATGTGTTCGTTCAGCATTAATAGGCAACATAGATTGGTCTGGTTTTAGTTCGAGTATAGAGGCGAAAACAGGGTATAGAGGTATAAAAACTAGCTCTGAAAAAAGAGCTTTAGGCATGATGAATACACCGCACTCTATAGCAGGAGAGTCTGCGCAAATTTCTCATTGGTTAACAACTTTATTATCAAAACTTTTGATTTGGCCCGGCATATCAGTCAATGACCAAGGTTACGACTGGCCATTAAGATGGACTATAAATAGTGTTAAAAAGTTAGTCGAAAATAGATTGAGTGAGCTTAAATTAAAATACTGTAAGCACACAGCTATGCCAGGGTTAATTGAAACAATTAATCTTGATTGGCGAGATGATAAGCAAAACCTAACTGTTGCTATGGTGCAATCTAAACTGCCTAGCAATAGTGACTTTGAGCAACATGGAATAATGTTAGATGATATCGGTTTTAAGGCAAGACACAGGCTCCATGTTGCTGATGTTGCCGCACTAGTTTGTAAGCACATTGATGCGCAGCGAACTGATGACTCAGAGCGCAAAGAAAGAGGGAAGCAAATTGATCTTATTATATGGCCAGAGCTATCAGTTAGTCATGATGATTTGGATATTTTAATTACTCTTTCTAGGAAGACTCACTCAATAATTTACGCCGGCTTGGGCTTTATTAAGCAAGATAATGTAGAAGGGCCAAATAATTGTGCTGTTTGGATTGTACCGCCAAAAGCAAACTCTGAACAGAAGGAACTAATACGGCTACAGGGTAAGTATAATATGATGGCAGAAGAGGTTGGTAAAATTGAGCCTTGGCGACCGTATCAGTTAATGCTTGAATTAAAACATCCTAAATTTCCAAGTAAACCAGGTTTTGTAATTACAGGTTCTATTTGTTATGACGCAACAGATATTTCATTAAGCGCGGACTTAAAGGATAAAACAAATGCCTATGCCGTATGCGCGCTCAATAAGGATGTAAACACGTTCGATACTATGATTGATGCGCTTCACTATCATATGTTCCAGCCTGTAGTGTTAGTTAATACAGGAGTGTATGGTGGCTCTTGCGCGAAAGCTCCATATAGCAAGCCCTACGATCGATTGATTGCTCACAGTCATGGTAAAGATCAGGTCTCAATCAACACGTTTGAGATGAATATGTTTGACTTTAGGCGTGATGATGTAGGTTTAGGAATGAAATCGAGTAAGTCAATTAAGACCAAACCGGCGGGTGTAACAAATACATAGATCTGACAGCCGGGATTTAAAAAACATCGTGTTATGCCTGCTTTGGTTAAATAGGTTCTTAGAGACTGCTTATAACAAACTCAAGTTTAATACTGATTAGCGGTTGAGTATTTAGTAAAGCATGATTTTAGTTGAAAGTACGGTTGCTACTCGTAGTACAGTGTATAGAAATCATTTAAAAATAAGGATATTCAGTGTTTATTAGTGCTTTAGAAATTACGAACTTTAAGTCTATTGGTAGTGATACCCAAAGGTTTGAATTTGGACCAATTAATTTATTATTCGGGGGGAACGGTGCTGGTAAAAGTAGTGCGTTCTACGCTTTAGGGTACTTAAATGAGGTTTTTAACAACTTTAACTTAGACGTAAATCAGCTAAGCACCGCTGCTGAAATAAACTTAGGTGGGTTTAAAAGCTTTGTGTTCAATCGCGATTTAAATAGAGTGATGAAATTTAAAGTTGAGTTCAGTTGTGATTTTTATTCAGAGTTAGGTGGGATAGTAAATGATAAATTATTTGAAGAATTTATCAGCCAAGGTATATATCCAGGGCCAATAAACAATACTGGTGTTTTTGGACTATTGTCATTAGAAATATCTATAGCTTACTCCGAAATAACTAAGTCTATTTATATTCAAAAGCTCTCATTAGTGGTCAATAAAGAACATCTATGGACCATTACTGAATTAGACAATAGAGATAAGAAATGTAGCTCAATTGATTTTAATTTCAAACATCGATTATTTACACCACATATATCTAAATACACATACGGTGACTACTACTTACCAGAAGAAAGTAAAGGATTAAATGCTGAAGGAATTAGAGATGCTCTATTGAGCCATAACTTTAGTTTTAATGATTTTGAACTTAATATCTTCGATTCTATTTTTTTTGGAGATTACTCATATTTCGATAGTATAACTGAGTGTCATGAGTGGTATAGGAGTATTGAATTTGATGATTCAATATCGATTTATGGTAGTTTTTTTGATTTATATACCCAGTATATTGTTGCTAGTATTAAAAAGTGTATTGGTGAGATTTGTTTAGTCGGACCAATAAGAGCGATTCCCAATAGGTATTTTGAAGCTAAACTTCCCATACAAAAGCAGCGTTGGTATACCGGTCATGCTGCGTGGGATTGGTTTGTTGGTAGTTCTAAAGATCCGGAATTAGTAAATTTTTGGCTTGATGAAAAATTAAAAACAGGCTTTAGCGTTTTCGTTGAGGTTGATGACTTTAATACTAGAGTAGGACTCAAAAACGAAAATGGTTTACGTATGGGGGCGAGCGATTTAAGCGTGGGCATAAGCCAAGTAATACCTGTTATTACTAGCGTACTTCACTCAAAAGGGGTCATCTGTATAGAACAACCTGAACTACATATTCATCCAAAGCTCCAAGTTGAGTTGGCTGATTTATTTATTGAGTCAGCTATCAAACCTGGGATCTCAAACTATACAAGAATAGCATTTGATCCTATCGATAACTGCTATTGTATGCTCCCTGTTAATGAAAAAAACACGAGTAAATTTAAAAACAAGGATGGCATAGTAAATAAAGATGGTGGAGTAAAGCTTGAAAATTTTGTCCCTGTGATGTCAGAAACTCAGCATGTGATGGATTATGTGGGCCATAGTGAGTACTTATTAGGACACTTTGATTTTAATGATGAGGACTTGAGTCGATTAAAGGCGTTTGATAAATGTAAAAAGCAAATATTTCTAGAAACACATAGTGAACATATCGCATTACGTTTACTAAAACGAGTTCGTGAAACAGATTTACACCGCCCCCATAATGGTATTCATTTACTTCCTACCCAAATAAAATTTGTTCATATGCAAAAACTACATGGTCAAACTGTGGCTACGATAGTGCCTCTGAGTCATGATGGCGACTTTAAAGTAAAATGGCCCGGTGGATTTTTTGATGAGCGTGATGAGGAGCTATTTTAATGTATCAAGAAGTAGCATTCGACCCGCAATGTTTAGGTGAATATCACTATTATGGGCTTCTTAAGGAGCGATTTGGCTTTGAAGCGGGCCGTTATGTTGTTGCGCCTGTTAAAGAGTGGGTAAAAGAGGCTTATCAGTCAGTTCAAGAATCCGAAACTATGCAGCCGATTAAGAAAAAGTCTGTAAAAAACTTTTTGAATAAATTATTAAAATCTAAAAATAATAGCTTTGTGATCCTACCCTTACCAAGAAAAGGTTTAACTTTTGATAATTGGCAGAGTTGGTATGAAAAGCAACACCAAGAGAGCCCATTTTATGTCGTTGTATCTGAGAGGGTATTAGGAGCATTAGATTATGATTCTCTTATAGATGGACACGTTAGCTGGAGTATACCTCCAACAATATGTATAAATAAAAGTGCGCCTGAAATTGCTAAAATACTTAAGCCATTATTAAAGTTAAGCGATACAGTCTATTTAGTGGACCAGTATTTTTCTTTAGCAAATAATCAGGTTCTTCAAGCTATATTTGAAATGATTGAGAAAGACGGAACGGTTAAGAATTTTCATCTGATAACAAGCGTCGACACAAAAAATCCTAAGAGAGTTTTCATTAATGAGTACTCATCTAACTTCAAATTTATGCCGAAATTCTCCCTGACAGTGGTACCTCAAAAGTTTTTCCATGATAGATATCTAATAAGTAATATAGGCGCTATAAAAGCTGGGCATGGTTTTTCAGAAGGCGTCACACAAGGGGCTCAAGCAGATAAACTTAGTTTAAATATATGTTCGAAACATGAAAGTAATGATGTAATAAAGCAACTAGAAAAGATTATTAATACTAAGCAAGCGGCAATCACATACCTCAATTAGGTTTATATTATCAAGCTGGTCTATTCCCTGTGATAGGCCAAAAATAATTGTAAAATTATCGAGCTTAGGTATTTTTAGTTTGAGCTAATGGTGTTGCCTATAAAAATAACTATAAACAAGGAAAGTCATACGATTAATTAAACTTAAAGAATCAGTCAATGAAGCTTTTTGATCAGTTTTTATTTCTTTTGATGAAAAAGGAAAGGTTTTGATCAAGAACTCTTTATCAACCGATGCTTTAAAAGCAGTCGGTGTAGATAAAAAAATGGCAATAAAAAACCTTACAAAGGAACATTTAGCATATTTTAAAGAGCATAGAGAAATATTTGAATTTAATCAGAATGATAATTTATAGGGAAATTTAGTGAAAAATATAACAGCTTCAATTTTATTATTAGCTTTAGCCGGTTGCGGCGGAAGTAATGAAGATGATTCGGCCAGTAGTTCAGTAGCCGATAATGCGGGTACTGTAACCGGCTCAGGGAATGAGTTTAATCCAGGGGGGACACCAAGTAACCCTGGTCCGGTTTCTTTTATTAAGAAGAATGAAATTAACGTTGATGCTTTCGAGAATTATTTTACTATTAATTTAGAAAAAGACTCGAAGCTTTATATATCAGCATTACTTGATCTTGGAATGAAGACACTTGATAAAACTAGATGTGTGAGTAGTACAGTTGAAGAAAGCGGATTTATAACAGTCGATAGTATTGGCGTTGCTTGCGACCATCGGGTGGTACTTGATTTGAAAGCTGGACAACATTCTATACATTTTGAATATCCAAACTCTAACTATGGCTATTTTACAGTTGATACTATTGAGAATAATCAGAGGACTATTTTAAATGAGAATGGCTCTGGTGGTTTACCAAGTACGCCTAGAAAAATAAGCTTTACTGAGAATAATGAAATCAATAAAGACCTTAATAATAATTACTTTGTATATGAAGGGAAGGCAGGCGATAAGTTGTTCTTAAACTCGTATTTGCAAGAGTCTATACCTGCTTTGATGTTGACTAGGTGTAGAAGCGGCGCTGGGGAAGATAGAAGCGCTATTGGGTTTAGCATAAACGAAGGAGCTTATAGCTGTACAGAAAACCTTGAATATGAATTACCTGAAGATGGTACTTACTTTTTCCATGTATTTTATATGGCACCATCCGATGTAACTTACCCTGTTCCAGGGTACTTTAGAGCTGATATTCAATACGCACAATAAACTATTTCTGTATAAAGTGAGTTTTAATTTAATTATTTTAATTCAAATTTATTTAGAGTGTTTCAAAAAGTTTAAAATGTTTTTTTGTTACACTCTATGTTACACCTTTAGTCTTGTTCTGCCTTTAAGTCATTTAAAATCAGAGCCTTAAGTTGTCGGTTTGGTGGTTGCAGGGGCTACCAATTAAATCAATGAGTTATATTTTAACCTCCCTTCCTTATACTTTGTGTATAGCGTATATGTAGTCGTGTTTTATTTTTAATTAATGGTATTTAACACTTCTTGCTCGCATTTTTCACGCTCTGTAATCATGGCTTCAAAGTCAGTTCGAATTTGTGCTAGAACAGTTGGTGGGTTAAGTCGTTTGATTCTTTTAAATTGAATACTTTCTTCTTCATCATAGGCGAGTATTGCTAAAGTAATTTTTTCGCGTTCGATACCATTTGAAAATATCCCTTCGGTATCTAATTGTATGAGCACTTTCTCCATGGTTGTAAGCCATTGATGCCAATTATCCATTGCTTCTATATCTGATTGAAACAAATCAATGCTGTTTTCTAGTTTTTGACACTCTAGAGTTGTTTCATCAAAGTATTCGGAATAATCCTCAAGCGTGGGGTAGTCTTCTGGATTCCATTTAGCCATGTAAAAACTACTTACATCATTGCCGTACTCTTCTTCAAATACTTTTTTTAAATCCGATAAGGTATTAAACATTGGAAGTAGTGAGTAGCTACCTGTGTGGTAAAAGCCCATTACATAAAGATCGTTACCGTATTTTTGTATAATGTTTTTAAACGCTTTTTTGGTATCTTGATAAAGTGTTTTTTCGAAGTTTTTAGTATCTAACATGAGGTCATTATTTCTTTTATTATTACAGAAATTTATATGAAAAAGAGAGCGATTAAAACTCACTCTACTAAAATAAAATAACCAGAGCTATTATATGACTCTGGTTATTGTAAGTTAATATTAGCCATCACTTGTAATCGTATCGATTAGCTCACTAAGTACGGCTTCAGATTTACTTGTTTCTACTTGGCAAGTACCTGCATTTAAATGACCACCACCGCCGTATTTAAGGCACAGTTCGCCAACATTCGTGTTTGAGCTGCGGTTAGTGATTGATTTACCAACGGCATACACTACGTTTTGTTTTTTAAGGCCCCACATTTTATGAATCGAGATATTGCAGTCGGGGTACATTGCATAAATAACAAATCGGTTTGTGGCGTAAATAGTTTCTTCTTGAGTTAAATCAAGAACCACTAAGTTTTTATGGACGGTAGCGCATTGAGAAATTTGCTCTTTAGCTTTTTCGTTATGCTCGTTATATAAAGCAACACGCTCGGCTACGTCTTCCATTTGTAGGATTTCTTCGATGCTTTGATCTTTACACGCATCAATCAGTTTCATCATTAATTGGTAATTTGAAATTTTAAACTCGCGAAAACGGCCAAGGCCAGTTCGCGCATCCATAATAAAGTTCATTAAGACCCAATCGGTTGGGTTTAATATTTCGTCTTTTGAAAACTGAGCAGCATCGCCTTTATCTACCGCGTCCATCATTTCAACAGAAATATTTGGAAGTTTTTCAGCGCCGCCATAATAGTCATAAACTACGCGAGCTGCTGATGGGGCTTCTGGATCAATAATATGATTTTTTATGTCGCTTGAGTTACGAACGGTTTCGCTAAGGTGATGATCGAATGCGATGTGACAACCTGCAACGTAGGGGAGGTTGGTGGTAATGTCGTTTTCGGTAATGTCTATTTTGCCATCTTGCATGTCTTTTGGGTGAACAAACAAAATATCGTCAATTAGGTCCAAGTCTTTAAGCAATACAGCACAAACTAAGCCATCAAAATCGCTGCGGGTGACTAGTCTAAATTTATTATTGGGCATAGCTATTCCATCTTTTTAATTGAATTATCAATTAAGTGTAACAGCTAAATTTTTTTTTGAGAGGTCAGCTCAAAAAAATTATAAAAAAAAGCCAAAACGTTAGTTTTGGCTTTTGCTAGCAAGTTTGTATGTGTGGCAAATAGGTTATGCGCCTGGGCCACATTCCATACATGAATTTACAATGTCTGGGCCAAATTTAAGTTTGGCATTTAAGTCGCGAAGGGCGGTACGTAACCCTTCTTCAATTACTGGGTGGTAAAATGGCATATCAAGCATTTCTGGTACGGTCATTTTGTTTTGTACAGCCCATGCAAGTAAGTGAGCGATGTGTTCGGCTTGTGGGCCAATAAACTCAGCACCTAAAAATAAGCCTGTACCTTGCTCTGCGTATACTCGCATATGACCTTTGTTTTTAAGCATTACTCGGCTACGGCCTTGGTTTTCAAAGCTGACTTCGCCTACTTCAAAACAACCACATGGGCCTAAACGGTCGGTAATTTGCTTGTAGCTTTCGCCTACCATCGCCATTTGTGGGTCGCTAAATACAGCTGCAATTTTAGCTCTGCGCAGACCTATACGTACATCTGGGAAGCGCCCGGCATTTTGACCTGCAATAGCACCTTGGTCTGATGCTTCGTGTAACAATGGGAGCATGTTACTCGCATCGCCTGCTATAAATATGTTCGACTCACCACATTGCATTGTGTGCGTGTCTGCGTGCGGTACGCCGCGTTCATCAAGCTCAATGCCTGTGTTTTCAAGGCCTAGTTTATCTACGTTAGGTACTCGGCCTGTGGCTGCAAGTACGTAGTCAAACTGTTCGGTGTGTTTTTCACCTTGTTTGTCGGTGTAAGTTAGCTGTGCTTTGTCGCCAACTTGCATCATGTCAGATACGTTTGAGTCGGTATCTACAAAAAATTCTTCAGCAAAAACAGTATTTGCATAGTCTTTTACTACTGGGTCTGTAAGTGGGCCAATTGCGCCGCCTACACCAAATAGTTTTACATTTACGCCTAGTCGGCTAAGTGCTTGGCCAATTTCAAGACCTATTACACCAGGGCCAAATACAGCGACTGATTCTGGTAGGTCATCCCAATCAAATACGTCGTCGTTTATAATAAGTTTGTCGCCAAAGTTATTAAATACGCCAGGGTACGAAGGGCGTGAACCGGTGGCAATTACAAAGCGTTTTGCTGTAATAATTGTGTGGTCGTCTATTTGTATGCGGTTTGTGTCTAAAAATTTAGCGTAACCACGAATTTTATCACCATCTGGTAATTCATCTACGGCTTCTACTACGAATCCTGCAAAACGATCTCGTTCACTTTTAACGCGTGCCATAACTGCTTTGCCATCAATGATAGGCTTTGAGCTATGAACACCAAATGCAGGTGCCATTTCAATTGCGTGTGCAGCTTCAGCGGCTGCAATCAATAACTT
Source organism: Pseudoalteromonas sp. NZS11_1 (assembly GCF_015864275.1). NCBI lineage: Bacteria > Pseudomonadati > Pseudomonadota > Gammaproteobacteria > Alteromonadales > Pseudoalteromonadaceae > Pseudoalteromonas > Pseudoalteromonas sp. NZS11_1. The sequence continues at coordinate 589,344 of NZ_JADYXK010000001.1, forward strand.
ACTTGGCATACAACCAACACGTGCACATGTGGTGCCGTATGGGCCTGATTCGATCATTAATACATTTTGTGTGAACTGTTTAGCATTACGATAAGCACTTAAACCAGCAGTGCCTGCGCCTATAACAACAACATCGGTTTGCAATTCTTTCATAGTATTTTTTCCTCTAATAAATAGGGGCATAAAAGCCCCTATTTTTTACCTACTAACGTTAGGTATTTAATTTACTTATTAATTAAGCAAAGTATTTTTCTAAGTCGTCTGAACCACCGATGTGTTTACCACCAATGAATATTTGTGGAACAGTGTCACGACCAGATACAGCTTTTAGGCTTGTTAGTGATGCGCCTGCACCCATAACAATCTCTTCATATGCGAAGCCTTTTTCTGCAAGAAGCTCTTTTGCTTTTTTACAGAAAGGACAGCCAGGTTTAGTAAAGATGCTTACTGGTTCTGGTTTAGCTTGCTTAGGGTTGATGTAATCAAGCATTGTGTCTGCGTCAGATACTTCAAACGGGTCACCTGGTAAATCTGGTTCGATGAACATTTTGTCAATCACGCCATCTTTAACAAGCATAGAGTATCTCCAGCTGCGCTTACCAAAGCCTAGGTCGTTTTTGTCTACTAACATGCCCATGCCGTCAGTAAATTCGCCGTTGCCGTCTGGTAATAAAGTAATGTTTTGCGCTTCTTGATGTTCAGCCCATGCGTTCATTACAAAGGTATCGTTTACTGATAAACATACAATTTCGTCAACGCCGTTTTGCTTAAGTACGCCTGCTAATTCGTTGTAACGTGGTAAGTGAGTTGATGAACATGTTGGTGTGAATGCACCTGGTAGTGAAAACACTACAACAGTTTTACCTTTAAAAATGTCATCTGTTGTTACTGATTTCCAATCGTTATTTTGACGAGTTGCAAATGTAACACTTGGGATTGTTTGACCTTCGATATTGTTTAACATAGTTTTTGTTCCTCTTGATTTGTTGATAGCCATTATGGTGAATAATTAAATATAGTTCCAATCGTTTGTTTGTATTAAACTGATAGTTATAAACTATCACGTAGAGCTGAATATGAACTTAAAAGATTTTGAATATGTAAAAGCAATAGCGCAATATAAACATTTTCGCAAAGCTGCCGATGCATGTTTTGTAAGCCAGCCTACATTAAGTGGTCAAGTAAAAAAACTCGAAAATGAGCTTGGCGTTACTTTGTTTGATCGCTCAACCAAGCAAGTTACCTTAACAGCAAAAGGTGAACGTTTGTTGACGCAAATAGAGATTATTTTAGAACAAACGCAAATACTCAAAGAACTTGCTGCTACTTCTAACGAGCCTCTACAAGGTAAATTAACTATTGGTATTATTCCTACCATTGCGCCTTACTTGTTGCCTGCGTTACTAACATCGATGAAAGCGGCATTTATTGATAGCCAGTTTTCGTTTATTGAGATGCAAACAGCAACAATTTTAGAAGCTTTAAACAAGGGTGAACTCGACTTTGCTATTTTAGCCGATGTGCCAGAGCTTATTAATTACCATACGGTTGCTTTATACAAAGAAGATTTTTTAGTGGCGGTATCACACGATAACGCGCTGTCTAAGCATAAAAAAGTAGCGCTGAGCGATCTTCAAGGATGCAGCCTATTAATGTTAAGTGATGGCCATTGCTTTAAAGATCAAGCCCAAAAGTTTTGTTTTTCTGCAGGAGTCGATGTATCTAACCAGTATAAAGGTAATAGTTTAGAAACATTATTAGCGTTAGTGGCCATGGATGACGGTATTACATTTGTACCAAAGTTGGCATGTACCGACCGTGTAGGGATTGATTACTTGCCTATATTCCCTAATCAGCAGCGTAATGTGGTGTTTGCATGCAGAAAGCATTATCCGCATTTATCTGGTGTAGAACAATTGGGCGAGTGGTTATCGGCTCACCCTAATTTAAAAGCTAAATTAACTAAAAAAGTTAATTAAATATTTAAAGGTTTTGGCTGATTATTTCTACAACATCGTTAATTTGCACGCCAGGTAGCGGTTTGTCATCAATACTGACAGCTACAGCAGTTTGCTGATAAAGCTGCTCTACGCGAATTTTATTAAGCGTGGTGATGGTGTGTGGCATAACATTACCTGCCGCGTCGGTTAAATAGTTATGGTGCGCAATGCTTAGCATTTGGCCTTTTTTTAACCCATGAGCTTTACCTAAGTTAATAACGATTTTGCTATTTTCCATATGCATTATTTTACCTTGAGTAGGTAAACACGCCATAGCTGCTTGAATGTCATAACTTACTGATTGGTTGATATCGGTTATGCTTTGCCCATAAGGCGATTGCCAAAACCTATCACTATTAACATCAACTATGGTTGTTTTTTCAAATGGCCAAATTGCTTGAGTATGGTAACTATTTTGCCAAAGTTGCTCATAGGTAGTGCCATCAAACAGTGCAAACTCAATGTTGTAACTGCGCTCATACGCCTCGTCTTGCCAAAATGCATAATCGTTATTGAGTTTGTCGCTAGTCGAAAGGCTGGTTATTTGGCTAAGCAGAACATATTGAGCGTTACTGCGCGAAGATATTTCTTCTAATTGGGCATTTGAATAGTCGTGCTGCTGCGAAAAGTATTTATCAACGCTTATTGCATTATTATAGTAAGCAATAGGTACTGCGCTCATTTTTGATTTTTGCAGGGAAGTAAAAATATTTTTGCTAATCGCTTTGCTTACGTCAAATATTTGACCCATTTTGGCGTGTTCACGATGAACAAGTTGGCTTTGTGTAACGGCCACAAACTTATTAAAACTATTTTGTGGGCATTGCTCTGTTTGAGAAAAAATATCGAGTCGTAATGTAACGGCAAATTTATTGTCGTATTTATTTTCGCTGATTAGTTCAATTTTTTGAATTTCACCGTGGCTGCTAATTTTTAGCTGATCTTGCATTAACACGCCATCTACCAGGGTTTGTACAGAGCTAACCCGTGCGCCAGAGAACACTAACGCTTGTGTAATCGCATCTTTTATAGCGGCAGATTTAGCTGCGCTCGTATCACCATTTTGAACGTTCGCGTGACCCGTTGATTCATACCACTGTGCTTTAGTAAAAGGGGAGAAGGTTAATAATGCCGTTACACTTAATCCTGCAAATGCCAATGATAAAAACGACTTCATACTTTTACTCCAATTAAACGTTAGCTATTAACTAGGTAGAGCAAGGACTGTACCAATGTTATTTGGTAATTATTAGTAATGCTATAAATGGCATTAAACGTGCATATGTACTGCTAATTACTATACAAGGGCTAGATGCTATGCGAGCAATTTCATTACTTATTACACTTGGGTGTTTAACCTTAGGTGGTTGTAGCAGCGTTTTTGATAAGCATGTTGAATATAAATATGTAGAGCCAAATAATTACCCCGTTTTAAAAGCGATAGGGTATGCACCTATTAGCTTGCAAAAAGGCGCTAACGCGTCGCAAAAGCAACTTATGGCAATTAAGGCTTCTAAGCTTGAGGCTTACCGCGAGCTTACTGAGCAAGTATATGGGCAAAAAATTACCGCAGGAACAACGGTGGAAGGTTCAATTGCTCAAGACGATTACCTAGAAAGTAAAGTGCAGGGGCTTATTAAAGGTGCACAAATAATTAAAACTTACGCAGTAGATGACACTTACGTGACCGAGCTTGAGCTTAATATGAAGCGTGTGCACGATTTATACATAGGTGAAGTAAAACCACGCGAAGTTAAAAAAGTAACTTATTACTAAATAGCCCAGTTAATTAAAAAAGTTATTCAAAATATCTCATCCTCTTATATTGAGTGCTATGCTGTTGTTAGGATTAATTTTTAAGCAGATTGCGTAGTGCTCAACAGATGTATTTTATTGCCACTTATATTAACAGTGGCTCTGTAAATGGCGTTTAAGCCAACTCATTTAAATCCTAAATTATTTATATGGTGCAAAGCCAATTTGCGCTACCTATTACTGTTTTTTGTACTCTCTAGTGGTGTGCTTGCAAGCCGACTAACTATTCAATTTAATACCTTTATTGAGCTGATGGGTCAAAAATATGGACCTGCGCGAGCGGCTGTTGCACGTAACTGGCAAAGTATGTTGGTACAAACTCAAAACAAACCAGAGCAACAACAAATTCTTATTGTTAATGATTTTTTTGCGCGTAATTTACGCTACCAAACTGATATTTTGCTATGGAAACAAAACGATTATTGGGCAACCCCTTTAGAAACGTTAGGCAGAGGCTTAGGTGATTGTGAAGATTACGCAATAGCAAAGTATATAAGCTTGAGAGCCCTAGGGGTGAGTGACGACAAGTTACGCCTTATTTATGTAAAAGCAAAAATTGCGGGCACTAACAAAACGCAAGCACATATGGTGTTAGGTTATTTTGCTACACCAAACGCTCAGCCACTTATTTTAGACAGTTTAGTAACAAAGGTTTTACCTGCTGCAAAACGTGTAGATTTAAGCCCTGTTTTTAGCTTTAACAGCCAAGGTTTATGGGCTAATAATTCAACCAAAAGTGTAGCCAGCCCAACAGCAAGACTCTCACGCTGGCGTAAAATTTTGGAGCAGACAACCAAAGAAGGAGTTATGTGGTAATGGCATCATTTTCCTTATCTAAGTATCTTAAAAAACGAAAAATAACACTCAGGCAAGAGCTGTGGATTGCATTATTAATTGTTATTTTTGTAGGCTTTATAAGTAGTGTTTTAATTAGCACTAATTCGGCTAAAAGTTATTTTTCGACCCAGCTGTACTTAAAAAATGTAGATAACGCCAGTTCACTCGCGTTAATGATCAGCCAATTAGATAAAGACCCCGTTGAGCTTGAATTATTAGTATCGGCCACATTTGATACCGGTCACTATAAGCGAATAGAACTACAAAACCCTAATGGTGAGGTGATTGTTAAACGCACGTTTACCGATGAACTCGAAGCGACGGCTCCGCAGTGGTTTAGAGCAATGTATGGATTAAATGTACAGCCAGGGGTTGGGCAAGTAAATAATGGTTGGCAGCAGTTTGGTACTTTGTTTATAGAAAGCCACAGTCAATATGCTGAGCAAGCATTATGGGAAAGTGCGCTTAAACTATTTTTTAGTTTTTTAATTGTCGCTTTTTTTGCTTGTATAGTTAGTGCTTACTTTTTAAGTAGAATATTAAAACCACTAGATGATGTTGTGTATCAGGCTAATGCATTTGGTGAAAAACGTTTTATTAAATCGAGCGTTCCGCGCACATTTGAGTTTGCACGTTTAGTGCAGTCTATGAACCAATTATCTACCCGTTTTAGCCGTATTATTAAAGAAGATAATAAACGTTTAGAAGAGCTTAGATTTAAATCGCAACACGATGAGCTAACTGGTTTAGCAAATAGAGAATACTTTGGTGCAACGCTTGAGGCTCACTTACAAAAATCGAAAGATCATGCCCATGGTGCCTTATTTTTATTTAGGGTTGTTAACCTCGATCGCGTAAGTGAGGAAGTGGGACGAGTAGAAATGGTTAACTTTCTACGTCGATTTTCACAGATGTTGGTTAGCTTCTTAGAGAGCAACCAAGAACACTTTTCTGAAAATTACATTGCACGTATTTCTCACAGCGATTTTACCGTTTTATTTAGTGATATTGATGATATTCAAGCAATCAGTGAACGTATTTTATTGATGCATCAATCGTTTGTTGAAGAGTATAAAAACGTTAAGCTAGCGATACCTCACAGCTGTACTTATATTCAAAAAGACGACACGCGATTTGATGTATTAAAGCGTGCGGATGAACTTTTAAAATCATCGGGTAAACAATCTGATGTACAAGCAAAAGTAGCTCAAATCAAGCAAGAAAGTGAGCTGTTTGATAATGCAACTAGCTGGAAAAATGCCATAGAAGAGGCACTCAACAATAATAATTTAGAAATAAATACTTACCCAGTAACGAGCTTTACAGGGCAGGTAATGCAAAATCAATTAGGGTTGAGCCTAAAGCTTGGTGGGCAAGTATACCGTGCTAGTTACTACTACCAGTGGGCTAACCGATTAAAGTTATTAGCGCGTTTAGATTGGGGTTTAATTAAGGCGTTGGTGGCTCATTATAGTATTGAGCCACCAAGTGAACTGATTTCGGTTGAATTATCTGCTCAAACGCTACTTGATGATGCTGCACTTGCTTCGATTCTTACGTACCTTTCGGCGTTTCCTGATTTAGCCTCTAAAATTTGTTTTGATATTCGTGAAAGTATTGCCGTTAGCGAAATTGAGATATTTAAAGATTTTTGTGAGCAGGCTCGATGTATGGGCGCTAAGGTAGCATTAAAACGTGTGGGCCCTGAATTTACTAAAATTAATAAAATTCAGGAATTTGGTCTTGAAATGATTAAGGTTGATAGTGTTTACGGACACAATATTAGTTACAGCCAAGATAACCAAACATTTCTGCGAGGAGTGTGTACATTAGCGCATTCTATTGGCATTAAAGTGGTGGCTCAAGGTGTAACAAGCCAAGATGATATAGATACGCTTATTAACTTAGGTTTTGATGGGGTTATTAAAGAGTAAGTAATAGGCATTAACTGTGCGGTTAATGCCCTTTTACAACTAACATTAATTGAATACGATCGCGAACTTTTAGCTTATTAAATATAGAGCTCATATGCTCTTTAATTGTGCGTTCTGTAATATTTAAAGATTCTGCAGCTTGCTTATTAGTTGCACCTGTTACAACAATATCAACTACTTGGCGTTCTCGTTTTGTGAGTACATCAAGCTCGCATGTGCTCGCATATTTAAACGGTGTATTTGATAAAGCTCCTACTAAGTTAGATAGTAATTGCCCTGGTAACCATATTCCGCCAGTACAAATTGTCTCAAGTACTTGTTCAATAATTACTTTAGTAGCGAGTGCTTCTACGTACCCCCTAGCTCCTGCTTCAAGCGCACTTCTTAGTTGATTTATTTCTAGTTCGTTGGTCATAACGATAACCAGTAAACGTTGCTGAGAATACTTTTTAACAAGCTCAAGCCAATTAGGTGTGCCGGCTAAAACCCAAATAATACTTGATGCCGTGACTCTGTGTGGTTCTTTTGTGCATATCAAACAACCAGGAAACGCTGTATGCCAGTGTTTCGATTCAAATTCAGGCTGTGTAATAAAAATACTTTGGCGCATTACTTCTCCATTTATAAAATGTTTTAACGCTCTGTCATTGCTTGCGATGTAGCTCTAAGAACCGGTTTTAAAATATACTCAAGTACGGTTTTTTTACCGGTAATAATATCCACTTGAGTGGTCATTCCTGGAATAATAGTCAGCTCTTTTGAAAAATTATTTTTGGTGGTTTTTAGCTGCACCAAATAAAAGGTATTCTCGCGGTCATCTGTAATTGTATCGGCACTTATATGTAATACTTCGGCTTCAAGGCCACCATATACGGCAAAGTCGTAGGCACTAAATTTTATCATTGCAGATTGCCCAGGGCGTAAAAATGCAATGTCTTTAGGCGGGATTTTTGCCTCTACTACAAGTTGATCGTCAAGCGGGACAATTTCCATAACATCACTACCTGGCTGTAAAATACCGCCAACAGTATTAACTAATAATCGTTGTACAGTGCCTTTAACAGGAGAGCGTATTTCAGTTTGAGTTACTTTATCGGCTAAGCCAGATTCAGTTTCTTTAATTGAATCTAGTCGCAGTAGCGCTTCGGAGAGTTCATTGTTCCAGCGGTTAATCATAACGAGCTCAACTTCGGTTACCTTATTTTTAGCTTCGTTAATGGCCGAAAGACTCCTATTTATAACTGCTTTGGTTCTGTTTATCTCGCCGTTTAAATCAACTATTTGACGCTCTAAACGAATAATATCTATATCCGAAATAGCACCGGTGCGTAACAATGGGCGGGTCACTTTAAGCTCCCTGTTTGTTAAGCGTAGCGCGCTGGTATGCTGCTGAAGTGCCGCTTTTGCTTCAATATAATCTTGGTGTCGCTGCTCTAGTTGACGTTTGTGAATACTTACCTGTTGCTCCAACTCTTGGCTGTTACTCAAATAAAGAGAGCGTTCGTGTTGAACCACCTGAGGCGCATTTTTTATAACATCTTCGTTAAATACGAGCTCCTTTTTTTGAGTGAGCGCTCTGAGCCTCGCAACTTTTGCACTTAACGATTCAACCTTGGATTGATTTTCCCTAAAGCTAGAAATAAAGCGGGTAGGGTCTATTTTAATGAGTACATCACCCTCGTTTACTATTTGGCCTTCTCGGACATTTATTTTTTCGACCATACCACCATCATAAGATTGAATAAGCTGTAATTTATTAGAGGGAATAACCCGTCCCTCGCCACGAGCAACTTCATCCAAATTAGCAAAACCAGACCACACAATAAGGCATATAAACGTTAAGCAAATTAAATAAAGTAGTAACCTAGCGCTTGCTGGTTCCTGCTGCATTTTTTCCCACTGTGCATCTACTACCCAGTCTTGAGTATTTGGCGGTGAAATCCATCCTTTAAATAGTTTATTAAATACGGATGGCTTACCTTGTTTTCTTGCTTCTATTGCTTTGCTAACAGATTCAAAAGAGCGTTGTTCAAGTGGTTTTTTGTTATCACTCATGAGGCCTGCTCCACGGTTTTATTATTTAACGCCGCAATTACTTTTTGTTTTGGTCCATCAGCAACTACTTTTCCGTTATCTAAAACTATAATTCGGTCAACAAGCTCAAGTAATGATGAGCGGTGAGTCACCACGATTAAGGTTTTATCTTTAGAATAACCCTTTAAATTATTAATAATTTTACTTTCACTATTATGATCTAGTGATGAGGTTGGCTCATCTAGTAATAGTATTGGAGGGTCGTTAATTATGGCTCTTGCCATACCTACAGCTTGGCGTTGCCCTCCTGATAATTGGCGGCCTTGCTCGCCTACTTGTAAATCAAATCCGTCTGGGTGCGAATTAATTAAATCAAATAATTGGCTTCGCTCACAGGCTTCAATAATTTGCTCGTCTTTGGCATGCCAAGCGCTTATCGTAAGGTTGTCTTTTAAGGTCCCATAAAACAGGGCAACGGTTTGCGGTACATAACCAATATTATGGCGAAGCTCTGCAGGGTCAATTTGATGTATATCGTTATTGTCCATCAAAATTGCTCCTGAACAGGGTTCATATAGCCCTAAAATAAGCTTTTCTAATGTACTTTTACCTGAGCCATTACGTCCTAAAATTGCGACTTTTTCACCAGCTTTAATTTTAAAACTAACGCCGTTGAGTGCATTATGAGATTCGTCAGAGTATTTAAAGCATACATCTTTAAATTCTATATCGCCCTTTAAAATAGGGTGGCTTAACCAATGCTTACCAGGTGGGCGCTCGACCTCTTTTTCCATAATCTCATTTAGTGATTGCATTGCTATTGCGGCATGATGATATTGCGCTAAAACAGCGGCTGACTGCCCAATAGGGCCCATAGCACGAGATGATAATAAGTAGGCTGCAATTAATCCGCCTTGAGTTAGCTCACCTTCAATAACGAGGTGTACGCCTATTATCATTATTATCACGCCTACACATTGTTGTATCCACGATGCTGTATTTGATATAGAGCTTGAAACGAGTCGGCTTTGTGCGTTTACTTGCGCAATGTAAATGGTCGACTTTTCCCATACAGATTGTGTTTTACACTCTGAGTGAAAACTTTTTACATCTTCAATGTTGGTTAAACTTTCTACTAATACTGCATTTCGCATTGAGCTTGCTTTCATTGTTTGCTCTGAAAGGGCTTCAAGTTTGCGGTGTGCGGCTATAGCGTAAGCTAATAATATAAGTGCGCCCGCTATAATGGGTAAACTTAGAGGTACGCCAATAATGGCGATAACAATTAAATATAAAACTACGAATGGTAAGTCGACTAATGCGACAAGCGTTATGGAGCTAAAAAAGTTACGTACAGCTTCAAATGATTGAATATTGCTAGCAAAGGAGCCAGCTGATGATGGACGGTTTTTTAGTTTCATACCTAATACCCGCTCCATAATTACAGCCGATACTTTGACATCTATTCTGCTTGCAGCAAGCTCTACAAAATAGCCTCTTACTAAGCGTAAAACAAAGTCAGCAGTGAGTGCTATCATAATACCAATGGCAAGTACCCAAAGGGTTTCTGTTGCATGGTTGGGCACTACGCGGTCATATACATTCATTACAAATAAAGGCATGGCAACCGACAAAAAGCCCAACGCAATAGCTGAAATGATTACGTCTTTATAAAGTGAGCGGCACTCTTTAATTACTCCCCAAAACCATCCGTCTTTTGATAGTTTTTCAAGTACAGGTGTTCGCTCATCAAATGCAAATTCTGGTTGTGCATAAATAATTAAACCAACACTGTTGCCTGCTAATTCATCAATGCTTTGTTCGATAACTGATTCGGTAAGCTCTGGGTAAATTACACTAACCAACTGCTTATCGTAATCAATAGAATTAATAACACAGGCTTGATTGTCTTTTAAAATTAAGATGGCAGGTAGCAGTGCTGTATTAATTTTTTGTAGTGGCTTATTAACTACTTTTGATTTAAAGCCAATGCGCTTTGCTGCGCGCGAAAAACCTGATGGAGTAAGATTTCCATCAGTTAGAGGAAGTCCATTTAATAGTGCTTCTCTTGAAAACTCTTTATCATGATGGCGACATAAAACTGCTAGGCAGTCAACGAGTATGCCACCGTGATCAAGTACATCGTTTAATTCCATAAACCATCCAATGTTATGTAGAACTGCATGCGGTTGTTACTACTAAACCTAAACTCGAGAAATAAATTTAGCTTAAATATTTCAAGCCGAGTTTAGGTTATTTACATAACGTTAATTGACTTAGCTATCAGTAATTACAGCTTCGATACGTCGATTCGCAGCATTTGCTCTTACTGATATTTCGTTTACTCGAGGTTGATCAATACCGTACCCGAACGATTTAACACGTTTTGGTTTTATATCGAATTGTTTAATTAGAATTTCGGCAACGGCAAACGCACGTTTTTCAGATAGTTTGCGGTTATATGTTCGATCTCCATCTAGAGAAGCATGACCTTGTATTTCAACCTGCTTATTTGGGTTTTCTTTTAAAAAATCTGCAAGCCGACTAATTTCTTGAATATATTGAGACCTTACATCGCTTGAGTCAGCAGAAAAAGGGATACCAATCTCTATATTCGAGGTTGATGCGCTATAAATTGTACAGCCAGATAAATCAACATTAGTTGACAGCGGCGTACTCGGACAAGTGTCTTGCTCGTTTGGTACGCCGTCACCATCATCATCTAAAAAGCTACTTTGTGTAGTGTCGGTTTCCAACGGTATATCTAAGTACCTTGGCATAGCGGTTACACTCATGTAGGCATTATCTTGCTTCGCTTTTTTTTGTAGAAATGCCTTGCGGCTAAAGGTGGTTGCTACATCGTAACTCGGACAAATATTTTGTGCGTTATGCACAATAGGATCGTCAGTTAGCTCTTTTAATGTAGGGTATTTACCTGACATTACGTCAAGTGCTGGCAATAATTTCCCCATTTCTTTTAGCATAGTTAAAATAGCCGATTGGCGGTCGTAAAGCGCAACTATGTATGAACGTGTTGATTGGAACGATTCGTTTTCGGCATCAAGTACGTCTAGTAGAGTTCGTTGGCCTATATCAAATTGATCTTTATATGCAATTTTAACTTTAGTTGATGATTCGCGGTGTTGATTAAGCGCTGGCAACTTTTGCTCTAGTATAGTGACGTTGTAGTAGGCAATTTGCAGACTTTGACGAATATCAATACAGGCTTGATCTCGTTGATATTTTGCAATGTTTATATCTTGATAAGCTTGTTCTAAATTAGCGCTATCAAGACCACCGTTATACAAGTTATAACTAATATCTATGCCGACTCGCGCTTCTGTTCTGGTTTCATTTTGACCAAGCTCATCTCTATCTTGGCTACCGTAGCGGGCAGATAAATCTACGTTAGGATGAAAGGCCGCTTTTTGTGCTTTGGCGTTCGCTTTTTGCGCTTCAATATTATACAAAGAGGCATAAAATGAAGGGCTGTTTTTGTAGGCGACGTCTAGCGCTTGGTTAACCGAAATTGGTATATTGTTTTCATCAAGGTCAGCTTGCTTTATATCGTTCATAGGTAGCTCACCTACAACTCTTAGGTAGCGAGCGCTTACATCATGTAAATTTGAGTACTCCGTTAATACATTAGATTGCGCTAGAGATAAACGGCCACTAATTTGTTCTAGGTCTGCTGCGCGCGCTACACCGGCGCCTACGCTTTGCTCTATTTGTTGGTATACAGACTCGTGCTCTTGTAAATTAGCTTCTGCAAGTTGTACTAACTCTTTGAATTTTTGTACGTCAAGTAGTGCAATCGAGGCTTCAAGTGCTGTTTGTTCTGTTTGAGAAATAAGCTCAAAGTACCTAATAAGTTGAATACGTTTAAAACGGTCAACTGTATTAGATGTTCTAAAACCGTCATAAAGCATTTGAGTAACGCTTAATTCGGCTGTATTACGGTTATATTCTTCTTCAATACCGTAATTTCTTCTTTCATATCCTGCACTTGCTGATACATCAACACTTGGTAAATAACCTGAACGGGCAGCATCCACTCCATAAATAGAAGATTTAAAAGCATGCCATGCTTCTTGTACTTCAGGATTGTTTTCAATCGCTTTACTTGAGACGTATGTAAGTGGCATTGCTGATTGTTCGTTTGCATGCACGTAGTTTGATAAAGTTACGGTTGCAATCGCTAATCCGATTAACATAGTCCCTTGATGCTTTTTAAAAGTGTTTTTTATAATCATTTCTTCCTCTTAGATCCTGTTAAGACCGAAAATACTCTTTTAAATATTTAGTAAAGGAGTGCTAATTTTGCAAGTAATCTTTTTGGACAGCATAAAAAAAAATTTCTACCACTTTTTTGTTGATTTTTTATTTTTGAATTTTTCTTCTAAACCTGTACTTGAGTCCAGTATCTATGTGCTTTTTTTGTTCTACCTTTAATTTATTAGATTGTTATTTTAAAAAGTTTGAGGGTACCTAAATGGAAGCAAATCAACTTGTAGTTATTGATATTCAGGGTTCGGCGGGTGTTGTGTTGGATGATGGATCAATAAGAGCGTTAAACGTTGGTGACATTATTACCGTAGGTGATTTAGTTGTTACTGCTATTAAGTCGTCGTTACAAATAGATGTGCAAGGTGAAACCTTATCTATACCCGCAAATCAAAAGGTAAAAATAACACCAGACCTATTAGCGAAAGAAGCAAGAGACGCTAGCGAAACAACTGTTTTTGATGAAAGTTTAGATGAAGCAATCGCAAGCTTAGACTTAGGTACAGAACAAGACTCATCAACGGCAGCTAATTCAGATGTAACAGATTTTTTAGATGCATTAGAGGGTGATGGGGACATTTTAGATAATTTAGAGGCAACAGCCGCTGGTGGCGGTAATGCAGCTGGTGCAGATGGAGGTAGTTCGTTTGTACAGTTAACCCGAATTTCTGAAAGTGTTGATCCTAGTAGTGTTACTTTTGATTCTTCTTTTGATCAAAGCGCTACTGAAGCTTTTAATTTAAGAGATACTTCTGATGGTATTGTGCCTGACGCAACTTCGGCTTCTATTTCACTTAATGAGCTGGGCGTTACTAATTCATCACAACCAACAATTACCGGTACGAGTGAAAACTTAATTGGCGAAACGGTTAATGTAACGGTAACTGATGTTGATGGAAATTCTCAAGTAGTTAGTGTTGTGATTGGCCCTGATGGTACCTTTGAAATAACTCTACCAACTCCGGTTGCTGATGGCCCTGTGACCGTTGTTGTTGAAGCGACAGATCCTGTTGGCAACCCTATAAACGACACTATTTCTATAGAAATTGATACAACACCTCCGCTTATTGCTATTGATCCTGTTGCCGATTCTGCTTCGCAAACAGTGACAGTAACAGGGACTGTATCTGGGTTGATGAACACTGGGGATAATGTGTCAGTCACGTTAACGGATAGTGCAGGTACGGTACAAACAATTGTTACTCAAGTTGATGCGCTAGGAAATTGGGTTATTACTACTACCTCACCTTTATCTGAAGGAGAGTTTAACGTAAGCGCAGTGGCGATTGATGCCGCTGGAAATCAAGCTGTAGATCAAGCTTTAGCGAATGTAGATTTAACTGCTCCGGTAATCACAGTAAATGTAACTGATGAAACAAATAACGCAACACCACCACTTGTTGGAACAACAAATGGTGTTCCTGAAGGCACGCAAGTAACAATTACTGTTACAGATAGTGCAGGACAAATACAAACATTAACTGCGGTTACTCAAGCCGATGGAAGCTGGAGTGTAGAAGTTGGGACTCCTTTACCCGAAGGTGATTTTACTGTTGATGCACAAGTAAGCGACAGTGTAGGAAACTTAGCATCAGCAAGTGATTCAGGAGTAGTTGATTTAACGGCGCCTACGGTACAAATTAATAATATTAACGACACTCAAGACACCACGCCAACTATTACTGGTAACGCGCAAGATGTACCTGCAGGCTCTATTATTAGTGTGGTTATTACCGATTTTAATGGTCAAACTCAAACATTATTAACCCAAACAAACGCTGATGGTGATTGGTCTATCGACGTAACTACGCCATTGGCTGAAGGGCAGTTTGAGGTTGATGCAAGTGTAAGCGATGCTGCAGGTAATCAAGCCCAAGCAAATAACCAAGGTGTTGTTGATTTAACAAACCCAGATATTACCGTTACTGCAATTGCTGATACTAACGATACTACACCAACATTTGTAGGTAGGGTGGAAGACGCTCCTGCGGGCTCTGTTATTACAGTATTAGTAACCGATATTAACGGTAACGTACAAACTTTAACTACTTTATTAAATGAAGATGGCACATGGAGTGTTGATGCTAATGAAATCTTGCCAGGTGGTGAGTTTACAGCAACTGCGTCAGTAACCGATCCAGCAGGTAATGAGGCTACTGCGCAAACAAACGGCGAAATAACGTTTGCTCCTATTTCAATTCAAATCGATGCAATTGCTAATACTAACGATACCACTCCATTTTTAAGTGGTAACACCGGTAATGTGCCTGCAGGTACTACCATTACTTTAACTATTACGGCAAGCGATGGGAGTACATTTACATTACTTGCAGTGACGCAAGCAGATGGTTCATGGACTGCACAAGTAACAACCCCTCTACCTGAGGGCGACTTTACCGTAGTTGCTGCTGTTATAGATGACTCGGGTAATGAAGCGCAAGCAAGTGCAGTAGGTAATGTTGATTTAACTGTAAGCATTAATTTTATTATTGATACTAACGATACAACACCAACAGTTAGCGGCTCTACCCAAGACGTAGAGCCTGGTGCATTAGTAACCGTTACATTTACAGGAAGCGATGGCGTAACAGAAACTGTGCAAGTAGTTACTGGTGCTGACGGAAGCTGGTCAGTTGAGGCAAGTAATGAATTGGTTGAAGGTCCGTTTAGTGTAATTGCAACTGTGACTGATGCTGCGGGTAATACAGCTTCTGCAAGCGAAACTGGAGAAATTGATTTAACAGATCCTGCAATCACGATTAATCCTATTGAGGATACGAATGATGTAACTCCATCAGTAAGTGGTAACGTAATTGATGTACCTGCAGGGACCGAAGTTACATTAGTAATAACTGACAGTGAAGGCAATGAACAAACACTCACAACACTTACAAATGCCGATGGTACATATACAGCGGATATTATTGCAGATCTCAGTGAAGGTGATTTCACAGTAACAGCGAGTGTTAGTGATACTGCAGGCAATAGCAGTACGGCAACTGTTACAGGTACGGTCGATTTAACCGCACCAAGTGTCACTATCAACAATATTGCTGATACAAACGATACAACACCTACTCTTACCGGTTCTACCCAAGGATTAGCATCGGGCAGTGAAGTAACTTTAATTGTTACCGATAGTCTAGGAGCAGAGCAACAGTTAGTGACTACTATAAGTGCTGATGGTACTTGGAGTATTGAGATTTCAACTGCTTTAAGTGAGGGGGATTTTACCGTAACTGCTAATGTATCTGATAATGCGGGTAACGCAGCCCAAGATTCACAATTAGGCACAGTTGATACCACCCCTCCTTTAGTTGCAATAAATGACTTTGCTGATTCAAACGATACAACGCCTACATTTAGCGGAACAACAAGTGATGTAGCTCCAGGTAGCCTTGTTAGTGTTTTAGTTACTGATGCAAATGGTGAGTCTCAAACATTGACGGCGGTTGTGTCAGAAGATGGAACTTGGCAAGTTGGTGCAACTCAAGCTGTTGCTGAAGGCGACTTTACAATTACGGCAACAGTAACAGACGCTGCAGGTAATGAAGCAAGCGATACCGGTACTGGAACAATTGATTTATCAGCTCCAATTATAGCAATTAATACAATCCCAGATAGCGCCGATACTACTCCAACAATTTCAGGTTCAGTACAAAATGTGCCAGCTGGAACAACGGTTACGTTAATATTGACGGATGCTGGTGGTAATACACAAACAATTACAACACAAACGCTAGCTGATGGTAGCTGGACAGCTGATGCTATTAATGAGTTAGTTGAAGGTGACTTTAGCGTTAATGCCATCGTTAGCGATGAAGCAGGTAACCAAAGTGAAACTTCAGCACAAGGAACTATCGATAATACCGCACCAACTATTACGATTGATGCACTCGCTGATAGTAACGATACAACACCGACAATTTCTGGCACTGCAACGGGCGAGCCAGAAGGCACGGTTGTTACTATTACCGTGACTGATGAAGCAGGTAATCCACAAATAATTACTACAGAAGTGCTCGCTGATGGCACTTTCACTGTTGATGTGCCGAACGAATTGAGTGAAGGTGAATTTACTGTTGAGGTATCAGTTACAGATACTGCGGGCAATGAAACCACAGCAACTACGACTGGCGAGGTTGATACTTTAGCACCGGTGATCACGATAGATGCACTGGCTGATAGTAACGACACCACCCCAACTATTTCAGGCACCGCAACGGGGGAGCCAGAAGGCACGGTTGTTATTATTACCGTGACTGATGAAGCAGGTAATCCACAAATAATTACTACTGAAGTACAAGCCGATGGCACCTTTAGTGTTGATGTGCCGAACGAATTAAGTGAAGGTGAATTTACTGTTGAGGTATCGGTTACAGATACTGCGGGCAATGAAACCACAGCAACTACGACTGGCGAGGTTGATACTTTAGCACCGGTGATCACGATAGATGCACTGGCTGATAGTAACGACACCACCCCAACTATTTCAGGCACTGCAACGGGCGAGCCAGAGGGTACAGTTGTTACTATTACCGTGACTGATGAAGCAGGTAATCCACAAATAATTACTACTGAAGTGCAAGCTGATGGCACCTTTAGTGTGGACGTACCAAATGAACTAAGCGAAGGCGAATTTACTGTTGAGGTATCTGTTACTGACACTTCAGGTAATGAAACCACAGCAACTACGACTGGAGAAATTGATACTTCAGCACCGGTGATCACGATAGATGCACTGGCTGATAGTAACGACACCACTCCAACTATTTCAGGGACTGCGACGGGTGAGCCAGAAGGCACGGTTGTTACTATTACCGTGACTGATGAAGCAGGTAATCCACAAATAATTACCACTGAAGTGCAAGCAGATGGCACCTTTAGTGTGGACGTACCAAATGAGCTAAGTGAAGGCGAATTTACAGTTGAGGTATCCGTTACTGACACTTCAGGTAATGAAACCACAGCAACAACGACGGGTGAGGTCGATACGGCTGCACCATTAGTAATAATAGACCCTGTTGATGATACTAACAACACCACCCCAACTATTTCTGGCACCGCAACGGGTGAGCCAGAGGGCACGGTTGTTACTATTACAGTTACTGATGAAGCAGGTAACCCACAAATCATTACCACTGAAGTACAAGCTGATGGCACCTTCAGTGTTGATGTGCCGAACGAATTAAGTGAAGGCGAATTTACTGTTGAGGTATCGGTTACAGATACCGCAGGGAATGAAACAACCGCAACAACAACGGGAGAAGTCGATACTGCCGCGCCAACAGTTACTATTGACCCCATAGGTGATACTAACGATACCACACCAACCATTTCAGGCACCGCAACAGGTGAGCCAGAAGGCACAGTTGTTACTATTACCGTGACCGATGAAGCAGGTAACCCACAAACCATCACCACAGAAGTACAAGCCGATGGCACCTTTAGTATTGATGTGCCGAACGAATTAAGTGAAGGCGAATACAGCGTAGACGTATCAATCACTGATACTGCGGGTAACGAAAGTACAGAAGTAACAACGGGTACTATTGATACCTCAGCTCCTGTTATTGCGATTAATGCACTCGTTGATAGTAACGACACCACCCCAACTATTTCAGGGACTGCGACGGGTGAGCCAGAAGGCACGGTTGTTACTATTACCGTGACTGATGACGCTGGTAACGAACAAGTTATCACTACAGAAGTGCTCGCTGATGGCACTTTCACTGTTGATGTACCGAACGAATTAAGTGAAGGTGAATTTATTGTTGAGGTATCGGTTACCGATACCGCAGGTAATGAAACCACAGCAACAACGACGGGTGAGGTCGATACGGCTGCACCATTAGTAATAATAGACCCTGTTGATGATACTAACGACACCACTCCAACTATTTCAGGGACTGCGACGGGTGAGCCAGAAGGCACGGTTGTTACTATTACCGTGACTGATGAAGCAGGTAATCCACAAATAATTACCACTGAAGTGCAAGCAGATGGCACCTTTAGTGTGGACGTACCAAATGAACTAAGTGAAGGCGAATTTACAGTTGAGGTATCCGTTACTGACACTTCAGGTAATGAAACCACAGCAACAACAACGGGAGAAGTCGATACTACCGCGCCAACAGTTATTATTGACCCAGTAGGTGATAGTAACGATACCACCCCAACTATTTCAGGCACCGCAACGGGTGAGCCAGAAGGCACGGTTGTTACTATTACAGTAACTGATGAAGCAGGTAATCCACAAACCATAACCACAGAAGTACAAGCCGATGGCACATTTAGTGTTGATGTACCAAATGAATTAAGTAAAGGTGAGTTTACTGTTGAAGTATCGGTTACCGATACAGCAGGGAATGAAACAACCGTAACAACAACAGGCGAAGTTGATACTGCCGCGCCAACAGTTATTATTGACCCCGTAGGTGATACTAACAACACCACTCCAACTATTTCAGGCACCGCGACGAGTGAGCCAGAAGGTACAGTTGTTACTATTACGGTAACTGATGAAGCCGGTAACCCACAAATCATTACCACTGAAGTGCAAGCTGATGGCACCTTTAGTGCTGATGTGCCAAATGAACTAAGCGAAGGCGAATTTACTGTTGAGGTATCGGTTACAGATACCGCAGGTAATGAAACCACAGCCACAACAACGGGAGAAGTTGATACCACAGCGCCAATAGTGACTATTAACGCGTTAGGCGATACGAGTGATACAACACCGACCATTTCAGGTACGGTTAGCGGGGAGCCAGCTGGTTCAACCATAACTTTAACAGTGACCGATGCTAATGGTGCAGTACAAACAATTTCAGCACAAGTAATTGCAGACGGAAGTTGGACAGTAGAAGTACCTGCGGCTTTAGCTGAAGGAACCTACTCTGTAGATGCAAGTATTAGTGATAGCGCTGGTAATGAAGGCACAGCAAGTGCTTCAGGCACAATTGATACAAGCGCATTGACTATTACCATTGATGTTATTGGCGAAACTAACGATCAAACACCTCAAATAAATGGTGATACTTTTAATGCACAAGTTGGCTCTCAAGTTGAAGTTCAGATCACTGACTCAGCGGGTGCAATAATTACTTTAACCACAGTTGTTGATGAAAACGGTCTTTGGAGTGTTACTCCGCCTGCAAATTTAGCTGAGGGCACCATTTTAATTAGTGCAACAGTAACAGACATAGGTGGTGGAACGGCTAATGCAGAGCTTGATGCTGTAATTGATATTACGCCTCCAACCATACAAGTAAATGAACTAGAAACAAGTAATGATACTACTCCAATTATTTCAGGTAGCACAACAGACGTAGCTTCAGGCACAGTTATAAATTTAACGGTTACTGATTCTCAAGGAGTTGTTCGTACATTTAGCACTACAACGGATGCCGATGGTAATTGGAGTGTTGAGCTTTCTCAAGAGCTGGCCTCGGGCGATTATTCTGTAGAAGCTGAAGTATCTGATGCTGCAGGAAATAGCGCTTCAACTACGGCTACCGGTAATATAGACACATCAGGACCTAGCTTAACCGTTGACTTTGAAGCTGTAACCAACGACTCAACGCCTACTATTTCAGGCACTAGTGATGCAGACGTTGGTACCAGCATCACGGTTGTTATTACTGATGATAACGGGGTTGAACAAACACTTACCACCACAGTAGATACAAATGGTAACTGGGAAGTAACTCCACAAACAGATTTAAATGAAGGTGATAACACCATCGAAGTGAGTGTATCTGACGAAGCAGGAAATACGACAAAAGTTACAGATACAATTACGTTAGACACGCAAGCGCCAACGCTCACCATTCAAAACGTAGGTGATGTTAGCGATTTAACACCCGAGCTTCAGGGCATCAGTAATGAAATTGGTGGCACCGTTACACTCACCATCACCGACAGCGCAGGTGCTGTGCAAACCATTGAGGCCCTAGTTGGCAGCAATGGTCACTGGAACATTGAAATTCCAGGTGCCCTTGCACAAGGTGATTTTAGCGTTGTTGCCAGCATTACTGATGCTGCAGGCAACGACACCACCACGAGCAGCAGTGGTAATGTGGATACCATTACACCGGTTGTCACCGTTGATGCACTGGGCCTGGGTAACGACAGCACCCCAGTTGTTAGTGGTACCTCAACAGAGCCTGCAGGCACGGTTATAAATATTGTTATTACCGACAGCAACGGTGATGAACACCCAATCACCGCCACCGTGGATGCAAACGGTGACTGGCAAGCAACCAGCCCTGAATTACCGGATGGAAGCTACACCGTACAAGCCAGTATCACCGATGATGCAGGCAACACCGGCGGTGCGACACAAACGGGCAACCTAGATACCTTAGCGCCGACATTGACACTGGATACCGTAGGAGCGACCAACGACAGCACCCCAACAATCAGCGGAAGCAGCAATGCGCCAGCGGGCACAGTGATAAACATCAGTGTAAGCGATGGCACCACAACCGAAATGTTCACCGCGACAGTACAAGCCGACGGCAGTTGGTCAGCAGATGTGCCGAACGCGTTAACTGATGGTCCACTTACTATCGAAGCAAGCGTTAGTGATAACGCCGGTAATACCACTACGTTAAGTGAAACCGCCATACTCAACACCACAGCGCCAAGCATCAGTATTAATGCACTGGTTGACACCAACGACACCACCCCAACCATTAATGGTACAAGCGATGCGGCAGATGGCACCACCATTAGTTTAACGTTTGAAGACAGTGCAGGGAATATTACGACTGTTGATACGACCGTAACGGGCGGCGTATGGAGCGTCGATGCACCAAGCGTACTAGCAGAAGGCGAATATACTGTCACCGCACAGGTAGATGATGGACTAGGTAATATCGGCAGCGCCACCGAAACAGGCGAGATTGACTTAACCGCACCAAGCCTTGTTATTGCAGACAATGGTGTTAGCAATGACACGACACCGACTATCTCGGGTACAAGCGATGCGCCACAAGGCAGTGAAGTAACCATTGTTGTCACCGACAGCAGCGGCGCAGCGCAAACAATGAGCGCCACCGTACTTGCTAATGGTACGTGGTCAATGCCTGTACCGATAGCACTTGCAGAAGGTGCATACACTATTAGCGCGAGTGTTGAAGATGTGGCAGGCAACGACACCACTGCCACAGGCA